>CACWFY010000004.1 GCA_902760345.1 uncultured Bacteroidales bacterium | reverse complement strand
CATCACACTGCCATCGGCCTGCTTTGCCACTTTCCCGGTCTCAATTGTGATGGTTCTTCCATCAGGCAACTGAATACTTTTCGTAATTACGTTCATCTTAAAATTAAAACATCTAAAAATAAAAATACTGCGACAAAGGCAGTGCAAACCGAATGCAGAAAGCTCGCTTTATGCTGAGATGTAGCCTGCCTTCGCGTCCGCAAAACCCTTTTTGCGGGCGCAAAGGTACACATTATTATAATAATAAACGAATATTCCTACCGATAATTATTGTTTTTTAGTAAAAAAGGTGTACCTTTGCAGCCAAAATAACAATATTCGCATCAATAATGAAGAAATATCTATTGTTTGCACTGGCCGTACTTGCTATGGCTTCGTGCACAGAAAAGAAGTTTCACGTAGAGGGAAACATCACCAACGCCAAGGACTCGTTGCTCTATCTGGAGAACGTGGGAATCGAGGACATCAGCGTCATTGACTCTGTACGTCTGGACGAGGATGGTGCCTTCAGTTTCAGCGGTGCCGCCCAAGAAGCACCCGAGTTCTACCGCCTGCGTATCAGCGACCAGATCATCAACCTCTCGATAGACTCTACCGAGACGGTGACCGTACGTGCCCAGTATCCGCAGATGGCCACAAAGTATGAGGTTGAAGGTTCAGACAACTGTCTAAAAATCAAAGAGCTGGCTCTCAAGCAGATTGACCTGCAACAGCGCGCCATTGCCGTCAGCGAGGACGAACAGCTGACCGTCAAGCAGACCAACGACAGCATTCTGCAGATGATCAACCGCTATAAGGAAGATGTGAAGGCTAACTACATCTTCAAAGAGCCCAACAAACCCTATGCCTACTTCGCCCTGTTCCAGACATTAGGCAACATGCTGCTCTTCAATCCACGTAACGACAAGGACGATATCAAGGCCTTTGCTGCCGTAGCCACCAGTTGGGACACCTACTATCCTAATGCTGAGCGTGGTGCCAACCTGCACAATATTGCTCTGGAAGGCATGCGCAACGTTCGTATTGCAGAGGCAGAACGTGCAGCAACCATCGATGCTGACAAGGTACAGACAACAGGCGTTATCGACCTGCCGCTACGCGACAACAAGGGTCGCCTACGCCATCTGACAGACCTAAAGGGGCAAGTGGTACTGCTCGACTTCCACGTCTTTGCTACCAATGACTCGCCGACACGCATACTGATGCTCCGCGAGCTCTACAACAAATACCACGCACAGGGATTGGAGATCTATCAGGTCAGCCTTGACCCCAACGAACATTTCTGGAAGCAGCAGACGGCACAGTTGCCGTGGATCAGCGTCCGCGAAGAGGATGGTCTGCAGTCGCCGACCCTCTCGCTCTACAACCTGCAGGGTGTGCCTGAGTTCTTCCTGATTGACCGCGGCAACAATATCGTAGGTCGCACACAGACCATCAAGGATCTGGACCAGGCCATCAAGAACCTGCTCTAAAAGCTGTGCAACCAGGCCTTCAGGTCAAGCATCATCTCGAAGTGGTACTCAAACGACTGGCGAATGCCAAAGCCGTGACCGCCTGTAGGATAGATATGTAGCGACGCCGGCACTTTGTTGGCGTACAACTCCTCATAATAGTTCAGACTATTGACTGGAACGACCACTCGGTCATCATGGGCCAGTGCCAGAAAGGCACGCGGCGTATGGTGACCGATGTGTTGTTCATTACAATACTCGTTCACCAGCTTACGCTTAGGTTTCTTGCCCAAGAGGTTGTTGCGCGAACCCTGATGGGTGATGCCCTGATCCATTGAGATAACGGGGTAGAACAGTATCTGGAAATTAGGAGCGGCATCACCAGAGGCATGGGTGGCTACGGTAGATGCCAGATGACCACCGGCCGAGAAGCCCATAATGCCGACATCCTTGGTATTGATATGCCACTTCTTGGCGTTATGACGCACCAGTCGCATAGCCTCCTCGGCATCTTCGGCAGGCACCTGCCAGACGCCATGAGGCATACGGTATTTCAGCACAATGAGCGCAATACCCTGCCCATTGAAGAACGGTGCCCAGTCGTGGCCCTCATGGTCCATAGCCAGATGCTGGTAGCCTCCACCGGGACAACACACGATGGCTCGTCCCGTTGCCTTTTTCTCGTCAGGCAGATAGACCCACACCTTCGCCATATCCGTCGGGTCGCCATTATTGGTTTTCGGACCTTCAGGCCACAGATTCATCTCTATTGGTTTCTGGGCTGCTGCCGACAGCGACAGCAACATCACGGCAAAAAACAATACTCTCTTCATAATTTATTGGTTTTGTTGTTTGCAAAGGTACAAAAAAATCGTATCTTTGCACCATTATTACAACAAAAACTTTAAAAGCAATGAATAGACTACTCCTCACACTGGCCGTATGGACACTTTATGTCTGCGGCACTCAAGCCAAAGTACGACTGCCTCATCTGGTCGGCGACAACATGATTATCCAGCAACAGACGGATGTCCGCCTATGGGGATGGGCCCAACCCGACAGCAAGGTGGTGGCCACGACGTCGTGGTCGAAGCAGAAGTCAGTAGCCAAAGCTGACGACCATGGCCGCTGGCTGCTGACGGTGAAGTCGCCTGCGGCCTCCTACACTCCGCTGACCATCACCTTTGACGATGGTGACGGCAAGGTGACCATCAACAACGTACTCGCCGGTGAGGTGTGGGTATGTGCCGGCCAGTCGAATATGGAGATGCCCGTCAAGGGTTTCTGGGGTTGTCCCGTAGAAGACTACAACTCGGTGGTGATTGATGCCGCCCAGCATGCTGGCGTACGCAGTGCCAAGATTCCCAGCATCATGCGTATGGAGCCCCAGGAAGATGCCGACACCAAGTGGGTCGACTGTTCGCCGAAGACCGTTAGCGACTTCTCGGCGACGGGTTATTTCTTTGCCCGTGTCATGCACCAGGCCCTCGACATTCCCATCGGACTGATAGAGGCCAACAAGGGTGGTTCGCGCGTAGAAAGCTGGCTGACAAAGGAGAACCTGCAGAAATATACCCAAGAGCCGACAGACACGATGGGTATCGTCAACTTCAAACCCGACCAGGACTACCTACGTGCCTTGCTGTGGGGCAACGGCACGTTCAACCCCATCCTGAACTATACCGTCAAGGGCATTCTGTTCTATCAGGGCTGCTCGAACATCGGCGACCCAGACAACCAGTACTCTGAGCGCCTGAAGCTGTTGGTAGAGCAGTGGCGCCAGCAGTTCCGCTTAGGCGAACTGCCATTCTACTTCGTACAGATAGCCCCCTACGCCTATGACGGCGACGACGTGAACGGCCTGAGTGGTGCCCTGCTACGCGAACAGCAGTTGCGTGCCGCACAGATCATTCCCAACAGCTCATTGGTATGCACCAACGACCTGGTCTATCCCTACGAGACCACCCAGATACACCCCACGCAGAAGCGACAGGTGGGTGAGCGCCTGGCGTGGACGGCGCTACACCGCGACTACGGTTTCGAACAGGTGCTCTACAAGAGTTCTACCTATAAAGATATGATGGTCAAAGACGGTGCCATACTCATCCACCTACAAGACAACTACCACGCTGACGCGCCCTACGAGATGATTGAGGGCTTCGAGATTGCAGGCGAAGACCGTGTGTTCCACCCCGCTACAGCCCGCCACTTCTGGCGCCCTGGCGGCAACTATTGGGACGAGGGCATCAGTGTCAGCAGTCCTGAGGTCCCCAACCCCGTAGCCGTGCGCTACTGCTTCCGCAACTTCCTGCTTGGCAATGTAAAGAACGCCGCCAACCTCCCCCTTTTCCCGTTCCGCACGGATCATTGGGAGTGAAGGTTATTTTAAAGAAGTTGTCTTTAATCTCCCCCTCCGCTTCCTGTCGAAACGTTAAGAATACTAAAAAACTACTATATATATAAGGTGTAACCAAAACTTTTGCGTACTTTTGCCGCCCAAACGAATAAATTTTAAACCGAAAAGAAGTAAAAAGGTAAAACCATGCAAAAGAATTTGGTAATCGTAGAGTCGCCTGCCAAGGCCAAAACCATCGAGAAATTCCTGGGCAACGACTATAAGGTGATGTCGAGCTACGGACATATCCGTGACCTGAAGAAAAAGGAGATGAGCATCGACACCACTACGCTCGAACCTGAATACGAGATTCCTGAAGAGAAAGAGAAACTCGTCAAGGAACTGAAAAACAATGCCCAGAAGGCTGAGAAGATATGGCTCGCATCCGATGAAGACCGCGAGGGAGAGGCTATCTCATGGCACCTGTGTGAGGTGCTCGGACTGGACGAGGAGCATACCAACCGTATCGTGTTCCACGAAATTACCAAACCGGCCATCCTCAAGGCTATCGAAACACCGCGTCACATTGACATGAACCTGGTGAACGCCCAGCAGGCCCGCCGTGTGCTCGACCGTCTGGTAGGCTTCAAGTTGTCGCCCGTCCTGTGGCGTAAGGTCAAGCCCGCCCTGTCGGCTGGTCGTGTACAGAGCGTTGCCGTACGTCTTATCGTCGAACGTGAGCGTGAGATACAGGCTTTCCAAAGCGAACCATACTATAGCGTGGCTGCTACCTTTGCCATCACCAATGCCGACGGTTCGCAAAGCGAGGTCAAGGCGATGCTGGCCCAGCGCCTGAAGACCCACGACGAGGTCCTTCAGCTGTTGGAGCAGTGCAAGGAGGCAACGTTTACCGTCAGCAGCGTCAGCAAGAAACCGCTTAAGCGCACGCCGGCACCTCCCTTCACCACGTCGACGCTACAACAGGAAGCCGCCCGCAAACTGGGCTTCACCGTCTCGCAGACCATGATGGTTGCCCAGCATCTGTATGAACACGGACAGATCACTTATATGCGTACCGACTCCGTAAACCTCTCTGCGCTGTGTATCAATGCCAGCAAGGAGGAGATCACCAAGCTCTATGGCGAGGAGTACTCGAAGGTACGCCAGTATCACACCAGCTCGAAGGGTGCCCAGGAGGCCCACGAAGCCATCCGTCCTACCTATATGGACCGCATGGAGATTGAGGGCACGGCTCAGGAGCGCAAGCTCTACGAACTCATCTGGAAGCGCACCATTGCCTCACAGATGGCCGATGCCGAAATTGAGAAGACCACAGTGGAAATCAAGCCCTCTACCACCTCTTCTCTCTTCGTCGCCCAAGGCGAAGTGGTGAAGTTCGACGGTTTCATCAAGGTTTATCGCGAATCTGTTGACGATGATGATCAGCAAGACGAAGAGAGCCGCATCCTGCCGCCTATGAAGAAAGGCATGGAGCTGACTCGTCGCGAGATACAGGCTACTGAGCGTTTCAGCCAGGGACCACAGCGCTATACCGAGGCCTCGCTGGTTCACAAGCTCGAAGAGCTGGGCATCGGACGTCCTTCTACCTACGCCCCCACCATTTCGACCATCCAGCAGCGTGAATATGTGCACAAAGGCGACAAGAAGGGCGAAGAGCGCAGCTACACCATCGATACGCTGAAGGGTAAGGTCATCACCCAGAAGGAACGCACCGAGATGGCCGGCTCTGACAAGGGTAAGCTACTGCCTACCGACATTGGCAGCGTGGTCAACGACTTCCTGATGCAGTATTTCCCCACCATCATGGACTATAACTTCACCGCCAAGGTCGAGCAGAACTTCGATAAGATTGCCGAGGGTGGCGAGACATGGACCACCATGTTGAAGAACTTCTACAAGAAATTCGAGCCTACTGTCGAGAAAACCATGAATGCCCGTCAGGAGCATAAGGCTGGCGAGCGCCAGCTGGGCAATGACCCCAAGAGCGGACGTCCCGTCTTCGTGAAGATTGGCCGCTTCGGACCCGTGGTACAGATAGGCTCTGCCGAGGATAAGGACAAGCCGCTGTTTGCACAACTGCCCAGCGACAAGAGCATGGAGACGCTGACACTCGACGAGGCACTGGAGCTCTTCCAGCTGCCGCGCACCCTGGGCGACTTCGAGGGTAGCACTGTGACCATCGGCGCCGGACGCTTCGGACCATATATCCTGCACCAGAAGAAATACACCTCGCTGCCCAAGGATACCGACCCCATGGCCATCACTCTCGAAGAGGCCGTGGCACTCATCAAGGCAAAGCGTGAGCAGGACAACAAGAAACACCTGAAGATCTTCATCGAGGACGACAAGCTCGAAGTGCTCAACGGCCGCTATGGTCCCTATCTGGTCTACGACGGCAAGAACTACCGCCTGCCGAAGAACCTGCACGCCAAAGCCGACGAGCTGAGATACGACGAGTGCATGGCCATCATCAAGAAGACCGAGAAATGAGACGCATCATTCTCATAGGTTACATGGGCTCCGGCAAGACCACCGTGGGCAAGGCGCTGTCAAAGGCTACGGGCATGATGTTCTACGATATGGACTGGTATATCGAGAGCCGCATGCGCAAGACGGTGTCGCAAATCTTTGCCGAACGGGGTGAAGAGGGCTTCCGACAGATAGAATACAACATGCTACACGAGGTGGCCGAGTTCGAGAATGTCATCATCAGCTGTGGTGGTGGCACGCCGTGCTTCTTCGACAACATGGACTATCTGAACCAGCAGGGCGACGTCATATACCTGAAGGCTACGCCCGAAGTGCTGTACAAGCACCTGCTGATGGGAAAGGTGGAACGTCCGTTGCTGAAAGGCAAGACGCCCGAGGAGCTCATCGCCTATATCACCGAACACCTGAAGGAGCGCGAGCCCTACTACAACAAGGCGCAACACGTGCTCGACGTCAGCGTGCTCGACAACTACGACAAGATCAACATCAGTGTGGAGCGCATACGCGCCCTCCTGTCACTATAAAACCCATGAGGCCCATAGGCCCCATAAGACCCATAAAAAACCAACTATGAAGAAATGGACCATTGAGGACTCCAAGGAGCTCTACAACATCAATGGCTGGGGAACCAGCTACTTCGGTATCAACGACGAGGGTAACGTCTTCGTGACACCCTGTAAGGACGGTACGAAGATTGACCTGCGCGAAGTGATGGACGAACTGTCGCTACGCGACGTGACGGCACCCGTGCTGTTGCGCTTCCCCGATATTCTCGACAACCGTATCGAGAAGACGTGGAGCTGTTTCAAGAAGGCCGCCGAGGAGTACGAATACAAAGGCGAGAACTACGTGGTGTTCCCCATCAAGGTAAACCAGATGCAGCCCGTCGTCGAGGAGATTATCTCGCACGGCCGCAAGTTCAACCTTGGCATTGAGGCGGGTTCGAAGCCTGAGCTGCACGCCGTCATTGCCGTACAGTGCCAGAGCGACTCCATCATCGTCTGCAATGGTTACAAGGACGAGAGCTACATCGAACTGGCCCTGCTGGCCCAGAAGATGGGCAAGCGCATCTTCATCGTCGTCGAGAAGCTGAACGAGCTCGACATCATTGCCCGCGTAGCGAAGCAGTTGAATGTGCGTCCGAACATCGGCATCCGCATAAAACTGGCCTCCAGCGGTAGCGGCAAGTGGGAAGAGAGCGGTGGCGACGCCTCGAAGTTCGGACTGACGAGTGCCGAGCTGCTGGAAGCCCTCGAGCTTCTTGACAAGAAGGATATGCGTGACTGTCTGCGCCTCATCCATTTCCACATTGGTTCGCAGATTACAAAGATACGCCGCATACAGACGGCCCTGCGCGAGGCGTCACAGTTCTATGTCCAGCTGCACAAGATGGGCTACAACGTCGATTTCGTCGACTGTGGCGGTGGCCTGGGCGTCGACTACGACGGCACGCGGTCTCCGTCCTCTGAGAGTAGTGTCAACTACTCCATCCAGGAGTATGTCAACGACTGTATCTACACCTTCGTAGAGGCTGCCAACAAGAACGACATACCCCACCCCAACCTGATTACTGAGAGTGGACGCTCGCTGGCGGCCCACCATAGCGTACTGGTCATCGACGTGCTGGAGACGGCCTCACTGCCTGAGATGCCCGAGGAGTTCGAGCCCGACGCCGACTCTCACCAGCTGGTAAAGGACCTCTACGAGATATGGGACAACCTGTCGCCACGCAACGTGCTTGAAGACTGGCACGACGCCGAGCAGATACGCGAAGAGGTGCTCGACCTCTTCTCTCATGGCATTGTAGACCTGAAGACGCGCGCTGAGATTGAGGCAATGTATTGGAGCGTCTGCCATGAGATCCATGCGCTGGCCAAGAACCTCAAGCACGTGCCGGAGGAGCTGATGAACATCGACAAGCTGCTGGCCGACAAGTACTTCTGTAACTTCTCGCTGTTCCAGTCGTTGCCTGACTCATGGGCCATCGACCAGGTATTCCCCATCATGCCCATCCAGCGTCTGCAAGAGCGTCCCACACGCAACGCCACCATACAGGACATCACCTGCGACTCCGACGGAAAGATAGCCAACTTCGCCACCAACCGCCACCAGTCGCACTCGCTGCCTGTCCACGCGCTGAAGCGCAACGAGAACTACTACCTCGGCGTGTTCCTCGTAGGTGCCTACCAGGAAATCCTCGGCGATATGCACAACCTCTTTGGCGACACCACCGCTGTCCACATCTCTGTGAAGGATGGTCACTACCATATCGACCAGATCTTCGACGGCGAGACCGTCGAGGAGGTGCTCGAATATGTGCAGTACAACCCCAAGAAGCTGGTGCGCCAACTCGAAATCTGGGTGACCAAGAGTGTCAAGCAGGGCAAGATTAGCCTTGAAGAGGGTAAGGAGTTCCTCTCAAACTACCGCTCAGGACTCTACGGATATACTTATTTGGAATAACGAAACTTCGAAGTATCGAAGCATCGAAATATCGAAAAAAAAATGAAACAACCCATCACCATCGTCAAGGTCGGCGGAGCCGTCGTTGAAGACGAAACGCAGTTACAGCAACTTTTGCGCGATTTCATCGCGATTGACGGACCCAAGATACTCGTGCACGGCGGTGGTCGCAGAGCCACGAAGATTGCCGAGCGACTGGGTATCGAGACCCACATGGTCAACGGCCGACGCATCACCGACGAGGCGATGCTCGAAGTGGTGACGATGGTCTATGGCGGACTGGTCAACAAGAATGTGGTGGCACGCCTGCAGGCCTTAGGCTGCGACGCCCTCGGACTCACAGGTGCCGACGCCAACATCATCCTTTCCCACAAGCGTCCACCCGTCGCCGTTGCAGCCACTACTTCCGACGGTTCTCCGTCGGGAACCCTCGTCGACTTCGGCTTCGTAGGCGATGTCGACCAGGCTGCAGGTGCAAAAATCGCCCATTTCATCGAGGCCGGCCTCGTACCCGTCATTGCACCGCTGACGCACGACGGACAGGGCCACATGCTCAATACCAATGCCGACACGATGGCCTCAGAGACGGCGAAGGCAATGGCTGCCGCTGGTTACGACGTCACCCTCATCTTTGCCTTCGAGAAGCCCGGCGTGCTGCGCGACGCTAACGACGACACCAGCGTCATTGCCACCATCAATCGTGCCGACTTCCTTGCCTACAAGGCCGACGGCACCATCAGTGGCGGCATGCTGCCCAAGATAGAAAATGCCCTCGCTGCCGTCGACGCCGGCGTCTCCCGCGTCATCATTACCCTGGCCACGGCCATCGATGGCCACCACGGCACCATCATCACCCGCTAAGTTCTTCTTTGTTAAATACTATGCTTTGACGTAGTCGATACTATACTTTGACGCTGTCAATGTGCCACTTTGACAGTCACAAAGTTACGCCTCGACGCCAACAAAGTGCCACATAGACGCCAACAAAGTGCCACATAGACGCCAACAAAGTGCCACATAGACGGCCAGCAAGTCCCACATAGACGACCAACAAGTGCCGTCTCCGTCGCCACGAAGAGGGCATCACGCAAAAAGACCTAACACCTACCTCAACAGGTCCTAAACCCCGATGCACAAAGGGATTGCGACCAGGTAACTCTCTGAAAAGACTTACCTGAGAGTTACCTGACACCTCACTCGCAACAGCCCGACACGTTTTGCCTCAGGTAAGTGTCAGTTAGGTGTTAGTTAGGTGGTGTCACACCACCTCACTGGCCGCAAACGCCCTGTATATCGGCATTCCAAGGGTGTCGAGTGAGGTGGTGAGGTGTTTTCACAAAAAACCCTCACAGAGCCACAAGAGCGCTGTGAGGGTGATCTATATGAAGCAATTGCTTGCTTACCTGTCTTCTTCGTTGTGGTATAAGCTTTTGAAAATACGGTCACGGTCACAGCTGTGACCATGTGACCGCTATGGACAAGAATTAACGGCAACATTCCTGTAACAAACTGACTACAAACAACATACCTTTGTATATTCTGTTGTCTTCAGCAGAATTGGTCACATGGTCACAGTTGTGACCGTGACCGCTCTGCGTGATTGTTGAGTGTTTTCAACGAGCTGCTCCCTTAAAATAAATCATATTTTATTTTGCATTTCGCTGGATTTACATTATCTTTGCATTCAAGTACAGCCGATGGTCGTAAACGACCCTTGATTCCTAAATGTAAATACAAATATGTCGATAAAAGATATAAAACTATCAGAGATACCTGAAGAGGTGACAGAAGATGGACTCAAGATATATGGCTCTGCATCATACGAGACGCAGGTTGCCATACTGAGCCACTATCTGCACACCCTCGATGGCAAACACGATATAGCATCTGGCGAGAAACGCTATGAGATACTGGAGGCAATCCGTGACTTCATAGAGTACAAGCATCAGCAGGATAAGAAAAATCCATTGTGGAAGGATGTCAGCGACGAGGTTGTGACAATGGCGGCAGAAAGCCCGTTAGAAAATGATCTTTTTGCAGATTTCTTCAGTGTCCCCTTCCCTGCACCTAAGAATCCCAAGTTTACTTTTATCGATCTGTTTGCAGGCATAGGCGGTTTCCGTATCGCTATGCAAGAGCTTGGCGGCAAGTGCGTCTATTCTTCAGAGTTTGATGCACAGGCACAGCGAACCTACTTTGCCAACTACGGCGATATGCCCTTTGGCGATATTACGAAGGAGGTAACAAAGAGTTACATCCCTGACGGTTTCGACATTCTATGTGGCGGTTTCCCGTGTCAGGCATTCTCATTGGCAGGTAAACGCCTGGGATTTGAAGACGAAACGCGAGGCACTCTGTTCTTCGAGATAGAGGAAATCCTGCGTCGCAAGCAACCAAAGGCATTCTTCTTGGAGAATGTGAAAGGCTTGATGATTCACAAGGGAGGAAAGACCCTTCAAACCATCCTTGAACATCTGGACGACGCTGGTTATGATGTGGTACCGCCACAGGTAGTTAATGCTATGGATTTTGGCGTACCCCAGCATCGCGAACGTGTCTATATCATAGGTTTCCGTAAGGATTTGAATATCGACATCAACAATTTCAAATATCCAGAGCCACAGACTACTGGCGACAAACGCCCTCGCTTCCGTGATGTTATGGAGAAGCATGAGGTGTCGGTAAAATACTACCTCTCTACCGTTTACGTGGAAACCCTTATCAGACATAAGGCACGTCACGAGGCGGCTGGTCATGGCTTTGGTTATAAGATAATTGACCTCGACGGTGTGGCAAACGCTATCGTAGTAGGCGGTATGGGCAGGGAGTGCAACTTGATTATCGACAAGCGACTGACCAACTTTACCCCAATCACAAATATTAAGGGTGAGGTGAATCGTGAAGGTATCCGTAAGATGACCCCACGTGAATGGGCCAGATTGCAGGGCTTCCCTGAGAACTTTAAGATTGTTGTTGCTGATGCCTCTGCCTACAAGCAATTTGGTAACAGTGTGGCAATACCAGCTATCAAGGCAACAGCAGAGAAAGAATTGGAATTGTTAGGACTTATAAGTGCATAAGGATATGGCATCAAAACAACAGAAAAAGGAATTGAGCGGTAATAAAGGTGAATGGAGTGAGATATATGTTTTTCTTCGCTTGTTGGACACTGGAATGCTAAATGTAGCTGATGATGAGTTGAATGCAATTCCCAATGAATTTTATCGTATTCTTGAAATCATACGGAAGGAAACATTAACATCAAATAACTATATCCGTGAAAATAATTCGATTTCTATTTATATTAGGAATGACGAAACTGGAGAAGAGGAAAGTTTTACTTATCCGATAAACGTTTTTGCCGAAAAAGCCGAGCATCTTCTTCAGCTTATTAGACAAACAAAAGGAAGGTCATTTCAACTCCCCCCAATAGCCTCTTTTTTGAAAGAATTGCGAGTTTCATCTATAAAGGATGTCGGACATAATCGAGACATTACCATAAAAATTGAAGATTTCCATACAGGCATGCCTCAAACCTTAGGCTTTAGCATAAAATCTTTCCTTGGTAGCGATTCAACTTTATTCAACGCAGGACCTGGTACCAATTTTATCTATGAAGCGGTTTTACCTGAAGGAGCAACAATTAATTGTGAAGAGTTCAACAAGCGTACCTATCCCATTTCGGGCCGTTTGGCAGCACGTCTAAAGTCTCTCGTTGAAGATTACAATGCTACTATTAAGTTCAGAGGAGTACAGTCAATGTGTTTTGCCCAAAACCTTGAAGCAATAGACGGTCACATGCCATATCTTCTAGCGCAGTTACTTCTGATAAGTGCTACATATGGGAAGACCTCTTTAAAAAAGTGTACCGAATTACTGACAAAGACAAATCCTCTAGAATTTAACACTTTGACACATGGGAACATTTATGAGTATAAGGTGAAACGTTTCTTACAGGATTGTGCACAAGGAATGACACCTGAAACACCTTGGCTTGGCATTTACGATGCGACTGGTGGACAGATTATTGTGAAAGAAGATGGCGATATAGTATGTTATCATATTTATGAACTGAATCGTTTTCGAGATTTCCTCTTCAATTCAACAAAATTTGAAAGAGCATCAACGAGTGAAGATGGAAATAATCCTGGCCACCCACGCCCTGATGCAAGTAAAAACTTCAACTACGGATGGCTTTATGAGGAAGATGGTCGTTTCTTTATTAAGATAAATCTTCAAGTTAGATCAAAATGAGTCGTTCATGGATCATCTCACCAAACAGCAACGCAGCAAAAACATGGCAGCTATCCGCAACAAGGATACGAAGCCAGAAATGATTGTGCGGCGTGGATTGTGGAAGAGAGGATTCAGATATAGGTTAAATTGCAAGCGCTTGCCTGGTCATCCAGATTTGGTGCTACGCAAATACCGTACTTGCATTTTTGTGAATGGCTGTTTCTGGCATGGGCATTTTGTGGAGCTCAGCAAAATGGAGAGTTCTGCCTGTTGTAAGATTCCTGCCACAAATCACGAGTTTTGGGTAGCCAAGATTCGTAGGAACAAAGAGCGAGACAAAGAGGAGCAGAAAAAACTGGCTGCAATGGGCTGGCATTGTATCACCGTCTGGGAATGCGAACTTAAACCATCGAAGCAGGAAGAGACGTTGGATTCTATTGCTTTTACATTAAATCATATTTATTTGCAAGACCATTCTATTCTCAAGTCGTTTGATGTAGTGGAAGAAGAATCTGAAATGCTGAAAGCTGCAGAAGGATAATTGTAAGCATCCGATAATCCTCAGTTAACAACACCTATATACAGACAACAATAGCAGCTAAAACTTCAAGCACTGAAGTCATAGCTGCTATCTATTAGTTAATGCAGTAACTGCGTATTACCAGTCTTCGTCCTCGTCGTCGAAGTCGAAACCACGAGAGCTGAACTTATCATTATACGGAGTATGATTGACCACAGTATCTGGGTTATCACCACCAGAACTCAAGGTCATCAGCGGTTGCATATTCAAGACGATTGCCGTCATGCTTGGTGAAATATATGTCTTTTTCATTGTTCTTTTTCTTTAAAGTGAATTTACTCGCCTTCCTGTTCCCCCTCCCTTGGGGAGGGGTCAGGGGTGGGCTTTTACTTAATCACTACCTTGAGCTTTGCTCGAGCTCGCTCACGTTCGATAAAGCATGAGCGAGCTCTTGCTTTATTCTCACTTAATCACGACCTTCTTGCCATTGACAATGTAGAGGCCCTTCTTGACATTCTGTACCTTCTGGCCATTCAGGTTGTAAACGTTCTTAATCTGCAGTTCTCCATCTGCTGTGATTCTACCGATACCAGTAGCCTCGCCGTCGATGAAGATACGAGCACTTGCAGGCACATCAGTGAAGTAAGCACGGAAGCCGTTCAGAGAAGCGCCAGAACCAGCCTTGCGAATCTCACCAGCAGAGGTTACACCATAGTTACCAGTCAGGTCACCTGCAGCAATAGGAGCATAGGAACTTTGGAAGGTAACACCACCATATGTGTCAGCCTTTGCCGTTACAACAGAAACACCCTGAAGCTTTATGTCTTCCTGAGCAGGAGCATTCTCTACATATACCAAATAGGGATAACCTGCATAGAACGTTGTAGCTGTTGCAAAGCTAATCTTGTTTTCTGAGAATGATTTAAATTCATAGATTTTATATCCTGCACCAAAGATATCGGTTAAGATATCGTCTGTCAAAGCAAATGGCATAGCAATCGTGTTCCACCCATCTGCAGGAGTGTACTTCACCACAACGGAGGCAAGTGTTCCGTCAGTAATTGCAGGATCAACAGCCTCATCCAGAACCGTTGCAGCAGCAATCGTCACTGCTTGTACATCTGAAGTAAGGTTAATGCTCTCATCGCCATTGTACACCTTAATTGTTGCATCACCGCTCATAGCAGTTGCAGGAGTAAACGAAAGTGAGATAAGCTTGGTTGTGCTTGCATTCAGCGTAACGTCAGCTTCTGTTGCTACCTTCGTTGTGCCAATCCATAGTTCGGCGGTAACCACCTCATCGTCCTTTCCTAACAGCTCGTTTACAGTAACAGTAGCTGTGTATTCTACATACTGGTTACCTGTTGCAGGAATGCTCTTAGCTGTTATGCTGGCATCATGAGTCTTTGGATTCAGTTTGAAGCCAGAGAAGTTGTCAATACCATTGCTGTAGCGTGAAGTGAAGCGCAGGTAATAGTTTCCGTCAGCTGGTGCTGTGAATGACATCTCTTTATGGTAGTAGCGTGTAGAGACGCTTTCATCTGTTGGTTTATACTGGTCATAGATGGTTGTCCATCCGGTTTGTCCGTCATTAGACCATTCTACTGTCATATATTCATCACTCCAATTGAAATATGCATCCCAGTTTAATACATCATCCTTTTTGGCAGCAAGACGCGGAGTAATAATCGTGTTATATGTCGTGCTTGTGGGAGCAATAGCCATGCTGGTTTTATTCTCATAGTCTGAGAATGTGCCAATATGCCAAGCATATGTGTCACCGCTATATGATCCTGGAGTTATTACCCAACCAGTAGGCAGTGTGCCTGCAGCAAAGTCCTCCGTCCAGAAGTTAGAATATGTACCTGTAACGTTGAAGGCTACATTATCCAAACCAGCGGCAGAGAGAGTAACGGTAGCTGTTTTGGCTACATCCTCGTCGTCAGAATCGAAGGTAACAGTGAAGGTTTCATTAGCACCACCAGCAACCTCGAGAGAAGTCGTTGACAGAGTGAACTTATCAGCATTTGCGCCAGAGAGTCCAATCGTTGCATTCAGAGTTGACTCACCAGTGTTCGAAACCTTAAAGGTCTTCGTGGTAGCCTTGTTAACTGTTCCGAAGGCAACAGTTTCGCCAACAGCTGCTTCTGCTATGGTTACGTTCATGGTAGCAGGAGTAGGAGCAACGTAAGTTCCAGTAACCGTCAACTCAATAGGCGTGGCAATATTAGCTTGGCTAACGATAATAGTCTCGCTGTAGCCTCCATCCTTTTCTACACCCTTCACGAAAGTAACAGTGATTTCCTTTGTTCCGTCCTTAGCAATTTCGAAGTCTGTATCAGAAACGGTAAACACTTCTGCGTCGCTGCTCACTACAGAAACATGGGTCAGAGCACTTCCGCCATCATTCTTAATGGTGAAGGTCTTTGTCGTAGTCGTATTCTTTACTGTTCCGAATGCGATAGTATTCTCACTTACGTCTGAGCCAGTGATGCTCATAGCATAGTTAGACTTCTCGCTGATAGTTACATCATCCAAGTAGATATAAGCATCGCCACTACCATAGTTAGAAGTGCCTTTAAATACAATGACAACATTATTTCCATAGACTGCTGCAGGAATGTCAATCACTTTCTCTGTCCAATCACTCTTACCCGTCAGACCTGTTGCCAACTCAGTGGGATATGTCGCACCACCATCTGTAGAAGCATATACAGAGAAATCACCACCCGTTGGATTCTTGTACCAGAAAGATAGTCTCATGGGTTGTCCTTCTGTAAAGCTAAACGGACGAGTCTTCAAGAAATTGGTTCTTCCACTGTTATTGTTGTATGAATCAAAACGGACACATTTGCCTTCATGTCCTGTGGCATAGTACACCCACTTGTAAGAGGCTGTAGTTGTCGTACCCTCCGAGTTATCCCAATAAGCGGGAATCTCGTCAGAAGAAAGGCTATTAAAGTTCTCTGTATAAGGAAATGAAGATACTGGATTCGGCTTCGTTGTAAATGAAATCGCATCAGTATAATCGCTGAGACCATTTGCGCCATGATCTGCCTGAACCTTCACTTGATAAGTAGTTACAGCAGAAAGGCCTGTCAGCGTATAAGGATTTGCTGTTACATTCTCAATTGTAGTCCAATCTGCATCACCTGTAGCCTTATACTGAATATTGAAGTTGGAAGCAGTAGAAGTCCAGCTCAACTGAGCAGATGAGTTGGTAACATTTGAATAACCCAAATTCTTGGGCTTGACATTTAATGGCTCCTGACAACCGTAAATAGCATCAATGTCAATATATTTACCAGTAATAGCAATGTACTTTGCCGTATTAGGTATTGTAAACGATGTCGTTTTCCATTCGTTATATCCTATATCTTCTCCAGTTATTGTAGAGCCGACCTGCTCCCAGTCTGCACCACCTCCGTTTCCAGTCGTTGCCGTATAAACTTTAATTGACGGATAATAAGAAGCGCCCCAAGAACTCCAATAGCTATTGTTTCCTCTATACCTTATTATCAAGTTTTCTCCTGAAGAAACAATTTGAGAGGTTCTAACAGAAGCTTCAGAGTTACCAATTGTAGCGTACCCGCCACCATTCACACTCCATCCTGTATCTAATGTCCAATCTTCTGGCTTAGGATCTTTATTGGTAAAGTCAACAAATATTTTATTGTTATCGCGTATAGTTCCACTAACATTAATTACAAAATCATCTATGGCGTCAGAAGAAGACTCCAGAGTGATTACACCACTAGCTGTGGCAGCTGGCATAGTAAGAGTAAGAGTTATTGAACCATCAGTATTTCCAGACTTTGCTGCAAGGACACCGCCATTTGACAACGAAGGAGAGAAACCACCAGTTTCGCTCTTAACAGATATAGTATGAGCCTCTGTGCCAGCATTCTTCAGCGTAAAGGTCTTTGTAGCGCTTGCCGTTGCAAACATCCCTCCATTACCAAAGTCATATGATGAATTAGAGTTTATCTTTGTCGATCCATCAAATACAGCTAAAGCAGGACCTGAAACGGATGAATCCTCATAAGTGAATTTTGTTTTAGGAAGATAGTTTCTTTGAGCACCGCTTGAGTATGCTGGTGCTGGAGAAACATAAACGCACCAGAATGTAAATCTCTTGTAGCCAGATGCATTGGGGTGGTTAAAGTCCACTAAAAGATTCCCACCACTGTAATCATATCCATTGTCAAAAGTAATCGTGATTGTTTTATCTGTGGTGTTTGGTGTAATTGATCCAGAATAGACCTGAGTTAATGGAGTCGTTGTGTCAAGGGCAGAAAGAGTTGTAGCATTCGTTTCTGCTAAAGAAACTGTCCAATTGCCAACATTAGTACCGGAAGATTCATTAGTCTTATAATAAAACGTCATAGACGTTATCTTCTTTCCATCTAATGTTGTCAATACTGTAGAAGGTATTATCATTTGATCATGCTGTACGGCATCTGCGCCATAGCCATAAAATGGAACATATTCATATGAATAATCCGCATCATTGTAGATTGTCAAATCATCCGCCCACGCCGAGCCGCTGCCGACAATTAGGGCAAATAGAAAAAGGAGTAGATACCTACTCTTAGATAGGTAAGATTGTTTTTCCATAATGTTTTTGGTTTTTGTTAGTAATATTTTATTTATTCTCTGTCTTTGTTTAGTCGCTTCTCCAACCTTCATGGTCGGAGTGCTTTCGTCGCACCTTTTTATGCTGCGTAGGTTTATTGGCTCTGCGCTCGGTTTTCACGGTTTTTTTCCATCACTTAATCACGACAGTGCGACCATTAACGATATACAGACCCTTTCTGGGGTTCACCACACGTCGGCCCTGCAGATCGTAGACATGATCATTTGTCATTTTTCCTTTATCATTTAGCGTAGCGCCAACGCCGTCGACGGGCTCGGTCTTGCTGACAACGACATTAGAGAAGATGCCGAAGGGGTTGAAGGCGGTGGTAGAGGTGTTGACAAGGACGGATGTACAGAAGTAGGAGTCGCCATCGTCATTGGGTATGAACACCATATTGTCGAGCAGATTCTGTTCGGCATCAGCTCCACAGAAGTAGGTCTTATAGCCGCCATACGAACCAATATACTGTCCGCTGGGGAAGACGAGGCAGCCATCAGCATCTACAGTGCCTTGCATCCATGTGCCGCCAGTGATGGGCTCTGGGAACTTAAAGTAAATACGGTCATCATCGATTTTAACCTCCATCGTCTCAGTATCTACTTCTGAATAGTCGACGCCATCAACCTTGTAGGAGAAGACATAGCTGACCCACCACGTCTCCTTGACAGCTGAGGAGCCTACCAGCTGGAAGCCCTCGAAGTTGTCGAGACAGAGGTTCTCAGTAGCTATGCGGAAGCGGTAGGTGCCAGCCTCCAGACCACTGATGGTGAAGGTCTCGTAGTTGTCTCGGATACTGCTGATGTCCTGGCTCAGCTTAGTCGTCCATGCGCCACCATCCTTCTGATACTGCACAACGAGGTCGGTAAAGGCTTGGTTGGCCTTAGCCTGGAAGGTGAGCGACTCACCAGCCTTGACGATGAGCTGTGGAGTGAGCAGCCAATGGCCAGCACCCTCGTATTTGCCTTTGGCCTCACCATTCTCGAAGGTCCAGCTGGCAGCAGAGCCGTCAACCTCCCAACCATCGGGCAGGACACCTGCCGAGAAGTCTTCGCTCCAGGCATTGGGATCCTTGACACTGGCCGATGCACTGATAGTTACCACTTCGCCGACATTGGGCGTAAGGGTGATGGTGGCAGCGTGGCCTCCATAGGCCTCCGCATTATAATGATAGGTAATGGTAAACGTCTCTGACTGGCCTGCAGCAACATTGATGGCTGCCTTGCTGACTGTGAAGTCGTCGTTGTCAGAAAGGATAGAGGTCGTCAACTCAGCATCACCGGTATTGCTGATGGTAATGGTTTGCGAGGCGTCGGCAGAAACGCGGCCAAAGTCTACCTTCGTGGGGTCGACGCCCATGATGGGTGCCGGCACCTTATACGTGCTCTTCAAATTGATGATGTAGGGACTGTTGGCATCGCTGGACATGATGGTCAGCACACCCTCGGCATCTTTAGCAGGAGTGGCGATGGTCACCTCAGCCGTCGACTTCGAAGCGACAGTCGTCAGGTCGGCACCTGCCGTAATGGTGAAGTCGCCCGTAACGCTGATGGCGCTGATGGTCAGGTCGGCCAAGCCGCCATTCCACAACGAGAAGGTCTTCGTCGTTCCTGCTGCCACCGTACCAAAATCGAAACTGCTGCCCGACGCATAGTCGGCAATGGTCAGCGTAGCCTCGGCAGAAGCCTGATAGGGAGTATAGGTGAAGTCGTCGAAATGGCCACGAGATATCAGCAAGGCCACACGAGTACCTGTCTGAGAACTGAAGGTAACCTGCTCCCAAGAGGGTTTTGATCCAGAGGTCTTGGCCAGCGTCTTCGTACCTATCTGAGCACCCAGCGTCATTACACCATCAGCATAAGTGCAGGCATAAGCAGTAATGCTGGCCTGATAGTTCTTGGTCTGATTGCGCAACCAGAAGCTGAAGTCTCCTGTCAGTTCAGGGGTAATGAGATAAGTATCGGTATTCACTTGGGGAACAGAGACACAGGGAGCCTTGGTGTGGTATGTCTCCGTTTCTCTGACAATCACTCCGTCAGTACCAGAGAAGTTCCACCCACTGGGCAGACCGCTGGTAAGTGTATAATCGTCGAAACCCTCGGTTACTGTATCGGCACTAGCCGTCATACAGCCTACGATGAGGACTGCAATGACGGCCAGGGCCTTGGTAATAGTTTGTTTTAGGGAATTCATTTATTGTATTTGTTAGTAAGAAGTAACGTGTCAAAGTTTCACCTTCACCACCTTGTCGGCCACCTTAATAATATATAAGGTATTAGGCTTCAGGCTGATGTCGGCATAGGTGCCGCTGAGCTTGCGTGAGTAAACCACACGGCCATCGACGCCACAAACCGTCACCTGGTCGCCGGCCTTGGCATTGGCGATGTGAACGCCCTCGGCAGAGCCCAGAATCAAAGCCTTAGAAGGAGTAGCGGCAGGAGCCTGCTCAATGGCGGTAGCCTGCTGCTCGTAGGTCACAATGAGGCGGTTGTACTGCAGAGAAACGGCGGGAGTAACAACTACATTTTCCTCGACAGTCAGCTGAGAACCGTTGAAGGTCACGCTATGAACCTTCCAACCCTCAGAAGCCTCGATGAAGTAGCTATACTGCTGGCCCATCTCGACATGCTGCCAGATGCTACCGTTGTCGGCCTGCTGGATAGCAATGAAGTTTCCTGTTGTGGGGATGTCACCACCAGGATTGAAGGGATCAATACTTGCATCGTCGCTGCAGTCGTCACCCTCTACCCACAAGGCAGAGAAGATCCAGCGCTTGTCGACATTTGCCAGACGAGTAGCCTCACCAGTGGTGATATCTACCTCGTAGAGAGAGGTATCGTACTTGCCATTGGTCTCCCAATCCTTATCGGGCAGAGAACTCCAAGAACCCCACTCGTTGACGCCCTTACCACTATTAAAGTAGCCTACCCAGTACATCTTGTTGGGATTGCTCTTGGCAAAGCAGGCTGCCTGACGACGATACTGTGAGCTGTAGCCCGTAGCACCTACCAACGGCTCATAGTCGGTATAGAGCTCACCAGTCTCAGAATCAGTCTTCTGAACAGCCTTGGTCTTCATCAGACCTGTAGTAAGGTCGAACTCATAGAGCTGAGCACCCGTCAGCTTGTTGTCAATATCACGCTGCTTGCCATCTTCACCAGGAACAGCATTGCTGCCACCGCTGGTCAAAGCAAAGGCACGACCCTCGCTGTTGATGGCGAAAGTGATAAAGTTGTAATAGTACAGTCCAGGAGTGATGGGGGTGACCTTCATGGTCTTCAGGTCAACAGTGCAAATAGCATAACCTGCGTCGCCATCGGTCATATCATCGTCCTGGTCAGCAAAGTATTCGGGATCGGAGGTAATCTCCTCAGACAACTGGTTGCCTGTCAGATAGAACAGACCATAGACCTTACCGTCTTTAGGGTTGTAAGACATACCGGCAGACTCCAAGTGGTCGCTCTTGGGACGAATCTCAGTACTGAGCAGGTTGCCCGTCTTGGCATCCCACTTGCAGACACGGAACAACTCTTCGTCAACGGTTGACGACTCGTCGCGAGAGGAAACGGTCACCAGCTTGCCATTGACATAGCAAGCGCCCGAGTTGCCATACATCATATTGAAGTTGTTGGCCCAGATTTCCTTCTCGTTGTTGCCTTTTATCTCTTCCTTTACGACGGCAGGATCCTTTTCAGGCGCAGACAGCGAGGAGCCGTTCCACGTCATACCATAGATGCCGTTCTCAACTATAAAGATAGATTTTTGCAGCGTGTTGTTCCAACCCAGATATTCGGTTTCCATCTGACAAGTCTCTTTGTTCTTCTTGTAGCGATTGTCGTGGCCGATACCTTTCAGTGTGATTTGTGCGCTGGCTGTCATCACTACCAAGCTTAACAGCAGCAGCATCGTTTTTTGTTTCATTTTCGTTCTAATTTCGTTTAATTGTTTGCAGTTTGTTATTACAACTAGGCACAAAGGTAACAAATCAAAGCCAAAACGCCGCATAAAAACCATTAAAGCTTCGTACATTTTTGTAAATATGCACAAAAACTCACCATAACGGTTTTAAAAATCGCCCATTTCAACGGGAAATACAAAAAAGGCAGGATGGGCAATAAATACCCATCCTGCACATTATTTTAGAGGAAAAAGTGTGTTATTTCACGACGACCGTACGGCCATTGACGATGTAAACACCCTTCTTGACGTTGTCAACCTTCTGGCCACCGACGGTATATACCTTCACGTCGTCACCATGCTTAGCCTTGATGGCGGCAATGCCATTGCCTTCAACAACGGTAACGTTAACCCACTTCGTCACATTGCCAACGGCAATCAGCAGCTGGTTCTTGCCAAGCTGGAGGTAGCTGGTAGCCACCTTGATGACATCATTGGCCTCGCTGTTGGCTTCAAGCTTCTGGATGGTGATGTATCCAAGACGGCTACCGTCCAGATAAGCACCAACCTCTACATTCTCAGCATCAACCTTGCTCGTGTTCTTGACAGTCACAGGAATATCGACGGTCAGATCACCCTTATATCCCGTCACGTCAGCAACAGCCAGCTCGAAGGTAGGCTGCAGAGGAGCGATGGTGTAAGACTGCGTGAATGAGTTGTTGGTCTCGTCGATATCGCCTTCAGCAGTTACAGTAGCGGTAACGCTGGCTTCACCTGCGTTGAGGAATTCAGAAGAAACTGTGAATGTCAACATCGAGCTACGACCAGCACCCACAATAACCTCACTTTCAATCTCCAAAATGTCCTCGCCACTGGTGACTATCAGCTTAACAGGAGCGTTGAAGGCATCTACAGTACCCTTGTTCTCAACGAAGACGGTGAGGTAGTTGTTCTTAACTTCAAGACTCAGCGTACCCTGGATAGCGGTCACTGCCAAGTCAATGGTCTCGGCAACGGGTTCGGGCTTCACGGTGATAGCCACCTCGGCCTGAGCGTTCGGAGCCTGTACATACATGGTGTAGGTACCAGCCTTGGTGAACGGATTCTCTACGTCGTTGAAGGTAACGGTCGTTGTGGCATTAGCAGCTACGCTGACAGTCTGGGTAGCAATGACGCCATTGTGGAACAGATTAACGGTAACGTTGTCAGCAGCAATGTTGTTAGTGTTCGTGACAGTAGCAACGACATTGAACTTCTCAGCACCAAACTCAACCTCAACAGGAGCAGCAGCAACCTCGTAGACAGGATCAGTAGCGACAGCGCTGTTGACAATGTCGTATTCACGAGTCAGCGTGGTAGCCTCGCTAGTGTTGCCAGCAACGGAAACGGTAGCCACAACAGTAGCCTTCGTGCCGGCGGTCAGACCAGTAGTGGGCAACTCGAAGTTAACAGCACCATTTCTGCCAGCCTGCAGACTCAGGGTCTGGGCCTCGCCAACGGCAGTGCCATTCAGCGTGACGCTGATGGCAGCATCAGCATCCTGATTACCCGAGTTCTCAGCCCATACGCTGATGGTGTTGGTAGCATCCTCGGCCAGATCGATATTGCTGATGCCCTGGATAGCGGTCAGAGCAACCTCCATCTTAGCCACAACGGGTTCGGGCTTCACGGTGACAGTCACTGCACAGTTAGCCTTCGGAGCCTGTACATACATGGTGTACTCACCAGCTCTGATGAACGGATTCGATACATTTTCGAAGAAGACAGGTGTCTCGGCACCAGCAGCGAGAGAACCAATGTTTATAAAAGCCAGCGTCTCATTGTAGAACAGGCTTACCACCACATTCTCAGCGTCAACGGCAGAAGTGTTCTTGACGGTAACAGGTACATTGAACTTCTCGGCACCAAACTCAACCTCTACAGGAGCAGCACTGATCTCGAAGACGGGCTCAGTAGCGACAGCGCTGTTGATGACGTCATAGATGCGGGTTATCGTGGTAGCCTCGCTGGTGTTGCCCTCTACGGTAAGGGTAACCGTAACGGGAACCTGTGTGCCAGCGGTCAGACCATCGGTAGGCAGTGTGAACGAAACATTAGCGTTCTTGCCAGCACCAACGGTAGTGGTCTTAGCCTCCAGTTCGGTATTGCCAATCATAGCAGCTACGCTTGCATTGGCAGCAACGTTACCCTTGTTCTCCATCCAAACGGTGATGATGTTGCCATCAGAAGCCAGGTCGATATTGCTAATACCCTGAATCTGAGTCAGAGCAACGTCAACAGTCTCGACAACGGGCTCGGTAACCTTCACGTTCACGTCGCGATAGGTAGAAGTGGTATTACCGTTGACACTTACTACGCGTACATAATAAGTATAGTTGCCAGCCTCCAACTTACCAAGTTTGAACTCAACATCCTGCTGAGCATTAGCGGCAATCTCCTCGAAGGTCTGCATGATACCCACCAGCTGATAATCATAGTTCTCGAGTTTATAGACACCCACCTTGACATTCTTGGCAGCGAAATCGCTCTTGTTGGTCAGGGTTGCGGCAATCTTAACCTCCTGCTCAGTGGTAGCCTCGATATTGGCAATCTTAGCAATAGCCACATCAGCGACAGGTGCCGGACAGGTCAGCGTAAAGGTACGCATGTTGTCTTCAAGGTTGGCATCCTTATAGTTCGTGAAGACGGTGAAGTCGTAGCTCTTGCCTTCCTCGAAGGTGTAGGTGAACTGGAACTTCAGCATCTGATAGCCATCCTTCTTGATGTCAACCGTCTGAGGTGCGCAGAGGCCGTCGCCATAGCTCTTGTAGAGCTCAATCTTCACATCCTTAGCATCAGCATCTCCCTGATTGAAGACGCTGACATTAACAGTAACCTGCTGTTCGCCGGCACTGACATTCCAACCGCGAATCGGGTTGATCATAATCTCAGCCATAGGCTCTGCCTCGCCAGAGACAATGTCGTAACTCTTCTCCAAACGGTTGTCGTCCAGATTTGTATCACCTTCGACTGCAAGGTTCACCTCAACGGTGGCCTTCTGGCCAGCTACGAGACCCTCGGTAGGCAACGTGAACTCAACGTAGTTCGAAGCACCAACAGCAATGTTGGTGATAGTTTTGGTTTCTTTCACTTCGCCATTTAACTTAAACTCAACAGAAGCATTGTCAACAACGACATTACTGTTGTTCTTATACCATACCTGAATCTTGTTCTCTTCCTTCAGGTTAATCTGAGAAAGACCCTGGATAGCAGTCAGAGCCATATCGACCTTATCTTCAGCAGGAGCAGTCTGGTAGGTCACATGAATCTCGGCCTGGGCATTGCCAACTTGTGCATAGTAAACCTTAGCACTCTGGTCAATAGCTTCAATGCGCATAGAGGTTGTTTCAGAGCGACCAGCAGGGAGGTTCTCAATAACCGATGTACCAATCGACTTAGTACCTTTCTTCCATTCTACACTAACGTTCGTAGCATCAATATCGCTAGTATTTGTGACTAAAGCAAACATTTCGAACCAGGTGTCGCCATAAGCAACAACCACGTCGTTAGATTCAATGCTGAAGGTAGGCTGAGGAGCATCAGCGGCCCTGACGGTCAGGTTCTCTGTCTTGGTATTGTCAGCGGAAGTAGCGTCGCCCTCGAGCTCAACAGTAGCGGTAACAGCCAGCGTCTCACCGGTGATACCTGCAGAAGCCACTGAGAAGTAAGCATAACCCTGCTGACCAGCCTTAATGCTGACGGTCTTCTCGAGTGTGGTCTCACCGTAGCTCAGCGTCACCTTAGCATTTGTCACGTCAACATTACCATTGTTCTTCACAGTCACGGTGACGTTACTCGTCTCAGCACCCAGATTGATAGTACCCTGGATGCTCTCGATAGCCAGATCCTTCACCTCGGCGACAGTCTCCTTCTCGAAGGTGACCTCAACCGTTGTCTGGGCCTTGCCAGCCTGTACATAATAGATAACGGTCTTACCTGCCACGAACGGCTTATCCTCAGTAGCAGTGATAGTGAAGGTCTCTGTGGTAGACTCACCGGCACGCAGCAGCAGGTCGGACGTACGAGTCTCAACCTCAGTGATACCCTCCAGCAGTTTAACGGTCAGACCTTGAGCATCCACCTCGCTGGTATTCTTGATGGTTGCCTTGATCTCAAAGCTTGTAGCACCGAACGGAACAGTCACATTGTCAGCAGTAACGCTGAAGGTAGGCTGAGCAACGGGAGCGGCCTGTACGGTCAGCGTAGCAGACTGCTGAACAACCTTCTCTTCATATTCAACCTTAGCGGTAACATTCAGCTCACCAGCGGTCAGTCCCTCAGAAGGAACCTGGAAGTAAGCATAGCCAACCTCACCGGCTCTTATGAACTGAATAGTGCTCTCCAGAGTCGTCTCGCCATAGCTCAGCGTAGCCGGAACATTAGAAGCGTTGGCAGTACCATCGTTCTTTACAGTAACGGTGACTCTGCTCGAAGTATTGGCGAGGTTAATAGTACCCTCAATGCTCTCAATAGCAAGCTTGGCAACAGGAGCCTTGACAATGATGTCGAAGTAGCCAGCAGCCACAACGTCGCCACATGTAGCCCAAGCCTGCATCTCATAGGTGCCTGCCTTGTCGAAATTATTAAACTCGATAGTTACGTTCTTGTCGGCACCAGCCTCCAGACCCCAAATATACCCAGGCTCTCCAATTGGTGTAGTGCCCTTCTTCAGCTGCACATCAACCCGATCAGCCTTGGCATTACCAGTGTTCTTCACGTTCACCACAACCTTTACCTTCTGGTCGGTGGTCAGCACCTCAACCTTCTGAGCGGTAACAGTGAAGGCAGGAGCGGGAGCAACCTCGCCAGAGACAACAGGCAGCGTCTTGGTCACCTCAGTGGTGTTTCCATCCTTATTGCCTGTAGCGTTCAAAGTAGCTACGAGCGTAACTTCCTGACCAATTTCAAGACCTTCAGTTGGCAGCGTGAACGAAACGCTAGCCTGACCCTTGACAATAGCCTGAGGTTCACCAACCTGTGTACCGTTCATCGTCAGTGTGATGGTAGCGTTCTCTACGTCGAAGTTGCTGTTGTTGGTAAATCTTACCAAAGCGGTGTTTACAGCACCTTCCTTCAGGCTGATTTCAGAGATACCACTGATGTCAACCAGAGCAATGTCTACAACTGGCTCGACGTCAGCAGCTGCTACGGCAACGTTGACGTGGCAGCCAGCCTTACCATCGGTGGTCAAAGCCTGAATATCGTCGAAAGTACCTGCGGTAGTATATGGGTTTGCAACAGTAAAGGTCAGTTCCTGCTCGCCATTAACTTCCAGAGAGTTAGTTGTCAGAGCGTCAGCAAGAGACTCTGTACCCTTAACCAGCTTCACCTCAGCGGCGCCAGCTGCGGTACCAACATTCTTAACTTTTACCTTAACTGTGAAGTTTGCTTCGCCAACCTTGGTCGAAACGTTCTCAGCAGTCAGTTCAAACTTAGCAGCAGGAACAGGAGCAGCCTTAACAGTCAGCGTAGCCTCCAACTCGGCACTCTTGCCTTCGTCGTATGCAACAATAGCTTTCACAGCCAGTTCACCAGCAGTCAGACCCTCAGAAGCAACAGCAACATAGCAGAAGCCCTGCTGTCCTGCCCTTGCAGATACAGTGGCAGTACCAAGTGTCTTCTCGCCAGCCATCAGCGTAACAGGAGCATCCGTGATGTCTACATTACCCTTGTTCTCAACGATAACACGTACATTACTGCTCTCATTGGCCAGATCGATAGTACCGTCAATAGCAGTAATGACCAGATCTTTAGTCTCTACGACAGGAGCCTCTTCGAAAGTAACGTCAACAGTGTTCAAGTACTTGTCGTTAACATAGAGATAATAGGTCTTTGTGCCGGTTTCGAACTGTTCTTTAGCAACGGTAAGCAACACCTGTGTTTCTGCATTAGCGGCTACTGTCTCAAGAACCGTGGTAGCCAGCATGTCAGAAAAGCCCTTTCTCAGTTGAACTTTCACTTCATTTGCAGCCACGTTATTGGTTTCCTTCAGCGTAGCAACAACATTATAGCTCTCAGCATTGTAAGGAACAGTAACTGCAGGAGCTGAAATAGTGAATGCAGGTACAGGATCAGCCTTCGTGAAGTTTACCTTTGTCTTATCAGTATTTACGGCATCAACACCATCAGCAGTCAGAGAAATGTAAACCTCATGCTCACCTTTCTCAATCTTTGTTACATCGTAAGTGATGTTCTTCCACTTATTAGAAGCACCAGCAGCAATCGTTCCAAGATCTACGACTCTGTTTGCTGCATCACCAACATAGAGCGTCAACTTAGCATTCTCAGCAGCAGCCTTGCCAGTATTGGCATAATAGACTGCAATCGTTTTGCCACTTTCTCCGTCGAGAGCAACAGTGGTATTCAAGCCTGACACACTAGTAATAGCCAACTCAGGAACCTTTACAACGGGAGTAGCAGAACCAGTATAAGTCACAGAAATTGACTTCACATAGCGCTTGCCACTAGCCGTGAAAGTAATGCTGTTAGCCTCGCCAGTCCAAGTACTAGTGTTGTCACCTAAGTTATTGCTAGATGTACCAACACTCGGTGAAAGTCCAACGTTATCACCAACATAAGTAAAGACTATCTTGGTGATAGTTACATTAGCGTCAGCACCAGCAACAGTTAGTTTGTTGCCACTCCTCATGTAGACAACAGTCTTGTTGCTCTGGGTTGAATAGGAAGGGGCTTGGTCGCCACCAGCCTCAATCCAAGTCAGCGTAAGGTCACTGTTTACACTTATGTTGGGAAGAGCATCCTTAGAGGAAGCATCCCATGTAACAGGATCTTGTGCCAACACAATACTGCACACCATTGTTAATGCTGTAAGCAGCAAAAAGCGTAATTTTTTCTTCATTGTGTTTGTGCTTGTTTTTAGTTAGAATATTCAAAATAAGCAATAATGGCTGCAAAGGTACTAATAATATTAGCAAAAGGAACAAAAAGGAGAAACTCTATTCGTTCACATTTGTAAATATGCACAAAAATAGCAATTAGGCTATTTTGGCGGTGGCCATACGCAGATACTCCGACGGCTTAAGGCCTGTCTCACGCTTGAAGACATTGACAAAGGCCGTACGCGACTTGAAACCAGTACCCGTTGCAATAGCCTCGATGGTGATATTGCCGTAGCGCTCAGGGTCTTCCATCCACTGACAGGCAATCTTAATACGGCAGCTGCCGAGAAGACTGCTGAACGCCATACCGTATTTCTCGTTAATGACCTGCGAAACGTAGGTGGTGTTCGAATTGATGAGCTTTGCCAGTTTGCTGAGCGTGAAGTCCTGCTGACAGATGACGTCAGAGTCGTTGAGCACCTCCTGAATGCGAAGGATAAGTGACTCGCGCTGTTCATCGTTCAGGCTGCTCTTGCTATAAGCCTTGCGCAAGTTCTGCTCGTCGGCCTCAATACGCATCACCTGACGGTTCTTTTCGTACAGGCTCTTGTTGCGCTCCTTCAGTTGGCGGTTCTTATACCACAGCAACAAGACGAAGAAGAGGATAACCACCAACACGACCAAAGCGGCCAGCAAAAGGAGTTGCTGTAACAACTGGCGCTCTTCCAACTGTTGAGTTTTCGCCGCTTCTTTCTTCAGTTCGCGAATGTAGTTCAGCTCGGCAATATGCGACAACTGGTTGGTATGGGTCTTCTCCATCATCTCCATATAACGCAGATGATAGTGAGCGGCCTCCGTCTCGTTACCCAACAGTCGGTACTGTTCTGACAACTGCTTACTGATATGTGCGGAGAGGTCGCTAATATCCTTGTCGGTAGTCAGTTGCAAGGCTTTCAGCAGATAGTCAACAGCCGACTGGTAGTCTTTCTGTAGCCGGTAGGTGGCAGCAATATTCATATACGAAGCCAAGGAGTCGCGCTCAGGAGCCCACTGGGTACTGATGACCTGCAACTGACGATTGAAGCAATCGCGTGCCTTGACATACTCCTGACGCTGCATGTGACCTATAGCTTGATACAGCAAACGGGTATAGGCCAGATCGGGAGTGCTGTCAGGTATCTCCTTCGACAACAACACACGATAGTTGTCGAGTTTCAAATCGTAATTCTGGTTGGCCAAATTGAAGAAGGCTGTCGTCAGCAACTCCCAATTCTTGGTTTCTACTGCCTGATGAATGCATTTATCGAAGAGTTCCTGGGCCTGTTGGGCGAGAGGTTGCGAATTGTAGTTCAGACTATAGTCGTTCAGCAAATCACCCAAATTGACCATGATGACGGGCAGGAATTCATCGTCACGAAGCTCTTCGCACAGGTCATAGGCACGAATAAAATAGTCGTAAGCCTGAGTATAGTCGAAATAGTAGTACTTATAGACACAGCCGCAGTTGTTCAGCGCCCTGACCCGTAACTTCGAGTCAGCATCAGTCTTAGTAGAACGTTCACTGATAATGGTGAAACATGCCAGTGCCTTGGCTGGCTGACGCTGTATATAATAGCCACGCCCCTGTTCCATCAGCTCCTCTGTCGACAGATGGCGCAGTGAGTCAAACCCGGCTGTCGGACCGACGGCATAGGTAACCAGCGGCCATAGCAACAACAGGAACAGCACATACCTTATTGTAATATATCGTGTGTAAAGACTCGTCATCAGCTGCAAATATACAACTTTTTTTTCACAAAACACCGCTATTGAGCGTTTTTTACCATAAAAGTGTCATAAAACTCTTGCATACCCCAGCAAAAAACACTACCTTTGTGGAGTCAGAACAATGAAGACCATTAGTTTCCAAAACGACATACTGCCGCTGAAGAACATACTCTTCCGGCTGGCTCTCCGCATCACCCAAGAACGTACGGAGGCAGAAGATGTTGTGCAGGAAACCATGATGAAGGTATGGAAACGTCGCGAGCAGTGGGCTGAAATGGAATCCATAGAGGCTTTTTGCCTGACCGTCTGCCGAAACCTCGCCCTCGACAAAACGCGACGTATGGAGCGGCAACTGCGGACAGCACCACCCCTTATCGATCCTGCCGACCAGAGCCACGCGTCGAATCCTGAGCAGGTAGCCATCGAACACGACCGTCTACATCTGGTGCGCCAACTGATTGCCCAACTGCCTGAGAAACAGCGAACATGTATGCAGTTGCGCGATGTCGAAGGAAAGTCGTATCGCGACATTGCCACCATACTCGACATCACCGAACAGCAGGTGAAAACCAATATCTTCCGTGCCCGCCAAACTATCCGCGAGCGCTTCCTCACACTGACTAATGAGAAAAAATAAAAAACTTTCACCTTGCTGTAACTTTCTACTTCGACAATCGTCTGTTAATATAGAGAACCACAAAAAGATTATGGACTACAAGTACATCGAACAACTGTTAGACCGCTACTTCAGCGCAGAAACGACCCTCGAAGAGGAGCGCATCCTGCGTACCTTCTTCAGCCAGGAGCACATCCCCGCTGAGATGGAGCAATGGCGCGTCCTCTTCACAGCCGACGCTGAAGAGACGTTGGGCGATGACTTCGATGCCCGTATGATGGAAATAATCGACGAGAAGCCAGCCAACGACGGAGCGCCTGTCGTGAAGGCTGTCGAGATTACGCTCACCCGTCGTCTCATGCCGCTTTTCAAGGCCGCAGCTGTCATTGCCATCTTCCTGACTGTGGGTGGTGCCCTACAAGCACCGTGGGATAATTCGTGGAACAAACATGATGACTATGCCGCCATCCAGCAACAAATGGACAGCATGGCAACAGTCAGTCCTGTGCAGGCAGAAAACACCAGTGATTGGACTGCAGACAGCACCAAGGTGATGCTACCCGATCGTCCCAAAGACTAAGTAGAATTTCTATGCTTTCTCTATATTTACACACATTAAGTTATTAAAACACCGCGAAACTGTGAAGTTTCATTTCTCTCTCAAATTTTTCATAACATACTAAATAAGACGGACTGCCCTGAGGATTTCAGAAGGCAGTCCGTCTTGCTTTTATAGTACACTACTATTATTTCGTTGACAGAAAATCGCTGATGGCAGCAACAAGAGCATCGTTCTCTTCAGGCAACTGAGCAGTAACACGAAAGAAATAGTCGGACAGTCCATAGAAATTGCTACAGTCGCGTATGAGCATGCCATGTTCTTTGATAAGGTGGTTTTTAAGTACCAACGCCTTGACATCACTCAGTTCACAGAGCATATAGTTGGTCTTGGTTTCAAAGACCCGCAATCCTTTGATTTTGCGCAAAGCACTACGCATCCGTTCCGTCTCAGCCAGATAGGCATCAACATCATCTACAGCAGGTTTACCTTCTTGCAGCAGAAAGCGGGCTGCCTCAATGCTTAGGGCAGGTATCGCCCAAGGGTGACGCTGCGCACGCAACAATTGGATATTCGTGGGATGAGCCAAGATGTAGCCTATGCGCAAACCTGGCACACCATACTGCCTGCTCAGCGAATGAAGTATAAACAGATTGGTTTGCTCTTGAACATGGTGGGCAGCAAGTAGATGCTCCCGAGTAAACGCACCATACGACTGGTCGACAACGAATGTATAGCGCGGTGAACGACGGACGACATACTCGACAAAACCCTTCATTAACACGTTGCCTGACGGATTGTTGGGGTTACATATCCAATAGACGCGGTCTTTCGGCATATCGGCCACATCGCCCATATTCTCGTAAGTGATAACATGCTTGTACAGGCGACAGGCATCGGCATACTCCATATACGTCGGTCCGGGAATGATGCTGCAACTGTCTTGCAATAGTTGGGCAATGAGATAGATGGCCTCGGTAGCTCCGTTTGTCACCATCACCGCTTCGGGCGAGATGCCATGTTGACGGGCAATAAGCCGTTCCAGGTCTTGCGGGTATGGCTCAGGGTAGTTTGCCAACACATCAACATGCTCAGCCAGATGTTGGCGCAGGGCCGTATGGTCAGCATGCTGATAACAGGTCGAGCTGAAGTTCATCTTCAGCAACTCCCGATAACGGAAAATATCGTCGCCATGTCCTTGTATCATTACTGTACGCGTATGGTTAGTGACTGTGTGTCAAAGGTGATTCCTCCCTGTTCGATGAATTTGCTCAGTACTCCAGAGTCTGCCAGTTCATGTGGTATTCCCACATGGAGCATGTCAGGCTCCATCAGCCAGATGCGGTCAGCCAACTGTAACGACAGTTCCACATCATGCGTCGAAAGGAAGATGGTCTTTTGGCCGTCACGCGCCAATCGACGTAATAGTTGCATCATCTCGACCTTACTGGGAAAGTCAAGAAACGCCGTAGGCTCGTCTAAATAGATAATTGGTGTCTGTTGTGCCAGCGCCTTGGCAATCATCACTTTCTGGCGCTCGCCGTCGCTAAGTGTCTGCACCTGCCGGTTTTCGAGTGATTCAATACCCACCATACGTATAGCCTCATCGACAATCGCCTCATCGGTCGCCGACAGGGTACCCCAAAAGCCCGTATATGGTGAACGTCCCATACCTACCAGGAAGCGGACCGTCATATTCTGCACGTCAGGTCTCTCGGTGAGTACCAAGCCGATGGTTCGGCTTAGTTCTTTGTCAGTCAGAGCAGTAAGAGGTGAGGTTGCCAAGAGAATAGAGCCTCTTAGAGGTGGCTGGAAAGCAGCAAGCGTTCGTAGCAATGTCGACTTACCAATACCGTTACGACCCAACAGACAAGTCAGCTCACCAGCATTGAGGGTGGCATTCAGTCCTTTGGCAACTACCTTTTCGTTGCCCTTCGACGTATAACCGATAGTGAGGTCTTGTAGTACTACTGTTTCCATTTGGCGTGACAAAGGTACGAAATTAAATGCAATAACGGCATATCAGTTCAGAAAAAATTGCATTTTGCCTGAGAATGTCCATATTGCCCGTCATCAACAATTGCTTACGGGCCCGTGTCATTGCAACGTTCAACTTACGGTCAATGACATGTCCGCCCTCTTCGAAACTGTTGGAGGTGAGGAAGGCAAGCTGTTCAGCATCCTGTACGCCCAGCGAATAGATGATGACATCACGCTGCGACCCCTGATAGCGTTCCACTGTATCAATACTGATGTCGAGCAATTGGGGGATATTCAGTTTGGCTATCTCCCGTCGTATCAAGGTAATCTGATAGCGGTAGGTTACAATAACTCCTATGCTACGGGAATGATCAAAATGTTCACTACCTATCTGACGATAGAGACGACGCAACAAGTCGGCAACCATAAAAGCCTCATCATCAACAGGAAGGAAGAGCACGCGATGCTGTTTCAACTGGTCGTCAAGCGCATCTGCTGAGGGTTCATGGTAGTCTAACCGTTCTTCCAGCTGATGGGGGCAGGGCACAGGCTGTAGCCGTTCTCGTCTATAGAACCACTCATTAGGGAAGGCGGCGATATCAGGATGCATACGTCCCTGATATTGAAGGATACCTGTAAATACCGTGCGCCCTGTCTCCCGCTCTTGTCGAAGCAATCGCTCAAAGAGTGACTGGCGACAATCATGCAATCGAGGTTCATCGTCGGGCTGGGCCACCACGGCAGGCAACTGCTTATGGTCGCCTATCAGGATGAAGCGGTCTATACTATCTGATGACAATAAGCCGATAATATAGGGTTCCAGAATCTGAGAGGCTTCGTCAACAATACACAGAGAGAAGTGCTTCATGTTGAACAGGTAGGGACGCGTCAACAAGGTCAGCGTGGTGCTGACCACGATGGGTACACGTTCCAACCGTTGACGGATGTCGTCCAACCTTGGTTTCTCGCAGAAGGCACTGCTCAGCAGACGATGGGCAAAACGAGGGTCGCACGTAGCTTCATTACCTAATCGCAGATAGTCCTGTCCGCTCTCTTCCAGCATAGCACATATCTCATCAACTGCCCGATGGGTATAGGCGGTCAAGAGAATTGAAAATTGAGAATTGAGAATTGAGAATTCCTCTTCCACCAAGAAGCGGAGGGCCATTGAGGTCTTACCTGTTCCCGGGGGACCTTGCAACAGGAAATAGTCACGAGCCTGTTTGGCACGCAATAGGATATCATCGTAAGCAGGATGATAAGAACAGGAGAGTTGCTGCGAAACATCCTGACGGGGAGCACGCTGCCCCAGCAGCAAGTCGCGCTTGTCTGGCGAGGCTTTGCAAAAAGCCATCAGACTGCGCAGTGCCGCCGTCACTGTGGCCTCAGTAGTTGCTGGCTCTATGGCATATATGTCTTTACGCAGGGTTTCAGGGGTGTCTTCCTTACTATCACTGGGCCACACCGTTATCTCTTCATCATCTATCTGCTCTATCACACCTTTATTTAATATATGGTGGCAGAGGTCTGGGTCGCCATCCTTACGATAATAATAGACCATATCGCCACGACGCAGATCATCTTCTGTATTCTCTGTGAATCGCTGGGCCATCTGCTCGCGATAGACGAACGTCATCATGCGTTCCACATAGTCCTGTTCAATGGCTGTCAGATGGTGCAAAGGCTGCAGCGCACGCTCCATCTCAGGATAGACATAGCGATAATAAAATTCCGCCTTCTCATGTCGCTGCAACAACACATCGGGCTGTAACAGAGGTAGAATAGAGCCAAAGCCCTTACGGGCGATGTTGATTTCCATGGCGACAATAAGGTTGCGCAGGTGGATGGCCTCACGAAAAAGATCTTCATAATGCTTCACCCTCAGCAAACCATCGCTGGGCGGATATTTGGAATAAAGCAAACGGATGTCTACATGGTCGGTCTGCTGCTGGAAGTTATAACGTAGCACTCCATAATAAAGCAGGACCTGTACGAAATGGGCCTCACGGAAACCCATCCACTTCTTGCCCGATTTCTGCTCCACCAACAGCCGCATATCACTGGTCATCAGGTCTACGCGTCCTCGCAGGCCTAATTCCTTGCAGACAAAAGAAGGCTCAAGCAGAGCTTTTTCGCGGTCATACTGCTTAAACAGCTCATCTACTGCCTCGCGAATGTTCGCCACCTGTCGCTGGGCATCGGCCTTAAACTGTGCCGGGCGGAAGCCCTCACAGGTACAGAACTGCAGCGCCTGCTCACTAAACGAAGTGCGTAGCATGTCGCCAAAGCCAGCATCAGGATCGTGGATGATTTGATCGAGGGCCGTTCCAGCAAAGTTTCCCAACAGGATAGGCTGTGTATTTGCTGATGCCTTCAGGCGATTGATGAGGTACGCCAACGGATGATGCCCATAGTCTTGGAAGCATGCTGCAATGGAAGAGATGTCCACCAACACGTCAGGCTCTACCACCTCGAGGCCATCGTCCAGGACGACCACCCTCAACCCTTCGAACAGTTCATTTTCTTCCATGTCGCAAAGGTAGCTCTTTTTTAGCAAATAATCTTATTTTCCTGCTGTTTTATTTGGTTTTGTTCTCGCTAATTTGTAACTTTGCCAACAAAAATAGATATGAAGAAGATTTTTCTGATGATGATGGCCGCCATGTTCTTTGGGACGGTAGGCGATGCTAAGGTTAACGTAGTAGACGACAACACTAAATCTCCTGACGGAGTTGAGGCCGTTGATTTAGGACTTAGTGTGAAATGGGCCAACATGAATGTGGGTGCGAAGAAATCTTCTGGCTTTGGCACGTATTTCGCATGGGGTGAGACCAAACCGAAAGAATATTACTCGTGGAATACCTATGCCTGGAGCAAAGGAAACTCTCAGTACCTGACCAAATATTCGACTGCTGACAGAAGAACCCAGTTAGCTCCTGCGGACGATGCTGCCCGTGCAAACTGGGGTGGTAAATGGCGTATGCCAACCATAGATGAGTACGAGGAGTTGATAAACCCGGCTAACTGCACATGGGAATGGATGACAAAAGACGGCGTCAATGGCTATAAGGTAACAGGCAAGAAGACAGGTAACTCCATCTTCCTGCCTATCACAGGTTTCCGCTTCTATGCGGACACACAGTTTCGCGGTATCATGGGCGTCTACTGGACCTCAACACTCTACACAGCTAATCCTAACAAAGCGTGGTGTCTGGAGTTCAACTTCTCCAATATAGATGTGCACTATGGAGACCTGTCAAGCAATCGTTTCAGCGGACGTTGTATCCGTGCCGTACAATAGCACCTTTTATCTGGAGCACTATTCTATCTTCGACTCCATAGGATTGCGCAGACCCTTGTAACCCGTCAGATAGGCCTTGGCAGAGCCGAAATTCAGGAACATGTCAAGACGTACGGGCAGGTGGTTCTTGTCGTCGGTGATATAGAAACGTATCAGTTCACGGTTCTTTCCATCCTCACGCTCGATGAACGAGAACACCAAACAGCGGTACTTATTGTTCGAGTTCTTCATCTTGACATTGGTCTTACCATTGTATTTCAACCATGAGTTGACGATCTTTATACCATCGGCAATAGGCAAGGGTATTTTATCACCCTCCTTCAAGTTTGACGCATCGAAATTACGGGCACGAAGATAGATGCTCATCATGTCGTAGATACAGTCCTTATACTCTGAGTCCTTGTCCAAATGTTCACCACTACTGGTAATCTGGTGCTGGTGCAGATGACAGTTGCCCTTAGGATATGAGTAGTTGAACTTGTCGATATAATAGCGTTTACCCTCACGAGCGGCCTTCCGATAATACAGCGGGGCAAGATTCATATCGGTATAACTGAGTAGCGTATCACGCATGATAAACACATTATCGAGTTTATTGTTGCCACGTGTAATCAGACTACAACGATAGGCATCTTGGCCATTGTATTTCGACTGAACGGTAGACATGGACGCCGTACCAACCTTCAACCATACGAATTTCCAGTTGAAATAGAGGTCGTAGCCCACAAACTCGCCCGACTTAAAGGCTTTATTCTCAATACCACATTGGGCAAATGCCGTCGTCATGGTGACGCTCAACAGGAATAAAATGATGATTCGTTTCATACGCATAAAATCATTTATCTCTTAACTTTTATTTCTTGACTTTTCACATATTCTATGCCTAACTCACGAGCGCGGTCGGCATTACGGTTCTTCACCGTCCTTTTCTTGCTTTTCTTCTTTGACAACGCAGCAGGTTTCTGGTGGTGACGCGACTGGGCTGTCATATTCCACTGACGGGTAATATTCCAACGCGCCTTCGCCTCAAACTCTTGAGGACAATAATATACCGCCTCAGCCTGACGACCTGTTGCATAGTCGCCAGTATCCCACTGGCCATTGCTATTGCTGTCTACGAAGGCCCGTATATAATAGACACCCGGTGACACATAGAAGAACTGTGCCGTACCGTCACGTTCGACAGATGCCTGCTGTACCATCTTGTCCGACTTATCCAGCAGTTCGACGATAATAGTCGAATCCTGCAGACCGCTGACCTCTATCACCACCGTAGCAAACTCGTCAAGCGAGCGTACCTTGATACCTTGTTTGTAGGGTGCAGATACCTGTCCGTAGATATCGGTAAAGGCCAGCGTATCGACCTCGAAGCTATACTCCGTATCAGGATGCCAGTCAGCCATCAGTTCAAAACGTCTCAACTGGTGGGGCGACGGTCGGAATTCAAAAGGTGCCCGATACCATAGTGTATCGATTTTAGAGTAAAGATGGATGGCCGCCGTATCGAGAGAGGCCAGTGGTGTAGGCGACTCTATATTGACAATGCCATTAGGACTCATCGACTGTGGAACGGTATACCTGATTTCCAGCGGTTTTGTCGGATAGATGCTGTCGTAGGGCTCCTCGCGCTTTTTCTTTTTCTCCTGTGCCTTCTGCCAGGCTTCATATTCTTTTTGTTGTGCCTTCAGACGTTTGGCATAAGGCGTTTTCGCCAATGCCTCAATGGTGTCCGTCCGACTAACTAAATGTCCCAGCGTATCTGTTGCCAGATAATCCATCGCAAAGGTCAGCGTGTCGCGGTTGACCATCATCGTATCGCGTAGCCAATAGGTCAGCGTATCGTTCTTAAGACTATGTTCCAAGATAAATGCCGAGTCTGTCTCAAAATCCAAGCCTCGGATAACAGGCAACTGATCGTTGCCGACAGTAAAGAACATAGTGATACGATTGGCTTCTTTGCGTTCAACTTTCAACAGATAGCGGTCTGTCTGCTTCTCTTGGAAGGCCAGCAACACCACATCGTCGGGATAGAAATGCATATATGGCACTCGGGCTATACTATCGATGTGCAACGAATCACGCCAGATGGTGTCCTGACGGGTATCCAATGCTGCCGAAGGCTTATAGGTCTCGTACGAAAAGGCAATCTTCTCACTCTTCTGCGTAAACATATAGTTGCCATCGGCATCCTGTAGCGCATAGACACGATACTCACCAGGTGCCACACCACGAATGGCAAAATGACCGTTCTCATCGGTACGTGCCACACGTAACATCGGCTTCGTCTGGAATGCTGAGTCCGTCAGGTCGTCATAGAGTCCGACGAGGATGCCCTGGACGGGTTCTAAGTTTTCGGCCTCAATAACATAACCAGCCACCTCGAAGGTGTCAATCTTCTCTCCCGTTGAGAAGGTGTAGGTATAATTACCCAGTGGATTGCCTTCATTATTGTCGCTGATGGCATCACTAAAGTCTATCGTATAGGTAGTGTTGGCCTTCAGCGTATCCTTCAGCGAGACGACGATTTTCTTACCTGCCTCCTTGATGTCGGGCATCTCCAGTTGAGGAGGAGAAACAATGACGTTCTGACTGGCATCAGCCAACTTGATATATTCGTCGAAATAGATAGTCACCTTCTTGGCTGTCACATTGGTAGCCTGCTCAGCAGGGTTACTGCCGATGATGCGCGGAGGCTGCTCGTCATACCAGCCACCATCGGGTGATCCCATTCTTGCGCATCCGCTAAATGACAAATGACAAATGATAAATGATAGGAGTATCATTGTCACAGGCCTAAGCCGCAATAGCCTATTAATGTTATCAGACTTCTTCATTTGTCATTTATCATTTGTCATTTAGATGGAGTAACTGCTCCATCGTATCACGTGAATTGCTCAACCGAGGCACCTTATGCTGTCCACCCAACTTACCACGCAGTTTCAACCAGTCATTAAACATGTTCGGACGGGCCACCATGATTTCAAGATGCTGCAGGGTAATATCCTTATAGCGCTTAGCCTCGTAGTCGCTGTTGATTTCCTGTAGACGCTTGTCCAACAAGTCAGAGAATAACGCCAAATCCTTGGGGGGCTTGGAGAACTCAATGAGCCACTGGTGACGACACTTGGCATTGGCATCCATAAACACTGGAGCGGCCGTATATTCCAGCACCTCTGCACCAGTCTGCTCACAGGCATAGGCCAGTCCCTGCTCGGCATTATCGACGATGAGCTCCTCGCCAAAAGCATTGATAAAACTCTTGGTACGTCCACTAATGACAAACTTATAAGGATTGGTAGAGGTGAAGCGTACGGTGTCACCAATCATATAACGCCACAAACCACATGCAGTACTAATTATCATGGCGTAATTCTTGTCCTTTTCCACACCCCAAAGAGGGACAATGTCGCCACCGTCCATCGGCTGGAACTCATAGAACACACCATAGTCCAACATCAGCAGCATGGCTTTGTCGGTAGGATCGTCCTGTAATCCGAAGAAGCCTTCCGAGGCATTATACGTTTCCATATAATGCATGTTAGGCGAGGTAATCAACTGCTCGTACTGCTTACGATAAGGCGTAAAAGCCACACCACCGTGGAAAAACACCTCAATGTTTGGCCACACCTCTTCGAGATGGGTCTTACCCGTCAGCTCCATCATGCAGTTCAGCACGGAGAGCATCCATGAGGGTACACCACTGATATTGGTGACGTTCTTGTTCATGGCCTCACGGGCAATACTTTCACGCTTCACCTCGAAATCGCTCAGTAGAGCCGTCTCCTTCTTAGGAACACGTACCAAATTGACCAGTGGATTGATGTTTTCTATCAGAATGGCGCTGAGGTCACCCACTAAAGAGCCTGCAACATTATAATTAGGTGCATGACTGCCTCCAAGAATCAGGCCCTTACCATCGAACATCTTTGACTTAGGATTATTGCGGAGATAGAGAGCCACTGAGTCACGTCCACCGGCATAGTGTATCTTTTGCAGACCTTCGTCGCTGACTGGAATAAACTTCGACTTGTCGTTCGTGGTACCCGATGACTTTGCATACCAACGAACACGTCCTGGCCACAGCACATTCTGCTCACCATGACGCATACGGTCGATATCGCTCTTCAGCTCCTCATAGGTATTGACAGGCACCCTACTCACAAAGTTATCATAGTCTTTTACCTGGTCAAAAGCGTGATTCCTGCCGTATTCTGTATCTTTAGCGGTATGAATCAGATGTTCCAGCACTGCACGCTGCAGTGCTTCTCCCCCATTCTGATGCTTCTCCAAAGCTTTCTGACGGGGTATGAATACCTTTCCTATAATCTGAGTCAGACTCATGTTCTTACATTATTTGGGTACAAAATTACGTAATTCTCTCGTAATGGGGGAATTTTTTTCGTTTTTTTATATAATCACATAGAAATCGAGGTCACCGATTGGCAACCTCGAATAACTTATTTCTGACGTTCTGATCAAAATGGGGCCATCAAGCCTCTGCAAAGGCTGCAGCCTCGGCTTCTGCGATGATTTCCTCACGGGTCTTTTCACGAGGAGCAGCCGAAATGTCGTCGAGGGTGAATTCGTCCTCTTCCGCTTGAGACTGTTGCACAGCATCAGCCCCAACAGCGTTCCCTGACTCTACTTGTTCTGCAGATTCTTTGGGCTGTTCCACGATGAAATTCTGTTGCTCTTCCTGCAGCTTGTCAATATCAGGAGCAGCCATTACTGGCTCTTCTTCCATCTTGGTGCGATCGGCTTTGGCAACAAAGATGGCATCAATGAACTGAGGCTCGCGACGAAGGCGTTGCAGCGTTTCCTTAGAGGCTAACTGCTGACTTTCCTTCTTCGAATAGCCTGTACCTTTGCATCCTTCAATGCCTTCCAGGAGAACCTGCGTCGTAAAGACGGGACTACCCTGCTCGTCGCGTGTTTGCTCTAAGTCACAGAACGACATCTTTACACGGTTCTTTTGGCTCCACTCCAATAGCTTCGACTTGAAGTTGACTTCCTTATAGGCCACCTTGTCGATGTTGATAAGCTGTGCCAATATGCGCTTCTCCATGAAGCGCATGCAGGCACCATAGCCACGATCCAGATAAATGGCGCCAACCAATGCCTCGAACGCATTGCCGTTCATGTAGCTATTATGCGACATCGAGTGTCCTGATGACAAGATGAGTTGTGAAATACCCATCTCCTTTGCCAACTTGCCCAAGGTGTCGCGGCTAACCAGCTTCGAACGGGTATTGGTAAGAAAACCCTCACGCTTACCCTCAAAGTGGCGAAAGACGATATCTCCCACAACAGCATCCAGCACTGCATCACCAAGAAATTCCAGACGTTCATTGTTCTGTGGACGCCCTTTCGCATTGCGACGTCCGACACTTTTGTGTAACAACGCCTGTTTATAAAACTTGATGTTGTGAGGATAGAAGCCCAGAATATTGTAAAGAGCAGAAAAAAGCTCCTTCTCCTTGCGGAAAGGGAGCTTGATTCTATCAATGATATTGTTAACCCACATACTTTTTGAATACTACGCAGGCGTTGTGGCCGCCAAATCCAAACGTATTGCTGAGTCCGGCACGTACCTCACGTTTCTGAGCCTTGTTGAAGGTGAAATTGAGGTTATAGTCGATTTCTTCGTCCTTATCATCCTCTTCGTGATTAATCGTCGGAGGAATGATGTCGTTCTGGACTGCCAGTACAGTAGCCATAGCCTCTACAGCACCAGCAGCACCCAGCAGGTGACCTGTCATAGACTTTGTTGACGAGATATTCAACTTGAAGGCGGCATCTCCGAAGACGTCCTTGATGGCTTTAGCCTCAGAGATATCACCAACATGCGTTGACGTACCATGTACATTAATGTAGTCAATATCCTCAGGCTTCATACCAGCATCCTCAAGTGCATTCTGCATCACGAGCTTGGCACCCAGACCTTCGGGGTGAGAAGCGGTGATGTGATGTGCGTCAGCACTCATGCCGGCACCAACCATCTCAGCATAGATCTTTGCACCACGAGCCTTGGCATGCTCCAGCTCCTCAAGAATGAGACAACCGGCACCCTCGCCCATGATGAAACCATCGCGGCTGGCGCTGAAAGGACGGCTGGCCTTCTCGGGCTCATCGTTGCGTGTTGACAGAGCCTTCATGGCATTGAAACCACCAACACCTGTCTCACAGATAGCTGCCTCGGCACCACCGGCAACAATGGCATTAGCCTTACCCAAACGAATCAGGTTGAAGGCATCGGCCAGCGCATTCGATGAAGAAGCACAAGCAGAAGCGGTGATATAGTTAGGACCATGGAAGCCATACATGATGGAAATCTGTCCGGCAGCGATGTCGGCAATCATCTTCGGAATGAAGAAGGGGTTGAACTTGGGACCATCCTCACGATGGGCACCATAATAGGTTACCTCGTCCTCAAAAGTCTTGATACCACCGATACCCACACCAAACACCACACCAATGCGGTCTTTGTTCTCCTGCTCCAAGTCCATATTACTATCCTCAACGGCCTGCTTGGCAGCAATCAGGGCCAACTGGGTATAGCGATCCATCTTACGTGCCTCCTTACGGTCGAGGTAGGCATTGATGTCAAGGCCCTTTACCTCGCAGGCAAACTGCGTCTTGAACTTCGAAGCATCGAACAGTGTAATAGGTGCAGCTCCGCTCTTACCGGCTAACATACTCTTCCAAGTTTCCTCGGGAGTGTTTCCCAGTGGTGTGACGGCACCCATGCCCGTTACTACTACTCTCTTTAATTCCATAAATTATCTTTATAACTGAAAAATACGCAGATTACACAGATTTAATGATTATCTGCGTAATCTGCGTAATCTGCGGTTTATCAACAAATAAACTTATTTTGCGTTCTCCTCGATGTAAGCGATAGCATCACCAACAGTACCGATCTTCTCAGCCTTATCGTCGGGGATAGAGATACCGAACTCCTTCTCGAACTCCATGATGAGCTCAACGGTATCCAGTGAGTCAGCACCCAGGTCGTTTGTGAAACTTGCCTCGGGCTTAACCTCTGCCTCGTCAACACCCAGTTTGTCTACAATAATAGCCTTTACTTTGCTTTCAATTTCTGACATAATTCTTTCTCTTTAAAATGTTAATATTTGATGTCTTGTTTATCCACTCAGCAACCAAAAGGGTCGCTTAGCGGGTGCAAAGTAACACATTTTTATTGATTTACGCAAATTTTACGGAAAAAAAAGCACTTTGAGTTGCACAATTACCCCTTACTTGTGCAATATTTCGACCTCAAAATAGGCTTTTTTACACTTTACCTCCTTCTAACCATCATATTTATAGTGCCATTTTTCCTTACCATTGCTCTCTTCTCAGCGGATAATGATTGCGAAGGAACTCAAATTTTGTAGTATCGTTTTTCAGCTTTTCGCTGTCGTTCATCGGATTATACAAATCAAGTGGATTACCCGTCTTAGGAGTGTCATCTGGCAATGATGGAGGAACTATCACACCAGGATGCGGCAGATGGAAATGACGGCATAGCGCATCAATCACCATATTGTCGGCATTGACTTTCCCATCTGCCGAATAGCCGGCAATATGCGGCGTTCCAATAAATACGCGGTGTAGTAATGACTCATTAATTACAGGTTCATGTTCCCAGACATCAATGACTGCATCGCGAACCGTCCCCTGTTGCAAGGCTACCAACAGCGCATCGTTGTCAACAACGCCACCTCTACTGGTATTTATAATATAAGGTACGCGCGAGAGACGATGGAAGAATGTTTCATCAGCCATGTGCCATGTAGCATTAGCGCCATCACGTGTCAATGGTACATGGAACGTGATGACATCCGACTCACGAGCAATCTGCTCCAGACCTACAAAGTCAGCATGTCCTAACGGCGGATCACATACCAAGACACGCATTCCCAACCGCTGGGCAACCGCCCTGACTTTCGACCCCACATGTCCACACCCCACTATGCCGATGGTCGACGACGATAAAGCCAGTCCTTTCTCGCTGGCTAACAAGAGAAGGGCACTCTCTACATACTGGGCTACCGAACCCGCATTACACCCTGGACAATTGGTCCAGCTGATGCCCGTCTGTGCCAGATACTGTGTGTCAATATGATCGTAACCGATGGTTGCCGTAGCCACCAACTGTACGCGACTGCCTTCCAATAGCTGGCGGTCACAGCGCGTTCGGGTTCGTACTACCAACGCATCGGCATCACGAACATCTTCAGCTGTAATGTCTGCACCACTTTTATACACGATTTCTTCTGCCAAAAGAGCCAGTTTCTCTCGGATATAAGGTATCTTATCGTCTACAACTATCTTCATATTGGGTGCAAAATTACGAAATAAAATTAAAATATCAATTATCATTCGTTAATTATCAATTATTTATTGTATCTTTGCAAAAGAAACAAAACAACATAGCGCTATGACATTTACAGAAAAAGCTAATGAGATATTCCGTCAGGCGATTCGCGACTATCATCTGAAAGACCATGTAGACACGCCCATCAACAATCCTTACGAGCGTGAATCTATTGAATACAGCCTCTATCTGAAGTGCTGGATTGATACGGTACAGTGGCATCTGGAGGATATCATCCGCGACCCACACATCAATCCGGCCGAGGCGCTGGGTCTGAAACGACGCATCGACCGTTCTAATCAGGACCGTACCGACTTGGTAGAGGAGATTGATACCTATTTCCGCAAGGTATATGCTGATGTGAAAGCACTGCCAAACGCCCGTCTGAATACCGAAAGCCCTGCATGGGCCATCGACCGCCTAAGCATTCTGGCACTGAAGATCTGGCACATGAAGGAGCAGACTGAGCGTACCGACGCAGAAACAGAACACATCCAGCGGTGTCAGGCTAAGCTTGACGTGCTATTGGAACAGCAGATTGACCTCTCGACGGCTATCGACCAACTGCTGGAAGACATCGAAGCCGGCCGTAAGTATATGAAGGTATACCGCCAGATGAAGATGTACAACGACCCCAGCACCAATCCGGTACTCTATAAAAAATAACATCGAGACTTCGATACTTCGGAATATCGAAACTTCGCAATAAAAGAAGAATGAAGAAAGAGCACATATTAGTGATTCGTTTCTCGGCCATGGGCGACGTAGCGATGGTCGTACCTGTGGTTTGGTCACTGGCACACCAATACCCAGACATCCGCATCACAGTGCTGAGCAGAACCTTTGCGCGTCCATTCTTCGAAGACCTTGCCCCTAACGTTGGCTTCATGGCTGCCGACCTGAAGCACGAATACCGCGGTATAAAAGGTCTTAATGCCCTTTACCGCCGACTCACTGCCAAGCAGTTTACCGCCGTAGCCGACTTGCACGGCGTACTCCGCTCGGAATATCTGCGTATGCGATTCACGATAGGGCGCTACCACGTGGCCCATATCAACAAGCACCGCAAAGGGCGTCGCCGCATCACGTCAGCCTCACACAAACAACTGACCCAACAGCCGACATCGTTCCAAAACTATGTCGATGTCTTTGCAAAACTGGGTTATCCTGTTGATATACAGTTCAACAGCATCTTCCCACCAGAGGGTGGAAACCTCAACATGCTGCCAGCCAACATGTGCGTGAAGAACTCCTTCGAACAGTGGATAGGCATTGCGCCCTTTGCGGCCCATCAGGGCAAGACTTATCCGCCACGACTGATGCATCAGGTAATAGAACAGTTGCTGGAGCATTATCCTAAAGGGCGCATTTTCTTCTTTGGCCGTGGCCAACAGGAAGACAATTTCTTCACAGAGTGGTGCGCACAACATCCACGATGTGTGAATGCTTCCAAAGACCTTGAGTCCCTACACCAAGAACTAATACTGATGAGCCACCTTGACGTGATGATCTCTATGGACTCGTCGAACATGCATCTGGCCTCACTGACGGATACCCCCGTAGTCAGCATCTGGGGCGCCACGCATCCTTTTGCTGGTTTTTTGGGTTGGAGACAAACGACAGACAATGCCATTCAGATACCTCTCGACTGCCGCCCATGCAGCATCTTTGGCAACAAGCCCTGCCTGCGTGGCGACTATGCCTGTATGCAAAATATTGCCCCCGAAACTATCGTAGAGAAAGTTAAGAGCATTATCAATAGTAATAACTAAAATTTTACAAACTATGAAAAAGTACATTTGCGAAACCTGTGGTTATGTGTATGATCCCGAAGTAGGCGATCCCGATAGCGGCATTGCTCCCGGAACAGCCTTTGAAGACATTCCTGAAGACTGGGTATGCCCCATCTGCGGAGTAGGTAAGGACGACTTCTCAGTAGAAGAATAAAAGGAAAAGTGAGCTCACCATTTGGTTGACTCACTTTTTCTTTGTATCTATGAGACTACGTCTCGAAGGTACTCTCGCTCGAAAAAGCCCAAATTTATTTGGCTTTTTCCTCACTTATTCGTACCTTTGCAAGCAAATAAACGTTTACAAGAAAAGATGTCATTAAAATGTGGTATTGTGGGACTGCCCAACGTGGGTAAGTCCACATTGTTTAACTGCCTGTCAAGTGCAAAAGCACAGGCAGCCAATTTCCCTTTTTGTACGATAGAACCCAATGTTGGTGTCATCACTGTGCCCGATGAGCGACTGACCAAACTCGCTGAACTGGTACACCCCGGCCGTATCGTTCCGGCCACTTGCGAGATAGTGGATATTGCCGGACTGGTGAAGGGCGCCTCGAAGGGCGAGGGCTTAGGAAACAAGTTCTTAGGAAATATCCGCGAGACGGATGCCATCATCCATGTGCTACGCTGCTTTGAGGACGAGAACATCACCCATGTCGACGGCACCATCGACCCCATCCGTGATAAGGAGATTATTGACACCGAACTGCAGCTGAAGGACTTAGAGACCATCGATTCACGTCTGGCCAAAACAGAGAAGGCCGCAGCTGCCGGCAACAAGGATGCCAAGGTAGAGGTCAGCGTGCTGAAGGCCTACAAGGAGGTGTTGGAGCAAGGCAAGAACGCCCGTATCGTAGAGTTCGAGAGCAAGGACGAGCAGGACTGTGCCCGCAACCTGTTCCTGCTGACTGCGAAACCCGTGCTGTATGTCTGCAACGTTGGCGAGGCTGATGCCAAGAGCGGTAACGCTTTCACCCAGAAGGTTGAAGCACTGGCTAAGGAAGAAGGTGCCGAGTCGATGGTGATTGCCGCCAAGACAGAAGAGGATATCGCCGAACTCGAGAGCTACGAAGACAAGCAGTTGTTCCTCGAAGAACTGGGCTTGGAAGAGAGTGGTGTCAATCGCCTCATCAAGAAAGCCTACGCCCTGCTGAACCTTGAGACCTTTATCACAGCTGGCGAGATGGAGGTAAAGGCTTGGACCTATAAGAAGGGGTGGAAGGCTCCCCAGTGTGCTGGTGTCATCCATACCGACTTTGAGAAAGGTTTTATCCGTGCTGAGGTCATCAAGTACGAAGACTATATCCAATACGGCTCTGAGGCTGCTGTCCGCGAAGCCGGCAAGATGGGCATAGAGGGTAAGGAGTACGTCGTGCAGGATGGCGACATCATGCACTTCCGCTTCAATGTTTAATGAGCCTTATAAGCCCTATAAGCCTTATGAGCCCTATGAACGAACTACTCTACATTGTCTGGAACCCCTCGCTGAGCATCGGCCCTTTCCGCTGGTATTCGCTATGCTGGCTGATTGGTTTGGCGTTGGCATATATGATGGTAAGACGCTTGTATAAGGAGCAGAAAATCAAAGACAAGCTGTTCGAGCCGTTGTTCTTCTATTGTTTCCTTGGCATTCTCGTTGGTGCCCGACTGGGGCATTGCCTGTTCTACCAGCCCGACTACTTCCTGACCTCGTGGCAAGGAGTCGTTGAGATGATACTTCCCATCCACTTCCTCAGCGATGGCGGATGGAAGTTCACAGGCTACGAAGGTCTGGCCTCACACGGAGGCACACTGGGCTTGATGATTGCCCTGTGGCTGTATGTCAAGAAGACCAAGCTGAGCATCTGGCGTGTATTGGACAATATCGCCATTGCCACAGGTATCACCGCCTGCTTCATCCGCTTAGGCAACCTGATGAACTCAGAGATAATCGGAAAGGTAACGGACGTACCCTGGGCGTTTATCTTCGAACGTGTTGACAGTATGCCACGCCATCCTGGACAACTCTACGAGGCCATTGCCTACGCCATCCTGTTTGGCATCATGTGGTATCTCCATAAGCGTATGGCAGAGAAGATTGGCTCAGGGTGGTATTTTGGCTTCTGCCTGACGTATATCTTCACGTTCCGCTTCTTCATTGAGTACACCAAGGAGATACAGGAAGCCTTCGAAGCGTCGCTGCCGCTGGATATGGGGCAGATACTTTCCATTCCCTTTATCCTCATTGGCGTTATCTGCATGATAAGAAGTAAAAAAGAAATCGTCTCACTTCCCTGAGACGATTTTTTTGATATCATTAAGCTTATTGAGCGCTTCCAGCGGCGTCAGGTTGTTGACGTCAAGACCTAAGATTTCGTCACGCACCTGACAAAGCACGGGGTCGTCAAGCTGGAAGAACGAGAGTTGCATACCCTCGCGGCTCTGGGCTATCTCTGCAGTAGGCTTGCCCACACTGCCCACCTGAGCATTATCACTCTCCAGCTGTTTCAGGATGACGTTAGCGCGTTTGACAATACTCTTCGGCATACCCGATATCTCAGCCACGTGAATACCAAACGAGTGCTCACTACCACCACGTTCCAGCTTTCTCAGGAAGATAACCTTTCCGTCTACCTCCTTGACTGAGACGTTATAGTTCTTGATGCGCGAGAAGTTCTTCTCCATCTCGTTCAGTTCGTGATAGTGCGTAGCAAAGAGCGTACGGGCTCGTGCCTTGGGCTGTTCGTGCAGGTATTCTACGATGGCCCACGCTATAGAGATGCCGTCGTAGGTCGATGTGCCACGTCCCAACTCGTCGAAAAGTACCAGCGAACGGGGCGTCACATTATTTAATATATTGGCGGCCTCTGTCATCTCCACCATAAAGGTCGACTCGCCCAGCGAAATATTGTCGCTGGCACCTACCCTCGTAAAGATTTTGTCTACCAAACCTATCTGCGCACTCTCAGCAGGTACGAACGAACCAATCTGGGCCAACAAGACGATAAGGGCCGTCTGACGCAGCAGGGCCGACTTACCAGCCATATTGGGACCTGTGATGATAATGATTTGCTGACGCTCGCTGTCTAATAGGATATCGTTTGGCACATAGTGCTCACCAATAGGCAACTGTGTCTCGATAACGGGATGGCGCCCCTGTCGGATGTCAATAGTATCCGATGGGGAAACCATCGGGCGCACATAGTGGTTCTCTTCGGCTGTCTTGGCAGCACTGAGCAGACAGTCGAGATGTGCCAGCACGTTGGCGTTGATCTGAATCTGTGGGATAAACTCCTGCAAAGCCATCACAAGGTCGTTGAAAAGGCGTTGTTCCAACGAGAGAATCTTGTCCTCTGCACCCAGAATCTTCTCTTCGTATTCCTTCAGCTCCTGCGTGATGTAACGCTCGGCCTGAGCCAACGTCTGCTTGCGGACCCATTCCTGCGGAACCTTATCCTTATAGGTGTTGCGCACCTCGAGATAATAGCCGAAGACATTGTTATAGCCCACCTTCAGCGACTGGATACCGGTCTCCTGAGATTCGCGTTCCTGAATCTGTAACAGATAGTCCTTACCACTATAGGCGATATGGCGCAACTCGTCGAGTTCGTTGTTAACACCATCACGGATGACGCCACCCTTGGCCACGAGTTGTGGCGGATCGTTCTGTATCTCGCGTTCTATCCTGTCGCGAATCGACTCACAGAGGTTCAACTGCTCGCCCACCCGCTTCAGCACCTCGTTGTGGGCATAGAGACACGCCGTCTTGATGGGCTGGATAGCCTGCAGTGCCATCTTAAGCTGTACCACCTCACGAGGTGACACTCGACCCACGGCGACCTTCGAAATGATACGCTCCAAGTCACCCATGCGGTGCAACTGGTCGTCAATACACTGGCGGAACTCTGGCTCGCGATAGTAGTACTCCACGATGTCCAGACGTTCGTTGATGGGTTTCTCGTCTTTCAGCGGAAACACAAGCCAGCGACGCAACAAGCGGCCTCCCATAGGCGTCACGGTATGGTCAATGACATTCAACAGCGACTTGCCGTCGTCCTGCATGGGTGCGATGAGCTCCAACGAGCGGATGGTGAACTTATCGAGGCGCACATAGCGTTCTTCCTCGATACGCGAGATACTCGTAATATGTGCTATCTGCGTGTGCAGCGTCTGTTCCAGATATTGCAGGATGGCGCCAGCGGCAATGACACCACTCTTCAGATGGTCGATGCCAAAGCCTTTCAACGACTTCACGTTGAAGTGCTTATAGAGTTTCTGGTGGGCTGTTTGCTCAGTAAACACCCAGTCGTCGAGCTCGAAGGTCACCAGACGATTGCCAAAATAACGCTCAAAGTCGTGCTTACGTCCACGGTCGTAGAGCACCTCCTTGGGTTGGAAGTTGCCAATAAGCTTTTCGATGTAGTCGTAGGTACCCTCGCCCGTCAGGAATTCACCCGTCGAAATGTCGAGGAACGCCACACCACACGAGCCCTTGCCAAAGTGGACAGCAGCCAGAAAGTTGTTCTCCTTGTAGTTCAGCACCGTATCCTGCATGGCCACACCTGGAGTTACCAGCTCGGTGATGCCGCGCTTGACCAGTTTCTTCGTCAGCTTAGGATCTTCCAACTGGTCGCAGATGGCCACACGCTTGCCAGCCCTGATGAGCTTTGGCAGATAGGTGTCCAACGCATGGTGAGGGAACCCCGCCATCTCGTCGCCCTTGTTGTAGCCGTTGTTACGGTGGGTCAGCGTGATGCCGAGTATCTGCGAGGCAATGATGGCGTCCTCGCAATAGGTCTCGTAGAAGTCGCCGCAACGAAACAGCAACAGCGCCTCAGGGTGCTTGGCCTTGAGGTCGAAAAACTGTTTCATCATTGGTGTGAGTTCCTTCGCCATAGTTGTCGTGCGCGTTTGCTAATCATTATCGTTACTGGTTGGGCGTGTTGCCAAACTAGTGTACAAAGTTACGAAGAATTTTCGAACCTGCAAAATTATTGCCCCAAAACATGGTATTGAAATGGCCAAAGTATGAGCAGCATAGGATAATACCTGCCGTTCTTATGTCGCCACATGGTGTTTGGCGTCATTCTATGTGCCACTTTCAACACAGTTCCCCCCTAGGGAACTCACAGTTCCCCATAAGGAAACTGTTAGTTCCCCCTAGGGGAACTGTTCATCTTCTGGCACATCGTCAGCAACCTACTAACGTATAAAAGGCAGCCAGCTGAAGTATCAGCTGGCTGCCAGTCCCAAATACTGGAAGTAAAACTTCCTTTGTGTTTTTACTAACAGTATAGATTTGCGTTACTTACTTATTCACAAACTTACGGCCGTCCTGGATCACCAGACCCTTGTAGCCCTTGTTGACTACCTGACCTGCCACGTTGTACATCTTGCCAGAGAACTGAGCGTTGGTCTTGATGGCGTTGACGCTGGAGGTGTTGCCGTTCAGCGAGTAGATATTGCAACCGCTTATAACCTGAGGAGAACCACCATACCACTGAATCTGACCATAGACAATAACGTCGTCATCTAACTTAATCTGGTCAGCAGAAGTAAACTTCTTATTCTCCAAGAAATTGCAGCGATAAACCTTCAGCTTCATGTCAGCATCATAATCACCCTTTACAGCAGCTATCTTAAAGGTCATATTACCATATTGTTGTAAGTCTGCCTCTGTAACATCGTCAATATTTACAATATAGCCTTTTACATACAGCTTTGCTGACTTAGGATTATTAGAAGCTGTAGAGGACACGTCTTCAGGTTGCAAACCTGTAACTAAAGTTAAGAAGTCCGCATCAGTGAGCAGATATGGGTTGTTCTTCTGTCCCTTAGCATCATGATCAATGGCTGGATTTACAGTAATTTCGATTGAAACAGTCTGTGCCTCATACTCATCATTACCAGCAAACTCGGCAGTAATTTTTGCTTTACCATCACCTACAACAGTGATAACACCTGCATCAGTTACGGTGCAAACAGCCTCATTATCAGAAGTACAAGTTACTGAGAGGTTATTGGGATTCTGAAGAGTCGGAATATTGTCATAGCTCTCACCAAATGTTACGGATGTCGAGGCCTTACCCCATGAAAGTCCAGCAGCCTTTTTAGTACCAGAACCTTTCTTACAGATTTCAATCTTTACAATCTGATCATTGTTATTGTTAGTGACTTTTAATGTATAAATAGTTCCTGCCGCTTGTTTTCCTTCAGCAATATTAAAAATGCTAGTCGTTGTTGCACCTTTAATCTCCGTACTGACAGCTTCTTCACCCACGAAAATGTTATGGGTTACCTTACCACTTGCACCTTCTCTACCATAAACTTTAATGGCTTCTACATCAAAACCAAATGCAGGAAGAATAATGTACGCCCCTGTCTTACCAAGCAGAAGATATTTATCTTTGTCGTTCCAATAATAACCCTCACCTGCAGAGCCAGCTACTTTAATCGTATAGCCATCATAAGTAAACTCTTTCTCGGCAACAGTTTTGTTCTTAGAAGAAGCAGGCAATCCCCACACACTCTCCTTTGATCCTTCTGATGTTTCTAAAGAAAAATCAAAAATCACATTCTGTGCCATCACATTTCCAAACACCATAGCCAACAGGGCTATGAAAGAATAGCGTAAAATTTTGTTCATAAGCATTAAATTTTTTAGTTAATAATAAATTCGATAGTAGGTGCAAAGATAGAAATAATAATTGACACTTCCAAATAATTTAAGGAAAACTTTTCATTCCTCTGCACGACGCATCCAGACATGCAGCTGATAAAGGGCTGGCAACAGGATAAGCATCGAGAAAAATACGGCCATATAGACGTGCAATTGGGACCCTTGGAAGACATCAATCAGCTTGATATCGGGATTGGGATAGATGGCGTAGAGCACAAATGCGACGCTGTTGTTGGCCCAATGGTAAGCTACTCCAGGCAGGATAGAGCCTGTGCGCCAGTACATCCAACCCAATAGTAATCCGATGAGGAAGGCGTGCGGCATCTGAACGGGGTTCATGTGAATCAGGGCGAAGAACACAGCCGACAGCGTGATGGATCCCCAAGGTGTCAGGCGCGACGAGCGCAACAACTCTCGCAGAATGGCACCACGCATCACTATCTCCTCGCTGAGCGGAGCCAACAGACCAATGATGAGGTATCCCCACGGTGTGCCCATAATGGTGTCGAACTCGTTCTCGACCCAGTTGGGCAGTTCAGGTATCTGCTCTTGAATAAAGGCTGACGGGATAAGTGCTCCCAAGGCGGCAATGACACTCCACGTCAGCACCATCCAAGGACGGGTACGAAGCCATGTGGGCGACACCACCGCATAGCGAGCCCAGAGGAATACGGTAATGGTCAGCAGACCAACAACGCCCGTGATGGTAATAAGCATGGCGGCCGTCTTGTCGCCACTGCCGGCAACGAGACTCCATACGCCCTGTATAATGGCGCCACCAATCAGTTGGATGGCTACGAAGATGAGCAGATAACGAATAGCTTGTTTCATAATGATAATATGTGTTTGGCTTGTTGTGAATCGATTTGTAACTGGTGAATGAGCGCCTCAGGACTGTCGAAATACTTTTCGTCACGCAGCCTTTGAACGAACGATACGCTAATCTCACGGCCATAGAGGTCGTCGTCGAAATCAAAGATGTTGACCTCAAGCGTCTGTTGGTGCCCATCAAAGGTAGGGCGCGTGCCGATGTTCATCATACCGCCATGAGTTCCAACGCGAACAGCATAAACGCCAGGTGCTGGGAGTAGTTGTGTGGCACAGTCGGGCACAAGGTTGGCTGTAGGGAAACCCATTTGTGTGCCGACATGCTCACCATGAGCCACACGGCCACTAATAGTATAAGCGTAACCCAAAGCCTCAGCGGCAGCAGCTACGTCACCATTGGTCAGCAGCTGGCGAATCATGGAGGAGCAGACAGTGCCCTCAGCAGGCAATTGTAGCACGTCCATACCCAGTTCACGTCCATAGCGCACATAGTCGTCAAAACCCTCGGCGCGATTGTGGCCAAAGCGGTTGTCATAGCCAATCATCAGCACACGCACATCATAGCGAGCCTGCAGCACATCGGCCATAAACTGACGAGCTGTCAACTGCTTCAAAGCATCGTCGAAGGTCAACACCTCTGTACGCTCAATACCACATTGAGCCATCAAACGCAACTTGTCAGCAAGCGGCGTAAGCGTGGGGGCTCCCTGGCGGTCGAACGTGACAGCCATAGAATGCAGTCCGCGGCGTTGTGCCTCGTCCACCACGTGGCGCAACACAAACTGATGACCACGATGGACACCATCGAACATTCCTATTGTCGCTACAAATCCGCCCATCAACTCTTCACTCTTAACTTCCTATATATTTCTCCTACCCATAGCACAGGCGACGTGACGAGGAACATCCACAGCCAAGTATCCCACGGCAGGGGAACGGTACGGAACACACGACCACCAAAGGTGACTATCAACCACTGGCCCACAAGTACGGCAAGCAATACCAGCAGGAAACCACCGCAGGCCCATAGACGACGGAAGGCAGAATGGCATGAGCCCATCACACGGGCATTAAACAGGTTCCACCACTGTAACAGCACAAAGAGGGTGAAGAAGATGGTCAGCTCTACCTCGTCGACGCCTGCAATCCGCTCAAAATACCAAAGCAGCGAGAAGGTAAAGAAAAAGAACAGGCCACCGATGAAAGCTATGCCTCGGGCCATCGGACGAGTGATGATAGATGCGTTGGTAGCACGGGGCTGTTCACTCAGCACCTCGCGCGATGGTGGCAACGAGGCCAGCGCCATAGCGGCAAAGGTATCCATAATGAGGTTCACCCACAGTATCTGGGTGATAGTCAGCGGCATCTCTGTACCAATAAAGGCTCCGCCAAGCACCAACAATAAGGCCGTCACATTGACGATGAGTTGGAAGAAGACGAAGCGCTGGATGTTCTTATACAGCGAGCGCCCCCACATGACAGCATGGACAATGCTGCGGAACGAGTCGTTGAGCAGAGTGATGTCACTGGCCTGCTTGGCTACGCTGGTGCCACTGCCCAGCGACAGGCCGACATGGGCACGATTCAAGGCTGGAGCATCATTGGTGCCGTCGCCTGTCACAGCGACAACCTCACCACACTGTTGCAAGAGGGCTACCAGCCGTTGCTTGTCGCTTGGTCTTGCTCGCGACATGACCTTCAGGTTGCGAATGACCTTCAGCGCCTCTTCATTACTCATAGCGGAAAACTCCGCACCGGTGATGCATTTGTCATTTATCATTTCTCCTTTTTCATTTAGGGAGTCAATGACTCCCGTTAGACGCGCTATCTCCATAGCCGTAGCTGCCGTATCACCCGTCACTATCTTGACGTCAATACCAGCCTTCTTACATTGACGGATAGCCGCAGGTACCTCTTGGCGTAAGGGGTCGCTGATGGCAACAATAGCCAATAGCGTCTTGTTCTCGGCAATGGCCAAAGTACGCATGGCATGTTGCTGCCAGTCGCGCAACTGCGCCTCAACCTGTTGCCGCTCTTCATCAGTAAGGTCGCACATCTGCATCACTATTTCAGGGGCTCCTTTAATGTATAAGGTGTCGCCAACGGTAGTCGACATGTATTTGCGCTCTGTAGTAAATGGTTCGCGAGCCGTGATGGGGTTATCGTTACGTAACTGCTGGTAGTCGGCGCCCTGATCCATGAGCCAACGCAACAGCGCCTGCTCCGTAGGATTGCCCACATCGTGCGTCGCAGTCGTATTCAGCGCAATGGCACGGTATAGGTGATGGGTGTTGGGGGTTTTACCCATCACCATTTCCACCACCGTCATTCTGTTTTCCGTCAGCGTACCCGTCTTATCTGTACAAATCACGGTAACTGCTCCCATCGTCTCAGATGCCTGCAACTTACGCACCAGGTTGCTGGACTTGAGCATGCGCCGCATGTTGAGTGCAAGGGCCAGTGTGACAGCCATTGGCAGACCTTCAGGGACAGCCATCACAATCAGCGTGACAGCCATCATAAAGTAGCGCAACACCACCTCAACCATATCTACATAGTTAGTGGTATGCCACAAGGGATTGACCAGAATGTCGTGGACGAGGAACACCACAAAGGCAGCAACAGACAGGATACCACCGACCTTGCTGATGAGTTTGGCCAAATGACCTAACTGTATGTTCAGAGGGGTCTTGACATGGGTGAGTTCAGTAGCCTGACGCGCTACATGACCAATCTCAGTATGGTCACCAACCGCAGTCACCACATAACGGCCTGTACCCGCCATCACCATCGACGAGCGCAACAGCATATCATTCGGATACGCCTCTTCTCCTTTCTCCTCTTCTCCTTCTCTCCTTACTCCTTTCGTCGTAATCGTTTCACCAGTCAGACTCGATTCATCTACCTGTAAATCAGTAGACTCAAAAAGACAACCATCGGCAGGTATCTCGTCGCCAGTCTCAACGATAACGACGTCGCCAACGACGACTTCACGACGGGGTATCTCTACAATAGTACCCTCGCGCACCACCTTGACGGGCTGTTCTTCACCCAACTGGGTCAGCAGACTAAAGCGACGGGCAGCATCACGCTCAAAATAAAAGCCAACAGTTGTTGCCAGAATAATGGCTGCAATGATACCCAAGCTCTCTGTAAAGTCGTTCTTAACAAAAGCCAACACCAACGACACCACTGCTGCCACCAGCAAGATGCGCACCATGGGGTCCTGATACTTCTCCAGATACAATCGCCACATGGACTGAGGCCGTGGGGGCGTCAGCACATTCTCACCGTGAACACTGCGACTCTGCAGCACTTCCACGGCGCTTAAACCTTCTTTCTTAGCTGTAATCACGGTGCAAAGTTACGAATAAGAGCGAGAAATACCAAAAATAATTTGGTTATTTCCATAAATCTTCGTAATTTTGCACCCGCTTTATTGAAGCACTGGACTTGTAGCTCAGTTGGTTAGAGCAACAGACTCATAATCTGGAGGTCCCAGGTTCAAGCCCTGGCTGGTCCACACTGAAAATCAAGCACTTACAAAGATTTTGCAAGTGCTTTTTCTTTTCTTGGTGACCTTCAGGTGACCTTTTTGAGACAAAAGTGAACCTCCGTAACCTTCTGAAATGTAGAGTGATTTTTTGTGAGTTCAAGAAATACATTCATAACATACTGCACCATATATACATCTCTCACGCTATTGATAAGTGGGAACATTTTGGGAACAACAACCCCACTGACAATCGGCATTGTTGCTAAAATCAGTGGGGTTGTTCGTTTCGTTGTCAATTTTGAAAAGATGATTTTAGTAATGTGAGTGTATTAATACCTACCATGCTTCATGATAAATATGCATATGCCCCGAATAGTAACAACAATGGACCGGCTCCACAAATAAGTGCCCACACAAAAAAGGCATTTTTCTGTATTTTTCTTTCTATTTGTATAGAACAGTCATATCCCTCACGATTTTAGCCATTTCTTCGCGCATTTGGATAGGCTCAACTATTTCAAGTTTTTCCCTATGCCATAGTAGCTGTTGATAAAGATTGTAGCAAGGAACAATATGGTATTCAAACAACGTGTAGTCCACATTGCTTTCCAGCTCCTTTTGAGATTCGTGGATTGGTAGGGCACGAACATAGTTCACTTGTGATCCATATACTTTAATTACTATTCGTTCTGGTACCTGATTATCACTATGATTTACGCCAAAGCTTCCTTCCCAGTATTCATCAGCGGTCACATCATTGCTTGGTTGCATCTTTTGGTCTGTCAATCTGATATTATCCATTCGTTCAAGAGCAAAGATTGATATGCCATGATGATGGTTGTCTGGTTCTGCGGCAAGATACCACCGCTGTTCCCATGTCTTCAGAAAATAAGGTATAAGCAGTTGCTGTTTCTTGGTTGCTCTATCAAAAGAATAATAGTCACATTCTATTCCCTTTTGGTTATCTATTGCTTCTAATATAATCTGTACATTTTCAACACCTGTAGGTGCTTCATACAACTTTACCTTATCGCGATGTTTAACAGCGAGTTCACTTATACCCTCAATATGATATGCTGACAACAAATAATTATATAATGAGTCATCTTGACCATATTGATGGTAACGCTTTAGGTAATACTCATTGGTACTTTGATTGTACTCAATGTAACACGGAAATGTTTCCGCAATATAATCCTTATACCGAGCAAATGTACGAGGTATAATCTCGCCATCGTATAATGACGAGTACTGATAGTGTTCGTTTATTTCTTTCAAACTCATAGGTCCCCTGCGTGACAGGAGATCTATGAGATAAAGACATTTTTTTAATTTAGGCATAAACCTATAAGGTTTGCAAATATTCGTCAAGGCAAGTTGCTACATGTTGTACCTTACCATTAGGCTGATATGAAAAAAGTTCACCGGCACTGTTCTGGATTATAAGAATGCCATCGATTGAAGTATTTTCTATGACATACATGTCAAGAGGAAAGTTCTTGTCATTTTTTCTTGCTTCATTTGTTGCTTTAACCACATCATAATTATCGCAGTCTATTCCTAAGAACTCTTCTCCTTTGACACATAGTGAACCGAAATATTTCAATACCTCTTTATATTCTGGAGCTATAGAAATACCAAGCTCATTTTCTGCGTTTGCTATCAGATCAGACGAAACGCTACCTGTAAACATCTTACGTTTAAAGGATTCAATTGTTGCAATTATATTATTCATATTATAATGATTTTGAACGTTCTGACCAATATTCTTTTCTTTCTTTATTGAATTGTACTCGATCTATTGATGATTCGTCAAAGGTGTGGAGTATCTTAAAGTTACCATCACTATGATGCTGTTCATATGTTAGCTCCGCAAGTGGTGAATCTGGATTTTGACCAATGTGATGCAATTCATATGGTCGACCATTCTTGTCTCGTGGAGGATAGCCTTCTTCTGCAAGATCCTTATTGTTCCAATCCGGCCATTTAGGTTCATTACATGCTTTCCCGTCAATCTTTGGCTGAAGGAGTGCAGGTTTCCCATTTACTTCACCTTCTACCAACCCTGCATCAATATATACTTGAGCTTCTTCCTTAGTTCTAATAGCATCAACTATTTTATCTGACCAACCGGTTTTTTCTTTAATTTCTTGCTTTTCCTGGTCAGTCAAACCTTCAGCCTTGGCTTCTTTTGTGGAATCTATTTCGTCTCCAGTATTATTTGAAGCCTGTTCTACAACTTCATTTCCTGATTCAGTTTTTAACCTATTTGTTTCGTTTTCAATAGAAGCTTCACCTATTTGATTGTCGGGAGAAGATAATCTTTCTACAAATACGTCCTTAATTTCAAGTTTTTCTATGGATTCTCCATTAGGAAGTTTATCCACAAAACCCACAGGCTCTGAAATTGTTCCTTCTTTGATATGGGAAGTGTCTAATTCATGAACGAATGCGCCTTCAAGAAGAACTGGGTTATTGCTATCTCCACGATACAAATCACCCTCAATTTTTAATTCTTTATTTGAGGATTCACTCTTTCCTTCTTTTCCACCTGTACCTTCCTGTTGCATTTTCGAAGCAGTACTAGCAAGATCTTTAGTTGCCATTATCTGATCTTTACCTTCTGATTCAGCAACAGTTTTCATTTCTTTCGAAACATTATAGACCTTCTGAATAGTCTTTGCTGCTTCATATATTTCTTTGGCAGTTGTCAAGGTTGCTGTTATTGGTTCCATCATTTAGTACATTTAGAAGCTGATTCAAGATGTTCTTTTGCTTGACGCTCATATGATTGAGCTCTAGAGGTATGGTCTTTTGCAGATGACAGGTCGCCCTTTGCTATAGCTTCATTTGCTCTTTTGTGATGCCATTCTGCCCATTCTTTGGCAGTTTGGGCTTCTCTTAAATGATATGCCTTATCATCAACAAATGCCTTTAATTCGCTATTGCCATTCATTTCTTCTTTAAGATTTATTTCTTGAGTTGCATTCAAGAGATTGCCTGACATTTCATCTAATTTTTTATCAAAACGTTCAAGGCATTCGGAAAATGATGGCGCTTCATTATTTATAGCCATATATTCCTTTGCATATTGTGCACCAGAACTAATAGCCTCTGCTCTTAAAAGACCATCAGGATGAGAGTCACTCTCTAATGTATCTTCTAATGAACGAATAATTTTTCCTTCATCCATACCATTGAGACCTGCACGAACGCCAGCCATGAAATCGCAACACAACTCTTCTTGCTGAGAATTATATCGTCCTTCCATAAATTGTAAAGCGCGATGAGCACCCTCATGAGTCATAACTAGGTCAAAACCTTCTCTGTCGGTTATGCCCATTTCTTTCATTTGTTCTCTGTTGAAACAAAGGACATCATCATTTCCCTTTTGTTTCATTCCTAGAATCACACCTGTAGTCCAATCTTCACGTATGTCTTTTGGGGAACTCAAATGGAAGAAGTCGCTTGCTTTCTGAACTGATTCTGCGATTTCATTCTCTGTCAAATTAAATCCATAGCTATTGTGGACACTGTTGAGAAATTCATTCGAGAGCAGACCGAGAATAAAATCAATACCTGCTACTTCTGGAAGTTTGTCCACAAATACAGTTTCATCTGCCAAATCCTTTTCTGGTAAATCATGTAATGAGTCAACGATTTCGTTCGAGGCTTCACACACTTCTTGTGCTTCTTTGAAATCGTCGTTCATTTTATCAACGAATGCGTCTGAGAACACATTCTTTCCAGAACCTGTATCTTTATTTTCAACTTCAGAACTTTTGAAAAAATCCATAGTCGTTTCTTGTTTTATTAGTTAGAATGTCTTGCGCCAGTCCTCATAAAGTGCATTATTACGGACATAACACATTTCTACATAATATAAAAATGCTCTGTAAAGATCTTGGTTAAATCTTTCTTTTAGGATTACATCAAGCTTTGTTCTTACTTGTTTCATATTAGTATATTGCGATGTAATATTAGCATATTCACTATCAAGATTCAAGTATTGTTTGAGAACAATAGATAGCTCTGCGAAATTATAATCCTTCCAGATGCTTAGCTCGTTGCTGTTTCTATATTCCTCAACCAAATCCATAAGAGAGAATCTTATGGCTGTTGGCATTTCAGATTCAGAAATTGACGCTGCAACATAGTCAATGTCAAACTCTTTATTCAAATAAGGATATAACAAGAATTCCACAACTTCAGTTTTGTAAACTCTTTTTGGTTTTTTATTAAATAGAGTACTCTTCGTATAGACATAATCATTGACATAGTCCTCGAATCGATCAACTTTACATTGAACAGGTTCTTCCCAATGATTCTGATATACAATTGCTTCTCCCTGGTTCTGACGAGCAATTTCATCTATTTGCTCTTCAGATAGCGACATAGAGCCTCCAGCTACTTTTCTGTCTTCAGTATCAGGAAGCGATAACACAATCTTAGTGTTTGTGTTTCTAATCGCAGCAGAATCTAGCATTGAAGGAGATTGGTCAACAATGATAAACGATTCTCCATATGTACGCATTTCTGCAATACTATTTGTAATCATTTCTACAGATTTGCCAGCTACATTAGCGGTTTCCATTGACTGTGATGTTGAAACCTTTCTCAGCAAGTTGTGTGCTTCCTCCAATACAGTTACATGCCTTAACGATTTGTTCATTCCGCCTTCTGACATTCGGAACTCATTGAGTTTGATTACCAAAAATCCCATAATCAGAGCATTAGTCTCAGCAGAACCTGTTCGACTTAAATCAATGATTGTATTTTTGTTGAATAGTTCTTCGTCAGAAATTGTTCCTCTGTTAAACATCTTGTCAAACATACCCTCACATAAGTCCTGAAGACGCTTTTCAATCGCAGCTTTATAATCTCCTTTAGTATCAGCAGAATAGTCAGAGCGATCTATGTAATCCTTAACGCACACGACAACGTCATCTACGCTCGGGAATATCGGAGTGTCAAATTTATGCTCAGAAGCATCAACATCCCATCCGCATTTTTCATATGCAGTGATGATTGAATGTTCAAGGATTGATGGCATTGCTGCATACAAAGACCAACAAGCATTAAATATTCCAACGATGCGTTTGATATGTTCTAACACATCAACATGTTCATAAGGGAACACGAATGGGTTGATTTGTAACAAAGTACCCATCTTATTTGAATGGCTGTACACTGTTACATCATCTAAGCAACCAAATACATGTTTATATTCGCCTTTTGCAGGTTCTATAACCATGAATGTTTTACCAACCTCCCTCAATTGTTTTAAAAGGAGATACATTGTATTTGACTTTCCACTACCAGTAGAACCGGTAACAAACAAATGCTTTGTTAGCTCGTCAATATCAAGATTTACAGATGTGCTTGATTCTTTCCCAAGGTGAACAATATTGCCTAAACGTATTTCTTCTCCCTTCTTTTTTCCAGAAAAGACGTTTCTTGCAAATGAAGCTCGTTCTTGAACTATGATACCAGGAACACTACTCTGAGGAAGAGAGAGGTGGATTGCAAGTTCCTTACTATTTACGACGGAACCAGCGGAAACATCAAGTGAGTTAAAATCAAAACGAGGATGGAGGCTGTTTACGAGATAACGATTTATCTCAGTTACGGTCTCTTCCTTAGTCCATGTGTTTATAGCACATGTTTCCAAGCCACTTTCTTCACCAATGATAGAACCTCTGTATATGTTAGACAACTGTTGTGCGGTCGTTGGATCATTCGCTACAAAATATGTGGCAACTGACCACAAACCAAAAGGTCTGCCATTTTGGAGCCTTTCTAACTGCTTGTCTAAAATATCCAAATAAAATTTTACAGAACGGTTCTTGTATGTTATCTGCTTAGATGAACCTGTGGTTGCAGACTCATTAGAGCCCTTTTGATTAGCCGTTCCTTTGGTTGTATTTGTGCTTGACCCTTTCTGGTTTGCTTCTGAATCAGAGAAGTTTTTACCGATAGTTTGGGAGCGTGTTGAACTGCTGCTGTGATTTACGCCACCACCAGTTCTACCACCGACAATGCCATGCCAAATAGAGGCTAATATATTTCGGCTATGATTTTCACTACTTCCACTAGTTTCGGTGTCGCTTTCTGTGTTGTTTTCAGAATAACCATCGGTGTGAGTAACAGTCTTCGAAATAGATTCTCCTATTGATTCTGAGAAATTTTCAGTAAACGACTGAGAAACACCTTTAGTTTCACTCTCGTTGAATGTCATTTGAAGTGTTTCTGCAGGAGAAAGACTTGAATACAGATTGTTAAACGCACTTATCATGCTATTTGTCTCTGCATCACCAACAGAATCGGCTACAAAATATGCACGGAACTGGGGTATAGAGGAAGTTGCATTGATTAGTCTTTCAATTCCTTGTACAAAATCTTCTTTCTTATCATCACGTAAAGATGCTATTGCTGAAACCGAAGATATTGCAGGATTCGAAAAATTCAATTCTGTGATTTCATTCTGTTGGAATTTAATACCAGGGAAATATCCCTCCAATCCAGCTTCAAGTATCTTGCCTGATACACTACTGTTACCAGAGAAGTCTCTTGCACCAAGATACAATTCAATGTCCCCATCATTCTGCTTGTTCAAAACTAGAATTATGTTTCTTGCGGTTTTATGCAGTGACATATACAGCATTGAAAGTTTGTCAGCAAAGAACACATCTTTCTCCATGACAATTTTATCAACACGATACCAACGTACTTTTGAATAACTAGATGTATCTAACGATAGAGGTTTCACAGCACATTCACTTAAAGAATGCAAGAAATCTCTAGTTACCATACTGTCGAAAACTTGATGGCAAGCATTTGCTAATTCTGTTTTATCAATATCGTCATACTTGACATTTTGAAGAACAGGAACTGCTTCTTTTTCTTTCTTTGGTTGAGAATACTCATCAGGTGCGTTTGGAGCATTCTTATATTGAATTTTTCCCATAACTTATTGTATGCCAAATGACACTAAAACATCATTAGAAATTTGTTCCGCATTACTTAACCACGTCTTTAGGTCTTTGATAAGACCATTTACAAGGCGAGCTTTTTCTTGTTCTATTTGCATCTCATACTTCTTAACCCTAAAAGCATACTGCTTTTCACGGTTTTCTTTGCTCTTTTTATAAGTATAAGCTGCAACGCCTAACGCAAGCAATTCAGCGGCAACAGCAATCCACATCTCGGTGAAGATGAATAAACCCACGGCAACAAGTGTACCAACTCCTGCAATAGCAATAGGTTTCTTTGTGATGTTTTCATCTTCCATCTCTGGATATTTTAGTGTAGGAGTAACCATCATTTCCCCGATAGTTATCTCATTATCTGCTGCCCATCGTTTCATCTGCGCACGATACCCATCATGAAAATCGATAAATTTATTGAATACTTCGTTGTCTTCAATCTTTAGAGCACCGTTAGTGTAGATGTCATCTACAGAAAGGAAATAGTTCTCTAATATTGATTGGGCTATATATTTAGTTGATTCTGCAAAGGCTTTAAGGTTAGCCTCAGAAATATCATCTAAATACTCATGTGCCTTTTGACGAACTTCTGTTTCCAAGCGAACAAAATCCATCATTACCTTTGAATTAGAATTCAAATCCATAATCTTGTGCAAGTTTAATTAATTCTTTTGATGCAGCATGAGATTTTGCAATATATGCATCATTCTCAGCCCTAAATTCCTCTTTTCTAGCCAATTGTGACTTTAAACCTTCTAAACGATCTATTTCCACTTTGATTTTAGTATCAAGTTCATCGAATATCTGATTTCTCATGTTGTCAACTTTAACCTTAATCTGAGGTAAGAAACGATCCTTTTGGCTTCTCGCTTTTCTAAGAGCTAATGCCTTAAAATTGCGAATTTTCTCTTCTTCAATTTTCTTTTGGTCATATTTTGCGGGAATATACTCGTCAGGATCAGACCAATGCGTTTCAGTTCTTGCAGGTTCTATTATGTATTTGTCCTTATCAAAATTACCGGCAGCACTTTCAATTGCATAAAAGTCTATTGACTCTAATACTATATCGTTAGAGTCAAAGTCCTTAAAAAAATCAGAAAACTCCTTAATGATTTTTTCAAAAACTTCTTTTTCCTTCTTTTGAACTGAGTCGAATAGATTAGTTACAGATGTCCTGACACTATCGATGGACTTCAATCCTTCAAATGCGCGCAATTCTGTTTCAATAAAATCAAATTCAGCATTTATTCTGTCAATCTTTATGAGATTATCAGCTTTTTGAGCCAGAATATTATATCCCTGTCTTTTTTTCTCGACGTTTTGGATTTCATTATTAATAGATGCCAAATCTCCATCAACCAATTCCTTATCTTTATCGAGTTGATGAACAAATCCGAGATAATCCGTAGCTATAAGATTAAGCAAGTTCCTTAAAGTCTTTTGCTTTTCGTTTTTTGCGAAAGAATTTATTTCATTTTTAAGTTCTTCAAAATGTGACCATTCTTTAACAGTTCTAAGCATAGTATCATGATTGAAAGAATCATGTTTTTGCTGAAGGTGAAGCATTGCCTGGAACAGAATACCCATAATGGCACGCCATTCGTCATCTGCCCAATCATTTGGTTGAGCAAATTTCATGAACTCATCAAGGCTTACGTCACTTCCTTCAAGGTCAGTCAAGAAAGTGTAGAGTAAGCTATCTGCATAGGTTAAGACCTTTATCTTACTACCATAATTCTGGGTAATAAAGTCAATTTTACTATCTTTATGAGTTACAAAATCAGAAGAACTACTGTGAGTAAGAACATAGAATAATCTATCTTTATCAGATTCTGTTAAATTGTCAAGTTGTTCCTTCACAAACTTTTTTGTATCAGTTTGATCAAGAGTCTGACTTCCATTCTGTAGGAAAATGATAGCATCTACTTCACGTGATCCATCTTCTTTTTGGGTAGCTAGCAACTGTTTTGTACGTGTTTCTATACCTCCAATTGCACCAATTCCTGGAGTATCAATAACTCTCCAGCCCTTCAATTCTTCGTTGAAAGGGTACTTCATACGTACTTCAACAGCAATATCCTTCTTCTTTCGTTGCTCAACATAATCTTTCAGTAAAGCTTTGTCAATAGGAGGACAAAGGGTTTCTTCTTCTAGTTGATAATGCACCTCCCATATTTTTTTGAAGTCAAAGCCCCCCATAATCATGTCGTCAATATTATTGACTGGCAGATGATGATATTTTTCGGGGATAGCAACATGCGGCTTGATTTTTCCGCTAATATCATCTTTTATAACTTTTTTGTGACCATCTCCAAAAACAATTGTCACTTCTGGCTTTTCGCCATATTCGATATATGTAACGCCACAAGTGGTTTGGTCATGCCCAGTCGGAAGAAGATCTTTACATCCGAGAAGAGCATTGATGAATGTGGATTTTCCAGAGCTGACCTTTCCTACTACAGCCAAGGTAAAATATCCTTTAATAAATGGTGTAGCCATACGTTCAATTGTACGGCTATGCCATCCATTATCAGGAATGCCACAATCCTTTCTAACTTCTCGATACCTTGTTATGATAGTATCAACAAGTTTGCCGATTTTTGCAAATTCATTTGTTTTTGTATCCATACAAAATTTGATTAAGTTGTGCAAAGTAATTAGGTATGACGGACAAAAACTGTCCGAGTAAAAAGATCTTTGTTTTTATTTATAATTTTATAATCTTTTTAGACAATTGACTCACTGCAGCCTGAAAGACCCTTGCATTCACAAAGTTTTAGAGGGCTGGATTAGCTCAACGTCCAATTGCACTTCGTCTGGACGAATTAGTTCATTGATATCAACATTCAGTAGCTTTGATATTTTGATAAGCATTTCAAGATTAGGCTGAGCATTGTTCTGTACCCATTTAGATATAGTTGCCTGACCAATCCCAAGTTGCTCTGATAGCCACTTGTTGGTTAAGTTTTTTTCGGCGATAATCACCCTTAGTCTATTCAAATTCTTTTGTTCCATACTTCAATAATTTGCTGCAAATATACTAATAAAAATCGAAATAATTTTCTTAATTAGAAAATTTCTTCCAATTAAAAGAAAATTTCAACTCTATTATACGGTCTCTTGCCCTATTTGGCATTTTCTCTTGCCAAATATATGCTATCCGTACCCAGTTCATCACATCAAATAGAAAACCAATTTTCAGACTTGTGGATTCAAGCCGATAATCAATTCCAAATGCCAAAATCGGAAAATTTCTGTTGTTTACCACGTTAAGATTTGTTAAGCAGATGTTTTCATTTTAGGGTTTCTGAAATTTTTGTTTCCAGTTTGTTCCTTCCGTCTATTCCTGCAAAGAAACTATATTGTGTATCAATCACTTACGAAAGATTGACAGGATTTCAAGAAGAAAATCATGATGGTAGTAGGGTTCATGTATCTTTCTGATTACACAAAGTCTCCCATCAAGTACTGACACACCCTTTTATCTGAAAGTTATTAAACCACATTCGCGATTTACGAATGTGGTTTAATAGATATTTTCCATTTTGGCAACCCCCAGTTATCTGGTAGTGAGGTTTTACTTTATATTCCCCAGCCGGTATTCTTCTTCGTGCCATCCCAGTTGGTAAGTTCACTTGTGGAACCACCACCGCCAACACCAATATAACCTCTACCGCCAGCAGCAAGGATTAGATTCGCCATCAAGTCTTTGGAGACTGTCATTGCATCGCAAAGTTGTTGGGTACGAGAAGAGGTAAGACTAATTTTGAAATCTGATGAGATGCCAGTCCACGACACCTTTTCTAACAGATAGGCAGCTGCCATCCTGCGTTGCTTTTCGTCAGCTGGGTCAAGACCATACTCAAATGCTTTTGCAATGATGCCCCATGCAACAGCGTTGCCCTGCTCTGGTTGGAAATCGTTGTCTTTGCCATCTGCATAATTCCTAATAGCAGCAACGCCATCTTTAATCCATTTGTCAATCTGTTTCCTAAAGGCTTCCTTGTTCTGCTGTATGCTCTCCCATATTTCCTTGATTTCAGGGATGCCCAGCATTTCTCGGACTTGGCTCTCTGCGTTTTCGGCACGCTGATGCTCACTATACGCCTTGTTGCCTGAACGTATAGCCTCGGACTCAGCTTTGCCAACTCGCTCCTGTAGTTCCTTGATTTCTGCATCTTTCTTGTCCCGAAGTCGGGTGATGGCATTCTCATCTATCGATGCTATCCGTTTTCTGAGGACATCGTTTTCTTCATTCAATCGACCATTCTCCTTTTGCAGTTGCTTGTTCTGCTCGATGATGGCACTTGCTTTCTGCATAGCTTTGTGGTAAAGCGACTTTCCCAACTTCAGAATATCCTTGTTATGGGTTTCCTTAGCTTCCATAAGTGCGGTCTGCAATTCTGTAAGGATGGTCTTAATAGCTTTGCGTCGTTCCTCGCGCCATTCCTTCTGTCCAAATGTCGGGATTGGCTTACCCAGTTCTTCCAGCATTGCATCAACAGCTTTCTTTACAAGTGGATTGGTCTTCAAGGTTGGCACAATGAGGTCTTCTTCCTTGATGTCCAATGCCGCAGCATAATCTTCTAACTGAGAGATGTTGCCTTCCAACCTCTCCTTATGCTGTTCCTTGTTTTCTATTTCGCCCTCTAACTTGTCATTTTGTTCTTCCAAACGGTCCTTCTGCTTTCTCATGTCCTGCACCTCACTCGCCATCTTTTCCTTCTGACCTTCCAGGCGCTCATTTTCCATTTGGACTCTGACGATGGCATCTTTGGCCTGACGTTCTGCCTCCAACACAGCCTTGTTCTTGTGGACTCGCTCACGTCGTTCCTCACTTGGCAGCAAGGCAATGTCATCGCCACGCTCCAGACCGTACTTTCGTCCAACTTCGTTGTAGTAGTCAGTGTGCATCTGATAGTAGGTTTTGCCTACAGCATATTTATCCTCGCCCCATACACGGGCATACGATACACATTCCTTTTCCCTCCGTTCGACTTCTGTTCTTACGAAGTCCGAGCGGATTTCTTCAGGCAGTTTCTTCCATTCCTTTTGGGAGAGAACCTTCGACTTGTCGTCCTTATTTACATACTTGACAGAGGCGCGACCTCTGGCTTTGGTCTTTGCCACAGGAATGGTCTGGATATGGATGTGTGGTGTGGTCTCGTCAAGATGAACATCAAAACCAATGATATTCTCAGCTCCCCAACGGTCACATGCCCAATGGTAGGTGTCCAATGCCCAATCTTTGATACCTTGTTTGAGTACGACATGGGCATTGCTTTTTTGCAGGGTAAAGTCCACATCCTGGTCACCGAAGGCGAGTCGTGTCAGTACCCGATGGTCACCACTAACGATAATGCCAACAGTGCAGTTCGGACTGTTGTCGGAGATTCCTAAATGATTGTTCTTGTCCATGTAGGGTTTGAAACCGAGTTCGTCAAGACGTTTCTGCAAGCGTTCGTGAAGTGGCACGGGATCTGAACAAAGGGGTACGATTTTACCTTTGCTGTTAATCTCAAAGTTGAGATGCTTGCGTGAGAAATCGTAATGGTTGTTGGTGTCCTGGTTCTTCAGATGATAGGTGTTCTCGTCCCATCCGCGACGTTCAGGCTCGTAGCCTTCGGCAGAAGAAAAAGACTTTGCTGGTGCGCCAACATGGATGGCGGCACGGGGGACGTTGTATCTGGATTTACTCATTTAATTCTATTGTTATAAAGTTAATGTATAAATGTTTATCGGGTCTCGGGTGGAACCTGAGTGGAGGGTTGAGGGAGAGAGTCACTCCCTCACAGATGCGTTTAGTTTCTGGTTCTTGCCATGTGCGGCGAAACTGCTGTATAGTGGCGGTCTAACCCTCGGAGAGCATAATGGGACTTTTTAAGGGAGCGTAGTGAATCTAAAAGTCCATATTATGTTATGGGATTATTCCGTAATCCCCTGCAGCATGCGTCATGCTTTCCTTGGGGAATCTTACGAATCGTCCTCAACGATTTCAAGTTCAAGAGCGTCAATGAGTTTCTGGAGAACTGGATTTAGCTCAATCATTCTGGCCAGAAGCATCTGCTTGGTTTCCTGCATCAGCAGAAAGTCAGCGATGTCAAGTCCAGCCATGCGTTGCTCGTCGGTTGCCGTTTTCTCCAAAACATCAGACACCATCACACTATGACAAATAGGTTTGAGTATATCAGACTTCACTTGCCATTTTTCCGTAACTCCAAGGTCGGGCATGAGAATCACGTCTCTGCCCATAAGCACTTGCAGGGCATCCTCATTGAAACAGCCGTTTTTTCCGCCAGTTGCCAACCAGAGGAAATCTGGCATAAAATGTGACGCAATGAGACAGGTCTTCTCACTTTCCACGAGCATGATGGGAGTGGTTGGATATGAGTTAAGCAAGTGTTCACCAAACAAACATTGCTTCAGGTTATAGTTGGAAAGTTTCAACAGGGAGTGTACCCAACTGACGTATGCCTGGGGTTCCTTGATGCGATGTCCGTTTTGCGGATTGTATGCCATGACTTTTCCGCCACGAATGTTGTTATTCACATCGATCTGCCAGAATACAGTCGAACCATTCCACTTGTTGGAAGTGCCCACGCAATAGCGTTCAAACTGATGGTTCGTAGCATTGCTTCCGATAGTTTTGCACAGGTAACGATGTAGAGGATTAATCTCATAATGTGAAAGGGACTTTCTCATTAGTTCTTCAGATATGAAAGACGGAGCTACAGGCTCGGTCTTAACAATGTCGTGGTTGCGCGATATATGTGGCTTATCAATGATGCCGTCATTGTCCTTCGCATCAGGTCTTGCATCTGGGTTATCATGGAAGTAATCCTTGGGAGTAAAGTGGTAACCACAAGCGTCCTCGTGGTCGCATCGACCCACATAGTCGGGAAAGATGATAATACCTTCCTCGTCAACATACTTGACGAAACAATTACTTTTGCCACATTCAGGGCAGGTGAGTTTGTTGTTTCTCCTGTTCGTATCATATTTCTTCAGATGGAATCTATACTGGTTCATGTTGTTGGAGTTTGATTTTGTTGATCATTATCATTACACTTTGGAACTATGGGATTTAGGGTACTTTGGGGACTTTCGGTGTCAACATGAGCTTCCGAAAGTGGAAAAGTACCCAAAGTGGAAAGAGTTTGGAGAGAGCAGGATGGAACTTTCTCATAGAGTCCATGTGCCTTTTTAGAGATATACTTCTGGTGAATCAGCTTAGGCAGATTCTTCTTGACTCCACTTGCAGACATACCAACCTCCACGCCAGCAGCGATTGCTTCTGCCGTGGTGAAAGAATTTCCGAGCAAGTCAAGGAACTCCTTTTTGTCAGGTTCCATGCTACGCGCATCAACTATGTCTAGGATTCTCGTATATGACTCCTCCATGAAAGCATGCATACGCAAAGCACAGCGGATGGACTTTTCATCAACAAGCGTGTCTGTTGCTTCTCCACATGCCCAACGGAGCATCTGGAAGATAAGAGACAAGCGTCCGACATTCGTCTCCATCTTAGCTGTTCGACGTACCAAACGGTTTGCTTCTATGTTACCCTGCCGACCAATGGCAAAAGCCTCTTCCTTTAGTTTGTTACGCCAGTTATAAAACAGGCACTTGGCATCATACGTCATATCAAGGACTACAGTTGCCAGTTCCTTGCCATCCTCACTGAAAGAACATTCCAACTGAATCAGACGGGTTAGAATATTGTTCCATCGAATATTGCAAGGAGCCTTGACAATACCTACAGGTTTCTCTTTGTCCGTAATACTCCAAAGGGTAGGTCTCACCTCTTTGGGAATGACGAACATGAAACGGTCAATCAATCCGCTATTGACATTCTCATCTGTGAAAAACTCATGAATGCGCTCGGTCTGGGTAGTACCGATGACATTGATGCATGGCTTCCGAATGATGGCTGGTATAGGATTATTGCAACGGGTCACCTTTACCTGCTTACCTGTATATGCTGTAAGCAACTGGCTCATGAAAGGATTATCGTTGTATCGGCAAACGGAATGGAAGAATCCCATAATCTCGTCAATCAACAGCACAACACCGCGTTGGTTGTCATTATGCAGTCTCCACAGGCTTTCTGGAGTTGAGTCAGAAAGGATGGTTTGTATTAAGACTGGCTTTTCCTTACCACTTCCTGCATTTGTCTTCCCTTTGTCAGCAGTAGCGTTATACAGCTCCATCTCGTCCTTGAACTTGATGTACATGGCATAGTCGTGGTCTTCTATAGGCTTATAGACAAAGTCCAAGGGAGGGGTTTTGCCTTGCCCTGGTTCACCCACAAGGATGATGTATAGGCTTGGATTGCTCTCCCATGAGGGTTTAAGCCGGATGTGTCGCGTATTTCCAATCGCAGCTGAAACAGCAGAAAGCATAGCAACGGCTGTGTATTCTACAGGAAAATTGTCCTCAGCTGCGAGGTCAAGAATGATTTCCTGAACCTTGGCAGGAAACACATCCAAGGGTAATCCCGTGTCGGAAACATGTGCGACTTCCGCTCGTACTGCATTGATCGTGGCCAATGCAATACTGTTCATAAACTTTGTTTGTTCACCCATGACATTCCTCCTTACATTTTTTATTATTGTCACCATCTTCTATAGCGGAGGAGATAATGTCCATGACCTCTTTCTTTGAATAGAGGTTACGTCGGCCCATCTTGTGTTTCTTGATGACACCTTCGTTCTCCTTTCGCCAGAGAGTCGTGTAAGTGATGTGCAGCATGTCGCACACCTCTTCACGGGTTAGCCACTCGCCTTCTTCTTCGGAAGGTTTTTCATTCAGTCCGCGCTTGGTGCAGACTTCTTCTACAATCTCAGTGACAACCTGCCTGAGGTCATCCATCTGAAGCATTACGAAATTTCCTGTCATATCTTCGCGTTTAATAATTTCATGCTGCAAAGGTAGTGTAATGCCATAGGGTGTTACCTTGGTAAAAATCAGCACGATTTCTACCAAGTCATAGTTAACAAATAAAGGGGTTTATTTAACAGTTCAACACTGAAGGAACGAAAAAAGGATGCCCAAAATGAGCATCCTTGCGAGTTTAGTTGATATTGGGATTGATTGCCGATAGTAGGCGAAGTTTTATGCCAGTCGCATACTTTCGCCCTCGTCTTATCTGAGCATCAGAAACATCAAGATTTCCACTATTATCTTCTGAAACAATGGCGTTATAAACAGCCTCGGCCCAGTTAAAGCCTTCGCGAATATGGTAGTCGGGGAACTTCTCTCTCATGGCTGCATGGAAGGTACGGTAATTGTATTCTTCATTTGTGAGGCAACCTTTTACCAATGCCGCAAAGATATAAGGTAAGATGATGTCTGCATCATCGACTTGTTTCCATTCAGAAAGCACCTTCTGAATCTCACCAATGAGAATAGTGGCATCCTCTGAAGGCAGCATTTCCTCCAAGATAACATATGTACTCTTCCTCCCTCTGCGCCCTTGCACTTCAAGCAAAGCTGCGTCAATAACCTGCTTGGTCTCTCCTTTCTTCAGCTTTTGGGTAACTTCCTTCCACTGTGCCTTTGAATAATGAGCCTTGTCGATACTTGCACCAATGAGGGTTTCCACGCATCGCTTTCCGATAACCTTTTCCCAATAGGGGCTTTCGGGCTTCAGGAAAGTCTGGGATATAAGGTCGGCTGCGTGAAGGAATCCGTTATCGAAGATAATCCAATAGTAGAGGCTGAACAGGTAGGGATTCTTGTGAAGCAGTCGCTCACGGATAGCTTCATTGTTGAGAGAAGAATCAAGCATTTCAGACAAACGTCCCTTCAATGGGTTGTCATCGTTTCCCATCAGACTCTGCTGGTAATGCTTATTGCCAGGGAACAGAGAGGCAACGATTTTCATCATACCTTTCACACCTTTGGTCGAAAACATCTCCATCAAGAAGAAGAAGTTAGTCTGGATGAAAGTCATGTCGCCATCGTAGGCTTTCTGGAACGTAGCCGTAAACTCCTTATATTCTTCAGGATGGCCATAGTGCCACCGCCGAAGGGAAAGGATGTTCAACTCGTCTGCCGTAATCTTGGGCTCCTCCTGCTTGCGGTTCTGCTCGTAGAACCGTTTATAATCTTCTACTGCATCTAAGATTTCTTGTGTGTCGGGCTTCTCTGCTTTGTCTGCAAGAGCATCAGCCAATCGGTCTGCACCATTATCAAATTGAAGATAGCAGCATAGGCAATATGCAGACACATCACCAGACTCGACCGCTTTTGTATATAGCTTTTCTATATCGAAACCATCCTTAGACGACACGGCATAAAGATTAGCGATGACCGATTGCAACGATTCTGCATTGCCATCACCAAGGTCTAAGATGGTCTGATGATATGGTTTCAGCAGTTGCTCTTCCAAGTCTTGCTTGAACTTGGAATAGACATCAGCGTGGGCTTCTTTCCATTCTAATAGCGCTTTCTCATCCATTTAGTCGTAGATGTTATATGAAAAGATCGTCAATGGTTATTTGAGAGAGGAATGTGTCAGAGTATTCATTACGACGCACTGGTGCAGCACTGACGAGAGTAGGATGGAATGTTTTCGATGGCATCATCTTTTCTAATACCTCTATGCGATGAGTTATTTTCTCTGAATACGCCTTTGTAACAATATACTCAGACTTGCAGAATTTCATCTCACAGACATTTACTACATCATCTGCACGATCGATAATCAAGTCTATCTGCACACCCTCCTGTCCATCATCACCACGAAGAATAAAGGATGATTCACGAGATGAAACTCCTGCTATCTGCAGTGTCTGTTTAATTTGCTCTATATGCTGCAAACAAACCTCCTCAAATGCTATTCCACGCCATGATGTAATCTCTGATTCTTTAAGATGATGCATCCAGTAATCTGTTTCATCTATGTGGCGGAGTTCTTTGAAATGGATCCAGAACCAGCAGAAACAATCCGATAATTTATAGCGCAGAATATCTCTTTGATCGCTGCCAAAGGGCGTGTAGGTGGAAACAATGCCACTACCAATAAGAGCTTTAAGTATTTTTGTAAAGTCTCCATTTGCATTTTTGCCGATTTGATTAGCAATCTCATCGCGGGTAAAACCTCCATGTCGTTTTCCCAAATAGCGGACAATGCTCATACATATATCTGCATGATCAAAGACGGAATTGAATAGACGGTCGAACTCGTCACCGAGTTTTGCTCTACGAGAAAAAAACAAAGCATCAATGTTCTGGGCCAGACTCATTGACGGATTAAAGAAGTCGAGATAATAAGGAATTCCTCCTAAAATCATATAAGCCTGTGCAATGTTGTAACGAGACATTTTAATGTTCCGGCTGAGGAAAAACTCTTCGCACTCACGCAAATTGAAAGGATACAGATGAACTTCGCAGGTCAATCTGCCATATAAGCCACCTTTGTTATTGATGAGGTTGTCAAGCATCCAAGATGTTGCCGATCCGCAAACAACAAAACATATATTATGACGGCTACATGCCCAACCATTCCAAAATGCTTCAAGAGCAGTAAGGAAGCCTGAGCGAGGTGTGTCCATCCATGGCAATTCATCAATGAATACCACCTGACGCGTCCCATTGTCTTGCCGTTCCAGGAATTGTTCCAATCTGAAGAAGGCTTCCATCCATGAACGCGGAGCCTCCCCTCCCTCCATGCCATGACGGATTAAAGAGAAATGGAAGTTCTGTAACTGGTCACGAAGCGTCACCTTGCGTGTGCGGTCATAAGGCGAAAGTCCCGTATGGCGAAAAGTCATATTGTCACGAAACACTTCGTTGATAAGAAATGTTTTACCTACGCGACGACGACCATACACAGCTACAAATTCGGCTCTGCCACTTTCGAAAGCTCGATTCAACTCAGCAATTTCTTGTTTTCGACCAATTATCTGACACATATTCCTTGCTATTTTATGATGATGGTGCAAAGTTAATGTTTATTTCTCACATTACAGCCATTCAAATGTTAAATCTTGAATAAAATCACGTTTATTTCGCTAAATTGTCGGCTTTTTATTATTTTTAGCGGAATAAAGATGGTTGTTAGACACTCTATTATTTAAATTCTGACCTTAATTGAAAAACTTTTATAGATGAAATTTGTTGTAGTGATAACAATTTTATCTTTTATAAAAGACAAAATGCAGATTTTCATGCATTTTGTCTTGTACAATTCACGTCTTAGACTTCAATATCCCAAATTTACAGTGTGGTTTTATCTATCTGAATAGGGGAGATTTTTCTCATTCAACCAAGAGAAAATCCACTTATTCCATATTTTTGACGATATTTTTGCCTACTTATTCCATTTTTAACACCATAAATGTGTCCACTTATTCCGTTTTTCGCTTTATTAATTGGCGCAATCTCGATTTTTTTACCAGATTGCGCCAACTTATAACTTATTTTGATGCTTCTTTCATAAGTGCCGCACGTTCCTCCTCGCTCATACCTTTAAGGATTTTGAGCAAATCTTCCGTGCTGTTAACGGTTTGTGGGATTTTGAGCAAATATGAATTATATTCCTGCATCTTAGGTAGTGGATATGCTCCAATGTATTTCGACGTAACATCATTACTGGTGCTATGCGCCATACTACTTTTAATATATTCCCTGGGAACACCAGCATTGTTCAGGTTTGTAGCGAAACTATGGCGAGCCCAAGTTGAAGTAGGTGTCTGCTTCAGTTTCAATATTTCGGCAACCTTTTTCATTTGCTTACGAATACTTTTATTGTATCTCTGTATAACTCCGCCTTCTTGCTCTGGAGTTTTTGACTTGCTCAAAATGGGAAATACGCGCTCACCGAGTTTAGGCTCGTTGCCAAACCTGTCGATAATCTTCTGAATCTCTGGTGTAACAGGGAATATAACTTCGCTGCCATTTTTATTTCGTTTTTTTGTCTTATGTCTTTGGAACCTCAGCTGCTTTCCTTGGGAGGAAAAATACCAGTTGTCATATTCTAACCGCAGAGTGTCGGCCAAATTCTGCCCATTGGCGAAATACATAAAAAGAAACAGCCCAAGGTCGCGGAACAGTGCGTTTTTATCCCTTGGAATGAAAAGTTCCTTCCCGTTCTCATCCTTTGCCTCGCCCTTTTCCCAAAACTCATATAACTGTTGGAATACTTCCACCTCCAAAAATTTATCCTTTCGACTTTCCATTTGGTTATAGCCGGAGTCCTTAAACATTTCTTCCGTATTGCCTTTAACATAACCTTTTTTGATGGCAATATTTACCATTGTACGAAAAGTGCGTAGATTGATACCGATGTAGGATGTACTCTTTTTGTCATCCTGCATCTTTTTTACCCAACCTTGTACAAAGTCAAAATTGATGTCTGAGAATTTGACTCCTCTACCATTGTCTTTAATAAAACGATTTCGAGTGTCTTTACCCACGCTTGCCGTTCCAAATGCTTCTTCAGCTCTCTTCTCCTGTATATAGTCATCCCAAATAGTATATATGGTAACGCTATCCTCATCCATCTTACCTTGATAACGGTCTTGAAGTCTTCGAATAGAGAAACTGCCCTCCTCTATGAGCTGGTTGGTCAAATCCTTGATTTTCTCCATCAAGTCTTTCAGCTCATTCCTTTCCGCTAATTGGACTCTACGCCCTGTTTTCTCATACTCACACAACTGAATCCACTCTGCCATTGTGTATTTCTCGCCAAGCCTGAGAAAGCCCTTCTTCCCTTCATGGGCAATTCTTACAACGACAGGCAGAGGCTGACTATAGTCGCCAGCCTTGCGAATATCAAGCGTCAATGAGCCATACACACTTCCATTGGAAGATGTAAATTTAGCCATACACTTCTCCCCTCTATTGCTTTGAGGAGTATTTTGGCCATTTTGGTGACCTTTTGCAGCCTTTTCTTTTTCTGTTTTCATAACATCATTCTTTTAAAAGTTCCTAATTCATAGGGCTTACAGACTATAGTCTGTTGGCGTTTTGGGTGACCTTCAGGTGACCCTTTCTTTCGAAAACTGCTGCAAATTTACTACATTTTCTGCAAACTGCAAAATTTATAACTCGTTTATTTACTGATATTTAATATTTTTTGAAATTTCATAAAATCACTATGGAAAAGACTCATAATCTGGAGGTCCTTGGTTCAAGCCCAAGCTGGTCCACACTGAAAATCAAGCACTTACGAGTTTCTTGCAAGTGCTTTTTTCATGTCTGCGTAAACAATGCGTAAACAAACTGTTTCAGTCCCCGCTTTTGTGTCATAGATAGTCACGGAGTCTCTGTGGAACTAACCAATGAATAAAAGGAAAATAAAATGCCATAACGATTCACATCGCCATGGCACAATCCTTAAAGAAGTTGCAATCATTTTTTCTTTTGACCTTTACAATCGCTTCGATTGCTTCTGACATGAGCAGACACATGAATGGTCTTGCCATTCTGGACTCGATCATATTCAGGAATGCGATTGAATTTACGGCCATCGCTGTCCTTTGCCATAATCATTGTAACCCGTCCTGTGGCGGGGATCCCTAATTGGCTGCATGTTTCAGGCAACCGTGATTTAGCCTATATCAATCAAAATTTATCTATTATTTTTTTGATATCACTCTCTACCGTTACCGTACCATCATCATCAATAAAGATATGACCCTGAGAAGTCTTTCTTTGGCAAACGATATTGTCTTCTGTACTCAGGTTATTGTCACCCTCACAATAATCAGTAGAACTGTACCTACTATCTACATTTCTTTTGTCATCAGTAGCAGATTTCTCTGACACAATATTTAGTTTCTTTGTCTTGCCATCTTTCATCGCGTCGAAAAGTTCAGTACTGAACGAAGAACGCAAACCATGGTGAGGGCACACAAGGAAATCTACTCCTTGACCAATCTTCTTTTTCAGTTCCTTGTCATCTTCAAGTAACTGCTTCATTCCTTCTTTTTGGACATCAGCCGCAAAAAGAATCTTGTATCCTGCGTGTATATATAAGACCAAACTGATATTGTTGGTATAACTTTCGTTTGTCAGAGTTTCATTGTCCTCTACATCACCTGGATAAATATATCCAAGCGTCATTTTGCTTGGTAGACTTACTCTTAGCGGTAATTGGCGACCCTTATACACCTCTTTAACTTTCTTCACATCGGCACCATCTGGGTCATCAACCAAATTCCAATTCACATTCTTTCTATGTGCATCAGCACCTTTCGTTAGGTCATTTGGAGTAGTGTACAAATCTATGTAAAAGTGTTTATCTAAATCACTCAGATCAGAAATGTGATCCTGATGTGGATGCGAGATGAAAACTTGACTTAAATAATACTTATCCTCATAATACTTCACCTCTCCACGCTTTTTAAATAGAGGAAGCAGAAAATCATTAACTGGCGAAAAAGAACTGCTCTTCCCCAAGTCTATCACTATCTTCTTGTTATCAGTTTCAACATAGGCACTTAAAGCTGCCCCAACATTAAAAACAACTACTTTCATATACATTCTTTTTTATTTTTTCCCGTAAATGTCGCAAATAGATATTTGGCATAAGTCCAACCTCTGGTTTCCAACAACATATAACTGCCTGCCATCAACAGCACTTGAAGCACTAACGCTACCACAATAGTCCACCACGGCAGCCAACCATAAAGGATGTTAGCAACTCCTATACTTATTATAAATAGAATACTCCACACACTTGCCCCAAGATAGTTACGGCAGAAGCCAAACTCTATGTTATATTGCCTCAGTATCTCGTCGCCTCGACAATTCTGCCTTATCTGGCTCACAATCTCCGCTATCCTCATCTTGGACACACCTGGTTCCGCCTCTTCCTCTTTGCGAGTGGGCAGTTTCTTTCCGAATGTTTCTTTTACCTTGGCGGCTATCTCGTTATGATATTCGGGCGATATTATCTCGTTTTGCCATAGTAGCATCTGTGTAGTTGGCATCTTCGTCTCGTCCTTCTTAAACAAAGGGTACTGAAAAAGCCACTTCGAAGTCTCCTTAAATAGCTCCCCAACCAAATATCCTACTGCCATGCTAACCAGTGCAGTACCACCGATAAGGCACAACACCCACTTAACATTACCAACCAGTGCTTCATACTGAGGGAACCACTCCCCCATGCACATAGCAAGCAATATGCATGTGGGAAGCATTCCCAATACGGCTGGATATACCCTTGCTACTCTTATGTATTTATCCATCATAAGCCTATAATTTCTTGTGGTTAGACGATGCCTTATCCGTAGCAAAGTATAATCCATTGGATTGATCTACAAAGATGTAGATATTACCATTGCTTCGTGTCGTTAAGACCTTACCTTCGTACATATTCTTATCCGATGTATTATAATATGTCACACCATCAGCATAGTTTGAGTAACCTGTATAAACATCCGTTCCCTCTTTGGACGCCTCTGAGTCTTTCGACAGGATGATAGTCTTTACATTCCCAGTAAGATCAAACAGCGCCTGGGGGAAACCTGAATCATGACCATGATGCGGAGCCACCAAGACATCAAGGCCACCCTTCATCGTTATCCTGAACAACGCGTCATTCTTTGCGAGCCACTCCCAGCCTGCCGTCTCGAGATCGCCAGCAAACAGAATCCGGATACCGTTATATTTCACATAACGAATAATACTACTATTGTTTCTGACCTTGTTGCGAAGAGTAGGGTCTGCCTTGACGGTCTCTATAGGTATTGAAAAGGAATAGTCCTCATCAAAGCCCCAGTCAATCTTCTCAGGGTTATTGCCCCGATACTCCTTATCCAAGTTCTTAATGTAGTCCTTATTTATTGAAGCCGCATCGTCATACTTTTCCGTGTATGTATGACGTAACAGGTAAGGTGTAAGCTCCTTGTACACTCTTTCTGAGTTCCTTACATGGTCATCATCGGGATGTGTAATATGAAGTAATGCCAACGGATATGACTTACCTTCGGAGGTCACAAAAGGTTTTGTTTTAAACAAACCATCACGGCTGTTATTACAGTTCTTAATAAAATCCACTGGATTTTGCTTCTCACTTGATGAACCGCAGTCAATCATCATCGCGTACTTATTGGGCGAGCAAATATAATTGCAAGACGCGTTGCCAACATCAAAAACTATTATTTTCATTTTTTACCAATTAAAATTATTAATCTATACCCCTATTCTGACAAACTTCGTGCCAAAAACACAAAAGAATATACATATTATTTGGATTCTATATACCATTTTGACATATTTTGCGCCATTTTGCCTATAAAACCGCGCCTTACGGCTCTTGAGCACCCCTCTGTCATCTTGGTACGACAAACTGTCAGCACTGTCAATTGTTTTAAATTATATGCCATTTTGGCGCAAAATGCCCCATTTTAGCAAATAAATCTCAAAATCAGACCTTGATCCACGCTTATTTCAGCATTTTTTGCTACCTTTGCACCCACATTTCAAAATATAGCTTTATGGTACACGAACTCCGAATCAAGAATTTCCGATCATTCAAGGAAGAAACCGTTATCAGCTTCGAAGCGTCAAAAGATACATTCAAAGAGGACTCTCTGCTAGTCACAATGAACGATGGCACACGTCTGTCACGTATAGCTATCATATATGGTGCCAACGCTTCTGGTAAATCCAATCTCCTTGAAGTTTTTGAGTATTTATTCTGGTTCTGGAAACGTAAAACCGATGATCAGGATGCGCCTACAGGCGTAGAGCCTTTTGCCCTCGACAAAGACACACCTTCGCAACCCACCGAGTTTGAATTAAAGTTGTATGTCAATAACAAGAAGTATGTCTACCAGCTAATTCTTACGCCAAAGGATGTCCTGTCTGAAAAGTTGTTTGTCTACAACACCAACCAACCCTCGCTACTCATGAATCGCGAATTGGTAGAAGGTAATACTGCTATAAAATTTAACCCCATGCTAATTAAGGTACCTGCTGCAGTAAAAGAAGAATTGACAGCGAAGTGCCTTAAAAACATGTCGGTATTCGCTGCACGCAAAGCCGTCAACGGCAACTTTGGGGAAATTGATGACGTTCGCGATTGGATGATCAACCATACTTTGCCTGTTATCGATTTAGGTCAGAAGATGTTCAACTATGCAGAAAGGAAAATGCTTGAAGACCCCGAAACTAAAAAACATCTTTTGGAATTCAGTCACAATATCGGATTAAATATCGAAGACATGGCAGTTGAGAAAGACTATATGCCTTTAACTCCTGAAATGATTCAGTTCATGCAAGCCTCCGGCAGATTATCTGAAGAAAATGTTAGCAAACTGAATAAAGATCCCAGAATGCAAAATGGGTTCAAAACAGATTTCGTGGTGTCAGTAAATAATATAAGAGGTAAGGAAATCTACACTTTGCCTAAATCCAGCCAAAGCGAAGGAACACTCAGATCCATGGGTATCGAGACAGCTCTATACGTTGCAGAACAAAACAACAAGTTGCTACCCATCGACGAGATTGAAACATCAATGCACCCGTTGTTATTAAAGTTCATGATACAGAGTTTTTTGAAAAATCCATCGAGAAGCCAGTTACTCCTTACCACACATTACGACCCGCTATTTACTGCTGCCGACGACTATCTTCGCAAAGACAGCTTTTGGCTTATGGACAAAGAAGAAAATGGAAATTCAGTTTTACATTCGCTGGTATCTAAAAATGGAGTCAACAAAATGAGATCGCTTCAACGTGCATACTTAAACAACAAACTTGGTGCTCTCCCTCCAATAGAAAATCTATAAACTGTTTTCTTCGAATTCCTTTAGGAAAAGATGACAAAACAATTACGATGGAACAGAAATTCAACAATAATCGATTGGACTTGCAGATACTGCGGGAGTTCTGCGAACGGAAGGGTGAGGAAATCGCTTACCGCAAGGGTGACCAACTGGAGCGTGAGGGTGACCCGGCGCGGTGGTTCGCTTTTGTCACTGAAGGATGTTTCAAATATGTGAAATATGGCGTGAGCGACGACAAGGCACACATTACATGGTTCTCGTTTGAGAGTGAGTTCGTGTGCGACTACCCCACATTTCTCTATGGTCGTCCGTCACAGGCCACGATTGAGGCTATGGTGCCCAGTCGTGTACTGAGGGTTACGGGCCAGCAACTGGAACTATTCTTCAATCAAAACATGGAAACGATGAAACTAAGAGCCATGATTGGCGAGCACATTCTCAGCCAATTCCGTTCGCGCTATCTTGACCTCCATTGTACTACGCCCCGTGAACGCTACGAAATGTTGCTGCAACGCTGTCCTGGTATCATGGAGTTTCTTGACTTACAAGACATCGCCTCGTTCTTGAACGTCCATCCAAATACTGTCAGCAAAATTCGGCGTGACATTACGTTTGGCGACAAATAATAGTCTATAACAGATAGAAACTCTCAACCTAAGTTGAGACATTTGCCGTTGGCATTCCTTTTTCGGATATAGCCAAAAGGTTATTTCTATGTCTTTTCGTAACTTTGTGGCCGACATTTATTTCAAACGAAAGATATATGAATATCCTCATCATCGGAGCCACATCAGGTATAGGAAAAGCCCTCTTTGAAAAATATATAATTGAAGGGAATCGCCTCGGCATTGTTGGCCGACGTAAAAATTTGCTGGATGAACTTTACCAGCAACACCCCGACAACACTTTCACTTTTGCGGCTGACATCATCAAACAAGAAGAAATCGAGCAAGCTATCCACACACTTTGTACAAAGCTGAAACACATTGACCTCGCCATCGTATGCTCTGGCACTGGCAATCTCAATCCATCACTTGACTATGCTTTGGAATGTCCTGCGATTGATACTAACGTAAGAGGCTGGACGTTTGTCATCGATACGCTCTACAACATCTTCGAACAGCAAGGTCACGGTCACCTCGTTGCAATTACTTCTGTTGGTGGGCTACGTGGCGAACCAATGGCACCTGCCTATAGTGCGACTAAAGCCTACCAGATTAACTACATGGAAGCTTTGCGCAAGAAGGCATACAAAAGTGATAATCGCATCTGTGTCACAGACATTCGTCCTGGTCTCGTAGATACTGCTATGGCAAAAGGCGATGGTCTATTTTGGGTGATGCCTGTCGATAAAGTTGCCGACCAAATTATTTCTGCTATTCGCAAGAAGAAATCGAAAGTATACGTTACCAAACGTTGGCACTACCTCGCCATCATCAATAAGAATTTACCATTCAACCTGTATAGATTATTGTAGTATTATTCGTATTCGGTAAAAAAAAGTTCTTCCTGTGCAGTCTTTTTCTCTGTTGTAGGACTATATAAATAGAGACGTTATGTTTACAATGGAGATAACACGGCTGATAGAACGATGTAGACAGGGGGATGCGGATGCCCTCGGAGAACTGTACAAGGCATACGCCCAACGGATGAGGAGCGTATGCCGATGCTATATCAGCGACGAGCAGACGGTGGAGGATGTGTTGCACGATGCTTTCGTGATTATTTTCACTTCGTTCGACAGGCTGCGCGATGTGCGACGTGCCG
>CACWFY010000003.1 GCA_902760345.1 uncultured Bacteroidales bacterium | reverse complement strand
TTTCCTCCTTCTGACAACAAAGGTAAGGAATTGGCCGGTATTGAGCAAATTCTTCACTGATATTCTCTATCAGAATGCAAACTTAGAGACCCCGTGATCAGTGATCAGTAGTCGATATGCCGCAGGAACGTAGAAGCATTCCCGTCAAGGAATGTCTTCGTCTGGACATAGTTCTTGTCGGAACTCTGGGCAAACGTATTGGCATGTGGCAGCAACATAAGCAAGAGATACAATACTCTGTTTATTTTAAAACTGAATATACGCATAAGATATTGTAATTGCAATACGGATTAACTTACTTACGATTGGTTCATCGCATCCCTTCATTGGAATAAAAAAACGAAGTGAACTCAGTCCTCATTTTTATTAATCTTGAAAAAAACTACAGAAATACTTTGCGTCTTGTCCCATTTTTCCCAAACCATATTTTTTGTACCCTTTTTCCATAACATCTATGATATCTTTACGTGCAGGCTCATAATCATACCTGTCTGCCATGATATAGGAATAATACAACAATTCTTCAGGCTTTTTCTCTATTAAATGGTTCTTCAATTGGTTGTAATCATCTATATTTCCCATCAGAGATTTAGCTTTATACGCCACTATCGAATTCCCTTTATCGTTTTCAGGAAGAAATAGTTTTTGCAGCTCTTTTTTTATATGTTGGTCTATGGCTTCGTAAACTTCAGTGCATGCTTTATCTCCCTTCTTTGAACCTTTTAATAAATAATGAGTTGCTATTTCCTTTGAGTGTATACTTATTGACATGTAGCTAAAATAGTTTGTCAAGGAACCTGAGATATTATAATATGCGTGTGAAATGTTAAACTTATCAGCAGCAACTATAGCATAGAACAACAATTCATTGGTTTTATCTGCCATATCATAACGTTTATCTAGATTATAAAAGCTCTCTTTCGTCCTACATGTCATGAATGAATCCACATCGCTATCAATAGGCGGTCTGTTTAAGACAATCGGTTTATCATTTTTTTGTGCCAGTGGTACAATAATAGACGTATCAACTTTCTGATGCATAGTATTGTTGGATTTCCTTTGATTACAAGCAATACTGCATAATGAAAGAATTATCAAGATAACAGATAAAGTCTTCATATAATAACGATTTATTTATGACTACAATATTTATTCCAAGTTTTGTCCCATGACGAAGCCCTTTCAAACTCTTTGGTTCCAGGCAAGATTTTTCCGTTATAAGTATTAGTAACCTTACCATTAGTGTACTCTATCCATGGCTTATTATGATCAACAGATGCGGTGCCATTTTCGCGTATTGTCACATCATCTGCGGGAGCAACAATCTTCACTCCCTCAAATGCAGGATCTGCAGATATCGATTGAGCAAATTTACCTTCAACTCCAGTCTCACAAGAAAAAAGAATGATTTTTAAGTCCTTACCACTAGCAAACCTATTTTTCCACTCTTCACTATTATTGTTTAGAAAAGTTTCAAAAGTAGGTGTATCGTAGATTTTAGTCGGATTGTCTTTGTCTTGAATTGTAAGGCCATTACCTCCTACTGTTCCATGAGCAAATACAATAATAGCGTCATCCTCGTCGTTAACTTTGTCTATATATAAGTCATTTGCTTTTTGTACATTAGGATCATTCTGGTCAAATTTGTTAACAACTTCCTTTCCATCCGGATCAATCTTATTCACAGGATCGCCTGCGCAATATGAATAGGGAGTAAAGGGGTAATATTTTTCCGCCAGCGGGTCGACGCTCGTCCACATCGGCACACCAGCTACATCAAAGAGTCTTGCACCGAAGTCATACATGTTCAGGCCGTTCTGCTTGTCCAGCTCCTTGCCCGTGAAGCGGAAGGGATGCGAGGGGTCACTGGTCATCTGAGCAGGAAGCTCCATCCTCATCTCGCTGCCGAAGGGGTAATAGTTAATGGTCTCCCTGATGCTGTCGTTGCTGCTGACCACCATCCTCGTACTGCCCAGGTGGTCGGTGACGTAGTAGTTCCAACAGGTCGGGGTGCCGTTGGCATCCAAATCTACATAGCCGCCGTCGAACTGCCACAGCAGCGTTGTGTCGCCACGAAGTATCAGACCGTCGTTCTTCATGCCGTTGTAATTGTACACTACCATATTATTTACAGCGCAAAGATACATATTTATATCAACAATTCAAAATGTTTTCATCAAAAAGTGGATCACCTGGATACCCAATTTTTCTTCCTTCAGGGAATCAAAATGATACAGTGGTTTTCTAAACTTTTTCGCGTACACACGCACGTACGCGGGAAAGTTTAAGATTTTACTCTACTTCTCCACTCCTCCACCACCGTTCATGTACGACTTCGACATCATTGAGGTACGACTTCAAGCATGTTAATTCATAGCCTGAATGCCGATTGCGCATGACAGGGGAACGAGCAAAAAAGAGTCCCGTAATAACAGCGAGAGGGAACGGTCTCACGACTGTTCCCTCTTCGTATGTTTTTCATTTTCCTCTACCAAAATCTTACTAACTAACCAAAACTACTAACCTAAAACAAAATATGAATCTAACTTAAAAACTAATCCTTAAACAATCTTTCTTTACCTTTAAGACTTCCTCTGAAGACGATGCAAAGGTACGAATGTGTTCGCACACAACAAAACAATTTGATAGTTTTTTTGCAAAAAAAGTGTTGTTATTGACCTATATCAATCAAAATGTCACATAAGGTGCCAAACGGGCGATGGTTTCGGGGGTAAAGTCGCGCGAGAAACGGAGGTCGTTCAGACTGCGTATAGGGCCGTGCAGACGGCGATAATCTACGATGGCTTTGGCCTGATAGTAGTTGATATAAGGATGTCGGCGCAGCTCTTGAAGGGATAGCTGGTTGATGTTCAGCCGACGGACATCGGACGAGGAAACGGTGAAATAGCGCTTGGCAGCAGCAGGGAAGCCCTCGATTTCATCGAGTTGGTCGGTGCTGACAAAGCCACCCAGCCACTGGCGCAGACGTACAATCTCCTTGGCATAGTAGCTGCCTATGCCCGGCACGCGGCGCAACAACGCCGTATCGGCGGTATTCAGAGCGACTCGTGCGGTACTATCGAACTTCTGAGGATAGCGCAGGGTGTCGCGCACTACAGGTGGTCGGTCACCCACAAGGCTTGCGGCAGGCTGATAGTCAGGCGAGATGCGAATAAAAGGCTCCAGACGGCGGTAGTCTTTGACCGTCAGTCCATAGAGGCGGGCAAAGTCTTCCTTGTGACGATAGATGCCACCATGCGCGCGGTACTTATATATATTACGTACCTGCCAGGGTTGCAAGCCCAAGCGCAGCAGCTGGGATGAGTCGGCAGTATTGGGGTCGAAGGGAAACGTCTCTACCGTCTGCTGTGACGCCACACGATAATAGCCCTGCCGATGAGGACGCTGCGAGACAACGCTGTCCTGTCGAACAGCGGTGGAAACAGGTGTCTTGTCCTCTCCATCGGTGGCAAACAACGCCACCAGGGCCATCACCGCTACCAGTGTAGCCGCTACAGCAATCCGCCTGTCACTCCTGTTCATAGAATGCCCAACTGATGAAGGAATACCAACATGATGCCGATGGGACACACATAGCGTACGGCAAAGAGGTAGATGCCAAAGAAGGTGGCTGCCAGCGTGCCGTCGTTGGTAAACTCGCTACGCACCATCTGCTTAGGAACAAACCACCCCACAAAAAGACAGGTCAGCATACCACCCAATGGCAGCATGATATTGGCTGTCAGCTGGTCGCAGAAGTCCATGAGCGAATGGCCCAAGAGTTTTATTTCGGGATTGGCACCGACGGACAGCGCACAGAGGAAGCAGATGACGGATGTCACAACGGTGACAATCCAGGCAGACTTAGGACGTGGTAGCGAGAACTCCTCGGTAAAGAATGCCGTACCGATCTCGTGCATGGAGATGGTGCTGGTCAGGGCGGCAAATACCAGCAAGGCATAGAACATCAGGCTGATGACATAGCCCACGACAGGTACAGCGGCAAACGCCTGCTGAAACACGTTGGGCAGCGTGATGAAGATGAGCGACGGACCACTGTCGGGACTGACACCCACGCTCGCTGCGGCAGGAAAAATCATCAGACCGGCAAGAATGGCTATAATCGTATCGAGCAGAGCTATCTGACCTGCCGAACGCAACAGATTGGTCTGCTGAGAGAAGTAGCTGGCATAGGTACACAGACACGCCGTTCCCAGCGACAGTGAGAAGAACGCTTGACCCAGGGCCTCGAGCAGCACCTTGTTGCTCAACTTCGAGAAATCGGGTTGGAAGAGGAAGCGCACGCCCTCCATAGCCCCCGGCAACATGCACGAGGCTACGACGATGACCACCAGCAACAGCAGCAGGATGGGCATCAGCCACTTTGAGGCCCGCTCGATGCCTCTGCGCACCCCTCGCACAATGACGATATGGGTCAACAGAATAAAGCCCACACCCCACAGCACGGGTTTGACGGGGTCGCTCGAGAATGTGACGAAATAGTCTTTCACATACGCCGCATCGCCGCTAAGCTGTCCGGCAACAGAGGCAAACAGGTATTGCAGACACCAGCCGGCCACCACGGCATAGAAGCCCAGAATGATGGTTCCCGTCAGAATGCCCAGATAGCCCACCAGTTTCCAGGGCTTGCCATTGCTCAGCAGGTCGTAAGCCTTGGCAGCATTAGCCTGTCCGTGGCGCCCCACGATGAACTCACTCACCATGCCCGGCACGCCCAGCACCAGTATACAAGCAATATATATCAGAATAAATGCCGCGCCACCATTTTCCCCTGCCATATAGGGGAAACGCCACACGTTACCCAGTCCGACAGCCGATCCTGCCGTTGCCAGCACGATACCCAACTTACTGCCGAAATTACCTCTCTCCTTCATTTCTCATTCAACATTCCACATTCAACATTCCTCACTTCAACAATCCCAACTGATGAAGGAAGATGACAAGGATGGCCAGCGGACAGACATACTTCACCAGCAACAGAAAGAGGTGAATGGAGCGTCCGCGCAGTGCTCCCCAATTGGTGTACTCGTCGCGCACCACCTTGTGAGGCAATACCCAGCCGACAAACAGACACGTCAGGAAGCCCACGATGGGCAGGAACACCTGACCCGTTACGAAGTCGAACCAGTCGAAGAGGCTGCGACCCGCAAATGTCAGCACATCGGTGGCACCCAGCGACAGCGAACAGAACGCACCAATAACCGACGTGACCACAGTAACCAACAGGGCGGCACGCTTGCGGGTGGTGTGCAACTCCTCCTCAAAGAACGCCGTAGCCACCTCATGCAGCGACATCAACGACGTCAGTGCGGCTAACGACAACAGCACAAAGAACAGCAACGACACCACATAGCCCAACGCCGGAATGGCGGCAAACGCCTGCTGAAAGACGTTGGGCAGCGTGATGAAGATAAGCGACGCCCCACTGTCGGGACTGACGCCGATAGAGAACGCTGCAGGAAATATCATCAGACCGGCCAAAACCGCCACCACACAGTCAATAACGGCAATCTGCGTGGCCGACTTGGTCAGATCGGTATAGCGTGAGAAATAGCTGGCATAGGTACACAGCGCACCCATGCCGATGCTCAGCGAATAGAACGCCTGGCCCAGTGCCCCCAGGAACACGTCGCTGGTAATCTTCGAGAAGTCGGGGCGCAACAGGAACTCGATGCCCTTGCCGGCTCCCGGCAACAGACACGACGCCACGACGATGATCAACAGCAGGATAAACAGCGTGGGCATCATCATCTTCGACGCACGCTCAATACCATTGCGCACGCCGTGCTCGATGATCAGATAGCTCATGCCCAGGATGACCACTGTCCACAGCACCGGCTTCACGGGGTCGGCCGACAGTTCGGTAAAATAGGTCTTATAGTATTCAGGATCACCCTGCAGGTGACCGGCCAGCGACGCCCACACATACTGCAGGCACCAGCCGCTGACCACCGCATAGTAACTGACAATCAGGAAACCCGTCAGCACACCCATATAGCCTATCAGTGCCCATGGGGTGCCACCTGCCAAGGTGCGAAAAGACCGGGCGGCATTCGACTGTCCGTGACGGCCAATGATAAATTCGCTAATCATACAGGGAATACCCAGCAACAGCACACACACCACATAAATCAGGATAAACACAGCACCACCGTTCTCGCCCGTCATATAGGGGAAACGCCACACGTTACCCAGCCCAACGGCTGAACCCGCCGTAGCCAGAATGATGCCTAACTTGCTGCCAAAATTGGCACGCTCGCTAATCTGTTTTGTCATAACGCCTGCAAAATTACGAAATTATTATGGATAATTGACAAGTTTTTCGTAATTTTGCATCAAAATTGAAAGAAATGACCAAGAAAATATATCATTTTGTAAGCCACTACCCCTGCTCGCTGATCTGCATCACACTCATCTGGGTGCTCTCGCTGACCCCCTTCTTTCCTGAGACACCACTCGACGATGTCGCCTTTATTGACAAGTGGACTCACCTCGTGATGTATGGCGGCACCTGCAGCGTCATGTGGTGGGAGCACGTACGCCACACCCATCTTTCCGGACGCCGGCAGACGATTCACTTTTCACTCATCACCATTCTCTTCCTCGTCGCCCTCGGCGGACTCATGGAACTGCTGCAAGCCCACTGCACCACCACCCGCTCGGGCGAGTGGCTCGATTTCTGGGCCGACAGTCTCGGCGTCGTGTCAGGAACCCTCGTCGGACTACTTATTAATACTTTGCAATCGAAAAAGAATTAAAGATATCAGACAATGAATGCATTCAGAATTGACGGACAGCGTGCCGTAGTGACTGGTGGTGGCAGCTACGTCAACGGAGTCTTTCTGCCCGTCGACGCTGGCGCATCAGAAGCGTTCTAAGAGTCAGATTTTTACCGCAGAGATGTCCACCAGTCCGTTGACGATGGCATAGATAGTAAGGCCTGCCGGACTGTGAATCTGTAGCTTGCGGGCGATGTTGCGGCGGTGAGTGATGACGGTATTCGTCGAGATGCAGAGATGGTCGGCGATTTCCTTGTTCGACATACCTTGCACAAGCGAAATGATGACATCTTTCTCGCGGTCGGAGAGGGCTTCTGGGTTCTGACCAATGCCACCTTTGAACACCATCTCTGAGATATTCTTGGTGACATCATTCTGTTTAGCGATCTGCTCCAACCGACGGATGGCAGGTACAAAAATATGATCTTCGACCTCAGCATGCTGGCGCAGCCACACCTCATTCTCGTAGATATCGTGCAGCGTGGCGGTGAGCTGATTGTTATGCAGGCCGTCTTGCGGTAAATATTTAATAATCAACAACTTCAGCTCGCGCAACTTCTTGTCGGTAGCCCCATGATGCTTTGAAAAGGTCTCAACATTATAGTCGTTGGCAGGCTGTCCTTCTAACAGTGACTCTACATAGGGGAACAGCGTTTTCTGCTCGTATTTCATGTGTTGGCGTATCTCACGGGCATACTCATCGTAGAAGCGGAGAATGAGTCGTGCCAAGGAATCATTTTCGTTGAGCGACTCCGAGAGTTCCCTGCGGATATAGGGCAACTGGAAGTCGAGGAAGTAAGCATGACTTGCTTCAAGATAGTGAAGCAGCGTAGGTATACTGATTTTTTCGTCAGACTCAAACTCACCATAGCCGTTAGCTGTAAAATTGACCACAGCAAGGAACGTATAGGTGTCTACGCCGTTATCCTCACAGGTTTCCTGTACGGTCTTGTCGCCAAAACCCAGATTGATACCGAAACTGCCTAACGACTGCAGCAGATCGTAATTATCGCGGATGAGCGAGATCATCTTGTCGTCCGCCTCATACATTTTCTGATTCTTCATACCTACATTTAATTACTGGGTGCAAAGGTACACATTTTTGTATAATTACGCAATCCCCATTAGTAGGTATTATGAGACAGAATCATCGTTTTTAGGTATTGCAGATGCGCAAAAACCGCCGTACTTTTGCAGCCAAAAACAGAAAAAGCATGAAAAGGTTAGTGAGTTTTATAGCATTTATCAGCATGGTGTTGACAGCGAATGCACAGGTGAATGCCGCTGATAGTGTGATGAATCATGCCAAAGGCAACAGGTTGAGCGTGGGTGGTTACGGTGAAGTGGCTTATACGCGCAATTTCTTTAGTGATCACGTGAGCCGTTACAGTCAGCCCGAGGAGCATAGAAACGACCCCAGTCACGGACGTTTCGACATTCCCCATGCCGTTATCTATCTAGGTTACAACTTCGGCAAGGGCTGGTCGTTGGGTACGGAGATTGAGTTTGAACACGGTGGCGCTGGTCTGGCCTATGAGAAGGAAGACGAGGAAGGCGGCGAATGGGAACAGGAGACCGAGAAGGGTGGCGAGGTAGAGTATAAGGGCCAAGTACTGATTGGTGCCTTCGACTTCACTTACAATGCCCACAACTGGATCATCCGCGGACAGGCCGACTATGGCTATCTGGGTGATACGGAACAACTGAAATACGTCTATAACCGTACTAACAAGAAGTCGCCCTATCACCACTCGGCTTTTGTCAGCAAGAATGCATACGCCGTAGGCATCGAGGCTGGTTACGATGTCTTTTCGCAGATAAGCAGTCTGCGAAACGATGATCAGAAGTTCTACGTCTTCGGCCGCTATGAACAGTATAACCCCTATGCGAGCATGACCAAAAGTACGGCCTACGACTATACCGAGGTGAAGCGTATGGCCTTTGGCGTGAACTACTATCCCGTACCAGAGATTGTCATCAAGGCCGAGTATTCCAACCCTATCCATGGCGCTGATGATGGGCGCAATGACATTTACATCATGTAGTAAGGATGACGACAAGAACAACGCAGAAACTGTGTTCAATGTTACTGAGACAACACCACTTGTCGACGACGACAACTACAACCCGAACACCACTGCTGCCAACTATTCAGTGAAGTCGTTTGGCGAGGGTGCCGTGGACGGTTGTGCTGATATCGTCAGTCAGCTTGAGGCTGCTAACGCCATCATTGGTAGTGCCAAGCTCTCTGAGGCTCAGATTGATGAGGCTTGCCGTGACTTTAAGGCCGCCCGTATGTACTGGGAGCAGAGCGAGGCGTTCCTTGGTGGTGCCGCTTCTGATTTCGACATCGACCCCACCATCGACTCATGGCCGCTCAACCGCTCGGCGTTGCTCAGTTACTTCAACAGCGGCATGAACGACGAGATGCTCTCCAATGCCACCATCCTTGACTTCCACGCGCTGGAGTTCATCCTCTTCCGCGATGGTCAGCCTCGCAAGGTGGCCGAACTGAAAGGCAACGACACCTACAAGAACTTCGAACATGTCTCTGGCGAACAGGAACTGGCCTACGCCCAGACCGTCTGCACCCTGCTCAAGCAGCGCACCTTCCAGTTGCAGTGCGCTTGGGACGGCGGTAAGGATGCCAGTCGTATGGCCGTTGTAAAGGCAGCCGGCCTCGACTATCAGACCGAGAAGGGTCTCTCCTTCGGCGACAACCTCATCAATGCAGGTATCAGCGGTTCTAACAGTAGTTTCCCCACACTGAAGGATGCCATTGCCCAGATTCTCTCTGACGATGAGGGCAGTTGTCTGGCCATCGCCAACGAGGTGGGCACGGCCAAGATTGCCAACCCGTTCTCTGCCGGCGACGTGTCGTATGTGGAGTCGCCTTACAGCTACAACTCCATCGCCGACTTCCGCGATAACATCCGTTCTATCCGTAACGTATGGCTCGGCTCTACCGACAAGACGGCCAACAAGTACAGCTTCCACACCTTCTTTGCCAGCGTGAAGCAGGATGCCATAGATAACAAGGTAGAGGGTGCCTATGTCAGCGCCATCGAGGGTATCAGCAACATGCCTTCACCCTTCGTGAAGTACTGCTGCACCATCTGGAACATCGCATTTGAAGACGATGAGGATTGGGACGTAGAAGAATAAGATATGGTACGTTATCAAAATATTTTAAAAATGGTACTGGCAGGGCTTTTGGTAGCGCCTGCCTTTACCGCTTGTTCGGACAGCAATGATCTGACCGAACTGGGTCCGCTGGAGACTGAGGAACAGGCTTTTGGCAAGGCCACAGGTAACTTCACGGCTGAAGAGTGGTTCCCTGGCGGAGAACTGGGCACTACCGAGAAGGCCAGTTATTCTGCGCCTACGCCTGCCGTTCAGAACATTGCAGGTATGGAGGAGGACTTTAATACCGGCGAAGACTTCTTCGAGCACTTATATACCTTTGAGCAGGCCCCCCGTCGCGGCTTGGGTCCAGCCTGGGTGCGCAACAGTTGTATTGCCTGTCATCCGAGCTACGGCCACGGCAAACGCCAGACGGAGTATCGTGCCAACACTATCGGCAACGGTTATCTGCTAGTGATCTATCACCCGGGCACGAATGCCTATATCTCTGAGGTGACGGGTATGCCGCAGACACAGGCGATGGCGCCTTTCAAGGCACCTATCGACGAGACGCAGATACAGATAGAGTGGAAGACCGTAACGGCTATGGAGAGTGGACTGGCGATGACCTTCCCTGACGGTGAGAGCTATTCGTTGATCTATCCTGAGGTGCGCATCCCGCAGTCGGCCTTCAACACCAATCCGAAGCCTACTGACTATGATGTACGCCTCGAATCAACCATCGGCATCTACGGTACTGCCCTACTCGATGCCATCGACGACGAGGAGATTGAGAAGCAGTGGGCATCAGAGGCTCGCTTTGCCGAGATGAACCCCGCCATGTGGGACAAGGAGGCCAACACCTTCAAGGCTGCTGCCTACTATTCGGCACCTTACAACGATACTGGCGCACATCGTGGCTCTCATGGTCCGCTTAAGCGCTTCACCTACGCCATGACCCGTGGTTCGCTGCAGGACGGTGCTGGTGCCAATGCCATCTGGAACATCACCAACGTCACCCGCAGCGACCGCCATTGGCTCTACACCACCACAGCGTGGGCCAAGGCTCAGAGCGAAGATCCTGAGGTGATCAGCTACATCAAGCAGCATGGTTCGTCGCCCACCAGCATTCTGTATCCATACTATGCCGACGGCACCGACGAGGGCATTGCCAATCGTGTTTACGAGGTGCTCAACACCCCGTCTGTCGCTTATAAGGAGACCTTCGAAAAGTATCTGCTGAACGGTGCGCCCTATAATGGCGTTGAGGAGATGAGCGACAAGCAGTACTATCAGTTTATGGTGTGGCACAGAGGTTTGGCTGTGCCTGCTGCCCGTAACTTGAACGACGCCGATGTACAGCGTGGCAAGCAACTGTTCAGCGAGATAGGTTGTGCCAACTGTCACCGTCCGTCGTGGACCACTGGCTCTGACGATATGTGGGTCGATGCCAGCACCAAGGCTTATGCCAAGCAGATAGGCAAGAACGCCAATAGTATGCTGCCGAAGTACGCCCACCAGACTATCTGGCCTTATACCGACTTGGTTCAGCACCGTTTGTTCATGGCCAACGATATCCGTACCGGTTGGTGTCGCACTACGCCGTTATGGGGACGCGGTTTGAGTCGCCGTCTCACTGGTGCCGACGACCGTTTGCACGACTGCCGTGCACGCACCGTTGTTGAGGCCATCATGTGGCATGGCTACTCTAAGCAGTCGGATGGCTATCGTGCCACTGAGAAGTTCTACAATCTGCCCAAATCCGATCGTGACGCTATCGTAAAATTCATTGAATCGATATAGTGATGATAAAACAATTTCTTTTTGTGCTGGCCCTGCTTTTTTCGGTAGGGTCAGCATCTCTTTATGCAGCGCCTCAGGTCATCCCGCAGGCGCAGGCTGCACATTTCTGTCAGCTGCTCATTGCCGATGGCCGCTCAGTGTCTACGCTGTCTACCCATGCCGTCAAGACCATCCAGCCTGCCGATAGCCTTACCGTTGAGCAGATTTTTGCCGGCTACGTCTTGTTGGCCGATGGTTGGCAATCCATGCGTCTGTTTCCTCATCAGCAGGGGGGCGTAGTATCGTGGTATAGTGCCACAGACGAACTCCCCCACTCTATGGATTCTGAGCACCAGCGGTATATCCGCGAGGTCTTTCCCCGTCTTGTTGCCGAAGTACAGGCAGGCCATTGGTCTACGGTCGATGCCTATGTCGAACGTATGATTCAGTATCAGTGCCAGTTCGGTGGAAGCAAACACTCCCCTCGCCCCTCGTCGGCTGCCATCATCGGTATCTTCTTCCTGTTTTTCGCCAGTATTTCTCTGCCCTTTTTGAAAAGGGCGTATACTGAATTAACATACTGACGTGTAACATATTTCAATACACCCTGAAAAGAACAAAGTAATAAAAGACAGGAACTTGTGTGCTGATTTCAAAAAAAATGTGTATCTTTGTCGCGAAAAACTACAGCAGTTTTTATAAGAAATAGTTACCTAAAACAGTTCAAGCCTATGAAAACATTGATTAATCGCATCATCCAGGACGGCCACTGTCTGGAAGGTGGCATCTTGAAGGTGGACCGTTTCATCAACCACCAGATGGACCCCTACCTGATGAAACAGGTGGCGGTAGAGTTTTTCTCGCGCTTTGGCCATTTGGAAGCGACAAAGATAGTAACCGTCGAGGCTTCAGGTATTGCACCAGCGGTGATGCTGGGATATATGATGGAGCTGCCGGTGGTGTTTGCCAAGAAGCAGAAACCTTCAACGATGGGCGATTCTCTAGTTGCGACAGTACACTCGTTTACCAAGGACATGGACTGCCCTCTCATCATCAGCCGTGAACACCTGAGGAGCAGTGATCGCGTACTGTTCATAGACGATTTCCTGGCGTACGGCAACACGGGACTGGCCATCTTAGACCTTTGCCAGCAGGCCGGTGCAGAGCTGGTGGGCATGGGATTCCTCATAGAGAAGGAGTTCCAAGGCGGTCGCAAGGTGCTGGTAGATGCCGGTGTGACGCACATCGAGTCGCTGGCCATCGTCGAGTCGTTGGAGAACAACCAGATAAAGCTGAAAGATGTGAGACTGCGCAGGGTGAACATATACGAAGAGGCTAGCCGCTGTCTGTTGTGCCAAGATGCACCCTGCACCAAGGCCTGCAAGACGGGCGATCCTGCGCGCGCCATCCGTGCCATCCGCTTCGACAACCACAAGCCCGCCCTGCAATGGGTGAAAGACTGCACGGACGCTGACTTGGAGCGGGCAGAAGAGGCCTGCATCCACTACAACTGGCCCATCCGCATCAAGGAGATGCTGCGCAGTATCCACAAGGACGAGGTGGACGACACTCATTATCCTTCGCTCGATATCACGTTTTGTGGTATCAAGTGCGAGAATCCGTTCTTCCTGGCCTCGTCGGCCGTATGTACCAACTACGAGATGGTAGCCCGTGCCTTCGATGCCGGTTGGGCAGGCGTGTTTTACAAGACCATTTGCATGCAGGAAATCAAAGAGGTGTCGCCACGCTTCGACGCCATGCACAATAATGCCTCGCACGGTGACTTCTACGGTTTCCGCAACATGGAACAATTGAGTGAAAACCCTGTAGAGATGGATTTCGACATCCTGCGCCGACTGAAGCAGGACTATCCCACAAAGGTGGTCATCGCCTCCATCATGGGACAGAACGAGGACGAGTGGATGAAGTTGGCCCGCATGGCCGAAGAGGCTGGCTGCGATGCCGTGGAGCTGAACTTCTCGTGTCCGCAGATGAAGTATAAGGGTATGGGTAGCGATGTGGGGCAGAGTCCTGAACTGGTGAAGACCTATACGGCCTGTGTGAAAAGCAGTGTGAAGATTCCCGTCATCCCGAAGATGACACCCAACATCACGCATATCACTGAGCCTGCTGTCGCTTGTGTGGAAGCTGGTGCCGACGCCATCTCGGCCATCAACACCATCAAATCGGTAACGATGACCTTCGACGCGGAGGTGTCAGGACAGCGCACTATTTCGGGCTACTCAGGCCGTGCCGTGCGTCCTATAGCCCTGCGCCATGTGCTGGAATTGGCGCAGATGAGAACGCTCACCCCTCACCCCTCACCCCTCACCTCTCAATTTGACCTGAGCGGTATCGGCGGCATCGAGACGTGGCGCGACGCCTTGGAGTTCATTCAGTTGGGTTGCGGCAACGTGCAGGTATGCACCGCCGTGATGCAGTATGGCTATCGCATCATCGACGACCTCATACTGGGTCTGCAGCGCTATATGGCCAAGCGCGGCGTCACAGAGTTGCAGCAGTTGGTGGGCGAGCGGCTGGAGAAGTTCCAGAATCCTGATCATCTGGACCGCGACACCATTATTTATCCAAAGTTCGATAAAGAGTTGTGTATCGGCTGTGGCCGCTGCGAGGTATCGTGTAGCGATGGTGGCCATCAGGCCATTGTCTTCGACCATGAGACCCGTCGTCCTCGTCTGGTAGGCACCAAGTGTGTAGGATGCCACCTCTGCCGTCTGGTATGTCCTGCCGGTGCCATAGGTATGACGAAACGTATAGCAAAGAAACAACTGAGTAAATAGCCCTAAAATAACTTTTAGTTTATTCGTAATCGTCTATCACAGAGTTTGTAAAGTCCATCATGGGTTTGGCTGTACGGAACAGACGCTCCATCTCGTCAAGCCAGTCGTCACCCTCGCAAAAAGATCACCAATAAGGAGCTATCCCATCACCACGTCGAGTACCATCATCAGGACAAAGCCGATGGCAAATCCGATGGTGCTGAGATTACTGTGCTGACCGCTGGAGGCCTCGGGGATAAGTTCCTCGACAACTACATAGAACATAGCACCAGCTGCAAAGGCTAGCATATAAGGCAGAATAGGCATCAGCAGCGAAGCCAACAACAGAACAGCAACGGCTCCGACAGGTTCGACGGCACCACTCAGTGAACCGATAAGAAAAGACTTCCACCTGGAATTGCCAGCCGCACGCATAGGCATGGAAATAATAGCTCCCTCCGGCACGTTCTGGATAGCAATACCCAGTGCTACAACAACAGCACTGGCCAGTGAGATATTTGAGGTACCACTCTCGGCACCAGCAAAAACGACACCCACAGCCATACCTTCAGGAAGGTTGTGAATGGTGACCGCTAAAGCCAGCATAGCGGTTTTTGAAAGATGCGACCGCATACCCTCTGGCTTATCAGTTCCGATATGCAGGTGGGGTGTCAGCTCGTCAATCATCAGCAGGAATCCCATACCCAACAGGAATCCCACAGCAGCAGGCAAAACAGACCACCGTCCGCTGTCTGCCGCCATCTCCATCGACGGAATCAGCAGCGACCACACAGATGCTGCCACCATCACGCCCGACGCAAAGCCTAACAGCGACTTCTGTAGCCTCGGCGACATGTCTTTCTTCATGAAAAACACGAAGGCTGAGCCGAGCATAGTGCCCAGCAGTGGAATCAAAAGACCTATGATTAACGTTGTCATATCTGATTATATTTAGGGTGTAAAGATACTAAATATCCAATTTATAACACACACAATCCGCATCGCGGTAAAACTCCTTTGCACCCCAGCGTTGCCAGTATTGATGGGTTTTGAGGCGATGCAGCACAGGAATGAAGATGAAATCGTAGTTGGTTTTCAACTCGGGCATGATGGACATCAGCATGTCGTAGTTCAACCGGGTACCACGATAATTTTCAGCCACGATGAACGAAAAGACAGCAATATAACGCTGAGCGTTCAGACTTTTTATCAGCTCCGGCTCGTCTTTCAGAATCTGCGGCGTCTCCTCCTCAATGCGATAGTCACTCATGTTGAGCAGCCCCACGACATGGCCGTCTTCATCTAAGGCCTTGACACTCAACGGCCAGTTGAAATGCAGGTCTTGCACCCACGACTCCACCTCAGCACGGTCGAAACCGTACTGTCGCACCATCCAGCGGGCGGTCAACAGCGCGTCATCTTCAGTCATTCTCTGTAATATGTACGGCATTGTAGGTCAATAGTATTTCAGGGTGATACGACAATTTCGCTTGGCGAAGACCTGGGATTCCCATGTCTTCCTCGCGGTTCAGATAGACATATTGCTCAGGCAGATGCTCAGCGAACTGCTGGTTGATGATGGCAAAGGCACCCTCCACGTGCCGGTCGGCTTTCTCCACGCAGACGTCGAAGGTGTCGGTTGTGACAGCAGAGCCGTATGCGAACGCCACCATACGACCGTCCACGAAGATGCTTCCACCTATCATGCCGAGAGCGTCCCAATTGGAAAATATGGTCTCCATCACCTGTTTCTCAGCGTGTATAGTATCGTTACCGCCCTTCTCTTCCTGCCATATTTCCGTCAGCCGGCGACATTCGTCAAAGAATTCCGGCATTAGAGGACGATATTCAAAATCGGGATGCTGCGTACGGAAACGACGGATGTGGTTACGCTTGCCGTCCAGATGTTTTCCATGCAGCGTTGCGAGATCCGTGCGACAATAGATGTAGTCGTAGCGGTCACGAATTGACTCGACAGAAATCAAGAATCCGGACAATTGGGGTACTTGCGAATCTTCAAGCCCAATCAATGTCATTGCAGCGCCACACTCCGTTCCGTCGGAGAAATCTCCCTTGCTATCCTCAAGTAACGCCTCAATCAGTTCCTGCGACAATGCTTCTGACGTACACACCATATACGCTCGCTGGCCATCGAAGGTATAGCGCAGCACCACGGCTTTTTCCAGCACGCACACCTCGGTGCCGAACAGAAACTTCCATCCCACAAGGTTGGCAAAATTATAGTTGCAGTTACGCCGCCCAGAGGGTAGCGTAACTGCCTGCATCGCTTCGCGGTCTATCAACGTCAAAGGATGAAACGCGAGTGTCATTAGTTTTACAGTTGTGTCACCAGCCAATTCTGGATACCAATCTTCTCGATGAGCTCCACTGCGCCCTGGCTCCAGTAGAGGTCTTCCTCTTCGTCTGCAAGATAAGCCTTCAGTAGGTCGTAAGTGGTGGGATCGTCCTTCACGCCCTCCATGCACTTCATCAGCAACTCAACGCCCGGCTCCTGAATGGCGAGGTCAGCCTTGACATATTCAATGGGATCGCCAATAAGGTCGCGGCTCTTCATGCCCTCGAACTTAACATCTCCTCCCAGGTCGAGGATGCGCTCTGTGAACTTCTCTACCCAGCCCATCTCCTCACCGAAGTGGCCGATGTACTTCTCTCCGAGTTTTGTGAAGCCCTGCGCCTTGAAGATCATGCCCTGCTGTTTGTGAACCATGGCACCTTCTGCCAGATGAGTTACGAAAAACTGTAATGACTCAATTGATTTCTGCTTGTCCATAATGCTTTTGTTTTAGTTGTTAATAATATATTCACGCCGCAAAGTTACGATGTTTTTACTACGAATCCAAATCTGAAACAATACAAAAGTTGTCTGAAACGATACAACTTTAAAAAAATATTTGTAATTTTGCAATTGATATGTACACGCTGAATGAATATTTGCCAACATTTGTAGGCGACGACTTGCCCGAAAAAGGCTGGGACACAGGGATGTACTGCTTAGAAACAGATGCGGTGAAGATCCTTCGTAGTAACCTGCAGCGCGGATTCGTGTCCAGCTTCGCCTTTATGCTGGTTGACAAAGGGTGGATGACGATTTACTACAATGGCCGTGAACTGACGTTTCACCCCAACGACCTGTACACCTATTCGCCGGGCCTCCCTGTCGATGTCATCGCCACTTCCGACGATTTTCACGGCTACTGCCTGATGGCCGATGAGCATGTCACTATCGAGGCCCCATCCGTCCACGACCTCGTACATCTGGCCTACCTGCCTATCGTGCAGTTGCATGAGCCGAAGCAGACACTGGCCCCAGATGCCGCCCAGCATCTGATAGCAAAAATGAAAGAAATCATCGGCTATATTCATTCCGATCATATCTATAAAGGCGAGGTGCTACGCATGCTCTATTCCATATTCCTGCTCGACCTGCAGAACGCCCAGCAGCGTGCCATCGTACAACGCCAGACACCCCAGCGTGTGGAGGAAATCTTCATCGGCTTCATCCGTCTGCTGCCCCGCCACTTTGCTGAGCACCACGACATCCCGTTCTACGCCGACCAGCTCCATATCTCTCCCGTCTATCTCTCCCGCGTGGTCCGTCAGGTTACTGGCCGTACCGTTGTCGACTATATCAATCAGATGCTACTGATGGAGGCCTCCTTCCTGTTGCAAACCTCCCAACTGAGCATCACCCAGATTGCTGACCACCTCCACTTCGCTGACACCCCCTCCTTCAGCAAGTTCTTCTCACGTCTGAACGGTATGAGTCCGAAGGAATATCGGAAGGGGTGACGCAACTACTTCTTCATTCTTTTACTCGCTATAATTATGGTCTATCACGATAGTCACTTCTTCACCTGGCACAAGGGTCTTAACCTCAGTTGTCAATTGTGAGGCGAGGGCTGGTGCAAGAGCCACAGCTCTTAAGCACAAAGCCATGACATCAGCACGAAAGCTCGAAGAGCGAAAGCATCAGCAGAGGGGTTTTTATGGTTTTTGTCTCAACAACATTCAACAATCAAAAATGAGAAATTATGCTGAAGAAACGAATCATTGAGATTGCGGTGAAGATGCTAGTAGCCGCCCTCACCGCCTTCCTGACCGCCATCACCACCACGAGTTGCATGGGCCACGGCCCGTTTTAGAGTTAGGAGTTAAGAATTAGGAATGGGGACTGCGCAATCTGCGCGGCCCCCATTTTTCTTTCTACTCACGGAGTCTGACTCTCTTCTTCGAAGGTTTCGTTCAACTTGGGATAGTTGGCAGGCTGATAGACAGTACTAATCTGATAGGGAGAATATTCTGTACCCGTATGGCCATAGATGTCGTACTTGCGGTTAACATCATTTTCAACTAAGAAAGTTTTGTGTTTCAGAAAAAAACTGTAACTTTGCACTCAATGAAACAGATAATCACTATCATAGCAGGGTTTTTGCTCTTTGTCGCCTGTAGTCACGATGACCAAGAGGATACTGACGACCATGTAGACCGCGCGGTGCTGGTATATATGGCTGGCGACAACGACCTGTCAAGCTATATTAATTACGACATCAAGGAAATGATGGCGGGCAGCCGCGAGCTGGACAAACACCAAAAGCTGGTGTTGTTTGTTGACAAGCGGGGACAAAGGTCTTATCTGCTGGAAGTGGCAAAGGGTGACACCACCAGACTGCAAACATTTGGCAGCGACCTGAAATCGTCGGATGCCAGCGTGCTGCAGATGGCGATGGAGCAGGTGGTGCAACGCTATCCGTGCAACAGCTACGGACTGGTGCTGTGGGGGCATGCCGACGGGTGGATATACAAGGACAACGAGCAGGCGGCACAGGCTCGCAGGGCTTACGGCCTGACTACTTCAGGAGGTAAAACGTGGATGAACATTCCCGATATGGCAAAGGCATTGGCCGTAGTACCCAAGCTGGAGTTTATCTTTGCCGACTGCTGTGACTTCCAGAGCGTGGAGAGTGCCTACGAACTGCGAGACGTGACCAACTACATCATGGCCTCGCCAGCCGAGATTCCAGGCGAGGGCGCTCCATATTCCACCCTGGTGCCGACGATGTTCAGCAAGAGCGAGACCTTCTACCAGCAGATGGCCGATGCCTATTACGCCCAAGTAATGTACGGTTGGAGAGTGCCACTGTCGGTCATCAGGACAAGTGCTATGGAAGCACTCGCCGCAGCGACCAAAAAAGCCTTGGCATCGTTCGTGCCCAGCCTGCCTGACAGCCGCTATCCAGACGTAAGCGGACTCATCTATTACTTTGACAAGACGCTGATTGACATGAATGACTTCATGATGCGCCATGCCGCCACGGACGAGTACGAAGCGTGGAAACAGGTGTTTGACAAGGCTGATAACGCGGCAGTAGCCTATAAGAAGTTCGCATATCCCTGGCGGGCCAACCATGTGACGTCCGGTGACTTCACCGCTAGCGAAGAGCGCTATGGGGGTGTGAGCATGTATGTGCCGATGGATGCGTCGAAGTATAGCTCGGACATTCGTGATGTCATTGCCATACAAAACAAAAACATCCATAAGATGGCATGGTACCAGGCTGCAGGACTTGCCGACTTAGGTTGGTAGAGTGTTATTCCTTATCCCAACGACAATAGGGATTAACACACAGCTGGGCATTATAGTAACGGCGGTCGCCTGTTACTTCTTTTCCGATGAAATGGGGAATTATTGGCTGTTCGTCACGGTTTCTGAGTTCGACTTCAGCCACGACCAGTCCTTCGTTGTCGCCATGAAATTCGTCAACTTCGAAGGTGTGATCGCCCGAACGGACGAGCCAGCGGGTTTTGTCGATAAGTCCCTCCTGACAGAGCGACATCATCTTCTCGCCATCCTCGAAGGGTATCTCCTGTTCAAACTCATAGCGAGAGAGGCCGCCATCGAGCGAGGGTCCTTTGATGGTGATATAGGCACGGTCGTCGCGAAGGCGTATACGTACCGTTTTGCCACGGTCGCTGCAGAGATAGCCCTGGCGGACGTGACTGGAAGAATAAGCCTCGTGCTTGTACGATGAGTCAAGCACGAGGTATTTGCGTTCGATTTCCTGCGCCATCAGGCCATCATTGAGAAGGTCCAGACCAGGTAGATGATGGCGAGCACAATGAGTGCTCCAAAGATCCACATCACGACTTTCTTACCCTGCTCCTCCTGCTTCTTCTGCCAGGCCTCACGCTTTGCATTACTTTTTTTCATAGTTGTATTATTTTAGTTATTAATTACTCTTCATCATTAGAGGGGAATTCCATGAGGTATGCCTTGATGAAATCGTCGATTTTGCCATTCATCACGCTATCTACGTCATGGGTCTCGAAGTTGGTGCGATGGTCTTTTACGCGGCGGTCGTCGAAGACATACGAGCGAATCTGACTGCCCCACTCTATCTTCTTCTTGCCTGCCTCGATCTTTGCCTGTGCCTCTAAACGCTTTTGCATGGCACGGTCGTAGAGCTGTGAGCGCAGCAGGGCCATGGCACGCTCCTTGTTCTTGGGCTGGTCGCGCGTCTCAGTATTCTCGATGAGGATTTCCTCTTCTTCGCCGGTATCGGGGTCGGTATACCAGTAGCGCAGGCGGACACCTGACTCTACTTTGTTGACGTTCTGACCGCCGGCACCCGAGCTGCGGAACGTGTCCCATGACAGCTTGGCAGGGTCGACATACACCTCGATGGTATCGTCGACCAGCGGTGATACGAAGACGGAGGCGAACGACGTCATACGCTTGCCCTGGGCATTGTAAGGACTGACGCGCACCAAACGGTGCACACCATTTTCGCTCTTCAAGTAGCCATAGGCATATTCGCCACCCTCAATCTGCATGGTAACGCTCTTAATGCCGGCCTCGTCGCCGTCCTGCAGGTTGGCGATAGACACCTTATAACCGTGAGCCTCGGCCCAGCGCTGGTACATACGCATGAGCATCTGTGCCCAGTCTTGTGCCTCGGTACCTCCGGCACCACTATTAATCTTCAGCACGGCATCCATGGGGTCCTCCTTCTGGCGCAGCATGTTGCGCAACTCGAGGGCCTCGATGGCGGTGATGGCATGACGATAGCCCTCGTCGACCTCTTCCTCGGTCACCATCTCCTCCTTGTAGAAGTCGAAAGCCAGCTGCAACTCGTCGGCAGCAGTGCGAACCTCCTGGTAGTCGTCGAGCCATCGTTTGATGCCCTTTACCTTCTTCATCTGTTCCTCGGCACGCTTCTGGTCCTCCCAGAAGTCAGGAGCCTGGGTACGAAGATCCTCCTCCTCGTACTCCATGCGTTTCTCGTCTATCTTCAAGTACTTGTACAGTGCGTCCGCACGGTCAAGCACATCCTTTAATTGATCTTGTGTTATCATATACTTTTATTCGGCGTACATCGCGTCGATTTGTTCCTTATAGTTTTCGTTGAGCACGCGGCGGCGAATCTTCAGCGTGTTCGTCAGCTCGCCCTTCTCCATCGACAGGTGGTGGGGCAGCAGGGTGAAGCGCTTCACCTGTTCGTAGTGGGCCAGCTGTTGCTGCAGGGTGTCAATGCGCTCCTTCATCATCTCGATGATGCGTGGATCGGCACAGAGCTGCTCACGGTTCTCAAAACTGATGCCGTGGGCACGAGCATACTCTTCCAAGAGCGCATAGACAGGCACGATGAGTGCCGAGACGAACTTGCGCTGGTCGGCAATAAGGCATATCTGGTCGATGTACTTGTCGACCAACAGCTTCGACTCGATCATCTGCGGAGCGATATACTTGCCGTTCGACGTCTTGAAGAGATCCTTGATGCGCTCCGTCAGGAACAATTCACCATTCTTCAGATAGCCGGCATCGCCTGTGCGGAAGTAGCCATCATCGGTAAAGGCCTGCTTAGTCAGGTCGTCACGGTTGTAGTAGCCACGGGTAATCGTCGGACCCTTGAGAAGAATCTCGCCCTCTTCGCTGACCTTGATATCGATACCCTCGATAGGTATACCCACGCCGCCTACCGTCCAGGGCTTGCCCAGATGGTTACAGCTGACGGTGGCCAACGACTCGGTGAGACCATAGCCCACCACCATGTTGATGCCGATGGAATGGACAAATTCCTCCACGTGGGCACTGACGGCAGCACCTGCCGTGGGGAAGAAGTGGGCATTCTCCAGACCCAGCTCCTTGCGTACCAGCGAGAAGACAGTGCGGTTGAGCATCTCGTATTCCACATGCAGCGCCAAGGGTGGCTTCTTACCACGGCTGAGATACTCGATATTATGTTTGCGACCTACGGCCAGGGCGTGACGGAACAGCTTGCGCTGGACGGCACTCGCATGCTCGATCTTATCCATGACACCCATATACACTTTTTCCCAGAAGCGGGGCACGGCCGACATACACGTCGGGTGCGTCATACGCATAGACTGCTGGACATCCAGCGGGTGCGTGTTGACAATCATGCGGGCACCGGCATAGAGACAGAGGATGGCCCAGCCGCGCTCGAAGATGTGCGTATAGGGGAGGAAGTTCATGATGCGGTCGTTCTCGTTCACCGGCACACACTTCGCATTGGCCACCATGGCGGCATTAAACTGTCCGTGCGTCAGGATGACACCCTTTGAGTCGCCAGTAGTACCACTGGTATACAGGATGTTGGCAATGTCGTCGAACGAGGCTTCCTTCATTAGCTTATCGACCTCCGTCTGGCGCGGCAGGTTCTCGCCAAGCTTCAGGAAGTCGCTGAAATAGATGGCGTTAGGATCGTGTGACGAGATATGTACGGCAGGGTCGAACACGATGATACGCTCGAGCGTCGGACAGAGCGAGACGATGCGGCGGGACTTATCGTACTGTTCCTGCTCGCCGACAAACAGGAAGCGCACCTTGGCATCGTTGACCATAAACTGTATCTGCTGTTCCGAGCTGGTGGCATAGAACGGGATGGTCACCGCACGGATACCCCATGCACCAAAGTCGCACTCGAGGTACTGTACGGAGTTCTGCGAAAATACGCCGACGTTCTCCTGGGGCTTGACACCGAGGTTCAATAGGGCGTTACTTACCTGCATAACGATTGCCGACACCTGCTTCCAACTGAGCGATTTCCACTCCGTTCCACCGAAGTCCTGATAAATCAGCATCTCGCGGTCACCATACTTCTTGGCCTGTTCGTGCACCAGCACTGACATGTGATAATTGGTCTGCATAGCTCTCTCTATTTATTAATTAGGTGCAAAGGTACAAATAAATTAAGAATTAAGAGTTAAGAATTAAGAATTATTTTATATCTTTGCAGTGATTATGGAAATTCAAAACTATACCAACGAGGCGGTAGAACTGCTCAGTCAGCTTATCCAGACGCCATCGGTGAGCCGCGACGAAGGGGCGGCAGCCGACATTTTAGCCCATTTCACCGAGAACTGCGGCCTACCCTGTCAGCGTATTGGCAACAATCTGCTGGTGTATGAAGACATCGACGAGCAAAAGCCCACGCTATTGCTCAACGCCCACATCGACACAGTCAAACCTGTCAGTACATGGACGCGTGACCCCTTTACGGCGACGCGTGAGGGTGACATGCTATATGGTCTGGGAAGCAACGACTGCGGTGGCGGCTTGGTAAGTCTGCTGCAGGCATATCGGTTGCTGCGTGGCAAAAGCACGCAGTACAATTTGGTATATTTAGCGTCGTGCGAAGAGGAGGTCAGCGGTGAGAACGGTTTCCGGCTGGCCTTGCCTCAGTTACCCCACATCGATGTGGCTATCGTTGGTGAGCCGACGGGACTGCAACCCGCCATTGCCGAGAAAGGACTGATGGTCATCGACGGTGTGGCCCATGGCAAGAGCGGCCATGCGGCACGCGAAGAGGGGGTGAATGCCATCTACGAAGCCCTTGACGACCTCGTATGGCTGCGCGACTATCGCTTTACAAAGAAGAGCATGTTGCTGGGAAATACGAAGATGACGGTAACGGTGATAAACAGTGGCACACAGCATAATGTCGTGCCCGACGAGTGCCGCTTCGTCATCGACGTGCGCACCAACGAGCACTACCAGAACGAATTCCTCTTCGCCTTCCTGCAGAAGCACATGAAGAAGTGCGAGCTAACGGCCCGCTCGTTCCGTCTGTCGTCCTCGCACATCCCCGTAGGCCACCCGCTGGTACAGAAATGCATCCGTATGGGAATGGTACCGTTTGGTTCGCCGACGCTCAGCGACCAGGCGCTCATGCCGTTTCCGTCGTTCAAACTCGGACCCGGTGAGAGCAGCCGCAGTCATCGTGCTGACGAGTATATTTGCGTCAGTGAAATCCAAAAGGCCATCGCCACTTATGTGGAACTGATTTCGGAATGACAAAATGTCGATATTTCGAATTACCGGCCCAGCCACGATTCCGGATTGAGCTTCGCTGTCTCGCGGCGCAACTGGAACTGGAGAATGTTATCGCCGGCAACACGTCCGAGAATCTGACGCGTAGAAACCTTCTGACCACGATGAACGCTGACGCTTGAAAGGTTGCAGTAGACGGAGATATAGCTGCCATGGCGCACCATGACGACCATGGTACCACCGAAGCTGAACACGGCGCTAACCTCACCATCGAAGATACTACGTGCCTGGGCACCCTGTTCTCCACGGATATTGATACCCTTGTTGTCGAGCGTAACACCGTGCAAGCCCTCGACATTATACTGTCCGAAGTGGCTGACAACCCGATAAGGCCCCGTGATAGGCATCGGCAGACGTCCACGATTACTCTCGAAATTGCCGCTGATGCGCACATCCTCTGAGGGCATGGTCAGCGGGGCACGCTCTACGCGACGCTCCTCGGCCTTACGATTCTCCTCAGCCTCACGCACTGACCGCTCGGCATCTTCCTTCTCCTTCTTACTCTTGGCAGCCAACGCCTTCGCCTTGGCAGCCTCCTCACGGGCACGGGCCTCGGCCAGACGACGCTCACGGGCAGCTGCCTCTGCCTTACGCTTAGCCTCTGCAGCAGCACGTGCCTTCTGGCGGGCTATCTCTTCAGCAATCAAACGGTCGATCTGCGCATTCAGTGCAGCATCTTTTTTCTTCTGCTGGGCAATGATGCCCTGAATGGTCTTCTGTTCCTTCTGCAGGGTCTTCACAACATTCTGCTGTTCTGCCTGCTTGTCTTCGAGGGCGATACGCTCGCGCTCACCTTTAGCCAGCAGGACGGTCTTCTGACTCTTGGCCCGGTTCAGTTCCTGGAACTTGCTATTGACGGCCTCCTGCTGCGTCTTCACCTCGTCGCCCTGTACATGCTGATAGGCAGCATATTCGCGCATAAAACGCAGGCGACGCACCATCTGCGTCAGGTTGTCGGCACTGAAGATGAACATCATCTGACTCTGTGCCGAACGGTTGCGGTGCATGTAACGCATCGACTTGACGTAGCGTTGCTTACACTCGGCCAGCTGTGCCTGCAACTCGTCGAGCTGTATGCCCAAATGCTCGATATTATCATCGAGCGTGACGATGTCGTGACGGATGGTATCGATGGTACGGCGCTTGCCGGCAATCTCGTTATTGATTACCATCAACGTCTGCAGGCGTTTCTTTACGTCCTGTTGTGACGAGGCCAGACGACGCTCCTGCTCCTTAATCTGTTTCTGTATCTGTTGGCGCTGGTTCTGCAACGACTGTACGGTAGGAGTAGCGGAAGCGGCGGCTTTCTTATTCTTCTTGGTCCTATTGGTCCCATTGGACTTATTGGTCCTATTGGACTTCTGGGTCTTCTGGGTAGTAGTACGAACCTTGCTGCGCTGCTGCGCATAAGGCGTAGCAGTGACAAATGCTAAAAGGACGAGTATCAACCAGATTCTTTGCTTCATTCGTCGGGGTTATAGTGACATAAAGCGGCGGAGAATCTCGTCGACAGGCATCTGACGATACTTGCCGGGCAACACGGTACGTGTCTCCCAGTCATCGTCAGAACCCACGTAGTTCAGTATCATATCGAACTTCACCTCACGGTCGGGGGTAGTGAACGTCACCTTATGCTGGTGGGGGAAATACTTGCGATTGATGGTCTTGAAGTCGTCATAGTCCCAGTTCAGCTGGTAGTTGCCACGATAGCGATCGTTATACAGCACGTTGGCCATCTTTACACGCTGGTTAGCCTTGTCAGCCAGCCAACGGTAGGAGAGTTTGTCGCTCTCCAGCGAGATGACGATATTCTCGTCTGAGCTGCTCTGTGTCTCGAATTTCTTCAGCTGACGGTCGGTCAGACGACCCTTGCCGGGCTGGAAGAGCTCGTTCCAGAAGAGGGCCTGCAGCATATTGAAGTCGATACCGCTGTTTCGCAGGAAATCCAGATGTTTGTAGGGCACCTGCAGATACTGTTTGTTGATACGGTCGACGATGAGCACATAGTCCTGAGTAAACTCCAGACGGCCTGCCTCGACGAATCCGAAGGCCATCAGCTGCAGGCGGATGACATCGTCGCGCTTCATCTTCAGGTTGCCGGTGAGCGTCATCTCGCGATTGCCGACAGAAACCGAGAACTTCACCTTTGACGTGAGGAAGCGGGCGTGCTGTGCATTGTCGTTGACTTTCTGCAGGAACTGTTCCCGCTGTAGGGTGTCGACCTGTTCTGCAGGCGCTGTAGCGACAGTTGCCTGCTGGTCGTTATTCTGTGCAGACTTCTCATAGCTTGGCGCAACGGTCATTACCGACTGGTCGTCGGATGGTGCCGACCTGCGGCCCAGTCCACGCGAAGAGCCACATGCCGTCATTACCGTCAGGGCAACGGTGGCGGCTGCCAGTGTCCATACATGTAGTGCTTTCATTCTTTCAGATATTTTTTCAGTTTTATTTTTCTTGTGATGATAGCCGAACGGTCTTCGTCACTAGATGGTTCGGCGGCAATGCGTTCCAGTGCCTGCTGCCAGAAGACGAGGGCCTGTCGGATGTCGCCGGCCATGGCATAGATATCACCGGCATGTTCGAGGAGTACGGCCGACGTGTCGCTATCGTTCTGCAACGTCTGGTCGATATATATCTTTGCCTCGCTATAGCGCTGCTGCATAAACAGTATCCACGCATAGGTGTCGAGGTAGGTGGCATTTTTCGGCTCAGCCTTGATGGTACGCAGCGACATGCGCTCAGCCTCATCCAGCCGGATGTTCTTCTCGCTGAGATAGTAGGCGTAGTTGTTCAGACAGCCAAGGTTGTCGTCTTTCCACACCAGACAGCTATCATAGGCGGCAAAAGCCTCTTGCTCCAAGCCTTTCTGGTGCAGGATGTCACCCAGGACAGCATAGAAGTCGCTGGCAATGGCGGGGTCGCTCTGCGGGGTGATGACGCTGATGCCGTTCTGGAAGGCGTTCAGGGCGCCGTCTAAGTTGCCATTCTGGTAATAAGCGATACCCTGATAGTAGTAAAACGCCATCTCTTCGGGATTATACTGGCGTGCCGCAGTACACAGGTCTATGACACGGTCACGGTCTTGCGCCTGCCAGGCATACATCACTAGCTGCAGACGTACGGCAGCATTGTCGGGAGCAATCTGCAGACCCTGTTCCAACACCACGCGGATGCTGTCTTCCGGCATTTTCTTCAGATTCATATACGATGCACAGAGCAGCGCCATGTCGGCATCTTCCTGCGAACCTTGCAACAGCCGATGGAACAGTTGCAACACGCGCGTGCTGTCACCACCTGTCTGCTCGTTCTCGATGACAAACCGTCGCATCAGTTCCACACGGTCCCCACTGGCCATCTGTTTGTTGAAGAGCACCTTTTCCGTATACTCCTGCACGTGTACGGAGTCTTTCTGATCATTATAGTAAGCCAACATCGCTAACAGCGCATTACGGTGGTCTGGCTCTTTACGTAGCACGGCATTATAGATTGCTACCGCCTTTTTCTTCTGTCCGTTGATATACAGCGTGTTAGCATACAGACAACGGTAGTTATTGTCGTTAGGATACTGGTCGGCCAAGGTCTTCATCTCGGCGATGGCAGCCCGTTTGTCACCTTTCTTCGTATAGAGATTACTCTTGGCATACGACAGACGCTCGCTCTTACCCTCCAGCACTTCCAGACGTGTCAGTGCATCGATAGCTTTATCGTACTGCTCTTGTTGCTCATAGAGCTGGACGAGCATGCCCAACACGTCGTCGCGGTCGTGGCAGAGACTGTAGAGTTGTTCCAGCACCCCAATGGTCTCATTGTATTCGCGCTGGCTGAGCAGGGCGTCGGCGAGGGTTGCCAGATAGGTAGTGTTTTCGGGTTCCAGCGCAGCGGCCTTCCTGCAGTATTGTAGGGCGCGCTGCTTGTCTTTCAGGTGGGAATAGTACTGCGACAAGAAGGAGTAGGCCTCCGAACGTGTGGAATCAATGTCCATACAATGTCGCATCAAGTCGAACGCCGCATCGGTATTTCCCTTCTGACGCTGACATACTGCCTCTAAAAAGAAAGCATCATAGCGCCGGCGCTGGTCAGCATCGTCGGCAATAGCTGGCAGAACGCAGCATACTGCCAGCAATATCCATATAGTCCTTATCAACTTCACTTTATTCCGGTATGTCCGTAACCACCTGCACCACGCTCCGTCTCGTCCAGAGCCTCTACCACCACCATTTCGCCTTGCTCACAACAGGCGATTACCATTTGGGCGATGCGCTCACCATCGTTGATGATGAAGTCCTGCTGAGAGAGGTTGATCAGCACGACACCAACCTCACCACGATAGTCGGCATCGATGGTACCTGGGGCGTTCAGCACGGTCAGTCCATGCTTCAAGGCCAGTCCACTACGTGGGCGCACCTGTGCTTCATAACCTTCGGGCAGTGCGATATACAGTCCGGTGGGTATCAGGCGGCGCTCCAAGGGACGCAGGGTGATAGGCTCTTCGAGGTTGGCACGCAGGTCCATGCCAGCACTCTGAGGTGTGGCGTATGCGGGCAGCGGCTGGTGTCCGCGATTGACTACTTGTATCTTTACCATGTTCTTACGCTTATAAATAATGTGCAAAGGTACAAATAAGTAAGCAAAACACAAAAGAAAAGGGAAAATCTTTTGGCTTTTTACTCATTTTTACGTAATTTTGCAACCCATGGAATGGACAAGACTGATTTCAAACAAGCGACTCGGCCAGGAACAGCGCCACATCGAGCGCCACGATGACCGTACTGAGTTTAAGCGCGACTACGACCGCCTGATTTTCTCGGCACCGTTTCGTCGACTGCAAAACAAGACACAGGTATTCCCGCTGCCGGGCAGCGTATTTGTACATAACCGTCTGACGCACTCGCTCGAGGTGGCCAGCGTAGGTATGTCGCTGGGTAACGATGTCGCCCAGCGGTTGGTCAACACCACCCACCCAGAACTGAAGGGTACGCTCGTCGAACAAATCGGACAGATTGTCAGTACGGCCTGTCTAGCCCACGACCTGGGTAACCCACCGTTCGGACATAGTGGTGAGAAGGCCATCCAGACGTTTTTCACCGAAGGTCCCGGACGCTCGTTGCGCAAAGAGATATCGGAACCTTTTTGGGACGACATCACCCACTTCGAGGGTAATGCCAATGCCTTCCGTTTGCTGACCCATCAGTTCAAGGGTCGCCGCCCAGGTGGTTTCGTGATGACCTACTCGACCATTGCCAGCATCGTCAAATATCCCTTTGCCTCGTCGGCCGCCAGCAAAAAAGGGAAGTTCGGATTCTTCCAAAGCGAGCAGGAAATCTACCAACGAATTGCCGATGAAATGGGCATTATTTGTCTATCAAAGCCTGGTAAACCCCTGCGCTACGCCCGCCATCCGCTGGTGTATCTTGTAGAAGCTGCTGACGACATCTGCTACGAGATCATGGACCTCGAAGATGCCCATAAGCTGAAGATTGTGTCGTTCGACGAGGCTTCCCAACTCATGCTGGCTTTCTTCGACGAGGAGACCCAGCAGCATCTGCGCCAGCGCATCGAACAGGAACAGCTCACTGACCCCAACGAACAGATCGTCTATCTGCGTGCCAGCGTCATCGGCAAACTCGAGAACGAGTGTGTAAAGACGTTTATGGATCACGAACAGGAAATACTCAACGGTACCTTTACGGGGTCGCTCATCGACCATGTCAGCGAACGCCAGTGCGAGGCCTACCGCCGTTGTGCCCGCCTGTCGGAGGCTCGCATCTACCGTAGCCGACCTGTCTTGGATGTAGAACTGTCAGGTTACAAAATCATGGAAACGCTGATGCAGCAGATGGTCGAAGCCGTCATACACCCCGACCGCTACTACTCAAAACAGCTCATCGGCCGCGTGTCGAGTCAGTATCATATCGACGCCCCCGACCTGGAGACCCGCCTCATGGCCGTCATTGATTACATCAGCGGCATGACCGATGTCTATGCCCTCGATGTCTACCAGAAGATCAACGGTATCTCCCTGCCTATTATATAATTTTGTTTGCCAGTTAATCTTCTCCTAAGCGGAGAACATCGTCGCACAGCTCACAGACGGCCATGCGGTGGGTGATGAATATCATGGTTTTTTCATGGCAATAGACGAACAAACGACGGAAGAGCTCCTGTTCGGTGGCCTCATCCAGCGACGAGCTGATTTCGTCGAGCAGCATGATAGGACCAGGACGCAACAGACCACGGGCAATACCGATACGTTGAGCCTGACCCTCGCTGAGTCCTGCACCACGCTCTCCGAGTTTGGTGTCCAAACCGTTAGGCAGGCTAAACACAAAGTCGGCCATAGCGACATCGAGTACGTCGCACAGTTCCTTGTCGGTGGCCGTGGGACGCGCCAACTGCAGATTATAACGGATGGTGCCGCTCATCAGCGTATTTCCCTGAGGCACGAAGACGAAGTTGCCACGCGTATGGTCGCTCACCGCTTCGGAGATCTCGCGGTTGAACAACGTCAGACTACCCTCGCGAGGCTGTATGAACGAAAGCATCAGTCGGAAGAGCGTGGTCTTGCCGATACCAGTCTGTCCCAGTATAGCGGTCTTGCTGCCTGGACGGAACAGGTGACTGAAGTGGTCGAGAATCAGGCGGTCGCCCGAAGCATAGCCGAAGGTCACTTCGCTGGCCTGCACACCCACGGGACCTTGGAGCATCACCTGCTTCTCTGCTTGCTTGCGCTGCTTAGCCGAGCGTTCCAGTTCATCGATACGGTCGATACTTGCCGTGGCAGAGATGAACTGCGGCAACATGTTGAGCAGGTTAAGAATGGGGTGTTGTATCTGGCCAACCAGCTGCAGGAACGATGTCATCACTCCAAAGGTGATGACTCCGGCACGCAACTGCAAACCACCCCAAATGAAGGCCAGTAGATATCCTAAGCTGAAGGCAAAAGCCATCAGCAGGCGTGTGATAATAGTAAAGCGGCTACGGCGCAGCACACGTCCCATCAGCAATTCTTGTAACTTGTTCAGACGGCCAGCTACCCACTGTTCGGAACCCAGCGAACGAATGACGTCGCTATATTCCATACCCTCTTGAACCTGCATCTGTATGGCGCTCTCCTGCTGGCGGATATCGGTGGTCATCGCACGCATGCGATGGGCGAAGAACTTTCCGAAGGCAGCTAGGAACGGGGTCACAAGCAACAGTGCCAAGGCCAACGTCAGGTCCATCTTTGCCAATAGCAGGAAGGCACCGACCAGTTGGGTTCCCGTCACGATGAATTGGGGCAAAAGTGAGGTGGTAGCATCGGCCACGGTGTCGATATCCTTGCTCAGTCGCGAGGCCACATCACCTGAATGCAGTTGGTCTTCATACATCTGACGGCGGAACAAATTACTGAACACACGCAGACGGATGATGTTAGACTGGTGCGTGCTGGCCTTAACCGAGAGATAGTAGTAGAACTGGCGCAGCAAGATACCTGTCACGACAACACTTATAAGTAAGGTACACATGCGCAACACGTCATCGCGCGTACCCACACGAATAGTAATATCGATAAACTGCTTGCTGAGCCATATCATCAGCAAGCCCAACAGCACCTGAGTGATGCCGGTAATAATGCGAATGGCGGTGTTCCACCGGATGCCCGCCATGTTAGTCCATATCCAGCGGATATATCTCATTCTATAATTCCTATCTCCTGCCACTGGCTGACCATAGCGGTCACATCCTTACGGGCTTGAGCGGCGTCGACCTCATACTCGGCACACAGGGCATCAGTGAGCTGGTCGATAGAAAAATCGCCCATTTCACCAGCTTTTCCCCAAAGCCAAGCAGCGGTTTCATTAAGACTAATCAGCTTGCCAAAATCAATGGTCTTCAAGCCTTCAGCCACAATGACGCGCTCGCCACAAACCTCGCGCAAGATAAATCCTTCTTTTTGCTTCATATCATTAATAAAAAAATCTCAGCCACGTCCTTCGATATATCGCCAATATCCAGCGACGTACGGGCAGCAGGCGCCACCACAAGCGACTGGTTTGGCGCCGCCACGGGTTATATAATGGATGATGACGTCCGGCAGGCGTCACGACATTAACCGCCAAAGCCGCTATATCGGCTACGGTGCAGTGCTCCACTCCTGCAACATTACCGTCGCCCATCAGTGTGACGGCATCCCCGTCAATGCGGATAATACGATGCACCACATACCGACATTGTTCGACCCATGCCAGTACCACGTCACCGACATGCAGTTCTGTAGGTTTGACGAGGTCGACACTCTCCTTGCCACCGATAATGAAAGGCAACATGCTATATCCCTTCACCGGGAAGGTGACGCGCATGCCTTCATTCACGAGGTTAATGGCACTACGGATGATATCATTATCGGATATGTTTGTCATCGTTTTTAGCGATTTCAACGGGATTTCTCACGGTTTCAGAGCAGAGGAGGGCAGCACCCTCATCAGGTAGACACTCCAGATGCCATACAGCAACATGACCTGCCAATAGGTTCTCCGTCTCGTGGAGTCCCTCGGCGACCATACTATCCCATCGCTTGCCAGAGATGGAAGGCACCAAGGCGGCATAGGCCATCAGCGGCGACAAACGCACTATCTTATTATAGGGCGCCTGACTGAGCTGAACAATTGCACCTAACGGATAGGATACGTTACGATAGCAGGGTGTCTTACCACTCCAGGGAGAACCAAAAACATAGAATCCATCGGGCATCTGGCGTACTACGGGATTATCGTCGTTGACGAGTTGCGTACCCTCAATATAGCGCAACCACAGGCTGGAATGTGTGCTCTTACCCGTGCCACTCTTGCCCAGGAACATATAGCCACGACCGTCATAGCTAACCACAGAAGAATGGAAAAGCGCCGTCTGCTGACAGGCGGTCGAGAGGGCATACATAACCATCAGCGCATTGTTGATACCGAATAACGGCTCGTCGACGAGCAACACTGTAGCATGACGATACTGCACATCCGTCACCATACGGGCAGCACAGCGTCCCCACAGATGAAACTCAAAATACGGCTGATCGCCCATACGGCCCGCGAGAATCTGTGAGCCGTCATCGTCCTGGCTCATCTCTATAGTGATGTCATCATGGGCAGGGAACCCATCGGAAGCAACCACGGTAACATTAAACATTACCTCATCGGTAGCCAACACGGAAAACGGCTCATATTGTCCCATTTCATCGACAATGGACTCATGATTCCCTAGTGTCACGGAAAAGGTGTGACCGGCTACCCGATAGTAGTGCACCGACATGTAATTTATTGTTTGTAGCGATAGATAATCTTGTTGGCTCCAGACGTAATCTCAATCTCGTCATGGTGCTCACGGATAAACGAGTCGATATGGCGCTTGCGCTTGTCTTCCAGTATCTCGTCAACGGCAATCAGGATACCTGTCTCCTCGACATCGCCAAAGCCATAGTTGATGGCCGTACCGAAGAGCTTCATCGTCGGCGACAGACCCATATATGCGTTCACCAGCGGGGGAATATTATAGCCCAACCGACGAATTTCTCCGTTCAAAATCTTATAATCTTCACGGAAGTTATGTCCACAAAACAAACGCTCGAGTTCAGCAGGATCAGTTTCCAATTCCAGCGGTTTCATCGGGATAATAAGGTTATCCTTATCATCGAAATGCTTCTTCAGAAAATAGAGTATCATGTCGCGACCCTTACGGATGTAGCTGGGGTACATCGTCATCTTGCCGAAATAGTATTTGACATTTGGACGGATGACTGTCAGGGCGCCCAAGCCATCCCATAGATTATCGAGAGCAAAGAGACTCTTGGCACCCATACGCGACGACTGATAGGGCAATGACACAAACGAACGGCCAAGCTCTACCGTCCAGGGAGCATAGTCTCGGATGAAACGCTCAGAGAAATGGAACATATGACTCGTAGCCAGAATGGGCTGTCCATTATCGTCGTACTGCCAGTCAGTACCCAGCAGGTAGCGGTAGCCACCGATGATCTCCTCTTCGTCGGGATTCCAGACGATAAGCTGTTTGTAGCAGTTCTCGCAGGTATCAAACTCGTCGATATCAATCTCCTTACCAGTGCCACCACCGGCCTCACGGAAAGCAATCTCGCGTAGACGACCTATCTCGCGCATGACGTTGGGAGCATTGTGAGCAGTGATGATATAGATTTCATTATTGCTCTTGTTGGTCATTCGCAACTGCTTGTCAGGAGTCAGCTCACTCTTGAGCACCTCCTTGGAAATGGGAGAGATAATCGGTTGTTCCATATTTGTTAAAGGTTGTAGACGATATCTTGTACATATTGTGCCCATTCCGACGGCGTTTTACTCTTGTCGAACGTTTGCCAGGGAATAGGTTTGCCGATGGTCACGCGAAAGGTCTTGCCGACATTCTTATACATCTCGTCGACGAGAAAGAGCATGGCCAGATTAAACGGCAGGAAGCGGTCGGAGAAATTGGCCAAGCGGTAGAAAAAGTCGCTGTTACGGCCTCCGAAGCGGATAGGAACAATGTCGCGCTTGTACTCCACGCTCTTCGTGATAAAGGTCTTCGACCAAGGAATATCACGGATAACGCCATTGTGGCGGCGTGAACACAGTCCGGCAGGGAACATCAGCATATGGTTGTCGCTCTCAAAACCCGCCTTGACCATCGCTGGAAAATTACGGCTCTGTTTGCCGGTTTTGTTGATAGGGATACATAGTGGTGCTAAACCCGGGAGATACATCAGCAGGTCATTGACCAGATAGCGAAACCGCGAGTCGTAGTGATTGCCTATGATAGCACCTAGTGTCACACCATCCTGCCCACCCAACGGATGGTTCGACACAAACGTGTAAAGCCTTCCGTCATTGGGGTCGGGCAAATTCTCGCGCCCCACCACCTCAAGTGTGACCTGCAGGTACTCCAACGTTGCATCCAGCCACGGTGTTCCCTCCTTATCACGTGCGCTCCACAGAAATCCGTTGACCTCATCCTGATGAGCGATGCGTTTGAGCCATGACACCAACGGACTGGGCACCCATTTAGCTTTGGCGCCCAATTTACTTTTCAGTATTTGGTCGATGTCGATAATCTTCTCAGTGACTTGTCCCATTCTCTCACTTTCTTCTTAACGATTGCAAAGTTAGTGATTTTATTTAAAAACAATTGCACTAAAGGTACTAAAATGTGCAAAAAAGATAATCTTTAGCATTTATTAGCTAAAATTTTGTGGGGAATTGTGGGGGATTGTGGGGAGAATTGTGTATCTTTGCATCCGAATTCACATTAATTAAAGAAGTACACATGCGATTCTTAGGAAACATAGAGGCCAAAATCGACGCTAAAGGACGTGCTTTCCTGCCCGCCATCTTCCGCAAGACACTGCTGGCGGACGGTGAAGAGCATATCATTCTGCGTAAGGATGTGTTCCAGCCGTGCCTGGTACTCTACCCGGAATCCGTGTGGAACGAACAGACAGATGCCCTGCGCCAACGGCTGAACCGCTGGAACAAGCAGCACCAGCAGGTATTCCGACAGTTTGTCTCAGAAGTGGAGATCCTGACACTCGACGGCAACGGTCGTTTCCTGATACCCAAGCGCTACCAGCGCATGGCCGACATCGTACAAGACATCAAGTTTGTTGGCATGGGGGACACCATCGAGATATGGAGCACCACCAAAGCCGAAGAACACCAGATGCAACCCGAAGCCTTTGGAGCTGCTCTTGAAGAGCTGATGAAAGAAGAGGCGAGTGACGAGAAGTAAGTGGTGAGAGGGAAAATCATTCCATCAAGACTATGAAGACAGCCGAGACATATCATGTACCCGTACTCCTAAAAGAAAGCGTCGACGGACTGGACATCCAGTCCGACGGCATTTATGTAGATGTCACCTTCGGCGGTGGCGGCCACTCGCGGGAGATTTTGTCGCGACTAGGCAAGAATGGACACCTATACAGCTTCGACCAGGATGCTGATGCGGAAAAAAATATCGTCGATGATGATAGATTTACCTTCGTACGCAGCAACTTTAGATATATCAGCAACTGGATGCACTACTACGGCGTGGAGAAAATCAACGGACTGCTGGCCGACCTCGGTGTGTCGAGCCACCACTTCGACGACGAGACCCGCGGCTTTTCGTTCCGCTTTGAGGCTCCTCTGGACATGCGCATGAACAAGCGGGCTGGGATGACTGCCGCAAACGTGCTGAACGACTACACGGAAGAGCATCTGGCCGACGTATTCTACCTGTATGGCGAACTGAAGAATGCCCGTCGACTGGCCAAGACCATCGTTACGGCACGCCAGCAGGAGCACATCAAAACTACGGGACAGCTGCTCGATGTGCTAGGTATTGAGACAATACAGGAAGAAGGACAACTGACCATCGTCAATGCCGCGCTAAAGAAAGACATAGCCCGTCTGTTCCAAGCCCTACGCATCGAGGTCAATCACGAGATGGATGCCCTACGTGACATGCTGAAAGGTACTACGGAACTGTTGGCAGAAGGTGGCAGGCTGAGCGTCATCACCTACCATTCGTTGGAAGACCGTATCGTCAAGAACGTAATGAAGGCCGGCAATGCCGAAGGGAAAGTAGAGCAAGACTTTTTCGGACGCATCCACTGTCCGCTGAAAACCGTCTGCAAGGTCATCACCCCGACTGACGACGAACAGCAAGAGAACCCACGTAGCCGCAGTGCCAAACTAAGAATAGCAGAAAAGATATAACCCATATGGAAGACGACAACATAAAGATTGAGCAACCTGAAAGTCCTGAGGTCCAGGAATCGCCAGAGAGCAAACTGACAGAAACGCTGAAGAAAATCAAGGAGACGGCTACGGAAGAAGACCCGAAGCCATCGCAACAGTTAAAGCTGCGTACCATTCTGGGCGGCGACCTGCTGACTACGCAGACTGTACGTTCACAAATCTGGCTGTTTCTGGTCATCGTGGCATTCACCATTGTCTATGTGGCTTTCCGCTATCAGTGCCAGCAAGACCTGCTGACCATAGACAAACTGGAGAACGACCTCAAGGATGCGAAGTTCAAGGCGCTGTCGTCGTCGAGCACGCTGACGGAGAAATGCCGTGAGAGTCATGTGCTGGAGATACTGAAAGAGAACAAAGACTCACTGCTACATCAGGCTGACCAGCCGCCTTACATCATTCAGGTGCCTGAGTAATAGAGGTGAGAAGTAAGAAAACAAGAAATGAGTAAGTTCGACAACGATAAAGTGATGCCCCGCTACATGGCGATAGCGGTCGTGCTGACTATCATCGGCTTTGCCGTCATTGGCAAGGCGCTATATATTATGACTGCCAAGAAACAGTATTGGACCGAGGTAGCCGACCGACTGAAGCGCGACAGCGTGATGGTCAAACCCAACCGCGGCAACATCCTCAGCTGTGACGGACAGTTGATGGCCTCGTCGATACCCGAATACAAGATCTTCATGGATTATCAGGCAGCAGCTTTCGAGAAGAACGACTCACTATGGCAAGACAAACTGGACTCTGTCTGTGAAGGCCTGAGCAAGATATTTCCACCGATTACGGCCCATGAATTCAAGGTATGGCTGGAGAAAGGCAGGCAGAAGGAAAACAAAAACGGCAGCGTAGGTGCCCGCCACTGGCCTATCTGGCCAAAGCGCATCAACTACAATACCTATATGGAGGTGAAACAGTTGCCGTTCTTTAACCTACCCAAATACAAGAGTGGCTTCCACGAGGAGGAATTCAACTCGCGCAACCGTCCTTTCGGCACGCTGGCACTGCGTACGGTAGGTGGCATGTATGGTGCCAAGGACTCAGCATACTATGGTCTGGAACTATCGTACGATAGCATCCTGCGTGGCACGCCTGGCATTACAGGACGCCGTAAGGTTCTGAACAAGTACATGAACATTCCCGTGACACTGCCCGTCGACGGTGCCGACATCGTGACGACCATCGACGTAAACATGCAGGATCTCGCCGAACGTGCAGTACTGGATGAGCTGAAACTCATCGGCGGCGATATGGGTGTCGCCATCCTCATGGAGGTAGAGACGGGAGACGTGAAGGCCATCGTCAACATGGTGCGCAACGAAGAAGGTAAATATATCGAGGCCGTCAATTCGGCCATCAGCTACCGTTGCGAGCCCGGTTCGGTATTCAAGGTCGCCTCATTCCTGGTTGCCCTTGATGATGAGGTAGTGGACACAAGTTACGTCATCCATACCGGTAGCGGTGTACAACAGATGCATGGCCGTTGGATGAAAGACCATAACTGGCGTCGCGGCGGTTATCAAGACATCAATGTCGCCCGTACGCTGGAGGTCAGTTCGAACATCGGTGTCAGCCACGTCATCGACCGTTTCTACGGCAGTAATCCCGAGCGCTACGTCAAGGGACTGTATCGTGTGGGTATCCACGAAGATCTGAAACTGCCACTGGTAGGTTACCAGCCGCCCCACATCCGCATGCCGCAGAAGAACCAGCGCGGACAATATGTCAACTGGAGCAAGACCGCTCTGCCCTGGATGTCCATCGGCTATGAGACGCAGATAGCACCCATCAATACCGTCACCTTCTATAATGCCATTGCCAACAATGGTAAGATGATGCGTCCGCGGTTTGTCAAGAAAGTAGTGAAGAACGGTGAAACCATTGCGGAATTCCCACCAGAAGTCATTAAGAACCGTATTGCCAAACCGAAAGCCATCAAGACCATACAAACCATTCTGGAGCATGTTGTCAGTCAGGGTCTGGGACGCAAAGCAGGATCGAAACTCTTCAAGGTTGCCGGAAAGACAGGTACGGCACAGATTGCCGACGAACATGGCGGCTATCATTCAGGAACCACCCGCTACTGGCTGAGTTTTGCCGGCTACTTCCCTGCCGACAATCCGCACTATACATGTATTGTCTGTCTAAAGAAGTCGGGACTGCCGGCTTCTGGAGGTGGTATGAGCGGTGTCGTCTTCCACCATATTGCTGAGGGTGTCATGGCCCGCAATCTGAAGATGAGCGTCGATGCTGCCCACGACGAGAAGTCCGTCATCATTCCTGATGTCAAAAACGGCAACACGACGGCTGCCAACTACGTGCTGAGCAAGCTGGACATCAACAAACGTGTCGGCCAGTCGCCCAAGTACAAACAGTCTGTCTGTCCCGACGTGACAGGTATGGGTGCCAAAGATGCGGTATACGAACTGGAACACCGTGGCCTACGCGTAAAAATCCATGGTCGCGGAAAGGTGCGCCACCAGAGCTACCCCGCCGGCAAACAGATTATGAAGGGCTGCGAATGCTTGTTGATTTTAGAATAAACAAAGAAACAAGAGATATGAAATTAAGCGAACTGCTAAAGAACGTCAAGCCTCTCGCCATCATTGGCGATGCCGAGGCAGACATTACTGGCGTGAACATCGACTCACGCAAGGTAGAGAAAGGCCATCTCTTCGTCGCCATCAAGGGCACACAAACTGACGGCCACCGCTTTATTCCCAAAGCCTTGGAGCTGGGAGCTGTCGCAGTATTATGCGAAGACCTGCCGGAGACAGCTGAGAATAGTGGAGTGACGTACGTGCAAGTAGAATCGACAGAGGCTGCCGTAGGCCCTGTGGCTACCGCTTTTTATGGCGAACCATCGAAACAACTAAAGCTGGTGGGTGTGACGGGTACCAATGGTAAAACCACCATCGCCACCTTATTATATAATATGTTCCGGAAAATGGGGCACAAGTGTGGACTCCTGTCGACAGTATGTAACTATATTAAAGGAGAAGCCATACCTGCAGACCATACTACTCCCGACCCCATCGAACTGAACAAACTGCTGGCCCAAATGGTGGCCGCCGGTTGCGAATATGCCTTCATGGAGTGTTCGAGCCATGCCATCGCCCAACAGCGCATTGGTGGTCTGACATTTGCCGGAGGACTGTTTACCAACCTCACACGCGACCATTTGGACTATCACAAGACATTTGAGAACTACCGCGACGCGAAGAAAGCCTTCTTCGACGGACTGCCGAAGGGTGCCTTCGCGATCACCAATGCCGACGACAAGAATGGCATGGTCATGGTACAGAACACAAAAGCGACCGTCAAGACCTATTCGACACAGCGCATGGCCGACTTCCGCGCACGAATTATCGAATGCCACTTTGAGGGTATGTACCTTGACATCAATGGCCGCGAGGTGGGTGTACAATTTATCGGAAAGTTCAATGTTTCGAACCTGCTGGCAGTATATGGTGCTGCCGTCATGTTGGGCAAGCAACCCGAAGACATTCTAGTGGTGCTGAGCACGCTGAAGAGTGTGGCAGGGCGCCTGGAGCCCATCCGCTCGGAAGAGGGTGTCACGGCTATCGTTGACTATGCCCACACACCCGACGCCTTGGAGAACGTGCTCAAAGCCATCCACGAGGTACTGGACGGCAAGCAGGGACAGATCATTACCGTCTGTGGCGCAGGTGGCAACCGTGACAAGGGTAAGCGTCCGCTGATGGCACAAGAAGCCGTCAAGCAGAGCGACCGCGTCATCATCACCTCAGACAATCCCCGTTTCGAGGAGCCGCAAGACATCATCAACGACATGCTGGCCGGTTTGGACCAGAAGCAGATGAAGAAAGTGGTGAGCATTGTCGACCGCAAGGAAGCCATCAAAACTGCTTGTATGCTGGCCCAAAAGGGCGACGTCATCCTCATTGCCGGTAAAGGCCATGAGGACTATCAGGAAATCAAGGGCGTCAAGCACCACTTCGACGACCGAGAGATTGTGAGAGAAATATTTCAGTCGTAACATCGAAATTTCGAAACTTCGAAACATCGACATAACATAATAACGATATGCTGTACTACATCTTCCGCTTTTTAGAGCAATACAACATCCCGGGCGCACACATCTGGTCGTACATCTCGTTCCGCGCCCTGCTGGCGCTGATTTTGTCGCTGGTCATCTCGGCATGGTTCGGCGAGTATTTCATCAAGTGGATGAAACGCCGCAACATCTCAGAGACAGCACGCGACGCCAGCATCGACCCCTTCGGCATTGAGAAGAAAGGGGTACCCACGATGGGTGGTATCATCATCATTGTCGCCATCCTCATTCCCGTATTGCTGTTAGGACGTATGCGCAACACTTACCTGTTGCTGATGATTGTCACTACTGTATGGCTGGGATTCCTAGGCTTCATGGACGACTACATCAAGATTTTCCGTAAGAACAAGGAAGGTCTGAAAGGCATCTATAAGATTGTCGGACAGGTGAGTATCGGCTTCATTGTCGGACTGACGCTATGGCTCAGTCCAGATGCCGTGGTGCGTGAAAACGTCTCTGAGGTACAGCAGAATCAAGAGGTGGTGGTGAAGCACAACACAGAACCCGTCAAGTCGCTACACACCACCATACCATTCATCAAGAACCACAACCTGAACTACTCGGATGTGATGGCGTTCTGCGGTAAATATAAGGTGGCTGCAGGATGGGTGCTGTTCGTCATTATGACCATCATCGTCGTCACCGCCGTGTCAAATGGTGCAAACCTGAACGACGGTATGGACGGCATGTGTGCGGGCAACTCAGCTATCATTGGTGTAGCGCTACTGATTTTCTCCTACGTATCGTCGCATATTGTCTATGCGGCATACTTCGACATCATGTACATCCCTGGCTCACAAGAGTTGGTAGTATTCCTCAGCGCCTTCATCGGAGCAATGATTGGTTTCCTCTGGTATAATGCCTACCCGGCGCAGGTGTTTATGGGCGATACGGGTTCGCTGACCATCGGTGGCATCATTGGTGTCTGTGCCGTCATCATCCACAAGGAGCTGATGCTACCCTTGTTGTGTGGCATCTTCTTCATCGAGAGCCTCAGCGTCATCATCCAGACGCAATGGTTTAAGCTGAAGAAGCGCAAGGGAGAGCGTGTTCGTGTCTTCCGTGCAACACCCATCCACGACACGTTTCGCAGGCTTGACTCACAGCTCGACCCAACGAGTCGCTATATCCTCAAGGGATGGCCACACCGTCCGTTCCATGAGTCAAAGATTACCATTCGATTTTGGATTACAACAATTATATTGGCTGCATTAACGATTATCACACTGAAAGTAAGATGAAAAGGATTGTCATTTTAGGAGCCGGCGAAAGCGGAGCAGGTGCTGCCGTACTGGCTAAGAAAGAGGGTTTCGACGTGTTTGTTTCAGACATGTCGAAGATTTCCGACAAGTATAAGACGCTGATGGACGACCATCAGATAGCATGGGAAGAGGGCCAGCATACCGAGGAAAAGATTCTCAATGCCGACGAGATTATCAAAAGCCCGGGCATTCCTGACACTGCACCGATGATTGTCAAGATCAAGGAGAAGGGCATCCATATCATCAGTGAGATTGAGTTTGCCGGACGCTACACCACCTCGAAGATGATCTGCATCACGGGATCGAACGGCAAGACCACGACCACGAGTCTCATCTACCACATCTTCCGCGAAGCCGGATACGATGCCGGACTTGCAGGAAACATCGGCAACTCACTGGCTTTGCAGGTGGCTGAAGATCCGCACGAATACTACATCATTGAGCTCAGCTCGTTCCAACTCGACAACATGTACGACTTCCGTGCCAATATCGCCATTTTGTTGAATATCACGCCAGACCATCTCGACCGCTACGACTTCAAGATGCAAAACTATGTAGACTCGAAGATGCGCATCATCCAGAACCAAACGGCACAGGATGCCTTCATCTACTGGAACGACGACCCCATCATCAAGAAGGAACTGGCCAAATACGATATCCAGTCCATCCAGTATCCGTTCTCTGAACTGAAAGAAAAGGGTAGCATCGGTTATATCGAGGAGGGACAATATACGATAGAACAGCCGGAACCCTTCAATATGGAACAGGAAGCACTGTCGCTGACCGGTAAGCACAATATCTACAACTCGCTGGCCGCAGGTATTGCCACCAATATTGCAGGTATCAAGAAAGAAGTCATCAGGCAGTCACTAAGCGACTTCCCCGGCGTGGAGCACCGTTTGGAAAAAGTATGTACCGTACGTGGCGTACAATATATCAATGACTCGAAGGCTACCAACGTCGATGCCTGCTGGTATGCACTAGAGTCGATGAAGACCAAGACCATCCTTATCGTCGGCGGCAAGGACAAGGGTAACGACTATACACCGCTGCTGCCGCTGATTCGCGAGAAATGCGCTGGACTGGTGTATCTGGGTGCCGACAACCAGAAGCTGCACGACAACTTCGACCAGTTGGGCATACCCGTTCGCGACACCCACTCGATGAAAGACTGCGTCAACGCCTGCTACGAACTCGCCGAACCCGGCATGACGGTGCTGCTGTCACCCTGCTGTGCATCGTTCGACCTGTTTAAGAACATGGAAGACCGCGGTGAACAATTCAAGGAATTAGCAAGAAACTTATAAGATCCATAGGCCCCATAAGCCCCATAGGACCCATAAATAGAAAAATGAACAAGAGAATAGGCAATATCTTCAAAGGCGACAAGGTCATCTGGATGGTGTTCTTCTTCCTCTGCATGATTAGTATTGTAGAGGTATTCTCGGCATCGAGCGGACTGACGTATAAGAGCCATAACTACGTAGGTCCCATCGCCTATCATACCGGCACCATCATTGCTGGTGTGGTAGTAGCGGTCGTCACGTTAAATATTCCATGCCGCTACTTCAAACTGCTGACACCCTTCCTGATGCTGATTACAGCCATCATGCTACTCATCGTCATGCTGGGTGGCGGAAAGAGCACCAACGACGCTTCGCGATGGATTAGCATCATGGGCTTTACCATACAGCCTTCAGAGATTGCCAAGGGGACTATTGTACTCGCTGTAGCACAGATTCTGGCAGCTATGCAGCGTGAAACAGGTGCTGACCGTCAGGCCTTTAAGTGGATACTGTGGATTACCATCCCTGCCTGTTTGGCCATTGGCGTTGAGAACCTCTCAACGGCCGCCCTGCTCTTTGGAGTGGTAGTGATGATGATGTTTATCGGACAGGTGCCCATACGTCAGTTAGCAAAACTTGTCGCTATCATTGCCGCATGTGGTATCTTTGCCATCTCGATGGTGATGATTATCGGGCACGACACTACTGGTGAAGACGAGCAACTGACGAAAGTGGAACAGGTGGAGCAACCCAAGAAGAAAAGCAAGGTGGAGAAGATGCTGCACCGTGCCGACACTTGGAAAAGCCGTATCCTGAAATTCGGAAAAGACGACCCCACCCCACAGGAGTATGACCTTGACAAGGATGCCCAAGTGGCTCATGCCAATATCGCTATTGTGTCAAGCGGTATCGTGGGCAAAGGCCCTGGACAATCGGTCGAGCGTGACTTCCTGGCACAGGCCTTCAGCGACTTCATCTACGCCATTGTCATCGAAGAGTTAGGCATACTGGGAGCCTTTGCCGTCATGTTCCTGTATATCGTCCTGCTCTACCGCTGTGCACGAATTGCCAGTCGTTGCGAGAATAATTTCCCTGCTTTCCTGGCCATGGGACTGGGCCTGCTGCTCGTGGTCCAGGCAACGTTCAACATGATGGTGGCCGTAGGCTTGGCACCAGTTACCGGTCAGCCGTTGCCGTTGATTTCAAAGGGTGGTACGTCGACCATCATCAACTGTGCCTATATCGGTGCTATACTGAGTGTTAGCCGTTCAGCAAAGATAAAAAAGGGCGACACGAAAGAAAAAGATGAAAACATAAGCTTAGATTCATAGAAAATTTGTATATTTGCACAATCTTATATAACAAAGTATATGAGTGACGAACTAAGAGTGATTATCAGTGGCGGTGGCACGGGTGGACACATCTTCCCTGCCGTATCAATAGCCAATGCCATCAAGGCCCTGCGCCCTGATGCCAAAATACTGTTTGTGGGTGCACAGGGACGTATGGAGATGCAACGCGTACCCGCAGCAGGTTACGAGATAGTCGGACTACCCATTCGTGGTTTCCTGCGCCCCTTATGGCGTTTGGGGAACTTCGGTGTAGCGTTGGACTACCTTAAGAGCAAGTGGCAAGCCAAAAAGATATTAAAGGATTTCCGGCCGCAAGTGGCGGTAGGCGTCGGAGGCTATGCCAGTAGTGCGGCCTTAGGTGCTGCCAACAGCCTAGGCATCCCTACCCTGCTACAGGAGCAGAACAGCTATGCTGGACTGGCCAACAAAACGTTGTCATACAAAGCAGCAAAGATTTGTGTCGCCTACGAGGGTATGGAGCGTTTCTTCCCTGCTGATAAAATCATGCTGACGGGTAACCCTGTACGCCAGCAGCTGCTGGACTCTCCTATCACCCGCGAGGAGGCACTGGCATCATTCGGACTAAGTACCGAGAAGAAGACGGTACTCATCGTCGGCGGCAGCTTAGGAGCACGCACACTGAACGAGAGTGTTCTCGGACATCTGGCGCTGATCAGTGAACACCAGGACGTACAGTTCATCTGGCAGACCGGAAAATACTACAGCCAGGAAATCAGCCAGCGTCTAGGTAACGACAAGCCTCAGAACCTGGTGGTGACCGACTTTATTGCCGACATGGCAGCAGCCTATCGTGCCGCCGACCTGGTCATCAGCCGTGCAGGAGCAGGCAGCATCAGCGAGTTCTGCCTGTTAGGCAAGGCCGTCATCCTAGTACCGTCGCCCAATGTGGCTGAAGACCACCAGACGAAGAACGCACTGGCACTGGTCAACAAGCAGGCCGCCCTGTATGTCAGGGACGTAGAGGCCGCCAAACTGTTGCTGCCATTAGCCATCGACACCGTCAACGATGCCGCCAAGCTTCAGTCGCTGAGCGAGCACATCCTGACGATGGCACTGCCCGACGCAGCGGAAATCATTGCCAAAGAGGTCATCGCCATAGCAAAATCATAAGTCCCATTGGTCCCATAAGGCCTATAAGGCCCATAGGCCCTATAAGAAAGAAAAGAACAACAAAAACAATATGAATATCAAAGATATCAACGCAGTATATTTCGTAGGAGCCGGTGGCATCGGCATGAGTGCCATCGCTCGCTATTTCATCAAGAAAGGGCTCGTCGTTGGCGGCTACGACAAGACACCCAGCACGCTGACCAGACAATTAGAGAAGGAAGGCATGCTGATACACTACGAGGAGAACGTAGACGAGATTCCCGTAGCCTGCCGCAAGCCGGAGACCTGTCTGGTCATCTACACACCAGCTATACCGGCAGACCACAAAGAGCTGCAATTCTTCCGCGAGAACGGTTTTGAAATCCAGAAGCGCGCCCAGGTGCTGGGTACGCTGACCCGTGAGCACCGCGGACTGTGTGTGGCTGGTACGCACGGCAAGACCACCACATCGACCATGTGCGCCCACATCATGCACCAGAGCCATCTGGACTGCAACGCCTTCCTGGGCGGCATCTCGAAGAACTACGGAACGAACTATATCCTCAGCGACTCTGACTATGTAGTCATTGAGGCCGACGAGTTCGACCGTTCGTTTCATTGGCTGTCACCCTATATGACGGTCATCACGTCGACAGACCCCGACCATCTGGATATCTACGGCACAAAAGAGGCCTATCTGGAAAGTTTCCGCCACTATACAGAACTCATCCAGCCCGAGGGAGCTCTAATCATCCATCGCGGACTGGAGATGAAAGAGTCGTTGCCCGAGGGTGTACGCCGTTACGACTACGCGCTGACCGAAGGCGACTTCCATGCTGAGAATATCCGCATCGACAATGGTGAGATCACGTTCGACTTCGTGTCGCCTATCGAATCGGTGAAAAACATCGAACTGGGACAACCCGTACCCATCAATATCGAGAACGGTGTAGCGGCTATGGCTATGGCACAGTTGGCTGGATGCACCGCTGAAGAGCTGCGCATCGGCATGATGACCTATGGAGGAGTGGATCGTCGCTTCGACTTTAAGATCAAGACCGACCATCTGGTACTGCTCAGCGACTATGCACACCACCCCAAGGAGATTCTGCAGAGTGCGCGTAGCATACGCCAACTGTATAGCAACCGCCACATCACAGCTATTTTCCAGCCGCACCTCTACACACGCACCCGCGACTTCTATCAGGACTTTGCCGACGCACTGAGCCTGCTCGACGAGGTGATATTGACAGAGATCTACCCCGCACGCGAAAAGCCCATCGAGGGGGTGACCTCACAACTCATCTATGACCGTCTGCGCCCTGGCATCGAAAAACAGCTCATCAACAAGGACGACGTGATGTCCCTCATCAAGAGCCGTGACTTCGACGTGCTGGTGGTGCTGGGGGCTGGTGACCTCGACAATATGGTGCCACAGATGGCCAACGAGCTGAAAAATAGAATAAAAGCTTAATACCCGATATACAAGATGACGTTCAACTGGAAGAAAAGCGCAATCATACTGGCAGACGGTCTGCTGGCTGTCTATCTGTTATTGGCTGTCACGGCGTTTAATCACCCTGACGAGTCCAGTGACGTCTGCAACGAAGTAAACATACATATTGAGGAGAGTGTCGTCAAAGGGTTCCTGAATGCCGACGACATCAAGACACAGCTGCAACGTGCACGGCTCTATCCACTGGGCGACCCCATCAATACCATCGACACAAGAAAAATGGAGGAGACCCTGCGCCAGAATCCGTTTGTCAAGGAGGCACAGGTGTATAAGAGCCAGACGGGCCATATCTACATCAATCTGACGCAACGCCTGCCGATATTGCGTGTCAAAGCAGACAATGGCGAAGACTACTATCTGGACGAGTTCGGCAACATCATGCCAAACACCCATTTCGTCAGCGAGCTGGCTATCGCCACAGGACCTGTCAACCATGCCTATGCACAGAAGGCGCTGACGCGTGTAGGGCGGTTCCTTATGAACAACCCCCTATGGGCAAACCAAGTAGAACAGCTGCAGGTGTTGCCCGACGGAAGTATAGAGATGGTGCCACGTGTCGGCGACCATATCGTCTATCTGGGCAAACCTGTTAAATTGGACCATAAGTTTAGCCGACTGGAGAAGTTCTATCGCTATGGACTGTCGAAAGCCGGATGGAACAAATACTCCTATATCAGTCTGGAATTTGACAACCAGATTATCTGTAAGAAAAGAAAATTATAAGAATATAAAACGAGAGAAGATGCCAAGAGAATTTATTGTAGCTATCGAACTGGGATCATCGAAGATGACCGGTATTGCAGGCAAGAAGAACCTTGACGGCAGCATTCAGGTGCTGGCATGCGTGAAGGAAGACTCTTCTGCCTTTATCCGCAAGGGTGTTGTGTACAACATCGACAAGACTGCCCAGTGTCTGACCAACATCGTCAGCCGACTGGAAAAACAACTGAAGACAACCATCACACAGGTATATGTGGGTGTTGGTGGACAGTCTATCCGCTCTATTCGCAACACCATCGCCAAGGACCTGCCTGGTGAGACGCAGGTGACACAGGAGATGGTCATTGAACTGATGGACGATAACCGCAACGTGGTTTATCCCGATCAGGAGATTCTCGATGCTGCCGTTCAGGAATACAAGGTAGACTCACAGTATCAGCTCGACCCTGTAGGCATACAGTGCAGCCATTTCGAGGGTATCTTCCTTAATATCCTGCAGCGTAAGACGTTCTACAAGAACCTGAATAAATGCTTCGAGACTGCCGGCATCAATGTTGCCGAGATGTTCCTGGCTCCGCTGGCACTGGCCGACAGCGTGCTGACCGAGGCTGAGCGGCGCTCCGGATGTGCACTGGTAGACATGGGTGCCGACACGACGACCGTCAGCGTCTACTCGAAAAACATTCTGCGTCACTTGGCAGTCATTCCTCTGGGCAGCAACAATATCACCAAGGATATTGCCTCGCTACAGATGGAAGAGAGCGATGCCGAGAAGATGAAACTGAAGTATGCCAGCGCCTATACTGAGAACAACGACATCGACAACAATATGAAATACTCCATCGACGCAGACCGTCAGGTGGAGACGCGTAAGTTCATCGAGATTGTCGAGGGCCGTCTGGAAGAGATTATCGCCAATGTATGGTGCCAGGTTCCCGAGGAGTACTGCGACAAGCTGCTGGGTGGACTGATTCTGACGGGTGGCGGATCAAACCTGAAAGACATCGAGAAAGCCTTCCAGAACTATACGCACATCGACAAGATTCGTATTGCCAAGTTCGTCACGCAGACCATTACCGGCAACAATGCCGAGATGGCCGCCCACAACGGCATGATGAACACCGTCTTGGGTCTGTTGGCCAAGGGCGACATCAACTGCGCAGGCAGCGAGTACGATCCCAATGGCGATCTCTTTGCCCAACAAAAGTCTTCCTTTGATCCCATTACTGCCGAACAGCGCAAGGCCCGTCAGGGTACAGAGGTGCCGGCAGGTGTGGTTCGTACAGCTGAGGAGAAACGCCGTGCCGAAGAGGAAGCTCGCCTGAAACGCGAGGAAGAGGAACGTATCGCCCGCGAGGAAGCCGAGGCCAAAGCCCGTGAGGAAGCACGTGTCCGTAAGGAAAACTCTTTCTGGAACAAAGCCTTCAAGGGACTAAAGGAGTTTGGTAAGAAAATGGTAGAAGATGAAGAATAAATTAATAAACTGACAAATACTATGGATAATAACATATTGCTCGACTTCGGTGAACCCGAAAAAGAGAACAGCATCATCAAGGTGATCGGTGTTGGCGGTGGTGGCGGTAATGCCGTCAATCACATGTATCGCGAAGGCATACACGACGTAACCTTCGTACTCTGTAATACCGACAATCAGGCACTCAACGACTCACCCGTACCCGTACACTTGCAGTTAGGCAAGGAGGGACTCGGTGCCGGCAACCGCCCCGAAAAGGCACGTGCCGCAGCCGAAGAGAGTCTCGAAGATATCAAGAAAGTACTCAGCGACGGCACCCGCATGGCATTCATCACTGCCGGCATGGGTGGTGGTACGGGTACTGGTGCAGCACCTGTTATTGCCCGCGTCTCTAAGGAGATGGGCATCCTCACCGTAGGTATCGTCACCATTCCTTTCCGCTTCGAAGGCGACCGTAAGATCGACCAGGCCCTCGACGGCGTCGAGGAGATGTCGAAACACGTCGATGCCCTGTTGGTCATCAACAACGAGCGTCTTCGCGAAATCTATCCCGAGCTGACGGTGCTCGATGCCTTTGGCAAGGCCGACGACACGCTCAGCGTAGCTGCAAAGTCTATTGCTGAGATCATCACCGTTCATGGACTCATCAACCTCGACTTCAACGATGTGAAGACCGTGCTGAAGGATGGTGGCGTAGCCATCATGTCTACCGGTTTTGGCGAGGGTGAAGGTCGTGTCAAGAAAGCCATTGACGACGCCCTGAACTCACCGCTTCTCAACGAGAACGACGTCTTCAACTCCAAGAAGATTCTGCTTAGCATTTCGTTTGCCGGCAACAAAGACGGCAGCGGTTCGCTGATGATGGAAGAGATGAACGATGTCAACGACTTCATGGGTAAGTTCGGCAACGACTTTGAAATCAAGTGGGGTCTTGCCACCGACCCAGAGTTAGGCAAGAAAGTCAAGGTCACCATCCTGGCCACCGGCTTCGGCATCGACCGTGTCGACGGCATGTCCAACCACCGCCAGCACCGTAACACACAGGAAGAGGCTACCCGCATCGCCGAGCAACAGGAGAAAGAGGCCCAGCGCCAAGACCGCCGCAACCGCTTCTATGGCGATACCGGCCAGTCGAAGCGCTACAAGCGCCGTCCGCACATCTACCTGTTCCGTCCTGAAGACCTCGACAACGACGATGTCATCTCTGCCGTCGAGCAGACGCCGACCTACAAACGTACCCGCGAGATACTCGACAGCATCTACCAACAGGCCAGCGGTGAAGAACCTCAACAGAAGAGCGAGCCTCAACCCGAGACCATCCAGGGTACGATCCGCTTCTCATAAAACAAACTAAGCACTGCCCGCAGGCAGTGCTTTTGTTGTTCTTTCGGCTATCAGACCTCATACTTGAGATCTGCACCTCTCCCACCCTCTCAGCATCGCCAGCCAGTCCATGACTTCCAAATGGTACACTGGTGCACAGTCTTTCGTCTATCTGCCATTTTAACACTTCGGCAATAAATCGGAAATGATTTCTACGAACCCTTGCATACCTCTCGTTTTTTCGTACCTTCGCATTGTCAAACGAAAAGACATAGTGGCCGCCGCGCGAAAACATAGTTTTCAGGGCCCGGAAACGTAGGATTCAGCGAGCGAAAACGATGCATTTAGATCTTGAACTTGCGTACGACGAGACCGTCGTAGGTCTGTATGGTGAGTCGTACGCTGTCGGGACGGTTTTTGTCGGGCAGCAGGATAGACACGTAGCGGCGGTTGGTGTAATACTCGGGGGCCTCTCCCTGTTCGTGCAGCAGGCGATAATAGGCGGTACGCGTATGGTCGTCGTTCAGATGTACCTCGTCGCAAACCAGCGACAGGGCGTGGGTGCCTTCAGCGCCCTCATCGTTACGGCCATTCTTCAATAGTAGTCCCATGTTGAGATACTTTCCGTTAGGCGTCACCCAGCAGCTCTCGATACCTAACGGGTCTTGCGGTTGCCGCTTGTAGAGGCTGGCATCACGAGGTATCAAGGTGGGCATGCTCATCAGTCTGACCACCTCGGCAGTCTGTTCCTGCACCTTATTATAATATATAGTGGCGCGATAAACCGAGTCGGCGGTCTTGATCCAGGAGGCGCTGACAGACTGCTGCAAGATGTAGCGCACACCCTCGTCAGTGACAAACGAGACGCCCTGTTTGCGGCTATTGACAGTAAGCTCAGCGAAGTCTGCCGTCAGCTGGGAATACTGGCCATCGCCCTGCTCGTAGCTGTCCTTCGTACACGAGCACGGCAGGAAGGCAAGAAGAAGGAGGGGCAAAAGCCTCACCACCACCTCATGGACACTGCGAGCATTCCTCATAGATCGTCTACTTATGTGCTTCCAAATAGTTGCGGACAGGGTTGGCATACATGGTGAGCATGCGCTCACGGAGGAATGCCTCGTCCTTGTTGGGAATCTGAATCTTTGCCAACTGTCCGGCCAGATAGACTTCAAAACGCTGGCGGTCGAGAGGTGTATAGAGGCCAGAGAAACGACTCGTACCTTCCAGCTCGTCGTACGCCAGATAGTTACAGGGGTAGAACTCATAGTTGCCATGCAACTGGCGGTCCATGCGACGGCTGAGTGCCGTAAAGAACTCGTTACGCGGCAGGTCGGCCAACTCATCGATCCAGGTGTTGATGGGTGCCGCACAGCGATAGACTACGCGTCCCTTATAGCCGAAGATGCCCGTCTTCATGTTGTCAAGGTCGTCCTGACGCGATTTCTTAAAGGCGGGGTTGTCGCGTTTCTGCTGGAACTCCTGTGCCTTGAGATAGTCGCACGGGTCGAACTCGTAGCTGATGGTGAGGGGGACGATGTTCAGCTCGCGGAGACTGTCAGCGGGAGAAGCGCCGGGAGTGGCAGAGCCCATCGCCAGCATCTTCAGCACAGAGTCCTGTGTGCGGTCGTCACTATCCTTGGCACGTCCCTCACGCTGGGCTATCCAGATGTTTTCCTGCTTCTGGGTGACAGCATAGTGGATATAGCGGCTCATCAGCTGGCTGGAGCGCATCATCTCGTGAGCCGTCAAGCCACGACGCACGGTAAACGCCTTGTTCATACGCACCAGACGCTTGATCCACGGATAGATGAGCAGGTTGTCGCCAATGCCTATCTCTACCGTGGTGGGATAGCCGGCCTTGACCAGCAGTACGTCGAGGAAGGCAGAGTCGAGCACAATGTCGCGATGATTGCTGACGAAGGTATAGCGCTTGTCGAATGGAGAATTATGATTACCACGAAGCGCGGCATCATCGAAGCGGGTGCCGTCAGTATGCTTGTGGATGATATGCCACACGATGGGTTTCATGAAGCGCTTCTGGAAATCCAGCGGCGTCTTGACCCCAATGAAGAGCAACTTCAACAACCCGTTGCGCAATCCTTTGGGCAACCAAGGCACAAAGCCTTTCAACATGACAGAGAATTGGCGGTCGTTCAATAGGTCGTTGAACGCCTGCTTCATCTCACCCGCCTCGTAAGGCCGTATCTCATCAAACTCGCTACTCATATCGCTTCCTCTTTACTATTGTCTCTTAGAACTGATTCTCCACAATCTCTGACAACACATCAGTCATTGAGAGGCCGGCGGCTTTCACCTGCTGCGGAATGAAGCTGGTGGGCGTCATACCCGGCGTGGTGTTCACCTCCAGCATGTGAATCTTACCATCCTTCGAGATAATATAGTCAATACGGATGATACCGTTGCAGTGCAGGATGTCGTAGATATGGCTGGTAATCTCGCGGACACGGCGGGTGATATCCTCTGAAAGACGGGCGGGGGTGATCTCCTTCACCTGTCCATTATACTTGGCATCGTAGTCGAAGAACTCGTTTTGTGTCACCACCTCCGTGGCAGGAAGCACCACCGACTTCTCGTGGGTCTTATAGACACCAATGGAAATCTCGGTTCCCTCCAAATACTGTTCGACCATAATCTCAGGGCTCTCGAGCATGGCCTTACGGATGGCAGGAGCCAACTGGTCCTTGTTCTTCACCTTCGACACGCCGAACGATGAGCCGTCGGCAGCAGGCTTGACAAAGCAAGGCATACCGATGCGCTGCTCAATCTCGTCGTCACTGACCAGCTGTTCGTAGCCCTGGCGAATCAACAACGAGTCAGCCACCGACACGCCATAGCCGCGCAGATACTGGTTGAGCACGAACTTGTTGAACGTCATGGCCTCGACGAGTACGCCACTGGTAGAGTACGGCAGGTCGATCAGGTCGAAATAGCCCTGCAGGATGCCGTTCTCGCCCGGTGTTCCATGAATAGTGATGTAGGCATAGTCGAAGAGTTTGGCCTTGCCGTCCTCGACGAACGAGAAGTCGTTGCGGTCGATGCGGGCCGTCAGTCCACCCGGCAGCTCGACATGCCAGTCCTGCCCTTTCACGTCAACGATGTAGACGTTGTAACGTTCCTTGTCGAAAAACGAATAAAGACCTTGTGCGGAGCGCAGCGAGACGTCGTGCTCCGAAGAGTCGCCACCACAGACGATGGCAATGTTGCGTTTGAGTTGTTTCATATTGTTATTTTTTCGATGTTGCGATATTTCGATGTTACGAAGTGGCGATGCTTCGGGTATAGTTGCGCCACTTGTCTATGAGCGCCGCCATATCGTCGGCCAGCTCGCTGGTAAAATCCATCTGCTCATGGGTCACGGGGTGTATAAAACCCAGCGTACGGGCGTGCAATGCTTGACGGCCACACAGCTTGAAACAGTTTTGTATGTAGGCCTTATACGATGCCGTCCGCTCGCCACGCAGTATCTCCATGCCACCATAGCGCTCGTCGGCAAACAGCGGATGGCCGATGTGCTTCATGTGTGCACGAATCTGGTGGGTACGTCCTGTCTCTAGGCGGCATTCCACCAGCGTGGTATAGCCATAGCGCTCCAGAACACGGTAGTGTGTGACGGCAGACTTTCCTATATCAGAGCCCGGCGGGAATACCGCCATGCGCTGGCGGTCACGAGGATCGCGCCCAATATTGCCCTCGATGCGTCCTGTGTCTTCCGTGAAGTTGCCCCACACCAGCGCCTGATAGGAGCGGTGCGTATCGTGGTTGAAGAACTGAGCGCCCAACTCCGTCTTGGCCTCAGGGGTCTTGGCTACGACCAACAGGCCACTGGTATCCTTGTCGATGCGGTGTACCAGCCCCACACTGGGGTCGTTAGGGTCGAACGACGGCAGTTCACGCAGGTGCCAGGCAATAGCATTTACCAGCGTACCATGGAAATTCCCCACACCGGGGTGCACCACCAGTCCTGCCGGTTTGTTGACAACCATCAGCTGGTCGTCTTCGTAGACCACGTCAAGGGGAATATCCTCCGGTTCGATGGTGGTATCATAGTGTGGACGGTCGAGCATCAGCGTGATGACATCGCCAGGACGCACCTTATAGTTACTTTTCACCGCACGGCCATTGACCTGAATAAAACCGGCATCGGCAGCTTTCTGGATACGGTTGCGCGACGAGTGCTGCACGTGTTCAGACATATACTTGTCTATACGTACAGACTCCTGGCCACGATCGACCTCCATGCGCAGATGCTCGTAGAGCACACCGTCAGCAGGCTGCTCGTCCATCAGTTCTATATCCTCCAGCTCCTCGGTCATCATCATTTACGGCTCCTTCACTTCTACAAATTCGTCGACATCGCCTTCTGAAGACATCTCCTCATCGTTGGAATTGGCAAAGTCCATGTCAGCGCTATCGTCGGCTGTTCCCCGTCCAACCAGCAACGTCAGCGGATAGTCGACCGAAAGGCGGTCACCGTTCGACACACGGCGTCCGCGGCACACGATACCATATACCCAGTCTTTCTCGCCCTCGACCATTTGCGGTTCCGTCAGCTGGAAGCCAATGGCCATCAGTCTGGCCTCAGCCTCACGGACACTGGAGTTGTCTACGATGTCAGGCAACTGAAAAGTCGGTGACGACGGAGAATTCAATGTGACATAGATGATGCGTCCCTGTTTTACACGGGCACCATTAGCCGGCACCTGAGCCAACACACAATTGGCAGGCAGGCGTTTGTTATAGCCAGAATCGCTAACCACCAGATGCAGGCCCAACTCTTCCAACTGACGGTAGGCCTTTTCGTACCCCACACCTTTAAGGTCTGGCACAACAATGCCCTCGCCATGATGGGTATAGGCGGCCAGTCCGAAGCCAACACCTACACACAACAGTATGACCACCAATGCCATTGCTGCCAGATGGAGCAGCAGATAGCGGCTGAAAATCTTATCAAGGAAGTCTTTTCCACTCATCGTTCTATTCACATATCATTCAGATTCGAAAGCAAAAGTACAAAGAAATATTGACACAACAAAAAAATTGGGTATATTTTTGAAATATACCCAATTCTTATCAGTGAGATTCTAGAATTACTTTCCGTGATGCTCGTCAGATACAGTTAACTTCTTACGGCCCTTAGCGCGGCGAGAAGCCAGTACGCGACGACCATTCTTTGTTGCCATGCGCTCGCGGAAACCATGCTTATTCACGCGGCGGCGATTGTGCGGCTGAAATGTTCTTTTCATTGTTCTATCTTATTTTTTTATTGTTATGATTCGTCAATTCGGGCTGCAAAATTACATAATTATTTCTAATTGTGCAAGTTTTGAGCGAAATTTTTAATTTTTAATGTCTCATTTTTAATTTTTATTCGTACCTTTGCACCCTGAAAGCGAAAATTACATTATTATTATAGCATATTTTTTATGATTAACTCACAAGACATTAAGAAGGGAACCGCCATTCGCATGGACGGTGCCATTTGGGTTTGCATTGACTTCCAGCACCGTAAGCCCGGTAAGGGAAACACCATCATGAACATCAAGATGAAGAACGTCACCGACGGTCGCGTGCTGGAGCGCCGCTACAACATCGGTGAAAAACTGGAAGACGTGGTCATCGAGCACCGCGACTATCAGTACCTCTACGAGGATCAGGAAGGCCGCATCTTCATGAATCAGGAGACTTTCGAGCAGATTCCCATCGCTAACGACCTCGTTATCGGTCACGAATATATGAAGGAAGGCGACGTCGTATCGGTTGTCAGCGACACCACCGACGGTACTATCCTCTATGCCGAGATGCCTGTAAAGACCATTCTGCGCGTGACTCACTCTGAGCCTGGTATCAAGGGTGACACCGCTACCAACACTCTGAAGCCTGCTACGCTGGAGACCGGTGTTGAGGTTCGCGTTCCCCTGTTCATCAACGAGGGCGACCTGATTCAGGTTGACACCCGCGACGGTTCTTATCTGGCTCGCGCCAAGGAATAAGAATGAGATATTCTATCATCGTTCCTGTCTTCAATCGTCCTGATGAGGTCGACGAATTATTGGAAAGCCTCTGTCATCAGGATGTAAAGGACTTTGAGGTTATCATCGTTGAAGACGGATCGGAGAAACCCTGCAAGGATGTTTGCGACAAGTACGCAAACATCCTTGATTTGCATTATTACTTCAAAGAAAATAGCGGCCCAGGACAGAGCCGCAATTATGGTGCAGAGCGCGCTAATGGGGAATGGCTCATCGTGCTTGACTCGGACGTCGTTCTGCCGAAAGACTATTTGAGGAATGTGGAAAGTGGAATGAGAAATGAGGATGCCTTTGGCGGACCTGATGCCTCGCACCCATCTTTCACTCCTATTCAAAAGGCTATCTCCTACTCTATGACTTCCTTCTTTACCACAGGCGGCATTCGTGGTGGTAAGGGTAAGAAGCTCGACAAGTTCTTCCCCCGTTCTTATAACATGGGAATCCGTCGTGAGGTCTATCAAGAGCTGGGAGGCTTTACCAAAATGCGTTTTGGCGAGGATATCGACTTCTCCTATCGCATCATCGAGGCAGGCTATAAAACGGCCCTTATCCCAGAAGCATGGGTGTGGCACAAGCGTCGCACCGACTTCCGCAAGTTCTTCCGCCAGGTCTATAATAGCGGCATCGCCCGCATCAATCTGGAGAAGCGCCATCCCGGCACGATGAAGCTGGTACATCTGCTGCCTACGGTCTTCACCGTCGGCGTTCTTGGCTGCCTCTTGCTGGCACCGTTCTGCTATGGACTGACCTTGTTGCCCCTCATGCTTTACTGTCTGTTGATTCTGGCAGACTCCTCACGTCAAAACAGCAGCCTCTGGGTAGGCCTACTCTCCATTCCTGCCGCCTTCACCCAACTGATGGGTTATGGTTTCGGCTTTATCGAGTCGTGGTGGAAGCGCTGCGTGCTGAAGCAAGACGAGTTTACGGCCTTCGAGAAGAACTTCTACAAATAAAAACTATATGGGCGAAAAGCTAACCATTGCACATTGGTCTGAAGACGATCAGCCACGCGAGAAATTGCGTGACAAAGGTCCTGAAGCCCTCAGCAATGCGGAGCTTTTAGCCATTCTTATCGGTTCTGGAACGCCGGGAACCAGTGCTGTTGAACTCATGCAGACGGTGCTGAACAGTTGCAAGAACAACCTGAACACGCTGGGGAAGATGACCATTCGTGAGCTGATGGCGTTTAAGGGCATTGGCGAGGCGAAGGCCATTACCATTCTGGCTGCCTGTGAACTGGGCAAACGCCGACAGATGGAGACACCCGAGGAACGCCCCGACCTGGGCACTGCCACACGCATCTACAACCACATGCACCCCGTGCTGCAAGACTTGGATGTGGAAGAATTCTGGCTGTTGCTGATGAACCAGGACTACCGACTCATCAAGAAAATGCGTATTGCACATGGCGGCATCACAGAGGTGGCTGTCGACATCCGTATCATTATGCGTGAAGCCGTGCTCAACAACGCCACCATCCTGGCCGTATGCCACAACCACCCGTCAGGAAGCTTGCGTCCCAGTCAGGCCGACAACAATATCACCACCAGCCTGCAGCAAGCCTGCAGCGTGATGCGTATCAAATTCCTGGATCACGTGATTATCACCGATGGCAGCTATTTCAGCTACCACGAATCAGGACGACTGTAGCCCTACTTCATCAGCCACTCGCCATTGCGCTCGACCATCGGCACAGAAATTTCTTCCTGCGTAGAGTCGCGGAAAGACAGCAGGAGAAAGGCATAAGTCAGCCGGAGCGTCGAGTCGCTGCGTCCCACATTACTGGAGATCGCAACAGACTGGAGACCACCATGCTGTGACTCCATATCTGCCACATACTGCTCAGTAGCCTTGACCAGCTGGCGACGATAATCGGAAGGCAGGGAATCAAAGTTTACCTTACCCGCCATAAAACCATCGGGATAACCCTCAAGCAAGCGGTTGTAATACGACAAGGCAGCCTCGGCAGCCTGCTGCTCAGGAGTCTGCGACTGACTGCAAGCCATCACCATCACAACTGAAAAAACTATCGCTACCTGTTTTCTCATTTCTGTCGGATAAAGATATTGATAGGACAACCTGTCAGCGTCCAGTTCTCGCGCATCTTATTCTCCAGGAAGCGACGGTAAGCCTCCTTGACATACTGCGGCAGATTAGCATAGAACACAAAGGTTGGTATCTGTGTGTCAGGCACCTGCGACACATACTTGATCTTGATGTACTTACCCTTGATGCTGGGCGGCGGCGTCTGCTCGATGATGGGCAGCATGACCTCGTTGAGCTTCGAGGTTCCAATCTTGATCTTGCGGTTCAGGTAGACCTGCTTAGCCGTTTCGAGCACCTTGAAGATGCGCTGCTTGGTAACGGCAGAGGCAAAGATGATGGGGAAATCGACAAATGGAGCCATGCGCTCGCGGATGGCATTCTCGAAGGTCTTGATGGCTATCTGCGACTTGTCTTCGACAAGATCCCACTTGTTGACGACGACCACCAATGACTTATTGTTTTTCTGGATCAGTTGGAAGATATTCATATCCTGAGCCTCAATGCCTCGGGTTGCGTCAATCATCAGAATACACACATCGCTGTTCTCAATGGCACGGATAGAACGCATCACACTATAGAACTCGAGGTCTTCCGAAACCTTGTTCTTGCGGCGAATACCGGCGGTATCGACCAGATAGAAGTCGAAACCGAACTTGTCGTACTTGGTATAGATGCTGTCGCGCGTCGTGCCGGCAATATCGGTCACAATATTGCGATCTTCGCCGATGAAAGCATTGATGATACTCGACTTACCAGCATTGGGGCGTCCCACAACAGCAAAACGCGGCGTGCCATCCTCGATGTCGTCGACCTCCTCGGTCTTGAGTTTCGACAACACATGGTCAAGCAGGTCGCCCGTACCTGAACCGGTGGCGGCACTGACACAGAATGGGTCGCCGAGTCCCAGGCGGTAGAACTCGTACTGGTCGTACAGGTGCTTACCGTCATCGGCCTTGTTGGCCACCAGCACTACCGGCAGCTTGGAACGGCGCAGGATATTCGCCACATCGACGTCGAGGTCGGTCAGTCCGTTCTGGATATCTACAAGGAACAGCACCAGGTCGGCCTCTTCAGTGGCCACAATCACCTGCTTGCGAATCTCCTCTTCGAAGATATCGTCGGAGTTGACCACCCATCCACCCGTATCTACTACGGAGAACTCGCGGCCATTCCACTCACACTTTCCATACTGACGGTCACGCGTGGTGCCGGCCTCGTCGCTCACAATAGCCCGACGCGAATTGGTCAGGCGGTTAAACAAAGTGGACTTGCCGACGTTCGGGCGTCCAACTATCGCTACTAAATTTCCCATAAAATCTTCTCTTTCATTAGTCTAATTCTTCATCTCCCTCATAACCGCCCATCTCGCGGATGGCATTCTTCAGCATCGTGTACTGCTGGTACAGGTGGTTGACAGCCTCTTCACCACGGGTGTAGTCGTGCATGGGCGACTTCAGGAAGAAGCTGAGCCAGCGCTGCGTGCCATAGCGTCCAGCACGCAGGGCGAGGTCGCTGAGCAGGCAGAGGTCCAATGCCACAGGAGCCGCCAGGATGCTGTCGCGACAAAGGAAGTTAATCTTGATCTGCATGGGATAGCCCATCCATCCGTAGATGTCGATGTTGTCCCACGACTCCTTGTTGTCGTTGCGCGGCGGGTAATAATTGATGCGCACCTTGTGGTAGTAGTCACCATAGAGTTCAGGCTGGTCGTCGGCCTTGAGAATGGTCTCGAGGGTCGACAGTTTGCTGACCTCCTTGGTATGGAAGTTGGCGGGCTCGTCAAGCACCAGGCCGTCGCGGTTGCCCAAGATATTTGTTGAGAACCAGCCACTCAGTCCCAGGCAGCGTGTACCGATGATGGGGGCAAAGCCCGACTTCACCAGCGTCTGTCCGGTCTTGAAGTCCTTACCGCAGATAGGCATGCGCGTCTCTTCGGCCAGCTGCCACATGGCAGGGATGTCGACGGTCGTATTCGGTGCACCCATGATAAACGGGCAACCCTCCTTCAGGGCGGCATACGCATAGCACATCGACGGAGCGATATGCTCGCGGTCGTCGGCCTTCATGGCAGCTTCCAAGTCGGCAAGCCGGTAGTGGCACTGTTCATCAACAGGTACATAGATTTCCGTTGATGCCGCCCACAGCACAACAATGCGGCTACAACCCTTCTCAGTGCGGAAACGGCGGATGTCGTCGCGTATCTGTTCCATCATGTCCCAACGACTGCTGCACGTCTTGACATTCGTACCATCCAGTCGTTTGGCGTAATCCTTGTCGAAAGCTGCCGGCATAGGCACAATCTGTTCCAATTCCTCACGAACCGGAGCAATGTCCTTCTCTTCGAGCACCTTGGCATACATCGCTGCACGATAGGCATTCTGCGGATAAACGTCCCACGTACCGAAGACGATATTGTCCAGTTGTGTCATGGGAACAATGTCGGCATAACTCAGATATTGCTTTTCTTCGCCGCGTCCCACGCGTATCTTGTCCATCTGGGTCATCGACCCTACCAGTTTTGTCAGTCCCCTGCGTGCCATGAGCACCCCCGTCATCAGCGTGGTAGCCACGGCACCACAGCCTACGACGAGGATTCCTAATTTGCCTTCAACAGGTTTTACTTTGGTTTGTTTCATATCTTAGTATTTAAAGTTTCACATAAATGCTCGTGCTTTCCGCGCATATACCAGTACAGCGGTTGCAGCACTACTATTTCAAATAACGGATAAAGCCACGGAATATTGATTAGTGCAGCCAGAAAAAGCGCAAAAGCGCGGGTATTGTGGGTCAGAATATTCGTCAATGGCATCAGCGGACGGCTACCATTCAGAAAATGAGGAACGAGGAATGAGGAATGAGGGATATTGTTCCGGTAGGCCTGGAAGAACTGCTGGAAACGGGGCGTCAGCCGTTCCTGCTTCTTGCAATAGCCTTTGTAGAAAAAGTGGTAGATGAGCGGAAACGATAACCCCTGCCCTTTCAGTTCGTCATAGATTTGCTGTTCCTTGGCATAGCTGTCGAGTTCGCTGCCTGCATCGCCCTTTAGGAACCACAGATGGATGTTGCGGTAGTAATCGGCCAGGGCACACTGCGTACTATGGCACAATAGTCCAGCCACCGCACAGAGCACAAAGCCCCAAATACCCCAGGCATCCCAGAGGCGGAAGATAATGGCCAGATAGACGCAGAAAAACCACGCATCGCTGGCAAAGCCATCAAGTAAGCGACCCAGAACGGTCTTCTGGTTGGTCAGACGTGCCAGCTGTCCGTCGGCAGAGTCACAGAAATTTGCCACCATCAGCAGCACGACGCCGCAGATGTTGTGCGGCAGATCGCTATAGTGGAACATCCAGCCTGCCGCCATACCTATCAGGATGCCGGCAATAGTGATGGCGTTGGGCGTGATGCCCAGCCGTCCACAGGCCAATGCCAGTGCCAAACCGATGGGTCTGGTGAACCAAATGTCCAGCCATTCTTCCGTTTCGTTCGACTTCAGCGACTCGCCTAATAACTGTCTGTAACTCTTTTTTTCCATTTCAGACTGCAAAGTTACGATTTTTTTTCGTACCTTTGCAACAAAGACAATTAAAAAACATGATTCAACAAGAAAAAACACTGCTGGAAGAGCGTATCGTCGACGTGCTGAAGACCGTCTACGACCCCGAGATACCCGTCAACATCTACGACTTGGGAATGATCTATAAGATTGATGTCCAGGACGATAGCTCCGTAGAGCTCGACATGACGTTTACTGCGCCCAACTGTCCTGCCGCTGACTTCATCCTGGAAGACGTACGTACGAAGGTGGAGAGCGTCGACGGCATCAAGTCGGCCAACGTCAATCTGGTGTTTGAACCGGCATGGGACCAAAGCATGATGTCGGAAGAGGCTCGCGTAGAACTGGGATTTGATTGATATGAAAAACGTCTATTTCCTTTCCGATGCCCACCTTGGCTCATGGGCCATTCCTCACCAGCGCATGCAGGAGCGCCGACTGGTACGTTTCCTTGACAGCATCAAGGAGAAAGCAGCCGCTATCTACCTGCTGGGCGACATGTTCGACTTCTGGTACGAATACAAGTATGTGGTACCTAAAGGCTATACACGCTTCTTAGGCAAGTTGTCGGAACTGACCGACATGGGTGTCGAGGTGCACTACTTCACGGGCAACCACGACATCTGGGCTTACGAATACCTGCAGAAAGAGTGTGGCGTCATCCTGCACAAGCAGCCAGAGACCACTGAGATCTACGGCAAGGAATTCTTTTTAGCACATGGCGACGGAATGGGCGACCCCAACCGTTCGTTCAAACTGATACGCGCCATCTTCCATAATCGCTTCTGCCAGTGGATGTTTTCTTCTCTTCACCCCCGTTGGGGTCTGGCCTTCGGACTCAGCTGGGCACGCCACAGCTACATCCGCCACAAGGAAAGGGACGACGTTCACTATATGGGTGAGGACAAGGAGCACCTGGTACTCTTTGCCAAAGAATATATTGAAAGTCATCCCGATATCGACTACTTCATTTTCGGCCACCGCCATATCGAACTTGATATCAAGTTAGAGCGCCACACACGACTGATGATTATCGGCGACTGGATCAGCCAGTTTACCTATGCGGTATTTGATGGCGAGCACATGTTCCTGGAAGAATACGTGGAAGGTGAAAGCCAACCGTAGGGAGTTAAGAGTTGAGAGTTAAAGACACAAAATAAACTAGATGAAAAATAAAATTGTTACATTTGGCGAACTGTTGCTCCGGTTCTCGAAACCCGGACAGTTGAGACTGACGCAAGGCGACATCTTTACCAGCAAGTATGGAGGTAGCGAGGCTAATGTCGCCGTATCGCTGGCTACCTTAGGCGAGGACGTTACCTATATAACCCGTCTGCCTGACACGCCGGTAGGACACGCCGGTGCCATGAGTTTGGCACAGTTAGGCGTCAACATCAACCACATCCTCTATGGCGGGCAGCGCATCGGTACCTATTATTTTGAACCCGCCGCCGGCATGCGAGCCGCTAAGGTGGTGTACGACCGCAGCGGGTCGGCCTACTCTGACCTTCGTCCAGGTATGGTGCCCTGGCGCGAGATATTGAAAGGCTGTGCCTATTTCCATGTGTCAGGCATCACAGCAGCCATCTCACCACAAGCCGCCGAGGCCACCTTCGAAGCACTGGACATTGCCGACGAACTGGGCGTTACTGTTTGTTTCGACATCAACTACCGCAAGAATCTGTGGCGATATGAGGCTGCCGCACCGCGCGAGACGCTGAGCCGCATGCTGGCACGCTGCGACATGATGTTTGGCGACGCCATTGAATTCGAGTGGATCTGCCAGCATAAACAGCCACCCTTCACGGCTACCGACTCAAACTTTCAGATGCAGATGGACGAATATCGTGCATGGTTCGATGAGATACACGCCAAATGGCCTCGTTGTCGCGACTGGATGATGGGCATGCGCAACATCGTCTCATCCAGCCACCACACGTTGACTGGTCTGCTATGGACAGATGGCAAGCTGTTGCAGGCACCCATCATGGATATTCCTGACGTCATCGACCCCGTAGGTGTGGGCGATGCCTTTATGGGCGGTTGGCTACACGCTATCAACCTATTCCCCGACGACAAGCAACAACAGCTAAACTATTCGCTGGCAGCAGCAGCACTGAAGAATACCATCCCCGGCGACTTCAACCTATCGACCGACGAAGAGATTACCGATGTCGTCAACAATCGGCACGACATCTCTACGTTATACAAGACCTATGAGTGAGAACAACTGATCGAGGGCAGCGTCTGTGTTGCCCTCGTTTTCGTTTAAGAGGGTCACAAACTTTGAACCAATAATGGCACCTGCGGCATTGTCCTGTGCTGCCTTCAGCGTCTGTGCATTCGAGATACCAAAGCCTATCATGCGCGGATTGCGTAGCTGCATAGCGTCGATACGGTGGAAGTAAGCCTGCTTGGCGTCGTCAAACGATTTCTGGGCTCCCGTGATGGCGGCACTCGACACCATATAGATGAAGCCATCGGTATGGTCGTCAATGAAGCGGATGCGCTCTTCGCTAGTCTCAGGCGTGATAAGCATGATAACGCGGAGGTCGTACTTGTCGGCAATGGGCTTTACGATGTTCAGATAGTCGTCGAAGGGCAGGTCGGGAATGATCATACCACTGACACCCGACTCGACGCAGCTCTGACAGAACTGTTCGATGCCGTAGTGCATAATAGGATTGAGGTATCCCATCATAATAAGGGGAATCTCTACCTGATTCTTGATGGATTTCAACTGCTGGAAAAGCAGTTGCACACTCATACCGTTCTTCAATGCCTGCGTGGCGGCACTCTGAATGACTGGACCGTCGGCCAACGGGTCACTGAAGGGAATACCCACCTCGATAAAGTCGATGCCTCTTTTCTGCATCGTCAGAATCACGTCACCCGTGCTTTCGAGCGTCGGACAACCGGCACAGAAGTAAAGCGACAGGAGTTTTTTATTGCCCCGGTTGGCGAATACTTGGTTTATCTTATTCATAGTTGTTCTAAAAATATTTTAAGTTTATTGATGTCTTTAAGGGCAGGGGAAACCTCAAACTTGCTATTGAGGTCGATACCGACACATTTGGGATGACAAAAGCCTTTTACACGTTCAGCATCATCTAGCCCGATGCCACCACTGAGCAGGAAGTGCGTATCACTGCGGTAAGCTTCGAGCACGCTCCAATCGAACTTCTCACCATTGCCGCCAACGGATTTTCCTTTCGTGTCAAAAAGGAAATAATCGACTACTCCCTCGTAGGGCTTGGTAGCGTCTATGTCCTCTGTTGTGGCGATGTTAAAGGCCTTAATGGTGGCGATGGAATCGCCACATAAGGAACGAAGTCGTTGGATGAAGTCGGGGGCTTCGTGGCCATGCAGTTGGATGATATCGAGAGTATAGTCGTTGATATACTGAAGGATGTCCTCAATAGTAGCATCAACAAACACCCCGACACGTTTTGCCTTCTGGGGCAGATAGTTGGGACACTTGCTGACATAGCGACTCGACTTAGGCCAGAAGATAAAGCCCATCATATCTACACCGAGAGCCTCGACCTCACGGATATTCTCCGCATCACGCATGCCACAGACCTTAATCAATGTATAATTCATAATTGATTGATGAATTCGTGTAGGGAAGTTCCTGGATCAGCGGTTTTCATGAAGTTCTCACCTATAAGGAAACCACGGAAGCCGGCTTGGCGAAGGGCCTTGACGGTAGCGGGATTGCTGATACCACTCTCGCTGACCTTCACAGCATCCTTGGGCAGAAGCTCTGCCAGGCGGAACGAGTTCTCGACATCAGTCACAAACGACCCGAGGTTGCGGTTATTGATACCACAGAGGTCGGGTTCCAACTCCACATACTCCAATTCGGGCTCTGAGTGCATCTCAAGCAACACCTCAAGACCAAGCGAATGGGCCTTGTCCAGCAGACGCTTACATTCTGCCTTGCTGAGGCAGGCAGCAATCAAGAGCACAGCAGAGGCTCCGCAGAGGGCAGCAGCATAGAGCTGTGCCTCGTCGATGACGAAGTTCTTATAGAGGATGGGGAGCGTGACACCACTCTTTCTGGCCATACGAATAAAGTCATCATGTCCACCGAAATAGTGCTCGTCGGTGAGGATGCTCAGGGCTGCGGCACCATTCTGCTGATAACTCAGCGGGATGATGTCAGCACGACCCTCCTCCTTGATCCAACCTTTCGAGGGCGAGCGACGCTTGAACTCGGCAATGATACCGCTGTCGCTCTGGAGCAGTGCCTCACGCAATGAGGTCTTCTTGGCACAGAGCGCTTCAAGCTCCTCATGCTTGTGGACGATAATTTCCTGAAGAATATCTTTCATGGGGCTAATAGGCCTAATGAGACTTATGAGTTCAGTTCCACGAACTTCTTAAAGGTACGCAGAGCAGCACCGCTGTCGATAGACTCGCGGGCGATGGCGATGCACTCCTCGATGCTCTTCTCGCCCTTCTCCAGCACCTGAATACCAAAGGCGGCATTGGCCAGCACGATGTTCTTCTGAGCAGGCAGAGCACGATTCTCAAGTACGCTGTCGAAGATAGCGGCAGCCTCTTCCTCGGTAGCACCACCCACGAGTTCCTCAGGCTTAGCAATCTCGAAACCGAGATCGCTAGGTTTGAAGATACGCTCGTAGTTCTTCGTCGTTACCTTGAAGTCACCAGTCAGCGAGATCTCGTCGTAGCCGTCGATAGAGTTCACGATACCATAGTCAATGCCGATCTTCTGGTATACCTGATTGTAGAGGCGCATCTGGTCGAGGTTGGCAACTCCTAAGAGTTGACAGCTAGGTTGACTAGGATTAACTAGAGGACCTAGTAAGTTAAATATCGTGGGAAACTGCAAGGCCTTACGGATAGGACCAACGAACTTCATAGCCTTGGCGAAGAGCTGGGCGTGCAGGTAGACGATGCCTGCCTCGTCGAGCGAGCGGTTCAGCTTATCGATATCATCGGTAAACTTGATGCCATGATGAGCAATCACGTTTGAAGCACCTGATACAGAAGTGGCAGCATAGTTTCCATGCTTGGCTACCTTATAACCAGCGCCAGCGATGACGAAACAGCTGGTAGTCGAGATGTTAAAGGTGTTCTTGCGGTCGCCACCAGTACCCACCACGTCGATGTAGCGGTCGGCATTGAGGATGGCGGGAACACCCGTTTCCAGGATACCATCGCGGAAGCCAAGCAACTCATCAACCGTTACGCCGCGCATCTGCAGGGCGGTGAGCAGGGCGGTAATCTGCTCCGTCGGGAACTCACTCTGGGTGATACCAATCAGAATGTTCTTCATTTCTTCACGAGACAGTTCCTCGTGGTTCAGCATCCTGTTCAGGATGTCTTTCATTGTCTGTGCCATTATATTTTTGATTTTCGTTATGTCGTTATTACGTTATATCGTTATTTCGCCCTAAAGGAACATCCAATTCTGCAGCATCTTCTTGCCATCAGGAGTCAGCACGCTCTCTGGGTGGAACTGAATACCGCGCACGTTAAGCGTCTTATGCTTCAGCGCCATGATCTGGCCTTCGTCGCTCTCGGCGGTGATTTCGAGACAGTCGGGGAAGTTTTCCTTTGAAACCACCCATGAGTGATAGCGACCTACGGTAAAGTCCTTGGAGATGCCAGAGAAGAGCGCATCGTCACTCGTCAGATGACAGGGCGTTGCAACGCCGTGAAAAACGTCACTCAGGTTTTCGAGTTTACCGCCAAAGGCCTCACCAATGGCCTGATGACCCAGACAAACACCCAAGATAGGCTTTTTGCCGGCATAAGTCTTGATGACATCGAGCAGCAGACCTGCCTCAGAGGGAATACCAGGACCCGGCGAGAGGATAATCTTGCTGAACTCCTCCAGTTGCGACATTTCGAACTGGTCGTTGCGATATACCGTGACTTCTGCGCCCAGTTCCTTCACTAAATGACTCAAGTTATAGGTAAACGAGTCGTAATTATCTATGATGACTATTTTCATAACCTTACATTTTTTCTGCCATTAATATAGCGCGACGCAAGGCGCCCAGTTTATTGTTCACTTCCTGCAGTTCGTATTCCTCATTGCTCTTCGCCACGATACCGCCACCAGCCTGGAACCAGAGCTCACCGTTACGCGAAACAAAAGTACGGATGGTAATGGCTTGGTTCAGTGAACCGTCCAGTCCGATATAGCCGATACAACCACCGTATGCACCACGATTGTGGGGCTCGTACTTAGAAATCAGTTGCATGGCACGAACCTTTGGAGCACCAGAGAGGGTGCCGGCAGGGAAGGTGTCGATGAATGCCTTGATGGGGTCAGCACCTTTATCAAGTTCACCACTCACGCGACTCACCAGATGGATGACGTGCGAGTAATACTGCAAGTCCTTGTAGAAGTCGACCTTCACACCATGACAGTTGCGCGACAGGTCGTTACGAGCCAGATCTACCAGCATCACATGCTCAGCATTCTCCTTGGGGTCATTGCGCAGATACTCAGCACCTTTGCGGTCAGCCTCAGCATTGCCAGTACGTTTGGTTGTTCCTGCAATAGGATCAATATAGGCTTTGTTGCCCTCAATACGGCAGTGCGTCTCAGGCGACGAACCAAAGATACGGAAACCGCCGAAGTCGAAGTAGAACAGGTATGGCGAGGGGTTGATAGAGCGGAGTGCTCGGTAAAGCTTAAAATCATCACCCTCGTATTTCTGGATGAAACGACGAGAAAGTACTATCTGGAACACATCACCGCGCAGACAATGCTGGATACCCTTACGAATATTGGTCTTGTGCTCTTCGTCAGTCAGTGGAGACGTCGTCTCGCCTACAGGATGGAAGTCATAAGCCTTCACGTTGGCCTTGTTCATGGCGCGCTTCACATCATCAACTTCTTTCTTGCCATCAAGCGAAACGATCGTGAGGGTGTTATTAAAATGGTCGAACACAATCACCACCTTATATAATATATAGAGCAGGTCGGGAGCATCATTCTTTGCCTGCGTCTCGTCCTTCACGTTGATATTCTCGAAATAACGTACAGCATTGAACGAGGTGTAGCCGAAGAGTCCGCAGATGTTGGCATGTTCGCCTGTCACCTCAATATGATCTATCAACGCATGAATGGCATCAGCCGAACCATAATTGCTGTTGATTTCGTGCTTCTCATTGCTTCCATCAGGAAAACTGATGGTGGCAAGTCCATGACCGATGGCCACGCTGGCGATAGGGTTGATGCCGATAAACGAACGTGAGTTGTTTGAGTCGTGATAATCCGAGCTCTCCATCAGCGCACTCTGAGGATAGAGGTCGCGCAGTCGCATATATACGCCAACAGGCGTATAGAGGTCTGCCAGAATCGTCCGACTGGTGGTTTGATATTTAAAAGTTTCCATATTCCTTAGCCATTTCTTTGTTCTTCAAATAAGTCTCTACATCCTTGTCGCCACGACCGCTGACCGTCAGCACGACGACATCTGAGGGCTTGAACGTCAGTTTCTTCAGGGCTGCGATAGCGTGGGCGCTTTCAATGGCAGGGATGATACCCTCCATACGCGTCAACTCATAACCGCCATAGATAGCCTCATCGTCGTTGATGCTCAGCACCTGCGTGCGCCCCTTCTTCGCCATGTTACAATGCATAGGACCAACACCTGGATAGTCGAGACCTGCCGAGATGGTAAACGCCTCCTGAATCTGCCCGTCCTCGTTCTGCATCACCAACATCTTGGCGCCATGAAGGATGCCCGTCGTACCTTTATGGATGGTGGCAGCGGTATAGTCTGTCTCCCAGCCGTGACCGCCAGCCTCGGCCAGCACGATTTTCACGCGTTCGTCATCCATGTAGTGATAGATGGTGCCAGCAGCGTTTGAACCTCCTCCGATGCAGGCGACGAGATAGTCGGGATAGTCACGACCTATCTTCTCCTCCAATTGCCATTTAATCTCCTCAGAGATGACACTCTGCATACGAGCCACGAGGTCAGGATAAGGATGCGGACCCATCGTCGAACCAACGATATAGAAGGTGTCGGCAGGATGACAGCACCAGTCGCGGATAGCCTCAGAGCAGGCATCGCTCAGCGTCATGTTGCCTGTACGAACGGGATGCACCTCGGCACCCAGCATCTTCATACGTTCTACGTTGGTATGCTGGCGCTCTACGTCGGTAGCGCCCATAAACACCTCGCACTTCATGTTCATCAGCGCACATACCGTCGCCGTAGCCACACCATGCTGGCCGGCACCTGTCTCAGCAATGATACGCGTCTTACCCATTTTCTTCGCCAACAGGATTTGTCCGATGGTGTTGTTAATCTTATGGGCACCCGTGTGATTCAGGTCCTCACGCTTCAGATACAGCTGACAACCGTACTGCTCGCTCATCCTTTTCGCATAATAGAGAGGTGACGGACGTCCCACATAGTCCTTCAGCAGCGCGTGGTACTCCTGCTTGAACTCTTCACTCTCAATAATCGGCAGATAGGCTTCCTGCAGGTCGTGTACACACTTGTAGAGTATCTCTGGCACGTAAGCACCGCCGAACTCTCCGTAAAATCCTTTCTCGTCAACTTGATAATTGCTCATATATTCGGTCGTTTTTGTGTATCTATTCTTTTATATGATGTTTTGAAAAACTTAAGAGGCCCGTCGCAAGAACGACAGGCCTCTCTTTATCTCCTTAGCATGAAACTACAGGTACGCGGCTATCTTCTCACGATCTTTCGAATCTTGAGCTTCGCCACCACCAAACGTTCTGCATGCTAGTCATTTCTATTGTTGTTTTTGTTACTATTCGGCTGCAAAAGTAACTATTTCCTTTCAAACTGCCAAATATTTCAGCAATATTTTTTCAATTTATCAACAATTATAACAGATTCATGGTGTCTGTAGCAATCATCAACTCCTCGTCAGTAGGAATGACAACCACCTTGACCTTCGAATCGTCAGCAGAAAGGATTGCTTCCTCACCACGAACATTGTTCTTCGAATCGTCAAACTTCACACCCATGAACTCCAGACCCTTGCAGACCTCAGAGCGCATGCCAATCTGATTCTCGCCAACACCAGCGGTGAAGACAATCACATCGACGCCACCCATAGCGGCAGCGTATGCACCGATATACTTCTTGATACGATAGAAGTACATGTCCTGGGCCAGTACGGCACGAGGCTCACCAGCCTTGGCAGCATTCTCGACGTCGCGCATGTCACTCGAACCGCCCGTGATACCAGCCACACCACTCTTCTTATTAAGCAGGTTGCTCATACCATCGGCATCCAGACTTAACTTCTTCTCGATGAACGTGACAGCACCACCGTCGATATCGCCAGAACGAGTACCCATTACGAGGCCCTCAAGTGGAGTAAGACCCATAGAGGTGTCGATGCACTTACCATCCAGAACAGCAGCGATAGAGCCACCATTACCGATATGGCAGGTAATCATCTTAGTACCCTCGGCCTTCATGCCCAGGAACTCGAGTGCGCGGGCTGATACGTAACGGTGAGAAGTGCCGTGGAAACCATAACGACGTACACCATACTGCTCATAAAGCTCGTAAGGGATAGCGTACATATAAGCCTTAGCAGGCATGGTCTGATGGAAAGCGGTGTCGAACACACCTACCTGTGGCAGACCGGGCATCAGCTCCTTCACGGCGTTCACACCCTTCAGGTTGGCAGGGTTATGCAACGGAGCCAGATCAGAGCACTCCTCGAAGGCTTTCAGCACCTCGTCAGTCAGCAGCACCGACTTGTTGAACTTCTCGCCGCCATGCACCATACGATGACCTACGGCATCAATCTCGTCGAGACTCTTGATAACACCAATTTCGGGGTCGGTCAGCAGCGAGAAAATAAACTTCACACCCTCTGTATGCTCAGGGATGTCGTGCATAATCTGCTTCTTCTCACCATTGGCCAGCTTCACTTTTACGAAAGCGCCGTCCAAGCCCACACGCTCGGCACCACCACTGGTCATCACACTCTTATCATCCATATTGTACAAAGCGTACTTGATAGACGATGAGCCACAATTTAGAACAAGGATTTTCATATTTTCTTAATTCTTAACTCTTAATTACTTCTTTGCGTCCATAGCCTGGCAAGCAGTGATGGCAATCATATAGTAGATATCGTCTATTGAGCAACCGCGAGAGAGATCGTTGACAGGACGGGCGATACCCTGGAGCACAGGGCCGATGGCGATAGCATCACCTAAGCGCTGTACCATCTTATAGCCGATGTTACCAACTTCGAGGTTGGGGAATACCAGCACATTGGCCTTACCGGCAATATCAGAGCCGGGAGCCTTCTTGGCACCAACGCTGGGCACGAGGGCAGCATCAGCCTGCAGCTCACCATCAATCTTCAGCGTCGGATCGAGTTCCTTAGCCAGACGGGTAGCCTCAATCACCTTGTCGCAAACCTCGTGCTTGGCAGAACCCTTTGTCGAGAAGCTCAACATAGCCACACGGGGCTCCTTGAAACCAGCTACAGCCTTGGCCATCTGTGCGGTGCAGACAGCAATCTGAGAGAGCTGGTTGGCATCAGGCATAGGCGTTACGGCAACATCAGCAACGACGAGGACACCATCCTCACCATACTGCTTCTGCTTCGAGATGAGCAGCAGGCCACCACTTACGCAGGTGATGCCAGGCTGGCATTTGATGATCTGCAGGGCAGGACGCAGCGTGTCGCCAGTAGTAGACAGTGCACCACTGATCTGACCATCGGCACCTTCGGTCTTAATAATCATACAACCCAGATACAGAGGGTTCTTAATGAGTTTGCGAGCCTCCTCAATGGTCATACCCTTCGACTTACGAATCTCAGCCAGCTTCTCAGCCAGCTCCTCACTCTTGTCATAGTTCTCAGGGTCAATCAAGGTAGCCTTACCGATGTTTGTCAGGCCCTTCTCCTTGGCCAAAGCCTCTACCTTGGCAGGGTTACCTATCAGAATGATGTCTGCAAGGTCGTCAGCCAGAGCCTTGTCGGCTGCACACAGGGTACGCTCCTCTTCTGCTTCTGGGAGCACGATGCGCTGCTTGTTACTCTTAGCACGCGCTACGATTTGACTTAATAAATCCATAGTTGTTTGTTTTTAATATGATAACGTTTCTTGTTTGCAAAGGTACAAAAAAAATTAGGAATTAGGAATTAGGAATTAGGAATTTTTTAGCGTTTACGTTTACGCTAGTTCCTGCGTCAGTATGCTTTCCAGCTTCTCGGCCGATAGACGCAACTGGAAGTTACTGCGAATAGCCACACTGATGCCGCCCGTTTCTTCCGAGACGACAATAGCGATACAGTCGCTCTCGTGGGTAATGCCTAGTGCGGCACGATGGCGAAGGCCCAATTCCTTGGGAATATCAAGATCATGCGACACAGGAAGAATACAACCTGCAGCACGAATGCGCTGATTGGCCACAATCATGGCTCCATCGTGCAGTGGTGAATTCTTAAAGAAGACATTCTCGATGAGTTGCTGACTGATGACTGCATCAATCTGTTCGCCAGTAGCAACGATGTCGTCAAGCGGTGTGCCTCGCTGAATGACAATGAGAGCACCCACCTTCTTCTTGCTCATCGACATACACGACATCACGATAGGCATAATCATACGTTTCACCTGTTCGCTGTTTTGCTGTTTGTCACCAATCGAGAACAGGCGGCGCAATGCCTGTGTACGCTGATGAGCACCCAGGTTATAAAGGAACTTACGGATATCCTCTTGAAAGAGGATAATCAAGGCTATCACACCCACTGAGACAAATTTGTCCATGATGCTACCCAACAGCTTCATCTCCAGCACCTGCGACACCAACAGCCATAGGACCACAAAAATCAGGATTCCCATGAACACGTTGAGTGATCGCGACTCCTTCATCAGCCTGTAGATGTAGAACAGCATCAGAGCTACCAGCACGATGTCGACGACATCCTTGATTCCGAATTCGAAAAACATCTCTTTATGATTTACTATCTGACAATTTACTATCTCTCATCTGTCTCCAGACCATCTTCACACATTCCACAGCCTCACGGACATCATGGACACGAAGGATGTTGGCACCCTTCATCAGTGCGATGGTGTTCAGCACTGTTGTGCCGTTCAGCGCCTGTGTGGGATCGGTGTCAAGTAACCGGTATATCATCGACTTGCGCGAGATACCCACCAATATGGGCAAGTGCAGCATTTGCATGCGCTCCAAGTCACGCATCACATCGTAGTTCTGCTCAACCGTCTTACCAAAGCCAAAGCCCGGATCCAGTACAATATCCTTCTGACCCATCGAGCGCAGCGTGTCGACAGCCTCGGCACAGTCGAGCAGGACATCCTTCATCGTCGCCTTACGCGACATATATATATAAGGTACACGAAGGCGGCTGACCATGCGGAACATATCATGCTGAACGTTGACTGTTGACTGTTGAACGTTGACGGGGCCTGCTACATCGTTGATGATGTCGGCACCGAACTCTTCGACCACCATGCGGGCGACGTCAGGGCGAAAAGTGTCGACGCTGACAACAGCCTCGGGGGCCTCACGTCGCACGATGGGCAAGGCGAAGCGCAAGCGCTCCATCTCTTCCTTTTCAGTGGCCGGCTCAGCATCGGGACGTGTCGAGCACGCTCCCACGTCAATGATACTGCCACCTTCATCGAGTATCTGGTGTACTCGGCCGATTATCTCCTCCTCTGTCTGCTTTCGACTACCGGCATAAAACGAGTCAGGCGTGGCATTCAGAATGCCCATCACCTGCAGCTCGTCCAGCGAGAACAGTTGTCCGTTGCAGTTTAGTGTATAATCCATAACTGACCGCAAAGTTACACAAAAAAATTAGAATAACTATATTTTTGCCCTTTTCTTTTGGTTTTTACTTCTTTTTACTGTATCTTTGCCGACAGATATTGATACTACCCAAGCCCATGATGAAGCAACTATTCCTATTCCTGTTCCTGCTGACTTGGCCCTTAGGGTCAATAGCACAATCGGAGGACCCGAACCTCGACTCCATCTATATGAGCTATATGTCAGACAGCAGCAAGGCGCAGATTATGAAGGTGAGGAACCAGATGGCCCGCATCGAGCAACAGCAAAAGGAGCGCGAGGAGCGGCAGATGTGGTGGTATCTGATACTGGCCGGCTGTGCCGTTAGTGCTGCTATTGTCACGGGCGGCATCTTCCGCGAGGTCTTCCAAGGCCAAGAGGGTGCCCCGCTCATCAATAAGATAAAAGCTGGAGCCATCTGCCTGTGCGGAGGAGCCGTCATTTTCCTGTTGGATGTCGGATGGCTCTATATGTCGTTTGAGGCAAACCAGAAAGTGCAAAAGCTCATTTTGTTTGCCATCCTCTTCATTCTGGGCATTGCCCTATGGATACATACTAAGAATCTCAATCAAGAAAACAAAAAAGACGAACAATGAAAACGAAACTATTATTACTGATAACCCTGATGATGGTCACCACAGCTGTTATGGGACAGACCAGAAGGAAACGCGTAGTAGGTAATGTACAGCAGAGTGGACAGGTGCAGCAGCCTGCACAACAGCAGCCCGTCCAGCAGCAACAACCCGTTCAGCAACAGCCTGTTCAGCAACAGCCTGTTCAACAGCAACAGCCCAAGGCCGCTGATCGTAGTGTGGACGAAAAGTTTGCCCAGGTGCTGAAATGCGCTGAGCAGGGTGATGTCGACGCCATCAGAACGGCTGCCGTGAGTTTTCTTCGTGCTAAAAATTTGAAAGACGCCTACTACTGGTACGAGATAGGAGCAACAAAGGGTGACCCCCACTGCCTCTACATGATGGGCTTTGCCTACGAGGGCAACGAAGTCGTCGCAGCAGACCCCGTCAAGTCATTCACCTGTTTCAAGCAGGCCGCAGAGAAAGGAAATCCGACTTGTCAGGCACAGGTGGCCTATCGCTATTTCTATGGCGACGGAGTGGAGCAGGACTACAGTCAGGCAGCCTATTGGTTTGAAAAGGCTATCGCCCAAGGCTCAGAGAACGATCCGGAAGACCTCGCGAGCTACCAGGAGATGCTGGCTAAAGCAAAGAAGAGAGCAGAACTAAAAGCGAAACTGAAGAAATGAGATACAGACTGATCATACTCACAGCACTGCTCGTCATTACAGGCAGTGCTGTAGGACAGAGGAGACAACGCGCCGTGCAAAGCGCTGCTACAAAAATTGCCCAGCGGCAGACTCCACAACAGGAGCGACCACAAGTGCAGCAACCACAACCCACCAATGTTGATGATGAGTGGAAGGAGTTGTACGATGACACGCGTCCCTGTCGTGCCTCGAGTCACGTCATGGTGCTCAACGGTCCGTATATAGGACTATGTACCGCGGACGGCGAAGAGATTATCAAACCTGGAAGGAAGTACGATGCTGTCGTCGACGGTAACATGTCTGAACACATCTACCTCATCAAGAACAACCTATGGGGACTCTATGACCTGAAGCAACGCAAAGAGGTTATCCCCTGTTTGTTCGAAAAAGGCTGTATCATAGCTCATCAGCTCTATCAGCAGGAAATAGACGGCCCTATGACAAAGGCTCCCGTACGCGATGTCTGCAATGTGAATATCGTCAACAACGGTTTCAGGCAAGGCGTGTATGATGTCAAACAGGGTCGTGAAATCGTACCCATCAAATATCAGGGCTGTAATGTCTTCGAGCGTGTGGGCAACCTGTTTCCCTTGTTCGATATCCCGACTGGCAAGTCTGTGACTGAGGGTTCAACATCTTTAGGCTACGAAGGCATCTACGACACTGAGAAACAAAAGCAGATTACACCGATAAAATACGGTATGATTTTCCTGAACGATTTCCTAAAGCATGATTACTGCCGCGTGTATAGCAATCGCGACCCAACGATTCAGCATGATGAGGGCTGCGGACTCGTAGATCGCGATGGTCACGAAATGCTGGCACCGAAATACACCACACTGGTGCGTTTGGACTTCCTCAACGACAATAGCGACATCTTCATCGTCGGCGAGGGCGGACAGCGCAAGGGTGACTGGGGCGACAACTATACAGACCTCGTCAGCGACCGCTATGCACTCTACGACGCTGGCAAAAGGACATTCCTGACGGGCTTCGACTACAAACGTATAGAGCCACTGAAGGAAGCTATCATCGTATGGGAGGGCACACAGATGAACGACTCCACCGACCTGGAGGGTCTGACGGCGTTCTGCACACTCAACGATCGTTGGGGCTATATGGATACTAAGGGCAAAATTGTGGTGCCTGCCGACTACGAGGCCGTCACAAAGTTTGAGGACGGTGTGGCACAGGTCACGAAGAATGGTGTAACCTCTATGCTGACCAATCCGCTGAAGGGCAGCAAACTGACGCTGGCCAACACCACTGCTGCAGGAAAAACGGTTGACAGCAATATCCCACAGACGGACAAGAAAGACGAGAACCTCTTTGCCTTCATCTTCGCCACCGAGAACTATGGCAACCTGAAAGGTGCCGACTATGCCCTGAACGACGGCAAAGTGTTTGCCGAATACTGCCGCAAGACCATCGGCGTACCCGACCAGCAGGTACACTATTACGAAGACGCCACCTTCGGCAATCTCACCCATGCCATACACAACATGCAGAGCGTAGCAGAAGCTTTCGACGGTGATGCGAAGATCATCTTCTACTTTGCCGGCTTGGGTGCTACCGACAGCAGGACGAAGCAGCGCTATCTGTTACCCGCTGATGCCACCTTGGAGACGCTGGCCACGACGGGCTATCGCGTTGACGAATTGCAGAAGGCGCTGAACAGCATGAATACCGCCTATACGCTGGCCATCATCGACGCACCTTTTGCCAACATCGACCGCAATGGCAAGATGCTGGAATCTGCCCGTGGCGTACAAATTAAACCACAGCCCATTGCTCCTGTCGGCAAAACCATCTTCTGCTTCAGCAGCACAGACATGGAGACGGCCTACGCCAGCAGACAATATGGCCACGGACTCTTTACCTTCGGACTGTTGCAGCAGCTACAGGCCACCAAGGGCGAGGGTACGCTGAAAGAGCTGATAGACAACGCTTCGGTATGGACCCGACAGGAATCCGAAAAAGAGTTCCGGCAGTCGCAGCATCCACAGCATAGTATTTCCAGCGAGATGGCTGAGAAATGGAAGCAATTTAAATTCTAAGGACTATGAGAAAGATTCTGTTATTCATACTGCTGGCCGGCCTCTTCCAGAATGCCCGTGCGCAGATAGACTGGATAGGCGAGGAAGACGGCAAGATAGGCTTTGTCGATGCCAACAGACGATGGGTGATAAATCCCGTCTATGATGGTGGCAACTGGCACTCATGGGCGCATGTCGGCACCTTCGTTAAGAATAAGACTGACGCCACCGTCGGTGCCATCAGCCAGACGGGCGAGGTCATCATACCGCAAGGGAAATACGACGTCATTGAGGTAGTCAACTACCACTATCAAAGGAATGTAGGCCCCTTCTACCTGAAGCTCCGCGAGTGGAAAGGCCGCTATGGGCTGGCCGACCTGGACGGAAAAGTCATCGTGCCGTGTAAGTTCGACAAGATAGACATCAAGGAACAGGGCATTTTGGCCGACAACAACGACGGCACCAAGAGCGTATGGTCGTATGAAGGCCGCCAGCTGGCGAGTAGCAAGAGCCTGACGTTCACGCTGGAGAAGGAATTTATCAAGAGCAGCAATGGCCGACAGTTTGGTGCCTACACCTATGATGGCGAACAAGCCGTACCTTGCAACTACGAGGACGTGCAGTGGGCTGCCGACGGCATCTTTATCATTAAGAGTCAGGAATTGTACGGCTACTACGCCCTGGGACGTGAGGTCATACCCTGCATCTACTATAGTGCCAAACCCTTTGTCAATGATGTGGCAATCATCAAGAAAGACGGTGAGGTGAGGATGCTGAAAAACCCGCTGAAAGACGCCTCGCTGATTATAACCGACGAGAGTCTGCAGGCCAGCCGCAAGAAGGGCGGTCCCGTGCTGAGCCGCTATCCGCCTCCCGACTCCGACGTCGACAAGGACATCCCCGAGTCGAAAGACAATCAGGACAAGACTTTTGCCTTCATCATCTGCAACGAGAACTACCCCAAGGCTCCCGTGCCTTATGCTTTGAACGACGGCCGCATGTTCCGCGAGTACTGTCTGAAGACGTTAGGTCTGCCGCAGGAGAATGTCACGCTCTACGAAGATGCCACTTTCGCCAACATCATCCAAGCCATAGAAAAGATGAAACAAACGGCAAAGGCCTACGACGGCGAGGCGAGCCTCATCATCTATTATGCCGGTCACGGCTATCCTGATGAGAAGAAGAATACGGCCTATCTGCTGCCCGTCGACGGCAATGCACAGACCATCACGACCTCGGGCTACAGCCTCTCCAAGCTATATAAGGAGCTCTCGCTGATGAAGGTCAAGTCGTCTGTCGTTTTCCTCGACGCCTGCTTTAGTGGTGCCAAGCGCGAAGACCAAATGCTGGTGTCGGCACGCGGCATAGCCATCAAGGTCAAGGAGGATGTTCCACAAGGCAAGGTGCTGGTGTTTTCTGCCGCCCAAGGCGACGAGACCGCCTACCAATATGAGGCAAAGCACCACGGTCTGTTCACCTACCACCTGTTAAAGGCACTACAGTCGTTGGGTGGCGACGCAGATATGGGCACCCTGACCGAGCGGGTCATCAAGCAGGTGAAGCGTCAGTCGGTAGTCATCAACAATAAGTTGCAGACACCTACCGTCACTCCTTCAGCTGCCCTGACTGCATCCTGGCGACAAATGAAACTCAAATAAACGGACATGAAGATAAGAATTCTTTTATCAATAATGCTGATGGCTCTGTCCACCATAGTAATGGGGCAAAACCGGTATCAGAAAAACATCGACAAGGCACGGGCAGGTGATGCTACAGCCCAGGTGGATGTGGGCTATGCCTATGAGACGGGTGATGGAGTAGCAAAAGACCTTGGCAAAGCCCTGTATTATTATCGTGAGGCGCTGGCCAAAGGGGGATTGTCACAGACAAATATCGAATGGGCCAAAAACAGAATCAAGACGCTGACCGACAGTGGCTATACGGCGAAGAGTGACGAAGTACTACAGGAAGCTATCAAAAAACTAAAAGCTGAGACAATAATTGACGACAAACAGAAATATGACCAGAATATTGCAGCAGCAAGACAAGGAGATGCGGAAGCGCAGTTTCAGGTGGCTATGAGTTTAAACGATAAGGATGAAGCGCTTGTGTGGCTTCGCAAGGCGGGAGAACAAGGACAAGAAGGATCTCTGTATATTTTAACAATCATTTATTCTGGTGAGGATAAAGAATATAGAAGCTATGCCAACAAGGAAGAATTCCGACATTTCATGGAAGTGGGTTATCGGCATATCAACGATGGCAAGTTCAACGTCAAGCTCTTGACCATGTTGGGACTCCTCTATTATACAAACTCTGAAATAAGAGACGATAAGAAAGCCCTTGAGTTTTTTAGAAAAGCTGTTGAGCACCCCAATCCTAACAACGTAGGATGGCTGGCATGTGCCGAGGGTATGATAGGTGTTTTCTATATGAACGGAACGGAGGTTGAACAAGATGATACACAGGCATTCACATGGTTTAAGAAGAGCGTGAGCCATGGAGTGTCAGACAAGAGACTTTGCGGTTATCAACGCTTTTTGGGAATTTGCTATTATAATGGCGAGGGCACCCAGCAGGATAACGACCAGGCACTTTATTGGTTCGAGCAGGCTGTAAGCAATGGTGACGAGGTTGCCGAACCGTGGTTGGAAAGAGCCCAGAAGAGAAAGCAGGAGATACTCTTGGCACAATCACAGCAAAAGAAGGCTCCTGTCGAGGAACGACTGCCAGCATTGCCAACGAAAGGTGCTGTGACAAACGTGGATGAGAACATACCACAAACCACTCAGCAGGACACTCGCACTTATGCTGTCATCATTGGCAACGAGCTATACGAGAATGAGGCGCAAGTGCCTTTTGCAGAAAACGATGCCAAAATCTTCAAGGACTATGTGCAGCAAACGTTGGGTCTTCCTGAAAACCATATTCGTCTGATAACCAATGCAGGCCTGAACAGAATCCGTGGTGCCGTCAGATGGCTGAAGGAAGCAATGGAGGCTCAGAGCGGACAAGGTAAAATCATCCTGTACTATGCTGGTCACGGCATCCCTGACGAGGCCAACAAGGATGCCTATCTGCTGCCTGTTGACGGTATAGGCAGCGACGTAGAGTCGGCCTATCCCTTGAATCGTCTCTACAAGGAGTTAAGTGCCCTGCCGGCAGAACGTGTCACCGTATTCCTGGATGCGTGTTTCAGTGGTGCCAAACGTGAAGGCGACATGATGGCTTCTGCCCGTGGCGTGGCCATCAAGACGAAATCAATAGTACCGCAAGGCAACATGGTGGTATTTACTGCTGCACAAGGTGACGAGACAGCCTTCTCCCTGAAGTCGCAACAACACGGCATGTTCACCTACTATTTATTAAAGAAACTGCAAGAGAGCAAAGGCCAGTTGACCTTAGGCGATTTGTCTGACTACCTGACTAAAGAAGTAAAACGTGAATCATTCGAGAAGAACAACAAGATACAAACACCAATAGTCAATACAGCCTCATCATTGGCTACATCTTGGCGAACAATGACCTTGAAATAAAGGCATCAAAAAACGAACTCTGGCTTGTAGCGTTACGCTATCACCTCGATATAGAAACTGAATGGACGGAAACCGTCGTTGCAGCTGATCATCGCGCTCATAGGGTTCTTCATCCAGCCATCGTAGAAGTTCCCTTCACCTCTGGCCAATGATTCTACGAATTCACGCATAGAGTACCATGCAGAAGGACACATCCCTACAGGGCATTCACCATTCTCGGAGATCCATTGCTGACCCTCCTTGACATCACAAGCATGCTCTATGGGATTCTCATACTTCTCCATCAAGTCCTGGTAGACCGTCTGTCGTATGGCCGTTATTCTAACCTTGTTCATTGATAATCGTTTTCTTTCGAAATATTATATGTGCAAAGTTAGGGATATTTGCCGAATTACAGTTATCCTTTCCTCAAAATTTAATAATGTTTATCAAGTAACGTCATCAAGCAAGTTACAGTAGGCTATTTATTCCCACGGTGGGAACATTATATTCCCAAGCAGGGAACATCTTGTTCCCACGCTGGGAATAAGTCATAAAGTTATGTATAAACGTAGTTGAAGTTATGTACGAACATAGTTGAGGCGTAGCTTCCGTTGTGTCAAACTGCAGAAACCTTGTTTTTGCATCCAATACCTAAATACACTTAAATATGAGCACAAAAACAAGGGGAAATGCTGGAAAATTGCTAAATTTGCACGCATATTTAGCAAAAAAGTAAAAAATATGAAAGTAATCAGCACAAAAAAGGCACCCGCTGCCATTGGCCCTTACAGTCAGGCCATCCAAGTAGGCAACCTCGTCTACACCTCTGGGCAGATACCCATTGATCCTGTTACGGGTGTGTTCGTCGAGGGCGGCATCAAAGAACAGACGCGCCAGTCGCTGACCAACGTCAAGGCCATTCTGGAAGAGGCTGGTCTCAGCATGGCGAACGTCGTAAAGACCACCGTGTTTATGGCCGACATGAACGACTTTGCCGATATGAACGCCGTTTATGCTGAGTTCTTCTCAGAGCCCTACCCTGCCCGCTCTGCCGTAGCAGTAAAAACGCTGCCTAAGGGTGCCTTGGTAGAGATTGAGGTTGCGGCAGAAGTCAAATAGAGACAATGCGATAGTTCATGGCAATAGAACAAGAAATATTCCGCAGATCGGAACTCCTGTTAGGCGATGAATCGATGAACCGCATCGCTGAGAAGCGGGTCGTCATCTTTGGTGTGGGCGGCGTAGGCTCGTGGTGCGCAGAAAGTCTGATTCGCAGCGGCATCAGGAAGTTGACCATTGTCGATTCCGACCGTGTGTGTGTCACGAACATCAACCGTCAGCTGATGGCGACGACGAAGACCGTCGATCAGGTGAAGGTCGATGCCCTGAAGGAACGCCTGCTCACCATCAACCCCTCAGCAGAGATCACAGCCCTGCAACAGATCTTCACGGCAGAGACGGCTGAGAGTTTCAATCTGGACAGCTACGACTATATCATCGACGCCATTGACTCGCTGAAAGACAAGGCGCTACTCATCCTTTTGGCTTGCCAGACCAAGGCGAAGCTGTTCTCATCGATGGGTGCTGCCCTGAAGCTCGACCCTGCACGCATCAAGACTGCTGAGTTCTGGAAGGTGAAGGGCGACCCCCTTGCGCGTGCTCTCCGCAACCGCTTTAAGCGCGATAAGCAGTTTCCCAAGCGCAAGTTCCAGTGCGTCTATTCTGACGAACTCTTAGAAAACAAGAAACCTATTGACCCCGACGACAAAGGCAATGGCACCATCGCGCACATCACCGCCATCTTCGGCTTCATGTTGGCAGGTATGGTGGTGCAAGACGCTGTGAAATAAAATAAGAAGGTTATAACTGAAAGATATGGATATCAAAGAATTGTACAAGCTGTACCAACAGCATCCGCAGATTACCACGGACTCACGCGACTGTCCCGAGGGCAGCATCTTTCTGGCACTCAAGGGCGAGTCGTTTAATGGCAACCAATTCGCACTCCAGGCATTGGAGAAAGGTTGTGCCTACGCTATCGTTGACGAAGACATAGCGCCAGCCAATTCTCAATTAATTAGAGTTGACAACTGCCTGCAGACCTTCAAGGATCTGGCTCGTGAGCATCGTCGCCAGTTCGACATCCCCGTCATCGGCATTACAGGCACGAACGGCAAGACAACCACCAAGGAGTTGATTCGTGCCGTACTCTCTGAGTGCTATAACGTGATGGCTACCGAGGGCAACTTCAACAACGATGTAGGTGTGCCTAAGACGCTGTTCCGACTGAACGACGACCACGACATTGCCGTCATAGAGATGGGAGCCTCGCACCCTGGCGACATCAAGACGCTGGTAGAGACGGCCGAACCCACCTGCGGACTCATCACCAACGTAGGACGTGCCCACCTGCAGGGCTTCGGCTCCTTCGAGGGTGTTTGCAAGACAAAAGGCGAGCTGTATGACTATCTGTTTGAGCACCAGTTGCCCGTCTTTGTCAATCACGACAATGAACACCTCATGCAGATGTCGGACAAGTTGACTGACGTCTATTACTATGGCCAAAAGGATGACGATCATATCGTGATTCTCGGCGAGGTCGTCTCCTGTGCACCGTTCCTGAAATTCCGCTGGCGCGAACAGGATTACGACGCAGGATACATTGGCGACTGGATGGAGGTGCAGACCCACCTCATTGGTGCCTATAACCTCGACAACATGCTGGCAGCCATTACTGTTGGCTATGTCAACAACATCCCCTTCGAGCAGATCAATCACGCGCTATCACACTATGTGCCCACCAACAACCGCTCACAGCTGACGGAGACAGAAAAGAACCACCTGATTGTCGACGCCTATAACGCCAACCCCACCTCGATGAAGGCAGCTATCGACAACTTCCGCATGATGGAGGTGTCGCCCAAGATGGCCATCCTGGGTATGATGGGTGAACTGGGTGATGTCTCTAAGGAGGAACACCAGAAGGTGATTGACATGCTGCAAGAAGCCCGCTTCGACGAGGTATGGCTCGTAGGCTCAGCGTTCCAACAGCTCGACAGCCCCTTCCGCACCTTTGCAAATGTCGACGAGGTCAAAGACGCCATTGCCCAGCAGCAGCCCGCAGGTCGCTATATCTTGATTAAAGGCTCGAACAGCGTCAAGCTCTTCCAACTGCCCGAATTGCTGTAGCATCTTTTGGGGCAACTACATAAATATAATAAGGTGGCAGATATGCCTTGATGCCGTAGGGCGGTATATCAGTCTGCCCACAACTCCTGGAGTACGCTGAGGCTCTTGAGTTCAGGGAACTGGGGGATGTGCAGGCGGTAGTAGTAGAGCAGGACGTCGACGATGCGGTTGCGGTCGTGACGGCTGAGGCGATAGAGGCGCATGGTGGGGAAATCCATACGCATCAGCGTGTGAATACGCTGGGCATCATCGGGTTGCAGAAAGTCGCGATGTGTGGGAACCTGCAACGAGAAGGTGGCGGCACGCAGGTCGAAGACACAGCCGTCGACATAGTCGTCGAGGTTGGGATAGAAACCTAAGAAGCGCGACAGGCGCATGAGAAACGTCAGATGGAAATTGGCAAAGCCCGTCTCTACGGCATCAAGCCACCGCATAGCGTCGCAGACATAGGCGAACAAGGGTTCGTTGCACTGCTCTGACCGCAGGGCGTGATAGAGGAACTCTGCCGTAAAGAGCGAGAGTGCCAACTTCTCTGGCGAGAAAGGAACAGACGTGTAGGCCGACAACAGGCGGACATCTTTCAGCTTCTGCAATTGCACCCGTTGGCGCACGTCGCACTCTATCTCCAAGAGCGTCATCGGTTGGAAATATTGCTTCTTTATGCGCGACTTTGGCGTCTTGGGCAACGGCACGATAAACGACAGTCTACCCACCTCGCGGGTAAACATATCGACTATCAAGCGAGACTCCCCATACTTGAAAGAATGGAGCACAATTGCTTCTGTTTTCACTAACACGAGGGCAAAGATACAAAGAAGTTAAGAGTTAAGAGTTAAGAATTAAGAGTTTTTAAAGCGGGAAGTTGTTAAATATATTTAATTCTTTATGTTTTCTTAATTCTTATTTCTTAATTCTTAATTAAAGTTAGTACCTTTGCACCCGCTTTTCATGGCGATGGTCCCTTCGTCTATCGGTTAGGACGAGAGATTTTCATTCTCTAAAGAGGAGTTCGACTCTCCTAGGGACTACCACTAAATCTGTCATCTGCACAGCCAAGTGCTACTGGAAACGGGAATGGTGGCAGAGGAGGTTAACACCTCCGCCCAGGGCAGTCCGCAAGAGACGCAAGACCCACAAGCTTTAAGTTCAACAATTTTAAAAAAAAGAAAATTAAAATGGCAAACCACAAGTCATCCCTGAAGAGAATTCGTCAGGACAAGAAAAAGGCAGAGCACAACCACTACTATGCAAAGACCATGCGCAACGCTGTTCGCAAGCTGCGTGCCATGACCAACAAGGACGAGGCTGTTGCTTTGTATCCGAAAGTACAGAAGATGCTGGACAAGCTGGCTAAGCAGAACATTATTCACAAGAATAAGGCTGCCAATCTGAAGTCAAGCCTCTGCAACCACATCAGCAAGCTGGGATAAAAATCGGAGCAAGATGATAGAAGACTGCAATTGTTAACAATTTGCAGTCTTTTTTTACGTCCAAACATTCGTTTGTTTCATGTTTTTTTTATAACTTTGCACCCTATTAAGAAGTACTTTTTAAATATGGCAGAAGAACTGAACAAAGAAAGCAACTATTCCGCGAGTAACATTCAGGTACTCGAGGGTTTGGAGGCCGTGCGCAAGCGTCCGGCCATGTATATCGGAGACATCAGTGAGAAGGGTCTCCATCACCTCGTAAACGAGACCGTCGACAACTCTATCGACGAAGCAATGGCAGGCTATTGCACGCATATTGAGGTAACAATTAATGAAGACGGCTCTATCACCGTTCAGGACAACGGACGTGGTATCCCTGTCGACGAACACGAGAAGATGCACAAGTCAGCCCTCGAGGTCGTGATGACGGTGCTGCACGCTGGTGGTAAGTTCGACAAGGGTTCCTATAAGGTCTCTGGTGGTCTGCACGGTGTGGGCGTGAGCTGTGTGAACGCCCTGTCAACCCACATGCTGTCTCAGGTATTCCGCAACGGACATATCTATCAGCAGGAGTACGAGAAGGGTAAGCCGCTGTACGACGTGAAGATTGTGGGCGACACCGACCTAACTGGTACGCGCCAGCAGTTCTGGCCCGACGGTAGCATTTTTACCACTACCGAGTATAAGTACGACATCATCGCCAAGCGTATGCGTGAGCTGGCTTACCTGAATGCCGGTATCACCATTACGCTGCAGGATATGCGTCCTGATGAAGACGGTAACCTCAAGAAGGAGGTGTTCCACGCCAAGGAAGGTCTGAAGGAGTTTGTGCGCTACGTAGACCGTCACCGCACCCACCTCTTCGACGACGTCATCTACCTAAAGACCGAGAAGCAGGGTGTGCCCATCGAGGTCGCTGTCATGTACAACACCGACTACAGCGAGAACATCCACTCTTACGTCAACAATATCAACACCATCGAGGGTGGTACCCACCTGCAGGGCTTCCGTATGGCTCTGACCCGTACGCTGAAGAAGTATGCCGACGAAGATCCCAACATCTCGAAGCAAATTGAGAAGGCCAAGATTGAGTTGGCTGGCGATGACTTCCGCGAGGGTCTGACAGCCGTTATCTCTATCAAGGTCGCTGAGCCTCAGTTCGAGGGACAGACCAAGACCAAGCTGGGTAACTCAGAGGTCGCTGGTGCCGTACAGCAGGCTGTCGGCGAGGCGCTGACCAACTATCTGGAGGAGCATCCGAAAGAAGCTAAGCAGATCTGCGAAAAGGTGGTGCTGGCTGCTACCGCTCGTATTGCTGCCCGCAAGGCCCGTGAGAGTGTACAGCGCAAGAACCCGATGACGGGTGGTGGTCTGCCTGGTAAGTTGGCCGACTGCTCAGAGAAAGACCCCAAGGTTTGTGAGATCTTCCTCGTCGAGGGTGACTCCGCCGGTGGTTCAGCCAAGCAGGGGCGCGACCGTCACTTCCAGGCCATCCTGCCGCTGCGTGGTAAGATTCTGAATGTGGAGAAAGTACAGTGGCACCGCGTCTTCGAGGCCGAGTCGGTGATGAACATCATCCAGTCGATTGGTGTACGCTTCGGCGTAGACGGCGAGGGCGACCGCGAGGCCAACATCGACAAGCTGCGCTACGACAAGATTATTATCATGACCGATGCCGACGTCGATGGTTCACACATCGACACGCTAATCATGACGCTCTTCTACCGCTTTATGCCTCAGGTCATTCAGGGCGGACATCTCTATATCGCTACTCCCCCACTCTACAAGTGTACCTATAAGAAGTTCTCAGAGTACTGCTATACCGAGCAGCAGCGCCAGGCCTTCATCGACAAATATGTGGCTGGCGACGAGAATGCATCAGCGTTGCACACCCAGCGTTACAAAGGTTTGGGTGAGATGAACCCCGAGCAGCTGTGGGAGACCACCATGAATCCCGAGAACCGCCTGCTGAAGCAGGTGACCATCGAGAATGCTGCTGAAGCTGACGAGATTTTCTCTATGCTCATGGGCGACGACGTCGAACCCCGTCGCCAGTTCATCGAGAAGAACGCTACCTATGCGAATATTGATGCATAATTAATGATTTACAAAGCCCTCTCCGTCAGACTATCTCTGATGGTGGTCTGCGAAATTGCACTCTTGCTTTTAGTGTCTCTGGTTGTGATGTTTTATTTCTCGCGCCAGACACTAAAGCAGGAAGCAATGCATAATGCGGAGCACACTCTGGAGGGCACCGTACAACATATCGACAACGTACTGTTAAGCGTTGAACAGTCGGCTGGCAACATCTACTGGGATGTTCTTTCTCATCTGCAAGAGCCCGACCGCATGTATACCTACTGCCGCCGACTGATAGAAAGTAATCGTTATATCGGCAGCTGCACCATTGCCTTCAAGCCAGGCTACTTTTCTGGCTACAAAGGTTTCTTAGCCTGTGCACACAAGGACAGCAATGGGGTCATTGCTGACGAAAGAGACAACCAGCAAAAAGTCTTAGACAACACCCAATATACTGAGCAGGAGTGGTACACCATACCCATGGAAACAGGACATGCGATATGGACCAATCCACAGAAACAAGCCATTGTCGGCAACGAAGTGGTAACCACCTTCTGTCTGCCAATCTATGACCGCTCAGGAGAATGCGTCGGCGTCATGGCGGCCGATTTATCTGTCGGACTCCTTTCCCGCATCATCCGTACCGCCAAACCTTCCGATAATGGTTACACTGTACTGATAAGCCGCAACGGTTCGTTTATCGTCCACCCTAATCTGGAGAAGCTGAAGCATCAGATGGTCTTTTTACCCAACGTACAAGATGCCAACCAGTCCATTCAAGAGATTGCCAAGGCCATGATTGCCGGCAAGAGCGACTTCAAGTCGTTTGAAAAAGACAATGAGGACTGGCATGTCATGTTCAAACCTTTCCTGCGTGCGGAAATCCCTGGACGCACCAAGGAAGAACTCAACTGGAGCATCGGTGTGGTATATCCTGACGACGACATCTTTGGCGACTACAACCTGCTGCTTTCCTATGTGCTGGCCATTGCTATTGGTGGACTATTACTATTCTATCTGCTCTGCCGACTGATTACCCACCGCCAGCTGTTGCCGCTGAATATGCTCACGACAACGGCACAGCACATCGCCCAAGGGCACTACGAAGAGACAATTCCCGACACACGCCGAGATGACGAAATAGGACAGCTACAAGAGAATTTCCAGCAGATGCAGCGTTCACTGTCTACGCATATCAACACGCTGGAACAACTGACCAACGCCCTGCAAAAGCATAGCAAAGAGCTACGCGAAGCCTACCAGCTGGCACAAGAGGGTGACCGTATGAAGACCGCTTTCCTGCATAACATGACCAACCAGATGATTGCGCCATCACAGGCTATCAAGGAAAGCGTAGAAACCATTTGTACCCATTATCACGACATCAGTCAGCAACAGGTCGACCACGAAACGGACATCATCCAACAAGAGGGTGATAAGATTATCGACCTACTGAACCACCTGTTGCAATCTGCCGAAAAAGAGAACGGAAAGGAGGTAACGCATGAATAGCATCTTCCAGAAGTTCCTCTATAACGTTCGGCATTCAATGTCGACACACCTCAGCGTCAGTATCCTGCTGATGGCTGTCCCCGTCTTCATCCTGGCGCTGGGCATCTTCTTCATCCAGTCACGATACTTCATCCGCAAAGAGGCTGCACAACATGTCAACAGCGTGCTCAATACGACCATACACCACGTCTGCAACTACATGAGTGCCGTCAGGACTGCCACGAATGCAAATACATGGCTCGTGGAAGATCACTTCGACCCTCACTCGATACAAGGCGTCACCCAGCAAATTGTCAGGTTTAACAGACACGTCAACGGCTGTACCATCACCATCGAACCGGGTATGTTCCCTTCATACGACCATTTCTTCTCAGCCAACACGACACATACCGGAGACACGACAACGGTAACAACCAGTGAGAAATCATATTATTACCATAAAGCGTGGTATAAGAAGGCAAAAGAAACAGGACAGCCCTGTTGGGTCGACCCTTTCCAAGACAATGATGAAAAGACTGATGAGCACGACCATTTGACGGCCAAATACTGCAAGCCCCTTTACAACAAAAGCGGCCAACTCATTGGTGTCATTGCCTCTGATCTTTCCTTGCACAAACTTTCCGAGACCATCAAGAAAGCCTGCCATGCCTTCCCAGAGAGTTACTATGTATTGGTTAACAGCCAGGGAAACTATCTTATCCATCCCGACTTGACATACACAAAGGGCAGGACCATCTTCACCGGTGCAGACCCCAACCGCCATTCCGACAGGATTGCCCTGGGCCATGAGATGACGGCAGGCAACAACGGTACGATGCATATTACCTTAGATGGACGACTCTACCACGTCAGCTACAGCCAAGTGCCAGGAACAGACTGGAGCCTGGCGCTGGTATGTCCCGATAGTAATATCCTGAAGAGTTATCACCAGCTACTCTACATCATTATCGCTATTATTGCCATCGGACTGCTGGTCATCACAACCCTCTCTCACCACATTGTAAGCCGTGCCATCCGTCCGCTTAGCCAGTTGGTAGACACCACCCAACAGATTGCCGCAGGCAAATACGACGAGTTCATCCCACGTACCAATCGCGACGATGCTATCGGACAGTTACAAAACAGCTTTGCCACCATGCAGCAATCGCTGAATTTCCACATGGGCGGCATACGACATACCACAGAAGAGACCAAAAAGCAGAACGAAGAGCTTACACAGGTCACTAAACTGGCCGAAAAGGCGCTCCGACAGAAGACAGAGTTCATTCAGAACGTATCACACCAGATACGCACCCCACTGAACATCATCATGGGCTTCTCGCAAGTACTGCGTGAGAGTCTAACCTCACGACGCAAAGGCGTCAAGTCAACATACATCGACAAAGACGACGAGATAGCTATCATCTCTGAAGCCATGCGCCACAATGCGCGCCACTTGGAGCGCATGGTGCTGATGCTTTTTGACAGTTCAGATGTCGGCGTCTTCGAAGAGCAGCAGATCCGACGCGACGACAAAGTGTCGTGTAACGAGGTAGCCCGTGAAAGCATCAGACACACGCAACACTACTTCCCATCCATACTCATCACAATGGAGAGCGAGCTGCCTGACGACATTTGCATACAGAGCAATCGACTAAGTCTGATGCATACCCTACGTGAATTACTCTATAATGCCGCCAAATACTCCGACGGCAAGCACCTGACGGTACGCATCACACAGACCGATAGCACCGTGCGCTTTATCGTCGAGGACACGGGAACGGGCATCTCGGAAGAAGAGCAGAAAAAAATCTTCAAGCCTTTTGCAAAAGTCGATGACCTCTCTGAAGGTCTGGGCCTCGGACTTCCACTGGCCAAGCGCCACGCCATCAGTCTCGGCGGCGACATTCTGCTTGACAGCTCCTATCATGCCGGTTGCCGCTTCATAGTGGAAATGCCGAAATAACAAAAGTTACTCTCTCTTAACAAAAAATGGATGCTTTTCTTTGTTTTTGTGCGTGACTTTTCGTAACTTTGCCGACATGAAAAAGAATGCTATAAAAGACACAACGCTGGAAATGGCTTCCAAGTGGGGGCATGCGGAATACATGAAAGAAGGTCTGGTACTGACCGATAGTATTAATGGAACATCTGCCCAAGAGCCTGTTCGTATGAATTTTATCGTGATGGCGTTATGCAGCAAGGGCACAGCAAGATATACCGTTGACACCCACGAACAACACGTGAAGGCTGGCGACCTGCTGTTTATTTCCGACCGTCATATTATGGGTAACTACGAGGCATCTCCCGACTTCGAATGTCTCAGCATTCTGGTCAGCACACCGTTCTATCACGGTTTCGTGCAGAACGTGCAAAACGTGTCGGCATTGCTGCTTTTCTCGATGAAGAACCCTGTCGTACAACTCACCCCCAACGAGATTGCAACATTCAACCGCTATTATCATTTCATCCGTGAAAAGATGAATGACAAGAGCCATCACTCCCGCATAGATCTGATGAAGGCATTGTTGCTGGCAATGTTCTACGACATGAGCAACGTTATCTGGCGCATTGAGCAGAATACCACAGAACTGCATGTACGTGCTGAGGAGATCTTCTCAAAGTTCATACAGTTGTTGGAGCAGAATTTCCGCTCAGAGCGACGCGTCAGCTGGTATGCCCAACAGTTGGAGATTACACCCAAGTACCTGTCGGAAACCGTCAAGATGGCATCCAAGCGGACACCCAACGAGTGGATAGAAAGTTACGTTGTACTTGAGCTTAGGGTACTGCTGAACAACTCGACGCTGAACATCAAACAGATTACCGAGAAGATGAACTTTGCCAACCAGTCATTCTTAGGCAAATATTTCAAGGAACATGTGGGTGTCAGTCCGACGGAGTTTCGAAAAGGGCTGCAACCTCGCAAAGTTCCTCGTACCAAGCGTCACCAAAGCGACGTATGAGTGGTTCTTTCAGAAAGCGATAGACGGGAAGGCGAAGAGCCTTCCCTTTTTCTATGGCATCACGGCAGACAGCCCATCGGTGATAATTAAGACCGATGAGTCCATTGCCGAAGTTTTTTTCGCGAATAGGATACAAGGCACAGCTGATGGGTTTGCAAAACTTCGTCTTGCCACTGCGGTATGCTTTCTCCAAGGCACACAGGCAACCGTCTCCATCGTAACAGGTGAACACGCAATCCTTTCCACGAACGATACTTGTCACCAGTTCTCCATCCTTGTCGGTATAGGCGACACCCTGCTTATCGATAACACTCTGGGCAGATGCCGACAATTGTGACCACACGGTATCCAACGCATCCTCAATGCCTGCTATCTCGTCCATCGTCACAGGGGCACCAGCATCGCCCTCGACACAGCAGATGCCTTTACACTTCTCGTAGTCACAACAAAAATATTCGGTGATGATATCTGAGGATATCAGGATACCACCGACTTCGATGATGGGAGGAATTTCGTTTACCATACGATGGGCTCTATACCATTTTGTTTCAAATAATCATTACAGCGCGAGAACTGGTGCTGGCCGAACCAGCCACCACGGTTAGCACTTAGCGGTGAGGGGTGTACAGACTCCAGAACCAGGTTCTTCGTCTTGTCAATCATATATGCCTTTGAGCGAGCATAGCCACCCCA
>CACWFY010000002.1 GCA_902760345.1 uncultured Bacteroidales bacterium | reverse complement strand
CGTTATGTTATAGGTTATCTTCATTCATAAGCAGTAAGATGTACGATGTTTGATGGAGGATTATTGTCCAGCGGGAATAGGCCTCATCAAACTGCTCAATAATGTTATTTGCCATCAAGAATTAACTTTTACGAACACGAATGACACGAATTGCACAAATATCTATTTGTCAAGAATGAGAGAATTTGAGAATTGTTTAATTCGGTTTAAGATGTTCAAGAACACGGATTGGACGGGTTGGACGGATGATGGGTTTATTATTAATACTTACCACGACCCATATAGAACTCGATTATCGTCCTTACGGCTTTCCATCAACCCCAACACTCCCATCGTCAAGAGGAATAAGAATCCAACTTCAGACATTTGTTGTCTCAAAAGAATACAGAGTCATAGAATTCTCTGAATGACTGACATTTTCCAGAATCGTATAAAGATTCAAATTCTGCCCATTTCAACTTGAAGACAATCTCTTTTATCTCACGCCAATGCTTACTATAGCTTTTACCTACCGATTTGAAAATGTCTTCCAGTTTTGCATATGGATGAAAATATTCTGTCTGAGGATCACGATTCACATCAACGCTAGCTTTAGTTATCAAGCCATCAGCATCTAAACTACTATCTATCTTCTGAAAAATATCGCTCAAAGCCAACAACCAAGCCTCAGTCTCCATTACTGCAAATTGAACACGAATAAAGCCTGTGTTATCTAATTCTTCAAATGGTTCTTGTATATCCTTAATAAAATCCGCAATATTCTGTTGATCAAGATGTCTGCCATACAGATTGATATAACTTTCGCTATATACATCTCTTAAACCTACTACTTTATCAAAGCCTTGGTCCATATGACCTTGGAATCTTCCACGAATATCAGAAACCACTGATGTATCAGAACCCGAATCATAAATTAAGAAATAGTCAGGTGCATCATCAGCTCCGAAATCTCTAAGGTCATTTGCTGCATCCTGAGGGTCTAAGTTCAAACATTCTATCTGTACCTTCGTCCAGTCCCATTGGTATTTCTCGCCTATCAACTGATAAACAAAGCCTGCCTCAGTTATTCCTTCTACATATATGGCAACCTTCATACTTCCTTAGCTTTCTCAAGATATCTGTATATGAAGTCAGTACTAAGCATATCGAAATTATTCAGTCCCATCTTCTTAAACTTCAGGAACATATCAGGATGAGTTTTCTTACTAATGCCTGTTGTATGTTCACCATCACGCTGCAATATTACCCAATAATCTAAATTGACAGCATTCATCAAGAAATTATCGTTTGAAGTAACAATCAACTGGATATCATGCGCCTCACAATAATCAAAGATAATCTTACTCAATTTACTAGACCTACTGAAATCAAGTCCCTCACCAAGATCATCCACAAGCAACGTTCTTGCCCCCTGCTCGGTAGAAAGGTATGCCATATAAGCAAAGATATATAACACGCGAAGCATTCCATTAGATAACAGGGCTGAGTACAAAGGAGTATTCACTCCATGTTCTTTTACTATCACTATATTAAACTTATCGGAAATCTTGAAGGGTTCAATTGAGTCTATCTCATAATCCAGTTCCTTCATCTTGCTGATTACAAAATCCCTCTTTTCCTCTATTTGATAAATCTTCTCATACATATCTGAGAAATTAATCTTTTCACTAAATAGACTTGGGATTTCATAGGATTTAGTAGAAGACAACTCACTGAAAGAATAGCCTTTCAACTTCTCTGCCCACTGCATGATAGACTCAAATTCCGGATAATTCTTCGTATCCCGCTGAGATTGAACACACAACTTATTAGCTGGAGGATTTACCTCAGTATTGCCGATAAAAGCATGTTCTTTATCTCTGGAAATTATCTTATCTGTGCCTCTATAAAGTGTCTCATCAGTGATTACATTATCTGTATAAACGTAGCCATACGTCAATATAGTGTTATCATCCGTCACGAACTCCACCTTACACCAATGTGAAGGAGTCGCTGCATTAACATCGCCATTCAAGAATCTGACAAACAAGACGATAGCATTCAACGTCTTCGACTTGCCGACAGCATTCCTGCCGACTATCAAATTAAGATTACCAAAGGACACTTTATCAAGCGCCCAACTGTAATCACTATATTCAAACGATAATATCTTCATTTTAAACTTTGTTACTTGTTCTTTCAATTTTCAATCTCCTGAAGCAGAACCGCTGGCACAAAAGCAATGGCCACACTGGCTATATCCTCCAGTTCAACAACCACCCGCTTACAGCACTTAACGCGACGTATAACTCCCGTGACTCCTTCAAAAATGCCACCTGTAATCAGAACGCGCTTGCCAACCTTGCCAACTACCGTCTCGTCATTGAGAAACATTACACTGTCATCAGTCTTCGAAGCCACACGCATGAAATTCTGCATCTGGGCATCAGGTACTGTCATAATGGTATGTGCCTGCTGGGCTGTCTGGTCAATTATATAACGTAATGGCTGCAACACTGTATTTGTCGATTTCAAACTACTTATCAGCTCCTTAGATGAGTGAACAAATATGAGGTTGTTGATAGCAGGAACAAGTTCTCGATGAGGATTCTTTGTATCAACATCAACCATCTTATACATCATCGGCAAAAAAGTCTCAATCCCCAACCGATCCAGTTCTGCCTTTACCTTGAGTTCACGCGAGTATGTCACTCTCATCGGAAACCAAAAAATGGGGTCACCACACATCCTTGTGTCGCGCCCTATACAATCGTCATTTTGTTCCATCCTCATCATATCGCTCTGATTTTCAGTTGCTTTATGAATAGAACATTCAACTCAAAGGTCTCAATAACCTCATTCTAGGGTGCAAAGATACTAATTTAATTCCAAATAACTTGCTTTTCTTATAGAAAAGAATATATCATGACTTACAATAGATGCCTACTTCTACATCGCCACACTCGGTGTCTGTATGATGTAGTTCTTATTATCAGTTTTTTCATTATATCTAGCTCCTATAATGCTCAATTCGTGACACAGTAACATTCTTATCCACATCTTTAGATATGGGCTGGATAGATTTATCTTTAACCAACTGGCGTATCTGCAACAGGTTCGTATCACGTGCGCTCATGTTGGGGCCTATCTTTATCTCCTCGATGTCAAGAGGAAACTTCTTTTCATCGAATAAGGCCAAAGGCATAAGTATAGAGAATTCACCTCCTTTAATCCAGTCTATTTTCTTTGGAGGATTTGAAGATGTTGTTTCATACAGTAAGCGTACTTCATGCTCTATTGCATAGTCATAAGGTTTGAAGAAATGTTTCCAATAGTCAAAATGACGAAACCAGAATTTAATTGCCCCAAATTTTAATTCTTGTGTCTCCCTGATGAAATCTAGCCCTGGATGTTTTTTAATATCACTCCCATAGAATATCTTTGCGAAACGGAATCCATCAGGCATATCCTTTGGAGTATATTTAATTCGAACACCCTTAGTATTATCGCCATACAAACGCCACATCATCAGATCTTCTTCTGGTTTGTCTTCTACACACGACAATATAAAGTAATTATTCTCTTTATTCCGATCGTATGCTGTTTTGCCACTTTCTCGATTTAAATATCTATCGGCATAATACACCTCACTCTTATCGTTCATGCCCACCAGACAACACATACCTTGGCTGCCAGACTGCAACATCAAGAACAATGAATTAAGAGATGTATAGCGATAAACAGTATCACCATTGAATGTTTCTATAAGCTGTTCGAAGAACTCATTCTCTTTTTTTATATCAGAGAAGCGAAGCCTTCCATCCTTCACCTCAAAATCATTATCTTTGCAACCAGTAACAAAGGTCTTTATTCTACCTATTCTATCATTATCGCCAGCCAAATACTCATCAGCCAATCGTTGTACTTCTTTACAAAATTCATCAGCATGTGGCTTTTTGCTTTCTACATCATCGATAAGAGTCTTGATGGATTTAATGACATCAATAATATCTTTCAATGAAACATCTCGAAAAGTACCTTCAAGTCCATCTTTTGCCTCCCATAAGCGATATTGCTTATCATCTGTGATAATGGCATATAGATAGCCTTGGCTTAATGCTAGATTTTTGAGGTTAATCTCTGCACGACTGATATTATCAATTGTAAGAGGCTTCTTTACTTCAACAAGGGCTATATGCGCATCCTCATGATAAATAAGAATGTCAGCTTCATACTTTCTTCCTAGGGATACAGGCATCTCATAGGTAAGTTCCACCTTTGCGTTATTCGTTATCTCCTGACGCAGGTGGTCAAATACTTGTAATTCTAAGTGAGAGTATATCATGATGGGACCTTTTCAAATTAATCATTCAATACTAACTCAAAGCCATATTTATAGGCATATCGAGCCTCATTGAAAATATCCTTTTCAGAAGAACCGAGATTCTTCCAAATGTTAGTTTCTGGTTTTTCACCCCATTTCTTGGCTACTGCGCCAGCAACCTTTGCTGTATTTGTGAAAATATCATTGATAAGTTCTATATCATCTGTTGTCTCTTCCAAATGTTCATAAATATGTTTAAGCATCTTTATCAGCTCATTATAAGAACCTGATGACAACATTTCGTTTTTAACGAACATCATCAAGTAGTAAAGCCAGTCATGAACCATTATGCTATTACTAAACATAGAGAAATGAATAACTCTCTGTATGATACTTTGGAAGTTTTTATTACGCTTGGACAGGAAAATCAAAGCCTGTACAGCATCAAAATAGAAAGAATGTACTGCAATTTTTTCCTCAATTTCTTTCTTAATATCGGCTTCCTTCAATGATTTGTCATATTTTTGAAGCAATATTTCCAAAGAAAGATACTTGTAGTTCTTTTCCTTCAGCTTAAATATAGATTCCCGCAATTGCTTAACAACTGCCGCTGGTAAGCTTAAATGCTGAGTCTTATATAAATAGCCCTCCATCTCATGAGCTACATTTGAAAGATAAGTATAAAATCCACCGAATACTTCATCCTCATCTTCCCTTTCCAACAGTTGCTCATTGTTCAACACAAGCTCAGCGAACTTAGACACTATCACTGAATGCTGCTTCTCGGTAATCAAATCAGCAAACAGTGAAAAATAACTTAGCAGACCTTCCATTGTGGATAGAATCTGAGAGCTATGAATATTCTGAATATCTAAAGCATCTAATTTTGCAAGGTCTTTCCTTAACAAATCAACGCGCATGTGCCTATCCAAGTTTTTCTGTTCTGGAGCATATTCATAGGAATTTCTTAAACTATATCCATCTTTTGAAGAATTTCTCCAACTGACAACTGCTTGCAATAATTTTGATTTAATCTCCTCTGAACAATTTGCCATCAATGCAATATTTGCACGATATATAGCCATCTTACGAATAGCTCTAGCGTCACTGGTCAGACCTTCTATAATCCTATTTGCTGCCTCTTCATTTATCTGCAATTGATTCAGATAATTGCCAATTTGAGGAAAATCCTCATTATGGGAATTGTCTAGAACATAGGGCAGGCATAAATTATTGAGTTGCACTTTCGTGTATTCCTCCAAAGGGAGGTTCTCATATATAATCTTGATACTATCCCTGTCTAAGAAGTGAGTAGCGTTAAGATAAACATCTTTATGCACTTCAAGAAGAGATAGCAGATTAGGTAGGCCAGCCTTGGTACACAAACGAGATAACATTGGTGTTAAAACATGTAGCACACGCTGACGAAGCGCTTCATTCTTTCCTGTTAATGGCAATTGGGTAAAGGGCAAATATTGCTGGAATATCATATCTGCCATTTCTGATGACATCTGGGACAGATTCTTCCTATTAATACAATCCTTTACGTAATCTTTCGTATTGCTACGAACCATAATGCCTATGGCATAAGGTTCATTATATGGGAATAATCTATTCAAGAAGAATGAATTTAATCCAATATCTATATGACTGATTGTTGTACCATGTGACTGGCCAAAAGCCTCGCACAAAGAGAAATAACGATAGCTCCACAGATAATCATGTACATAGCCTCCACCGCTAAGATGCCAAGAAGAACTGGTTCTTCCAACATGGAAAGAATGCTCTCTTGTCCTCCCTGGATTCTTTTTATTATCCAGCAGTCTTCTTTGGAAATAAAGCATTGTATCATGAGCATCAAATCGAAGTTCTTCGGTCTGATCAATAGGTTCTAAGGTATAAAAACGCAGTGCTTTACGTATTGCCGTCCAACATGACTGCATAAAGTAAGAGTCTTCTGACAGGGTCAGAATGGTCTTACGAATATGCTGCAAAGCTTCGTTTAGCATGCCTATTGCTGCTGAGTTATTTCCTATTTCTGCTAACAGTGAAGATTTCCAAAGAACTCCGACGTAATCAGTAAAAGGAACGTCCCATGATTTAAGGAGCTTGAAAAGTTGCTCATACTCTAAACAAGCGGAAGCTTTAAGACATCTATCATAATAGAACTTACGTAGCTGAGTTGGTAGGAATGAAGCTATACGTTCTTCTAACTCCTCTATCAACATATCATAAGCAACGTAGTTTCCTTTCTTTCGATAATAGGTCAACAATGTGAGTTTCAACTCGAGAACCATTGCTGGGTCTTCATCGTTGTATTCCTCAGAAGAATATGGTAAGGATACCAAACTATTAACAAACCAGTCAAGGCCGAAAGGTGTATTAGAGATTGACTGTCGCCAATTGATTTCATAAAGGAATGCAATCTTTACCGACCATGTTAAATCCTTAATCTTATCCCAACGCAAACTTACTATACTGTAAGATACATCGTCGAAGTATTTATAATACTCCAATGGCAATGTAAGCCACCCTGGATAGGATATGCGAACCTGTCGCATCTCGTCAGTAATAGAAACGATATCTTCTTTTGATTCTATACTGCCAAGCACTGACCTAACTCCTCCATTCCAAAGGGTACTATGGGCTTCGCCAAGATACTTAAAGAAGAATTCATAGCCCTCTTGGAAACCTTGAACTCCAGAAAGGTCAGCTAAATTAAGTATATCTATCTTTTGAGCTGCACATAGCTTACGCTGGGCATTGTGCAACTTCCTATCGAAAGTAATCATATAGACAGGGGCAATCTGTTCGCCCATTACATCACGTAACCAACCAAGCCAACTCTTAAAGTTAGGGTCATCACCAGAGAAACCAATTAGGCAGAACAGCTGTTCAATAAGCGACTGGCGGACTGTATTTACAAACTCAGGGTACTTATCTGGATAAGTTCGAAAATCTTCTTCTGTGATGATAAAAGGACGAATATCAGGGAAAGAGCCATGCAGTTTGATGATGCGTGGGCTCTTTGAATAAAGCAGGGTTGACTTGTTTGTCACAACGCTATATGGGCGCCCTGCATCCAAGAATGCTCTTTCTAGTAATCTGTCATAGTTTGTGGTGAAGACATCATGCCATTTCAACTTTAGCAAGCCTTTATGCAGTTTGCCTGGGATAATTGCATCATCAGGCAATGATTGGTATATCAGCGTATCAAGTTCATTTCTACCAAATGATGACTCTACTTGTGAAGCAAGATGAATAGGGCTTAAGAACATAGCATCCCTGCCTTCAGGGGCATGGCCATAAAGCCGTTTGTAGAACTCCAAGCCAAGCCTGTTCCAGTCTTTAATTTCAATTGTATCTGGTATCAGGGCATTCTTACTGAAACCAGCTCCCACGAAGGCTGAAGCCTTACCTAAGTCAAGGTAACGCTTAATATGGTCCATCATCATCTTCATTGATGATGACATTCCTGCCTTTATTTCTTCAAATCTTGCTGGTTCCATTATTAACAAATTTAAATTTCTTTGTTTTCTATAGCTGAAGCTACAGCCTGTTTAAGCCGATTCTCGTGAATTTCCATTTCCTCACCATACTGGGCAAAAAAGATATTCTGCAACTGGTGGAGTGTAGTAATTTGATTAGGAGTAACACGTATTAAATTACCTCTAAAATCTACACCAATAAAATACCCCTCATTGTCTGGATAAATCAGGAATGTAGCCCTTGAACCGTAATAGGTATAAGCATATCCGTCATTCTGTGGTATTCTGCTACGCACTCCCTGAAGGATTGTGTCGCAAAGAGGTATAGCACGAAGGCTATTGTCTGCGGCATAGATGGGCTTGTAATCAAATGGGAAATTAGGATTCTCCGTTTCATACATTACCCCTTCAAGCTTTACTGAGTTAACAGTAACGCCTTTCACCAATACTGGCTGGTCATTATATAGTATGTAGTTTCCTACACGAAGTTCGGTTGGTTCTATCATAATAACTTGTATTCTTATAATTACCAGAAGTTATGCTCCTATTTATATTATCTCATTAACACACTTTAACCATTTACGCTCTCCATATCTTGTCCCTCTCATCTCCCTTGCCCTATCGGGCTAGTCTGCTCACGCTCGGCAATATTCAAGAAATCTTGACATTGCTCTCGCTTACTCGCAGCCTTATCATCTCCCTTGCAACGAAAGGTAAAAACCAGAGGTCTTGTTTAACCATTTTTAACAAGAATCTCCCTCTCTCTCTCTTCTACAAGTATTCTACCTGTATTCTATGTGTATTCTTACCCCCAACGAAACACAAGCTCATACGTGCTGTTTAGCTCCTTGTTCCGTAGAATTTGGCGTACCACTCGGCGAAATGGCGCAGGCAGGCTCCTGACAGTTAAGAGATAATAGATAAAAGATAACAGTTGAGTTGAGAGATAATAGATAAAAGATGAAAGTTTGATTTCAGTTTATAGATGATAGATAATAGAAAGATCTAAGTTTATAGTTTATAGATAATAGATTATAGTTTTTTCGACTGGCGCATCGTCGCGCCCAACTATTATCTGTTATCTGTTAACTATTCCCGTTCTTTTGTCGACTTGATGATTGCAGTCAAAAGACGAAGTAGCTCGTCGTTGTCTGCTTTCAGGGAGTCGAACTCCTGATTGGTGAAATACCCGGCAGAGTGAATCACATCCAACCAGTAGTCGGTCTCGCCAGCTTCCTTGAGTGCTATGTTAAGCTTGCTGATGAAGTCCTTGCGACTTTGGGCGTACAGTCCTTCACGCACGTTGGCACCTATGCTCGTGCCACAGCGCAGGAGCTGCTTTGACATCACTGTCTCGCGTTTCTTGTCGTGCAGATAGCGGTAGCACTTCGCTATCCGCTTCCCAAAAGCCAAGCTTTTATCGCCTACAATACTCTGCGTAGCCATAGCTCGGAGTTTATAGATGATAGATAATAGATAAAAGATGAATCTCAGTTTAGAGTTTATAGATAATAGATTATAGTTTTCCGGCTAGCGTTTCGCCCGCCAACTATTATCTATTAATTATTATCTGTCAACTATTCTCTTTCTGTTAACTTTCATCTGTAATTATTATCTGTAATCTGTTAACTGTTAACTATACTTTTACTTGTCCCCTGAGTCGTCTTTGCGGATGACTTTGTGCTTGATCTTCACCACCGCAAAGTTGAGTTCTATCTCAGTCTCGGTAGTACGGGTACTCAGATTGTGACCCACCACCTCAGCCAGCAAGTCGCCAGTGCGCTGAAGCAGTGTACGCTGCTGGGCACCACCGTCCTCCACCGTCTGAAGAGCTTCCATAGTACGAGCCAACTCGCGCACCTGAACAAACGTATCTATAATGGCCAGCGTCGTCTTCTCTGCTCGTTCTCCCTTAAGGATAGTAGCCAGCATGTAAAGTCCACGCTCCGTGAAGGCAGCAGGTGCTACAGAACTGAATTTCAGCACATTAAGCCGGTCAAAATTTTTGACCACCTCTTCTTTTTCATACTTATCGAGCTCAAAGATATAACCGAACGGAAACTTTCTCGGGTTATTGCGAACTGCCTGGTTTATCTCCTTGGTCTTCACTCCGTACAACTCGGCCACATCTCTATCAATCAGCACCGGCTGCTTGCGAAGCATAATCATCCTTGACTCCACATCCTGTGGTGTCACAGGCACCAGTTCCGAGTTGTCCTGTTTTGCTATCTCGTTCTTTTTCTTCTGCTCTGCCATATTGTTATAATACAGACTTTAAGTCATTTACATATTTTTCTGTACCGTTGTTTCGGGCTTTTGGGGGAGTTGGGATCCTTCATTTCTACGAGGCCGGCCTTTTAAGCCTTATCTTTCTGCTCTCATAGGATTTTCGAGAAAATCTTTGTATGCGAGACGGATTCCATCCTCTAACTCGGTTTTGTAAGTCCACCCGAGTTTAGTGGCTTTGCTTACATCAAGCAGTTTACGAGGGGTACCATTAGGCCGTGTCGTATCCCATTCTATCTTGCCTTCATAGCCCACAACCTTGGCGACCAATTCAGTAAGAGCCTTAATAGTCAACTCCTTACCGGTGCCGGCATTAACGGTTTCGTTTCCTGAATAGTTGTTCATGAGGAAGACACAGAGGTTGGCGAGGTCATCGACATAGAGGAACTCGCGCAGGGGGGAGCCGTCGCCCCAGCAGGTGACGCTCTGGGCTCCGGAGACCTTGGCCTCGTGGAAGCGACGGATCAAGGCGGGCAGCACATGGGAGTGCTCGGGGTGATAATTGTCGTTAGGGCCATAGAGATTAGTAGGCATGACAGAGATATAGTCTGTGCCGTACTGGCGGTTGAGGAACTCGCAATACTTGAGACCGGAGATCTTGGCGAGGGCATAGGCCTCGTTGGTCTTCTCGAGTTCGGAGGTAAGCAGGCAACTCTCGGGCATGGGCTGAGGAGCCATGCGGGGGTAGATGCAGCTGGAGCCGAGGAACTCGAGCTTGCGGCAGCCATTCTTCCAGGCGGCATGGATGACGTTCATCTCGAGGATCATGTTGTCGTACATGAAATCTGCAAGGGCCGACTGGTTGGCGACGATGCCGCCTACCTTGGCGGCGGCGAGGAACACGTACTCGGGCTTCTCCTGGGCGAAGAAGGCTTCGACGGCCTCTTGACGGGTGAGGTCAAGCTCCTTGTGGGTACGGGTGATGATATTGGTGTAGCCTTGGCGCTGGAGCTCGCGAACGATGGCGGAGCCCACCATGCCACGGTGACCGGCAACATATATTTTTGAATTCTTTTCCATTTTTCTTTTCTACTTTCAACATTAATTGCCATTAATTGGCACGTTAATAACATCTCAACTTACAGAACAGAGGGGCACCCCCGAGAGGGGTGCCTGCGGGGACCTGCCCCTGAGTAGTTTAGAAGGTGATGTAGGTCTCGCCCGCCCAGTCGGTGTTGATGGTTACACCGGTGATGGTGGTTGACGAAGAACCAGAGTCACCGAAAAAGGGACCTGAGAGCCACGTGATGTAATTCTGCTGCATGGGCACATCGAAGTCGCGCTGGGTTATCTCGACGCCCGAAGCGTCGAGCGCACTCACCGTGAGATGGATAGTGCCCTCCAAGTCGTGCAGGAAGGTGTAGAGGTCGAACTGCTTCTGGGCAGAAGTGATGTCGAACTTCACATCCTGCTTGCTGTTGACACAACCGAGGCCGGTCTGAGCGTTGAAGGCACCAGAGCCGCCCGTGTAGTAGAAGCGGAGCTTCTTGACCTCGGAAGGGATCTCGGTGTCTGTGAGCACGAAGCGACAGAGGGCCGTGATACGATCCAAAGACACGTTGTAGTCCACCTTTTCCTCACCGATAGTCACATTGGCACAGCAGAGATAGGTATCTGTGTAGCCTGTGGCGTTGGTGAACTGGACCTTGGTGGGGTCCGTCATCGTGGGGTTGCCATTAGCGCTATGGCCTACGACCACTAGGAGGTAGTCGCCCTCAGCGAGCTGGAAGGAGGCCTTGCCGAAATCGGCTTCGGCAGAGGTCTGGTTGACCTGCTTGACACGAGAGCCGCCTTCATCGTAGATGGCGAAGTTAAGGCGGGTACAGGCCTCGGAGGCCGGGGTCACTGCACGGGTAGCAGGGGCGTAAGCCCCAGGCGCGAGGGTGCCGAAGGGCGTCTTCTCGATGCTGAACACCGTGATTGTCAAGTTGGCGTCTTTGTCAGCGGGTGAACCGCTGACCACACTGTCATCGTCGGTGACGGCCTTCTCGCAAGAGAGAAGGGACAGGAGTGTGCATAAAATGCACACGCAATGGACGAAGACACGAGAGCCAGAACGGACGAAGGCACGGGCACTAGGGCAGAGCGAACGAACAAGGAGTGTGCATAGAATGCACACGCAATGAACGAAGGCAAGAGAGCCAGGCCGAACGAAGGCACGGGCACACATACTGAACTGCTTTTTCATAGCTGATCCTCCCGAGGGTTAGAAGTTGACGGTTTCGTCATCGAGCCAGGAGGTCTCGAGCTTGAAGGCTGCGGCGGATGCATCTGCCGTGAAGACGGCACCGGTCAGGATGGTCTGACGGTTGCGCTTGAACGGGACGTTGTTCACGACCCGGGTGGCGAGCACGTTGTCATCGGCATCGAGGGCCTCAATGGTGATGGTCATCGACTCCTCGTCGGTGTAGAGGAACGGTACTGCGTTTACTTCGATCGTGGCACCTACAGCCGTAGAAGGGTTGTTGGTCTGATTGAATCCTGCATCAGTAGTGGCGAGACCCGTGGTGGGATTGAAGCCCTTACCGCCCTTGGCGAAGGAGGTACGTATCTTGGTGGCACTGGCCGGACGACCATCGGTGGAGACAATCTTGAGCCAGGAGCTGATACGGTTGAGGGTGACATCGAGATCCAGCGGAGATGCGCTGGTCACGGTGACAGCCTGAGTTAGGCAGAACGTTTCGCGAGGGCGTTCACTGGTGTAGGCAGCAGCGGTGGGGCTGGTGAGCGTAAAGGCATCGCCTGCATAGTAGTAGCGGGCCACAGCCACCATGGTGTAGGTACCTACCTGAAGATTGGCTGTGAATTCGCCGAAGGTAGTGTAAGAGCCGTCGCCCTTGATCTGAGTAGTTTTGTACACCTCGGTGCCAGCGGCATCGTAGAACGCCAGCGTAATGGCACCTACATCCGTGTAATCAGCAGGATTCTGTGCTGCTCGGGTTGTGCCTCCTCCCAAAGGCATCTCCTCCTGTGTGATGGAGAAATCATTGACATGCACCGTGACAGGTGCATAGCCCTGCTCTGCGTTGTTCTCTACTACGGATTCTAAACTCTCGTTGGTGCAGTTTGTGGCTGCGAGCAGTGCGAACACTGCTACAAAAAACTTTTTAAACATAAAATAAAATAATTAAAAGATTAATACTAAGGTAAGACTTCGTGTCATTACCCAAATCTTTTAACGTTTTATCTTATGAAATCGTATTGTCTGGAAAGGTGTTTATCCGTAATACTGTTTGTACCACTCGGCGAACTTGCGGAGGCCCTCACGGAGAGGAATTTTCGGGGTAAACCCGAAATCACGCTCAAGGGCGGAGGCATCAGCGTAGGTGGTGGGGACATCACCTGGTTGCATGGGGACGAGCTCCTTGTGAGCCTCGAAGTCGAAATTCTGGGGCAAAACCCCAGAACGCACTAGTTCTTCCTGGAGAATCTGTACAAAGTCCAGGAGATTCTCAGGCTGACCGCCACCGATGTTATAGACGGCATAGGGAGGAATGGGAAGGCCATCCTCACCCTTCTTGCGCTCAGGGGCTCCAGCCATCACACGGACAATACCCTCGACGATATCATCGACATAGGTGAAGTCACGACGGCAGTTGCCGTAGTTGAAGATTTTTATCGTTTCGCCCTTCAAGAGTTTATTGGTGAAGCCAAAGTAGGCCATATCGGGACGACCGGCAGGACCATAGACCGTAAAGAAACGCAGGCCTGTGGTGGGGATATCGTAGAGTTTAGAGTAGCAATGCGCAAAGAGCTCGTTGCTCTTCTTGGTGGCAGCATAGAGGGATACAGGATTATCCACACGGTCGTCCACAGAGAAGGGGACTTTTTTGTTGCCGCCATAGACGGAGGAGGATGAGGCGTAGACGAGGTGCTGGACGCCCTGGTAATTGACAGTTGACAATTGACAATTGACAATTCCGTCACGGCTGTGGCGGCAGGCTTCAAGGATGTTGTAGAAGCCAATCATGTTGGACTGGATATAGGCATCGGGATTCTCGATGGAATAGCGGACACCGGCCTGGGCGGCTAGGTTCACTACGATATCGAAATGATATTGGGAGAAGAGGGAATCGATCAAAGCCTTATCGGCTAAATCACCTTTTACGAATTGATAATTGACAGTTGACAATTGACAATTAAGAGATTCGAGCTCCTTGAGGCGGTAGTCCTTGAGGGAGGGGTCATAGTAGGCATTCATATTGTCGATGCCTACGATGGTGGCGCCTTGCAGGTCGTTGAGCAGGCGCTTCACGAGGTTACTGCCGATGAAACCGGCAGCACCAGTGACAAGGATTGTTTTTCCGTTAAGTTCTATCTTCTGCATATTTAGACCCTCTAAATCTCCCTGTTTAGGGAGACGTTCTATTTGTTATTACTTCAATTTGTTTATCATAGGAGTCATCTCTCTCCCCTAAACAGGGGAGTTGGAGGGGTCTCCGTATTTCTCTACCGCCTCATAATACGTATCAAGGCTTCCTATGTCAAAACGGCCTGCGCTCATGGGCCAAGCGTGCATGGTGGTGTGTTCCACCATATAGTGGGCCAGATTGCCGGGGGCATCTTTGCCACAGCCATTTTCTACGGAATGGCGCACCAAGTCGAGGTCCTTCTTCAGGTAGATATAGAAGGGAGGGACGGCCCAGTGGCTCTTGGGAACCTGAGGTTTCTCCTCCATGCCGAGGACACGATTGTTTGCATCGAGTTCGACAACACCTGTGCGCTGGAGTTTTTCGATAGAGCGCTGCTCATGGCACATGATGCAGGAGGTGCCTTTTTCTTTGGCGAATTTGACAAATTCGTTAAATGAGAAGAAGAGGAGGTTGTCAGCGGCTACCACGAGGAGGTCGTCAAGACCCTCTAAATCTCCCTGTTTAGGGAGACTTTCCAAAACCAACAACAAATCACAAACAGCTCCTAAGCGGTTATCATTTGTTGTACTACCATCGTCAATGATAGTTATTGGTTTTGAATAATTCTGCTCTGCAGCCCACTGTTCAAATATTGGTGCAAACTTGTGATTTGTCACTATTACATGCTCGGTGATTTCATTGATTTTATCAATATCATCAAGCATCATACCCAAAATAGTACTATTACCAATTTTAAGTAATGGCTTAGGGAAGTTCTTGGTGAGGTCACCTAAACGGGTGGCATAACCTGCGGCTAAAACTACATTCTTCACTTTGTTAATTGATAATTGACAATTGATAATTGAGAATTATTTCTTCTCGTCAGATTCTTTGAGTTTCTTGATGATTGATGTTAAAAAGCTTGATTAACTCAGCACAATCTACATTTATTGAGGCGTACTGATCATCATCAAGGTAATTTGTTTCATGAAGCAGATCAAGCCAGTACTCAGTCTCGTCAGCCTCTTTTAGCGCTATATTCAATTTATTTAAGAAGTCCATACGACTTTGAGCATTCTTGCTCTCACGCGTATTCGCTCCTATACTTGTTCCACATCTCAGCAGCATCGTATAATTCTTATTGCAAAAGCCTTACTTTTGTCCTGTATCGCGTTAGCCATAATTGTCAATTGTCAATTATCAATTGTCAATTATCCAAAAAACGGGCTCCATCATCGGGCTTGACCCAGAAGACTTGGAAGGTGCGTTCGTATTCGGGGAACTGCTCGAGGTAGCGTTCGGTGAGGACCTTTTCGATATTCTCTTTGTGGGCGGGATCAACGAGGGCGATGCAGGCGCCTTTGAAGCCGGCACCAGAGAAGCGACCGCCATAGACTCCGGGGAGGGAGCGCATAATCTCGTAGATGGCGATGAGCTCAGGGGAACCACACTCGTAGTTGTGGATGGAGGACTCACAAGAGTCAAAACTCAGTTTTCCGAAGAGCTTTAGGTTGCCTGTTTCCCAGGCTGTGACACCTTGGCGCACACGACGGTATTCTGAGTAGAAATGCTCGGCACGACGAGCAAAGCGGGCGGGCATCGCGATGCGGGTCTTCTCGAAGGTGGCCTTAGGGATGTCACGGAGGAAGGTCTTATCGAAGGTCTTCAAGGGTTGCTCGGTATAAGCAAGCATATTCCATGCGGCGGTTTTACACTCATACACACGGAGGTTGTAATCCGAATTAACCAATGAGCGGGTCAATCCGCTAAAGAAGATACCAATCTCAAAAGGCAATTGAGAATTGATAATTGACAATTGAGAATTTTCCGTTGATTGCTGCTGGCCGCCAAATGGTATCAAACGGTATTCGTTAGAATCGCAATCTAAGAATAAGAGTTGATCTTTTTTGCCCAAAGCGATACAGGCCTGATCGAGCAGACCATTGTTCAGACCGATATACTCGCGCTCAGCCTCTGAAGCGATTTTTACCACTTCGAAAGGCTGCAGCGTGATATCATTGGCCTTGGCAAAAGCCATCACGTAAGCGATAAGTACTGCAGCACTACTGGAGAGGCCACCCACGGGCAGGGAGCCCTGGATGACACCATTGATGCCGTGCTTCAGTTCGAAGCGCTTGCGGAGGGCAAACTTCGCACCACGGGCATAGTCACCCCAATGGCGCTCACGCACCTGCGAGGGCGCATTAATCTCGAAGTCCACCAAACCCTCGAAGGTTTTGGACTCCAGATGTACATGACCATCCTCACGGATGTCGAACCACAGGTCGACACCCTTGTTGATGGCAAAGCCCGTCACCAGTCCGTGCTGGTGATCTACGTGCGCGCCCAAGGGACACACACGATAAGGGGAGAAGATATGATGTTGCATATTTTTTATCTTATGAATTTATTTCTTATTGATGAGTTGTCCCGCGTTTCTTCTTCAGGCCGATCCAACGCTCACCTGCGGTTTTGCAACTCTGCTTGACAAACTGCTGAAGATAGGTGGACTTGGGGTTATACTGGCGGATATAGGCTTTTGCCTGATTGCGGAAATGGGGCTTGCCGGTGGCGATGAACATGGCGATATGGAGCCAAGCACGGGAGTCGGTGGCCGCCTTGCTCTCACGGAGGCGTGAGAGGTCGCCCAGTTCGGCATCCACCAGACCGACATACTGCTGCAGGGCTTTCTCATCCCCCATCAAACGGGCACAGATGAGCATGAGGGCCATGTAGTGGCGGCTCATGGCTCCCTCGGGGAGAGCGATGGTGCGGTTGTCGAAGATGGCCTGGAGGGTTTTCTCATCCTGACGGCGGGTGGCATCGGTCTCCTTGTTGTTGGTCTTCCTATGGAAGATGGCCAATAGTTTCTGTTGGGCATCATATACCTGATCGGAGGCCTTCTTGCACGCGCCACCATCTTCAAGAATGATGGTCAAGTTGGAAAAACGGACATTGAAGAGCGTCATTTCCACCCTCAACTCGACCATTCCTCCCCTCTTGCGGGTGATTGACTGAATGATGCACTTTCGGTGTTCATCACCCTCAGCATCAAACGGGGTACCTGCGAGACTAATCTCGTCACCCTTCTTGAAATCGCGCAACGAGAGGTTCTCAGGTTTGATGAGCACCGCATCGCAGCAAGCACGCATCCTGTTCAGCTGCCCGTTGGAAACCTTGGCATTCGTTTGGTCACCATTGCGGAGAAAGAGGATGGAGTTGACCGAAGAGCGGTTCCACTCTGACACGACAGTCATAAACTGTTGCTCGCTGACGGTTTTAGGAATACGCACGAAATCATAGCGGCGAAGAGCAGCACGGAGGGAATAGTGGCTGTCAGCACCTGAGCTGCCAGACTCTTCAGGGAGTCTGGTAAACGGACAATAGCTTTCATACTGACCCGGATTCAGGGCATTAGCCTGCGCAATAAGATCCTCTAAATGCTTCGGATTACTCGTGGTCAGCACGTACCAGTTGCTCCATTTTTGTTCTTCTATATCGTGTGGCGTATTTGCCATAAGGTATATCTTGTCTTCCGTAGGCAGTTCACACAACCCACGCTAAATACTTAATTTCCAGTTTGTTGCGAACAAAGTGATTCTATATAGTCACCGACCGAAATCTCGAATAAGTCCACCCAGAGACCTTTCTATCCAGCTGTCCGACAACCTATCGTTATTAACCTTTTCTACGCACGCAAGCGCACGAAGAAATATTTCGTCTGCAAAGGTACTAATTTTTTCTCAGTTAACTCACAAAACAGGAGCACTTTTTTTACATCATACAAAATTAGTAGCTCAGTACCTCTACGCCATGCTCGGTCATAAGGAGCGTATGTTCCCACTGAGCAGAGGGTTTCTCGTCTTCAGAAATCACCTCCCATCCATAGGGATCATCGGCATCGACAAACACTCGCCACGTGCCCATATTGATCATGGGTTCGATGGTAAACACCATACCGGGAACGAGTATCATGCCATCACCCCGCTGGCGGAAATGAGCCACCTCCGGTTCATCATGGAAGTGCAACCCTACCCCATGACCACAGAGGTCACGAACGACACCATAATGGTATTTGTCTGCATGCTTCTGAATGGCACGGCCAATCTCGTTGACACCATGCCAGGGCTTAGCCGCTTCCATACCTATCTCCAGACACTCCTTAGTAACCCGCACCAGCTGTTCCTTCTCGGGTGACGTTTTACCAATGACAAACATACGCGAGGCATCGGCATAATAGCCATCCAGAATCGTGGTAAAGTCAACATTGATGATATCGCCTTCCTCCAGTATGTCATCAGCCTTGGGCACGCCATGACACACCACCTCGTTGATGCTTGTACATACACTCATCGGGAAGGGCACGGTCTCTTCGTCGCCACCATAGTTCAGACAGGCGGGAATAGCCCCATGCTGAGCACAAAAGTCACGACAGATACGGTCAATCTCAAGTGTAGACATGCCCGCACCAATCGCCTTACCGACAGCGTCCAGCACGCCCGTATTGACCACGCCGGCACGTCGGATGCCAGCTATCTGTTCATCGTTTAAAACCAATTCGCGCGTGGGTACCAAAGCCCCTTTGTTTTCCATGTACATGATGCGCTTGTCAAACTCTGACGGTTGTTCGCCAGCCTTACAGCGCCACCTTCTTTTAACCATATTATCAAATTTTGACCGCAAAGGTACAAAAAAAATGAATAAAAACACTACCTTTGCAGAAAATAATCGATAATCAAGCTGATTATCCCCTATAAAAAAAGCATGATGCGGTATCAGGCGGTAGGTTGGTCAGCAGTAGGCTGGTAGTCGTGAACGACGATTTTTATTTTCGTTATACGCCTTTCGTCCATCTCCATCACCTCGAACGTAAAGTTCTGGTAATCAATCTTTTCATGGAGTGCAGGGAAGTCGCCCTTGATTTCCAGCAACAGGCCGGCAATAGAGTCTGCATCCCCCTCGACATCCTCGAAGGTATCGTCGTCTAATTTCAGGATCTTATAGAAATCAGACAGCAGTGTCTTTCCTTCGAAGACATAAGTATTGGAATTGATGCGCACATAACTCTTCTCATCCTCATCGTACTCGTCGTTGATCTCTCCAACAATCTCTTCCAGGACGTCTTCGAGCGTCACAATACCACTTGTCCCGCCAAATTCATCGACGACAATGGCGATGTGCACCTTGTTGGCCTGAAACTCACGCAACAGGTCGTCAATCTTCTTGGTCTCTGGCACAAAGTATGGCGGACGAATGAGAGACTGCCAACGGAAGGCAGGGCCTTTCGACAGATGCGGCAGCAAGTCTTTGATATACAGAATGCCGCGGATATTGTCGCTATTGTCCTGATAGACCGGAATGCGCGAGTAGTTGTTTTCAACGATACACTGCATCACCTCCTGATAGGTGGCTTTGAAGTCGAGGTCGACCACATCCTGGCGGGAAGTCATAATTTCCTTGGCCGTCTCATCACCAAAGCGAACAATGCCTTCAAGCATTCGTTGCTCTTCCTTAATATCTTCTTTGTCAGTTAGTTCCAGCGCTTGCTCCAAGTCATTTACGCTCAGTAGATGATTTTCTTTCTGCACGACCTTGTCTGCCAATCGTCCAGAGCCCATCACAATGCTGGCAAAGGGATAGAACAACTTACGACAGAACATAATGCCGCCAACAGCAGCCCGACAGAAGCGCAACGGATAGCGAGCGGCATAGACCTTTGGCATGATTTCGCCAAAGAGCAACAGCAGGAACGTCAGCAAGACCGTTATACACAGGAATTCCAACCACCATGCTCCTCCAAAATCGACGGTATGGTCGAAGAAATAAGTAAACAGCATGATGATTGTGACATTGACCAGATTGTTGGTGATAAGTATGGTGGCCAAGGTACGTTCCGACTCCTCACGCAATTGTTGTATCTGCGCATCAGCATCCGTCTTGGTCTCGTCCAAGTCATTCAGGTCAGCAGGAGACAATGAGAAGAAAGCAATCTCAGAGCCCGATGCAAAGCCGGAAACAAACAACAACAGACAGGCAACAATGCCTGCGAATATTGCTCCCATCGACGGTGACAACAGGGTCACCTCACTCAATAGTTGTTGAAAATAGTCCATGATTATTCACTGCTCTCTTGAGGGGAAACAGCAGACTTAGGGGTCAACAGCTCCATATTGTCCGCCCATATTTCGGTAGCATAACGACGCTGTCCCTGCTTATCATCATAGCTAGTATAGCGGATACGTCCCTCAATATACAGTTTGTCACCTTTATGAACATACTTCTCGACGAGTTCTGCCAGTTTGCGCCACAGCAATACCGTATGCCAGTCTGTACGGTCGGGCACCTGCGTACCATTTGGCAATGTATATCCGCGTTCTGTTGTTGCCAAACGTACACGGGCAACAGCAACACCCTGTTCTACATAGCGCACCTCGGGTTCCAACCCTACATTGCCTATCAGCATCACCTTGTTCATAAGACGTGAAACAATAAACGATAAACGTGAAACAATAAACGTGAGTTATTTACACTGTCCCAGATACACAAACTTGAAGTTCTTCCCCTTGGCAGAAGGGAACTGGCTTCGTGCATCAACACGCTGACTCAGATGGTCGACGATACGTGTGTAGCAGTCCATGCCGGAATGTGCTTTTACGCGAGCCACAAAATGCGTGTCACGATATTGGAACTTGCCCGTACCTGGTACTAACAGCACACGTTTAAAGTCTATCTGTCCCTCATACCATCCAAAGCGTTCCTCCGTCAGTTTTGCCATCACGGGTGGCATCTGGCGGGATTCGCCAGCGTCTGCAGAGTGTACCGCTTTTTTATCCTTGAAGTCCTTCATCGAGGCCGCATCTGTCTTGATGATAATGAAATACACGCGCGGACGAATCTTGTAACGTTTGGGATAGAACACATCACTGGCGGCATAAGCACGGATATCCTGTTCCAAATCGGGATTCATACCAATCTCATCGATATCTGCCAAGAACGCAATGGCATCATCAACGTTTTCAACGAGTATCTCCTTGTCAAAATAACGTAAATATAAGTTCATCAGAGTGTTTGGTTTTTCAAAAAAAATAAACTTTCAATGAAAGAGCGGAAAACGGGACTCGGACCCGCGACCCCAACCTTGGCAAGGTTGTGCTCTACCAACTGAGCTATTTCCGCAATTTCTTCTAAAAACTGATGGTGAAGAGGAGGAGACTCGAACTCCCACGTCGCAATAATGCTCTTTTTTGTTCAACATGTTGAGCGGAAAACGGGACTCGGACCCGCGACCCCAACCTTGGCAAGGTTGTGCTCTACCAACTGAGCTATTTCCGCCTAATCCTTCAGATTAGTCAGGATTTCCGGCTGCGCCTCGGCACAAAAGCAAGCTCTTCTGCACTCGGCTTGCGCGGAAATTCCGCTTCCTCAAAAGGGCATCTCTCTCGATTGCGGATGCAAAGGTACTACATTTTTCGGAACTGGCAAACTTTTTTGCCGTTTTTTTTCGAAAAAACGTGTTTTTCTTTACTGAATACCCTCCTCGCGGAGCTTCTGCTGCCACTTCCAGGCACTTTTCAGCACTTCATCGGTAGGTGTATCGGCTTTCCAACCCAGCACTTTGTTGGCCTTGTCAACGTTGCCCCATACCTGTTCGATGTCGCCCTCACGACGCGGAGCATAGGTCCAGTTGACCTTTACACCCGTAGCCTTTTCAAAGCCCTCGACCACTTCAAGGGTAGAAAGTCCCTTACCCGTACCTATATTAAATACCTCGACAGCATCCGTTTCGGGCTTGTCCAGCACGCGCTCCATAGCCTTCACGTGCGCCTTAGCCAGATCGACCACATAGATATAGTCGCGAATACAGGTCTTGTCGGGCGTGTTATAGTCGTTGCCAAAGATCTTCAGCTGCTCGCGGATTCCCATGGCTGTCTGTGTGACAAAGGGAATGAGGTTCATGGGCACGCCATTGGGCAGTTCACCAATCAATGCCGTGGGATGGGCACCAATGGGGTTGAAGTAGCGCAGGATGATGCTCTTGATAGGTGCACCACTATGGATATAGTCCTGGATGATCTCCTCGTTGATCTGCTTCGTGTTTCCGTAGGGCGACATTGCCTTCTGGATGGGAGCATCCTCTGTGACAGGCAGGTTTTCCTGTGAGGGCTGACCATACACCGTACAGCTGGACGAGAAGATGATTCCCTTGACGTTGTATTTCGGCATCAGCTCCAACAGATTAACCAGTGACATGAGATTGTTGCGATAGTACATCAGCGGTTTCTCCACTGACTCACCCACCGCCTTTGAAGCGGCAAAGTGGATGATGCCCTGAATGGAAGGATACTTCTGGAAGATACCCTCGAGTGCCTCCATATCGCAGCAGTCAACCTTTTCAAAAGCAGGACGCACACCCGTAATTTTCTCAATACCGTCAATCACCTTCTCATTAGAGTTAGAGAGGTTATCGATAATTACCACCTCATAGCCGGCATTCTGCAGTTCAACAGTAGTATGGCTTCCGATAAAGCCCGTACCACCCGTCACAAGAATAGTCTGTTTCATAGTTCTATGTTACTTTTGAATAAAAGCCCACTGGAGTTATCCAATGAGCTTCTTATTGTTTGCGGTGCGTACGAGACTCGAACTCGTGACCTCCTGCGTGACAGGCAGGCATTCTAACCTACTGAACTAACGCACCTTGCTGGGTGACTTCGTAAACATTTTGGCGGTGCGTACGAGACTCGAACTCGTGACCTCCTGCGTGACAGGCAGGCATTCTAACCTACTGAACTAACGCACCAGAATGTTACTTTTGTCGTTTAGCGGGTGCAAAGGTAATGAGAATTTTTGAATCGGCAAAACTTTTTCGCGAAAAGTTTATAAAAATCTTTGCATCATCACCGCATTGTGATAGTTTTTCCCATCGAATAGCCACTCACGTAGCACAGCCTGTCGCTCAAAGCCGTTGTTACCGAATAGTTGGAGGGCCGCGGTGTTATCTTCAGAAACGACCACATAGAGCTGGTGTAGGTGGACTACCCGCAAGGCATAGTCGCAGAGCTGTTCCAAGGCTTTCTTCGCATAACCCTTACGCCTATGAGGTTGCATGATGACGATTCCCGCCTCGGCCCGCTGATGCTGTGGTTCGAAACGCACCAAGTCGACGATACCCACCGTCTCGCCCTGCTCGTTTTCAACGACGAGCCTTACCTGTCTGTCTGCAAAGACGTCATCACTCGACGTGGCGATATAGTCGTGCAGCGTATAGCGGCTGTAGGGCACATTCGTTGCTCCGACGTTCCACAGTCGGGTGTCGTTCTCAATCTGGTAGAGCAAATCGAGGTCTTCTGGTTCAATGGCACGTAGACGGATATTCATATTCTTAAGGGCGACGAGGGTTTACGAAATTACTCAGACGATTGCCCAGCATACGCAACAATGCCACCAACGCACGGAAATAGATGGCCGTCTTGATGGGCAACGAGAAGATAAAACTCAGATGGCTGTAATGCTTGCGGAAGAAGATGAGCATGGCCTGATAGAACACATGCACATAGCGGAACGACGACTTTTGCGTGGACTCACCCTTATAATGGACGATGTCCAGCGGCAGATACCAGTTTTGCCAGCCGCCCTTCAACAGACGATAGCTGAGGTCGATATCCTCGCCATACATGAAGAAGTCCTCGTCGAGCAGTCCCACCTCGTCGAGCGCCTTACGACGCAACATACAGTAGGCTCCACTCACCACCTCTATCCGTCCTGGTTCGTCCCACGACAGATGACTCATATAGTAGCGCTTGGTAAAGCCCAGCATCTTGAGCATAGCCACCCAAGGTGTGGGTATGGCCCTACGCGACTCTGGGGCGGGCTGTCCATGACGGGTCAGCATGCGCACCCCTGCCCCACCCGTCTCTGGATGGGCATCCATAAACTCCAGCGTCTTGCGGATAGTTGGTTCGTAAACCACGGTATCAGGATTCAGCAGCAGCACATACTCCGACTGCGACTGACGGATGGCCTGATTGTTGGCGCGCGCAAAGCCGACGTTCTCCTTGTTGGCAATGAAGTGCACCTCAGGATGGCGAGGCTGCAGGGTCTCCACTGTCCCGTCTGTCGACAGGTTGTCGACCACCCACACCTCTCCGTCAATGCCCTGCAGGGCCCGTTTTACGCTCTGCAGGCACTCGTCCACCAACTGGCAGACGTTGTAACTGACAATGACTATGCTGACTTTTTTCTGGGCCATACGAAGGGAATACAAAGCAACAGCACGACACCCAGATAGAAGAAGGGCGTGGTGCGATAGATGATATACAGCAGGGCGTTCAACACTAGTGGTACCACGATGAGCGCCATACGCAACTGCCACTTACGGCGATACAGACGCACTCCCAGATAGGCACAAACCAGCGTCGCCAGTTCCATGATGGTGGTCAGGAGGAAAAGTATGGTTCCGTTATTTTCCATTGTTATTTCGTTGTTTCGTTGTTTCGATATTTCGAGCGGTTATTTTCCCTCAAATGGGGTGCGGTTCAGGATGGAACGCCCCAGCGTCACCTCGTCGGTATATTCCAGTTCGTCGCCCACGCTGATGCCTCGCGCAATGATGCTGATGCGGACATCTGTAAACGGCGCCAGTTTGCGGAAGATATAAAAGTTGGTGGTGTCGCCCTCCATCGTCGAGCTGAGCGCCAGTATCACCTCTTTAATATCGCCCGTGCGCACGCGATCTACCAATGAGTCTATCTCGAGGTCAGCAGGACCAATGCCGTCCATCGGAGAGATGACGCCTCCCAGCACGTGATAGAGTCCGTTATACTGCTGGGTATTCTCGACGGCCATCACGTCCTGAATGTTTTCCACCACACAGACCGTTGTCTCGTCGCGACGGGCATCACTACAGATGGGGCACACGTCGCTGTCGCTGATGTTGTGGCAGATGCGGCAGTGTTTCACCTCCTGCTTCATGCGGGCTATGGTGTCGGCAAACTGCTGCACGTCGTCTGTATCCTGACGAAGCAGGTGCAACACCAGTCGCAAGGCCGTCTTGCGGCCTACGCCTGGCAGTTTGCTGAACTCCTGTACAGCCTTCTCCAGCAGTTGTGACGGATATTTCTGTTCTATCAACTCTTAATTCTCAATTTTCAATTCTCAATTCTCAATTTCACTCAGTTCCAGCCAACGCATCGACTTTTCGTCCAACTCGTCGTTGAGCACGGGCAGTCGCTTGCTCATGGCCGTTATCTCGTCGACAGAGGTGGTGCCTCCACAGAGAGCCTCCTCTATCTGTTTCTTCTCTTCTTCCAGAGCGGCAATGTCTTTCTCCAGCTGTTCCATCTCGCGCTTCTCCTTGTAGGAGAGCTTACGCTTAGAGGTAAGAGGTGAGTGGTGAGAGGTGAGAGATGTGTTTTGCTGGTTCTTTTTTTCGGCTTGAGGTAATCTCTTACCTCTCACCTCTGACTTCTCACCACTACATTTCTCCCACTCCCTATACTGTGTATAGTTGCCTGGGAAATCCTTGATTTCGCCCTGTCCTTTGAACACCAGCAGATGGTCGACGACCTTGTCCATGAAGTAGCGGTCATGGCTGACGACGATTACGCAGCCTGGGAAGTCCTGCAGGTATTCCTCCAGTATCTGAAGCGTTACGATGTCGAGGTCGTTGGTAGGCTCGTCCAGCACCAGGAAGTTGGGATTTCGCATCAGCACCGTACAGAGGTACAGTTTTCTGCGCTCGCCACCGCTGAGCTTATATACATAATTATATTGTTGCTCTGGGGTGAACAGGAAGTACTGCAACAGCTGCGACGCTGAGAGCTTCTTGCCACTGCCCAGGTCTACATAGTCGGCAATCCTCGTAATGACGTCAATCACCTTGTCCTGCTCGTTAAACTGCAGGCCTTCCTGCGAAAAGTAGCCGAACTTCACTGTCTCGCCAATGACGATACGTCCCTCGTCGACAGGCTCCATTCCCAACAGCATCTTGATGAACGTCGACTTGCCCGTGCCGTTGCTACCTACGATACCCATCTTCTCGAAGCGCGAGAAGTTGTAGTAGAAGTCCTTGAGAATCACCACCTCATTATTACACAAAAGGGACGGTTCCTTTTGTGTAAATTTCTTCGAGATATATTGGCACTCAAAGATTTTGCTACCTATATATACATTAGAGGCTTTGAGCCTCAGCTGGCGCTCTTCCAGTCGCTGCTTGGCCACTTTCTCGAGTTCGTAGAAGGCCTCCTCACGATAGCGGGCCTTATGACCACGGGCCTGGGGCATGCGGCGCATCCACTCCAGCTCCGTACGATACAGGTTGTTGGCACGTGCCACCTCTGCCCTACGGTTGTCAATACGCTCCTGGCGTTTCTCCAGATAGTAGGCATAGTTGCCGCGATAGGTATAGATGGTATGGTCGTCGAGTTCCAGTATCACGCTACACACTCGGTCCAGGAAGAAACGGTCGTGCGTCACCATCAGCAACGTGCGGTTGCTGCGAGCCAGAAAGCCCTCCAGCCATTCTATCATCTCCAGGTCGAGATGGTTCGTAGGCTCGTCGAGTATCAGCAGGTCGGGCTCCGTCAACAGCACGTTGGCCAGCGCCACGCGCTTCTGCTGACCACCGCTCAGCTGGCCCATCGGCTGGTTCAGGTCTCTGATCTTCAACTGCGTCAGCACCTGCTTGGCCTTCAGCACCTTCTCTGGGTCGCCCTCGTGGTTGAAACACGCGTCAAGCACCGACTCCTCAGGGTCGAACACGGGCGACTGTTCCAGCATACCCACCTTCAGGTCGTTGCGAAACACGATGCTCCCACTGTCGTAACCCTCCTTGCCAGAGAGTATCGACAGCAGCGTCGACTTGCCCGTTCCGTTCTTTGCTATCAGTCCCACCTTCTGGCCTTCGCCAATAGAGAAGCTGATGTCGCTGAACAGCTGCAGGGCACCGAACGATTTCGACAGGTGTTGTACGTCTAAATAGGGAACCATCATTAGAGGTGAGAGGTGAGTGATTTATTGATCTGCTCGATATAGTCGAGCACATCGTCGCGACCATTCTTCTTTTCTGCCGACGTCAGGAACATGGGGGGCATCTCCTCCCACGTCTCTGCGAGCTTCTTCTTATAGACTTCCATCGCCTGCCGACACTTGTTGGGCGTCAGCTTGTCGGCCTTGGTGAACACAATGGCGAAAGGTACGGACGAGATGCCCAGCCACTCGATGAACTCCAGGTCGATCTTCTGGGGTTCCAGACGGATGTCGACCAGCACGAAGACGTTCACCAGCTGTTCACGTTGCAGGATGTAGCCACGAATCATCTGGTCGAGCTTGTCGACCTCCTTCTTCGAGCGTTTGGCATAGCCATAGCCGGGCAGGTCGACGAGATACCACTCCTTATTAATAATAAAGTGGTTGATGAGCAGCGTCTTACCTGGCGTGGCGCTGGTCTTCGCCAGTTTCTTGTGGTTGGTCAGCATGTTGATGAGACTCGACTTGCCCACATTCGAGCGGCCTATGAAGGCATATTCGGGCTTTGTATCCTTCGGACACATGGACACCACAGGTGCCGACAGCGTGAATTCAGCTTGCTTGATTTCCATTCTACATCAATTTTTGCGTGCAAAGGTACAAAAAATATCCCGATTTCTTTGCCCTTTCAAAAAAATATCGTATCTTTGCAGTCGATTTTCAGAAAAACGTGTTTCCGTCCGCGAAGCACTTATTTCCAAAAAACGTTTCAATCTACATTCGAATATTAACGAATTACTGTATAGTTATATGTACACGAAAGAAGAATTAGAAAAGCTTTCCATCCCCGAATTGATGGAAATAGCTAACGAACTGGGTGTCAAGGTAAACCAGAACGACGAGTTGGAGAGCGTCATCTACGCTATTCTCGATAAGGCTGCCGAGGACTCTGCCTCTGGTGTGACGGGTACCAAGCGTAAGCGTACCCGCATTGCCAAGAAAGACACCAATAAGGTATATACCGTAACGGGTAGCGAGGGCGAGAGCCTTGACGCCAAGACTACCAAGAAGCGAAAGAGCACCAAGAAACCTACCCTCGACTCGCTGTTTGCAGAACAGGAAGCCGCTGAGCAGGAAGCTGCAGAACAGGCTAACGCCGAGCAGCAACAGGCTGAAGCACAGGCAGAAACGCCTGTCGAAGCGCCTGCTGCTGAGGCTGCAGAGAAGCCCGCCCCTAAGAAGCGTGGCCGCAAGTCGAAGAAAGAACAAGAAGAGGCTGCTGCTGCCGCGGCTGCTGAACAGTCTGCAGAGCCTGCAGAGCCCGCTATGGACATTCCAGAGGCTACGGCTGAAGCTGTCGCTGAACAGACGGCTGAGCCTGCTGTCGATGAGAACCTGATCAGTCAACTGCAGGAGAAGATGGCCCAACACAGTCCTGAACAAGTATGGGAGGGCGACCCTGCCGACGGCACCGACTTCATCACCGTTGTCGACCTGCCCATCGAGGATCAGGCAGCCATTCCTACCCTCGACATCTTCGACCGTCCCGTCATCCAGCAGACAGCCCAGGAGGCTGGCAACCGCCAGCGCCAGCCAGAGGTTGACAGCCGCAATGCAGACCGCTTCGACTTTGCCGACCTCATCACCGGCAATGGCGTGCTCGAGATTCTGCAGGACGGCTACGGATTCCTTCGTTCCAGCGACTACAACTACCTGTCGTCGCCCGACGACATCTACGTATCGCCCCAGCAAATCAAGCGCTGGAGCCTGAAGACGGGCGATGTGGTAGACTGCACGGTGCGTCCCCCCCACGACAACGAGAAGTACTTTGCCCTCAGCGAGGTGAAGAGCATCAATGGCCGCCAGCCTCAGGAGGTACGTGACCGCGTAGCCTTCGAGCACCTGACGCCGCTGTTCCCTGAGGAAAAGTTCACGCTTTGCAACGACCCTGCCACCACCAACCCCTCGGTGCGCATTGTCGACCTCTTCTCGCCTATCGGCAAGGGTCAACGTGCACTCATCGTGGCACAGCCCAAGACCGGTAAAACAATCCTGATGAAGGATATTGCCAACGCCATTGCCGCCAACCATCCTGAGGCTTACATCATGATGCTGCTCATCGACGAGCGCCCTGAGGAGGTGACCGATATGGCCCGTACCGTCAATGCCGAGGTCATTGCCTCGACTTTCGACGAGCCTGCCGACCGCCACGTGAAGATTGCCGGCATTGTGCTGGAAAAGGCCAAACGAATGGTGGAATGCGGCCACGACGTGGTCATCTTCCTTGACTCTATCACCCGTCTGGCACGTGCCTACAACACCGTAGCCCCTGCCAGCGGAAAGGTGCTCACCGGTGGTGTCGACGCCAACGCCCTGCAGAAGCCCAAGCGCTTCTTCGGCGCAGCCCGAAACATTGAGGGAGGCGGTTCGCTGACCATCATTGCTACCGCTCTGACAGACACCGGTTCAAAGATGGACGAGGTGATCTTCGAGGAATTCAAGGGTACTGGTAACTCTGAACTGCAGCTTGACCGCATGCTGGCCAACAAGCGCGTCTTCCCAGCTATTAATCTGGTCCTCTCTTCTACTCGTCGCGACGACCTGTTGCAAGACCAGACCACGTTGAACCGCATGTGGATTATGCGTAAGTACATTGCCGAGATGAACCCCATCGAGGCGATGAATATGGTTCACGACCGTCTGATACAGACCAAGAGCAACGAGGAGTTCCTGCTCAGCATGAACGGATAATTTCGAAATATCGAAACTTCGAAACATCGAAATATTGCCAATGGAAATCATCCAGAAATATTTCCCCAACTTAAGTGCAGGGCAGCAACAGCAGTTTGCTGCCCTCGACGCTTTGTACCGCGAGTGGAACGCGAAAATCAACGTCATCTCGCGCAAGGACATTGACAACCTCTACGAGCACCACGTGCTGCACTCGCTGGCCATTGCCAAGATGGTGAACTTCCGCCCAGGAACACGCATTCTGGACTTTGGTACGGGTGGCGGTTTCCCTGGTATTCCCCTGGCCATTCTCTTTCCTGAGTGCCAGTTCAAGCTGATCGACGGCACAGGCAAGAAGATTCGTGTGGCCCAGGAGGTGTGCAACGCCATTGGCTTGAAGAACTGCGAGCCCTGTCATCTGCGTGGTGAGGAGGAGAAAGGCAAGTACGACTTCATCGTCAGTCGTGCCGTGATGCCCCTACCCGATCTGGTGAAGATCGTGCGCAAGAACATTGCCAAGGAATCGAAAAACGCCCTGCCCAACGGCATTCTGTGCCTGAAGGGCGGCAACTTAGAAAGTGAGTTACAGCCTTTCCGCCGCATTGTGGAAAGTCAGGAACTCAGCACATGGTTCTCAGAAGAGTGGTTCAAGGAGAAGCATGTAATATACCTACCAGTATAGAGTTGAGAGGTAAGAGGTAGGAGGTAAGAGATTAGCGCAGATAGGGATTATACTGCAACTCATCGGCAATCGTGCTTTGTGGTCCATGACCAGCAAGCACGGTTGTTTCTTTTGGCAGCTTGGCAACGACGTTCTTCAAGCTCTGCTCCATCTCTGCCCACGAGCCTTCTGCAAAGTCGGTACGACCAATGCTCATACGAAACAGCGTATCGCCTGTAAACACAGTCTTTTCTTCAGCGCAGTAGTACAGGCACGAGCCATGACTATGGCCAGGGGTGTGTAGCACGCAAAGGGTGTGGCTGCCAAACGTAATCTCGTCGCCGTCTTTCAGCAGGCGTCCCACCTGCGGACACTCTTCGCTGATGGTCATACCAAAGAGGTTCTTGGCCTGTTCTGGAAGTTGCTCCACCAATTGCTGGTCTTCGCCACAGATTTCCACCTTCAAGCCATAGGCATGAAAAAGGCGTACATTCCCGAAGTTATGATCGAGATGTCCGTGGGTCGCCAACAGATGGACAGGCTTGAGCTGTTGGTCACGCAGATAGGCTTCTAAGGCGTCGAACTCCTCAGGATAGTAGGCACCACAGTCGATAATCACACACTCTTTGGTTTCGTCGCTCACTACGTAACAGTTTTCCTCCAACGGGTTGCATACCAACTTCTTAATATGGAACATACGCTCAATATTTTACTTTGACTTTCTTCAGTTTACCCTCTGCATCAATACGGTTCAAGGGGGTTACGACATACACATAGCGACTACCTGGTGTGGCCTGTGGCAGTTCGTAGTGTGTGTCAGCGGTGATGGCAACCAGACAGCCGGCACACTCGGTATCTATCGTCTCGCCATGGTCAAAGCGATAGACGGCATAACGCTCGGCAGTAGCATCCCACTGCTTGGCTTTCGGAGCCGTCCAGAAGAGTACCTGCTGGCCGTCCATATCGACCACTTTCATCTTACGCACCTTGCCGGGAGCCTTGCTCTTGATGGCGGGCGGCAGGGCTTTCATCACGGGGCGCTTCCAATAGTTCGTGCGCAGAGCTGTACCATAGTTGCCCACATTGTCGACAGCAGCTTTGGCATACCACAACACCGTACCCTTCACTTGCGGCTGATGGGCGTGTAGCGTCATCTTAGCAGCCTGCTGACTGAATTTAGCGGTACGCTCAATGTCCTCACCGATGTAGAGGTCGCTCTTATGAATATGACGGCTCCACCACTTGATAAGCTCGTCGTAGTCGGCAGCCTTATTGCCTATCTCCCAATATATCTGAGGTACGCAGTAGTCCATCCATCCCTGTTCGTCCCACAGCAGCACGTCGGCATAGAGATCGTCGTAGTTTTGCAGACCATTGGTACGACTGCCGTTGGGATCGCTCTTCTGATTGCGATAGATGCCAAAGGGCGATATGCCCACCTTCACCCAAGGCTTGGCGCGATGTACCGTCTCATAAAGCTGGCGGATAAACAGGTTGACGTTGTCGCGTCGCCAGTCGCCACGGTCATTGATGCCGCGGCTGAGGTACTGGAACTCGAGGTCGTCGGGAATCTTCACACCTGGCGTAGGATAGGGATAAAAATAGTCATCGATATGCAGGCCGTCGACGTCGTAGCGTTCCACGATGTCCTTGACGACCTCACAGATAAAGTCGCGGCTCTCCTTCAGGGCGGGGTTCAACAGCGTCAGACCGTCATAGTCGAAGCACCACTCAGGATGCTGCACGACGACGTGGTTTGAAGCATTCTTGTGGGGCGTCTTCGTCTTGGCACGATAAGGGTTGATCCATGCGTGCAACTCCATACCTCGCTGGTGGCACTCGTCAACCATCCATGCCAGCGGGTCCCAATAGGGCTGGGGCGCACGGCCCTGTTCACCCGTCAGATAGAAGCTCCACGGCTCCAGTTGGCTTTCATACAAGGCGTCACACTCAGGACGAACCTGAAAGATGATGGCATTGCAGCCGTCTTTCTGCAACTCGTCCAACTGATAGCGGAGCGTCTGCTGCATCTTCTCGGTACCGATTCCCTTGAACTGTCCGTTGACACATTGTATCCACGCTCCACGGAATTCACGCTTCACTTGTGCCTGCATGGTCAATGCCAGCAGTACTGTCAAAAAAGCTATTGTTCGTCTCATGCTCATTTCAAATAGTCATAGATTTCTGTTGTCCAGTCCCCACCGTTCTCAGGCTGCATGGTGCGCAAACCTAACCGACTGGCTGCAGCTACGTTACGCGGTCCGTCGTCGACAAAGAGGCACTCAGAGGCGATGAGTCGCTCCTGATGTAACACCTCGCGGAAGATCTCTTCTGAGGGTTTCATTAGCTTCATCTGATAGCTCAGGTAACAATGGTCGAAATAGTAGGACACGGGATGCCCATTTCCATCAAAGGCCTCGCTCTCGACCCACTCCATCATATAGGGATTGGTATTGCTCAGCAACAAAATACGATAGCCCTCCTCACGCAGTCGCTGTAATGCATCCAGATTACGTTGGGGAACCTCCAGGGCATACCCCTGCCAGGCATAGGCGCACTCTTCGTGGGTAACCTCGTGGCCCAGCAACACACTGAGCTCACGACGAAAGTCCTCATCGCTGATCAAGCCATGTTCCAAATCACCGAAGATACCGCTCTGTGTATAACTGTCAAGCCGTTGCTCAGCATCTTCAAGGCCCAAAGCCTTAAAGCGCTCTACCGCCTGCTGTTGGGCAAGGGTGATTACCACGCCGCCTAAGTCAAATATTATCGTCTTTATCATGTCATTCAACATTCCTCACTTATACACTTTCATCGCACGGTCCATCTCGCGGCGGTCTTCCTTCTCCTTCAGCGTCTGACGCTTGTCAAACTCCTTCTTACCCTTGCACAGCGCGATATCCATCTTGGCACGACCTTTCTCATCGATGAATACAAGTAGGGGTACAATGGTGTAGCCCGTCTGCTTGGTGGCTGACGCCAGACGATTGATCTCCCTGCGCGTCAACAGCAACTTACGGTCGCGTTTCATCTCGTGGTTGTTGTACGAACCGTAGAAGTAAGGCGACACGCTCATACCTTTCACCCACAGTTCGCCGTTGATAATGGTACAATAGGTATCTACCAGCGAGGCTTTGCCCAGACGAATGCTCTTAATCTCAGTACCCGTCAGCACAATGCCTGCCGTAAACTCCTCGATGAAGAAATATTCAAACGAGGCCTTACGGTTCTTTATCTGTATAGGACTCTTCTTACGAACTTCCTCTTGTTGCTTATTCATTATTCGTTATTCACTTTTCACCAGCGCAAAGCGCATAATGTTTTCATCAATATAGCGGGCGATTTGCTCCGTCCACTCTTCTTCCATTTCTACGAACTCGTCGTCCATATCGTCGAACTCTGGGAACTGTTCAAACAACGCCATGAACTCGTCGTCGGTACAGTCCTGCTCTATCTGCTCATGGTACTTCTCATAGAGTGTATGCGCATTATAAATCAGTTTAGACAAATCGCGCAAACCCCATAGTTTCAAAGCCTTGGCAAGTGGATTCTTAAAGATAAATAATCCATAGCCATTGTGTATCAGTTGTACGAAACCGCCATCCATCACCTCGTCATGAAGGGTCTGCCAAGCCAACAGCGTGATCTGGTCGCTATTCAGTTCGCCCAGCGTCTCGGCTGTGAGTTCACCACCGATTTCCTTCTTGATAGCATGGACAAAACAGGCCACGAAGGCATCCATGCCCTCACTTGCCGCCTTGCGGAGCACCGCATCTTGTATCGTTACTTCTTTCATATCGGGTACAAAAGTACGAAAAAAACGAGACAACGCCAAATAAAAGGCTAATTATCCGATATCTGGTACTTCTTCTTTCGTTCGCGTTTGGCTTTCTGCGGTACACCCATGGGACCGGCAGATACAGCATGGACGGTCTTAACACCCCGATAGCCATTCCAGCGCTCGTGAATGCGACGCACATAATCGACAGTCTCCGAACCACGCATATAACCGTTGCGCACCACGGGGTCGTTGTAATATTCCGCCCGCTGCAAACCCAGTACAAAAGGCTCTACATCACGCCAATGATAGGGGTTGCGACCATGCTTGCGAGCCAGCGCCATAGCGTCGCGAATATGAAAACCGCCACCATTATAGGCTGCCAGCACAAACTTGGTACGCTCGGAGTGTTCACGGACGTCAGCAAACGACTGTTCCAGTTCAGAAAGATATCTGACAGCCGCAGCGATATTCTTTTCTGGATGGTAGATGTCAGCGCGTGCTAACCCCAAATGGTCGGCAGTAGACGGCATAATCTGCATCAAGCCACAGGCACCTGCCCACGACTTCGCCTGCGGGTCGAAGCAAGACTCTTGGTAGCATTGGGCAGCCAATAGGCGCCAATCCCAACGAATAGTCTGTGCATAGCGCTGGAAATACGCGTCGTAATGGGAGATAATGCCTCCAGAGCGGTTGAGCATAGGAGCAAAGACGCGACGCCGCACACTACGTGACGACAGCAGGTAGGCTTCCTGTTTCTTCACCTCGTCAAGCATTGAGGGACGATACCATGCCTGTAGTTCTTGAGCCAAATCGTCTTTGTCGTCACCAACCACCCATCCGCTACCCTGTTTGGTCATGGGATAGCAGATGAGGTCTGCATCACCGTCAGCCAGTCGTTGTAGCATCTCCATCGTGTCGCGACAGACCTCCATGCGCAAGCTGACACCCAACTTGTCGGCAAAGCGTTGACAGAGCAGATACTGCGCTCCCAAGTGGCGTCCACGATAGTCGTAATACGTCTCTGGACCCGTCAGCGTCAGCGCTATCAGTTCGCCATTACGCTGGATGTCGTCTAAATCAAAATCGTCATCCTGCGGAATGGTATCGGCAATGGCTCCCCAAGGTGTCTCAATACGTTCCTGTTTCTTGGAACCGCACGACACCAACAGCAGAAGAAGGCCGAAAAGTTGTATATATATACCGATTCGCATCAATTTCTTTGCGTTTTGGCTGCAAAAGTAATCATTTTCTTGCAAATATCATTAAAAATGTGTAATTTTGCAAGCTAATTTAGACAATATTAGAGTAAAAGACATGTTAAGAATCGCTGTACAATCAAAAGGCCGTCTGTATGACGACACGATGAACCTACTGGCTGAGGCTGATATCAAGGTAAGTTCCGGACGCCGCACCCTGCTGGTTCAGGCAGGCAATTTTCCCTTGGAGGTGCTATATCTTCGTGACGACGACATCCCCCAGTCGGTGGCATCAGGTGTAGCCGACATCGGCGTGGTAGGTGAGAACGAGTTTCTGGAGCGTGAAGAAGATGCTGACGTCGTCAGCCGCCTGGGCTTCTCGAAGTGCCGTCTATCGCTGGCCATTCCCAAAGAGATCGACTATCGTGGTGTCAATTGGTTTAACGGAAAAAAAATTGCCACAAGCTATCCGAATATTCTCAAGCGCTTTCTCAGCGAGCATGACATAGAGGCCGAGATTCACGTCATTACCGGATCGGTGGAAATCAGCCCAGGCATCGGTTTGGCCGACGCCATCTTCGACATCGTTTCAAGCGGTTCGACGCTGGTCAGCAACAACCTGCGCGAGGTAGAGGTTGTCATGCAGAGCGAGGCCCTGCTCATCGGCAACAAGCACCTGTCGCGTGAAAAGCGTGAGACGCTGGAGGAGATGCTCTTCCGCTTCAAAGCCGTCAAGGATGCTGAAGACAAGAAATACGTCCGCATGAATGCGCCGAAAGCCCGTCTACAAGAGATTATCAACGTGCTGCCAGGTTTGAAGAGTCCGACGGTCATCCCCTTGGCAGACGATGAATGGTGCTCAGTACACACCGTACTCGACCAGAAGCGTTTCTGGGAGATTATCGGCAAGTTGAAAGAGATGGGTGCACAAGGTATCCTCGTGACGCCGATTGAGAAAATGATCATGTAAGGGGGGATAAGACCCATAGGACAAATAAGACCTATAAGACTCATAAGACCCATGAATATCTACAAATACCCAAAGGAAGAAGTGTGGAGTGAGATTATTGCCCGTCCACGACTGGACCTTACGAAGCTGAACGAGACTGTCAGCACAGTCTTGGCAGACATCCGTCAACGGGGCGATGCTGCCGTACGCGAGTATGAGCTGAAGTTCGACAAGGCAAACCTGACGGACTTAGCTGTCACGGAGGCTGAGATGGACGAGGCCGAGCAGTTGGTATCGCAAGAACTGAAAGAAGCTATTGCTTTGGCTCATCAGAACATCCATACGTTCCACGCCCAACAGCGCTTTGAAGGTCAGAAGGTTGAGACGCAGCCTGGCGTTACCTGTTGGCAGAAAAGCGTAGCCATCGAGCGTGTAGGTCTGTATATCCCTGGCGGTACTGCCCCACTCTTCTCAACGGTACTAATGCTGGCCACGCCTGCAAAGATTGCGGGATGTAGCGAGATTGTGCTCTGCACACCGCCCAACAGCGAGGGTAAGGTAAACCCAGCCATTTTGGTTGCCGCACGTATTGCCGGTGTCAGCAGGATTTTCAAGGCTGGTGGTGTACAAGCCATTGGTGCTATGGCCTACGGCACAGAGTCGGTACCCAAGGTCTACAAGATATTCGGTCCGGGCAACCAGTACGTAATGGCTGCCAAGCAACAGGTGAGCCTCGACGAAGTAGCCATCGACATGCCCGCAGGACCCTCTGAGGTGTGTGTGCTGGCTGACGAAAGCGCCAACGCTGAGTTTGTGGCTGCCGACCTGTTGTCACAAGCTGAACACGGTCGCGACTCGCAGGTGCTGTTCATTACCACCAGTGAACGAAAGCTACAGGAAGTACAGGATGAAGTGCAGCGCCAACTGGCTCTGCTGCCACGTATGGAGATGGCACAGGCCGCCCTCGACAATAGCCGTTATGTACTGGTCGGTTCTACCGACGAAATGATGGCCCTCAGCAACGCCTATGCCCCTGAGCATCTTGTCATCCAGACAACGGACTATGCACAGCTGGCCGAGAAGGTGGTCAATGCGGGTAGTGTATTCTTAGGAGCTTATGCTTGCGAGAGTGCCGGCGACTATGCCAGCGGCACCAATCACACCCTACCGACCCACGGCTATGCCACCGCTTACAATGGAGTGAACCTTGACTCCTATTGTCGGAAGATTACCTTCCAGCATCTGACGGAAGAGGGTATTCACCGTATAGGCCGTGCCGTAGAGCTGATGGCCGAAGCCGAGCAGTTGGATGCCCACAAGAATGCGATGAGTGTAAGAATCAACAGTCTATCATAAGTCCCATAAGACCTATAAGCCCCATGAAACCCTTAGAACAACTGGTAAGACCCAATATATGGTCGCTGGCACCCTACTCGTCAGCCCGTGATGAATATTCCGGAAAGGAGGCACATGTCTTCCTCGATGCCAATGAGAATCCGTATAACGCACCCTACAACCGCTATCCAGACCCTCTGCAGCGCGACGTGAAGAAGCTGTTGGAGCGCGTCAAAGGCGTACCTGCCGAAAACATCTTCCTCGGCAACGGTAGTGACGAAGCCATCGACCTGGTCTATCGCATTTTCTGTGAACCGGGTGTCGACAACGTAGTGAGCATCACCCCGACCTATGGTATGTATAAGGTGTGTGCAGACATCAACAACGTGGAGTATCGCACTATATTGCTTGACGAGAACTTCCAGATGCAAGCAGAGGAGCTGCTGGCAGCCTGTGATGACCACACGAAGGTTATCTGGCTCTGTTCGCCTAATAATCCGACAGGCAATTCGCTCAACCGCGATGAGATACTGCGCACCATCGAGGGCTTCAACGGTATCGTGGTCGTCGACGAGGCATATATCGATTTTGCCCAGCAACAGTCGCTGCGTCAGGAACTGCCCACACACCCGAACCTCATCATTCTGCAGACCATGTCCAAGGCATGGGGATCAGCAGCATTGCGTTTGGGTATGGCTTTCGCCTCAAAAGAAATTATCAATATATATAATAAGGTAAAGTATCCGTACAACGTCAACATGCTCACCCAGCAGCAGGCGATGGAAATGTTGAAAGACCCATTCGAGGTAGACAAAACCGTGAAGATACTCCTGCAAGAGCGCACCCGACTGATGCAAGCCTTCCGTGAACTGCCTATTTGTGAGCAGATTTTCCCCACGGATGCCAACTTCTTCCTGGCTCGCGTGACGGATGCTGTAAAGATTTACGATTACCTCGTCGACAAAGGCATTATCGTGCGTAACCGTACCCGCATTCAGCTTTGCAACAACTGTCTGCGCATCACGATTGGCACACGGACGGAAAACAACGAGCTGATCAGCGCGCTCCGCCAGTATTAAACGACTCTATAAACCGCAATTCGGCTTCGAGCATTGCTAACTTCGGCATCTCGAAGCCGACTTTTTTTGCCTCAGCAATAGGACGCGTATAGAGATACTCTATCTCCATAGGACGATGGAAGTCGAAGTCGAGCTTCATGGAAGGACTATAGGGTACCATCTCGTCCGTCATCTGCATCATCTTGTCGGCAAACTCACTGGTGAGGGCCTCAACACCCAAGGCATTGGCAGCACCAATGACTTCCATCATCTGGTCGTAGATAAGCTGACGAGTAGCAGGGTTCTTCAGCAACTTATCCGTCGACGTATTCAGCGCAACGGTCATTCCATTGAACGGCATATTCCACACGGCTTTTTTCCAACGAGCCTCCAGATAAGGAACCTCCCCAACCTGTATACCAGCATCCTGCAGGTCCATAAGAATCTCGTGGAAACGGTCGTCAGGACATGAATAGTTACCCAGATTGATGCTGCCATAGCACTGGTGGTTAATATGCCCCGGTCCAACCTTGGCCGAGCAGATAAAGGCCAGTCCGGCAATGATCTTCAGTCCAGGAAACAACTGTTGCAGATCTTCTTCGAGACCAATACCATTCTGAATGAGGATTACCACCGTACGGTCGGTAATAAGGGGACGCAACAGTTCCGGCAGTACATCATGGTTCTTGACCGACTTCAGCCCGACAATGACAACGTCGCTCTCAGGTATCTCTGCCGGCTTTACATATGCCTCAATATGCGGCAATGTAAAACTGCCGTCACAAGAGTCCACCTGCAGACCATGTTGCAGCACATACTCACAATCGCTATGTGACAGGAAGCGCACCGTGCGTCCTGCATGTGCCAAGCAACCTCCATAGAAGCCGCCAATGGCACCCATTCCTACTACTGAATACGTTAACATTGCTGCAAAGGTAATAAAAAAATGATAATTCACAATTGATAATTGATAATTATTTCGTAATTTTGCATCGGCTATGAAAAAAGGACTCGTATTAGAAGGGGGCGCCATGCGCGGACTGTGGACAGCAGGGGTGACGGATGTGATGATGGAACATAACATCCAGCCTGATGGTCTTATTGGCGTATCAGCAGGTGCAGCCTTCGGATGCAACTACAAGTCGCACCAGATAGGACGGGCCCTCCGCTACAACCAGCGCTTTGCCAACGACAGGCGCTACAGCGGGCTCTGGTCGCTACTGATGAGTGGCGACTACTTCAATGCAAAGTTCGGCTACCACGTTGTGCCCTACGAGTACGACCAGTTCGACATGAGAACCTTTGAGGAGAACCCTATGGCGTTCCACATCGTGTGTACGGACGTCACGACGGGCAAGGCCGTCTATCACGAGATGACGCACGTCGACTACGACGAACTGGAGTGGTTGCGTGCCTCAGCATCCATGCCCGTACTATCGAAAGTAGTCAGGGTGCAAGGACGCCAGCTGTTAGACGGAGGCGTCAGCGACTCAATACCCTTAGCCTACGCTGAAAGCATCGGTTACGAGCGCAACGTAGTGATATTGACCCAGCCGCAGGGTTATCAGAAATCGCACAACAAGCTGATGCCGCTGATGCGCCTATCACTGCACGGCTATCCAGAGATGGTAAGAGCACTTGACTGTCGCCACGAGATGTATAACCAACAACTGCGATATGTCGCCCAGGCTGAACGGGAAGGGCGCTGTCTGGTCATACGACCTGACGACAAGATACCCATCGGCCACATCAGCCACGACCCGCAGCAGATGCAGCGCGTCTATAATCTGGGCCGCGAGATGGGCGAACGCTATATCGACCGCATCAAGGAGTTTTACAACAAAGAATAATTCTCATTTATCATTTATCATTTAGCGAATGCGCATAGACATAATCACCGTACTGCCCGAGATGCTCGAGGGTTTCGTACACGAATCGATACTGGCACGGGCCGAGAAGAAAGGCCTTGCTGAGATACGACTGCACAACCTGCGCGACTACACGCTGGACAAGTGGCGCCGCGTCGACGACTATCCTTATGGAGGTTCGGCAGGAATGGTGATGCAGTGTGAGCCTATCGACCGCTGCATTACAGCCCTGAAGGCAGAGCGCGACTACGACGAGGTCATCTTCACCTCGCCTGATGGCGAGCGTTTCGACCAGCACATGGCTAACGAGCTGTCGCTGAAGGGCAACCTGATCATCCTCGCCGGTCACTACAAAGGCATTGACCAGCGCGTACGCGACCACCTTATTACAAAAGAGATCTCCATCGGTGACTTCGTACTGACGGGGGGTGAACTCGTGGCAGCGATGATTGCCGACGCCATTGTCCGTGTGGTGCCAGGTGTCATAGGCGACGAACAGTCGGCCCTCTCCGACTGTTTCCAGGACGACCTGCTGGCAGCACCCATCTATACGCGTCCTGCCGACTACAAAGGCTGGAAGGTGCCCGATATCCTGCTCTCGGGTAACGAAGCCAAGATACGTAACTGGGAACTGGAACAAGCTATGGAGCGTACCCGTCGTCTGCGCCCCGACCTGCTGAAAGAATAAACTAAAAAGCACTCATATATGTTTGACAAAGACACATACGTTCGGCGACGTGCCGAACTAAAGAAACTGGTAGGCAATGGCGTCGTCGTGTTCTTCGGCAACAACGAGGCTCCCTACAACTATCCTGCCAACAGCTATACTCCATTCCGTCAGGACTCCTCGTTCCTCTACTATTTTGGTCAGCACCGCGACAGACTGGTAGGCGTCATCGACATTGACAACGACGAGGAGTGGCTCTTTGGCGACGACATCGACGTAGAGGACATCGTCTGGATGGGCTTCACACCTTCTATCAGCGACCTCGCCGCCGAGGTGGGCATCAGCAGAACAGCTCCGATGGAAAAACTCAGTTCAGTATGTAGCGATGCCATCGCAACAAACAGAACGGTACATTTCCTCCCGCCCTACCGCTACGACACCAAGATTCAGATCATGGACCTGCTGGATATCCATCCTTCAAAACAGAAGGAGGCTGCAAGTCTGCCGCTGATCAAGGCCGTGGTAAAAATGCGTGCCACCAAAGAGCCACAGGAAATCGAGGCCATCGAGCGCGCCTGCGACGTAGGCTACCAAATGCACACTACCGCCCAACGGCTGATCAAGCCTGGTGTCACAGAGTGTTTCATTGGCGGACAGGTCGATGGTATTGCCCGTTCGTTGGCCGACGGAACGAGTTTTGGCACTATCTTCTCGCAACATGGTGAAATCATGCACGGCTGTCCCTCGACGGCTCCGCTCGAGGACGGACGTCTGGTGCTCTGTGATGCCGGCTGCGAATTGGATGACTATTGCTCCGATCATACGCGCACCATGCCTGTCAACGGACGTTTTACCCAGCGACAGCAGGAAATCTACAGCATTGTCGAACAATGCCACGATTATGTCCTCGAGGTTGCCAAGCCCGGTATTAAGTATTTGGACGTACATCTGGCTGTCTGCCGACTGATGACCGAACACTTAAAAGAGCTCGGTCTGATGAAGGGTGATACCGACGAGGCTGTCGCAGCAGGCGCCCACGCCATGTTCCTGCCTCACGGGCTGGGCCACATGATGGGTATGGACGTCCACGACATGGAAGGACTAGGACAGATATACGTCGGCTTTGACGACGAGACCCGCCCCAACCTCGAACAGTTTGGCACCAACTGTCTGCGTATGGGGCGCCGGCTGGAAGAGGGTTTTGTCGTTACCGACGAGCCAGGCATCTATTTTATACCTGCCCTCATTGACGACTGGCGCCAGAGCGGCCACTGTAAAGAGTTCCTGTGTTTCGACAAAATCGAGACATACCGTGACTTTGGCGGCATCCGCATAGAGGACGACGTACTGATTACCAAGGATGGTTGCCGCTTCCTGGGCACAAAGCGCATCCCCTACCATCCCACGGAACTCGAAGAGTTTATGAAATAATGTTGAACTATCGAAACATCGAAACAACGAAAAGAATGAAAAAACTAATGACACTCGCCCTGTTTGCCATCATGGCAGTTGGGGCCCAGGCAGCGGAAAAGGCTGACTCCATCAAAAAGTCCAACAAGCCTGTCTTTACAACTATCAAGGAGAACCCCATCACCCGCATCAAAGACCAAAATCGCAGCGGTACGTGCTGGGACTACTCCACCCTCTCGTTCTTCGAGTCTGAAATTCTGAAAGCTACCGGCAAGCGCTACAACCTCTGCGAGGCTTTCGTGGCCAACAAGACCTATATGGAGCGTGCCATCCAGGTGGTGCGTTACCACGGCGACTGCCAGTTTGCACAGGGTGGTTCGGCCGAGGATGTGCTCTCGACGCTGAAGAACCATGGCATCTGCCCGCTCGAGGCCATGCCTTTCCCCGGCTCGCTCTATGGCGACTCGCTGAATAACTTCAACGAGTTCTTCTCACTGCTCGAGCCCTATGTGGCTGCCATTTCGAAGAGCAGTGCCAAGAAAATCAGCAACCAGTGGAAGGTCGGCATGCAGGGCATCCTCGACGCCTATCTGGGCAAATGTCCGGAGGAGTTCACCTATGAGGGCAAGAAGTATACTCCGAAATCTTTCATGGAATCGTTGAAGATCAACCTCGACGACTACGTCAGCATCACCAGCTATACCCATCACCCATTCTATACGGCCTTTGCCGTAGAGGTGCAAGACAACTGGCGCTTCCCGCTGTCGTACAACGTGCCGATGGACGAGATGATGCAGATCATCGACAACGCCATTGCCAACGGCTACACCGTAGCCTGGGGCGGCGACGTCTCTGAGGACGGCTTCACCCGTCAGGGACTGGCATACGCTGTCGACGCCAAGGCCACACAGAATCTGCAAGGCAGCGACATGGCCAAGTGGCTGAAGATGACGGCCACCAAGAAGCGCAGCATCATCGACTCGCTGGGCTGCACCGTACCCGAGATTGTTCCCACCCAGCAGCTGCGCCAAGAGCGTTTCGACAACTGGCAGCTCACCGACGACCACGGCATGCACATCTTCGGTGTGGCCAAAGACCAGAACGGCAAGGAGTACTACATGGTGCAGAATTCGTGGGGCGAGACGGGCGACTACAAGGGCATCTGGTATATGACCAAGGCCTTCATCGCTGCCAACACGATGGACTTCCTCATCAACCGAAATGCCATTCCTAAGGACATTCGCAAGAAGTTAGGCATCAAATAGCTACAAAGCCACTAAAACGGCACATAACCAACGGCAGCAGTGAGTTTCTCACTCATTGCTGCCGTTATTCTTTATATATAAAAAACAAGAAAAAGCGGTTTTCTCTTGGTTTTTCAATCTATATGCTGTATCTTTGCACCCGCAACAGGTCAGGGAACGAGGTGTGATTCCTCGACTGTCCCGCAGCTGTAAGCAGCCATTCGTGGTGCGAACACGATGTCACTGATATTATTGGGAAGACGTTCGCAGTCCCCGCCGCAAGTCAGAATACCTGCCTGCTGCACCATTCGTCCTGCTGTGCCTCTGGGGTTAGGCCGCAAGACGAGATACGTGTATTATTATATAAGTCTCGGGGAGAGGCTTATGTCGTGAGACATGCGGGTCTCTCCACTTTTTGTGAAAACCGTTTGAATGAAAAAGATATTAGGTATTATCATCTTATTCGGCATATCCGTTATGAGTGTGGCTCAAACGGACACCTTAACTGGCAAGACACACCAACTGCGTGAAGTCACCATCAGCAAGGACCGCCACGAGCGTGCACTGCAGAGTACGGCACCGATGCACGTACTCGACCGCCGCGACATGCAGACGATGGGCGTGACCGATATGGCCGATGCGATGCACCGCCTGCCAGGCATCACACTTCGCGACTATGGTGGCGCTGGTGGCATGAAGACCGTCAGCGTACGTGGCTTTGGAGCCAAGCATACGGGTGTCGCCTACGATGGCGTCATGCTCTCAGAGTGTCAGAGTGGCGAGATAGACCTCTCGCGCTATTCTCTCGACAATGTCGACCATCTGTCACTAGTTGTGGGCGATAATGATGACATCTTTATTCCTGCTCGTCAGTCTTCCACGCCTGCAGTGCTCCATATTGAGACGTTGCGTGTACCTTCTGAAGACCTGCAGCCTCATTTGACGACACAGCTGAAAGTAGGCTCCTTTGGCTATGTGAATCCATTTATGCGTTATGAGCAGAATGTCAGTAGTCGGTTGGCGCTGTCTGTGGTGGGAGAATACACCTATGCAGACAATGAATATCCGTATACGTTACGCAATGTGACTATTGTCACTGAGGATACGCGTAAAAACAGCCGTATGAATAGTGGACATGGTGAGGTCAACTTCTTATGGAACATCAACGATAAGAATCGCTTGAGTGGTAAGTTGTACTATTACGACAATGACCGCCAATTGCCAGGACAGGTACGCTATTATGCCAATGAAAGTAATGAGACTTTGCGCGACCGTAATGCTTTCGGACAGCTGCAGTTCCAGACACGCAATGCCAGTGGGTGGGCTTTGAAGCTATCTGCCAAATACAATTGGACGGCTTCCATTTATAAGGATGGCGCCTACTTCGGTAGCACTAGCGAGTCGGACTACTGGCAACGTGAGGCAATGGGATCCGTTACAGTGTTATATGCGCCAAATAACTATTGGGCATTTAACTATGCTGCTGATTATGCCTATAACTCACTCAATAGTAATACAGGACAGATAGTTCATCCGTGGCGTTATTCACTGCTTCAAAGCGCTACAGCAAAATATCATAATCGACGATTGACCCTATTGGGAAGACTGTTGCACTCTCTTTATCTCAATCATGCCGAAAAGGGCGAGAGTGCCCGCGACATGCGACAACTGTCGCCATCACTGTCATTGTCCTATCGGGTATTCCCAGAGCAAGACTTATATGTGCGTGCCTCGTACAAGAACATTTTCCGTTCTCCAACGTTCAATGAAAGCTATTATTTCCACTATGGCAGTGCTGACCTGCTGCCAGAGAAAACAGACCAGTTGAATGTAGGTATGACCTGGCATGATGACCTTTGGCAATGTCTGTCTTTCCAGATGACGGCTGATGGATATTACAATAGTGTACGCGACATGATTGTTTCTGTGCCGCATAATATGTTTGTATGGACGTGTATCAATGTCGGTAAGGTTGAGGTATTTGGACTGGATGTCACAGGTTCTGCCTCTTTAACATTAGCTCCTAGGCATGAGTTGAAAGCTTCGGGCAATTATACTTACCAACAAGTAGAGAACCGTACCAATCCTGAATCGCCTAACTACCGAAAGCAGATTGCATATTATCCGGAACATACGGGCAGCATGTCTGTCAGTTATGAGAATCCTTGGCTTAACATGAGCTTCCACGGCACCTTTGTCAGCAATCGGTGGGCAACCAATGAACACTTGGAAGGCACACTGGTCAAAGGTTATCAGGACTATGGACTGACCTGTTGGCGCCATTGGCATTGGGCTCGTCATTCGTTGGAGGTTCGTGCCGACATCAAGAACATGTTCGATCAACAGTATGAGATAGTGAGTCACTATCCCATGCCTCGCAGAAGTTACCAGTTTTCTATTAAATACCAATTTTAACAAACAACAAACATGAAAAAGAATTTATTAAGTTTAGCCATGATGCTCGTTGGAGCATGGGCTTTGGTTGCATGTAGCAGCGACGATGAGACTCCCTATGAGCCTAAACCCGTTGATGTCACTAACGGTGTTTTCGTTGTATGTTCTGGAAACATGTCTACTCCTGTCAATGGAGGTCTGACCTATTATGACTACGAAACTAAAACGGTTACTGCTCAAGCCTTCAAATCTGTCAATGGTCGTGAGTTGGGTCTAACTGCCAACGATGCTTTGGTTTATGAAGACAAGATGTATATCGTGGTTGACAACGAGAACACCATTGAGGTCGTAGACAAGAATAACCTGAAGTCTATCAAGCAGATTAAACTTAAAGAACTGATGGCCGATGGACAGGGTGCTCACCCACGTCACATCATTGCACAAGACGGTAAATTGTATGTATCTAACTATGGTACATCCAGTGCTGACTGGTCAACATACTCTGTCAACGGTAACGGTTCTGTAGCAGTTATCGACGCAAACACCTATCAGCTGAAGGCTACCTATGCCGTAGGTGGTTATCCTGAGGGTCTGGCAATTGTAGGCAACAACCTCTATGTGGTTAACTCAAACTACAGCATGGGCAATGCCTCTATCTCTAAAATTAACCTCTCAACAGGTGCTGAGACTAAGATTTCTGATGAAAATATCATCAATCCTGTAGCTGCTGTTGCTATCAATGGCAGTCTGTACTATCTGGATTCTGGTGCTTACGGTGCTACTCCTCCCTACGCTCAGGAGAATGCAGGTGTTCGTAAGGTGACAGAAAACGGACAGGTTACCAAGGTTCTTGACGCTACAGCCATGTGCTCTGACGGCAAGAAAATCTATGTTATCAATTCACCCTATGGACTCAACAGCACATCTTATTCCGTTTATGATGTAGCAAACAACAGTACGTCTGCCTTTACCCCCAGTGAGGATGTTGAGTATCCTAACACCATTGGTGTCGATCCTATTACCGGCAATGTCTTTATTGCTTCCAATTCCAAGGATCCCGACACGGGTAAGGCCAGTTATAAGACTCCTGGCTATGTCAAGCAATATAAGGCCGACGGAACCCTCGTCACAAAATTCGACTGCTGGGTAGGTCCGTGCGCTATTGTTGCTAAAACTGGCGTAAAGTATGAGTAAGCAACTAACCTCACTATCTATACTATGTACAGTTGTTGTCGCCTTGGCTTCATGCCAAGGTGGCAACAACACTTCTTTGTCATCAGTTAATGGTGACAGCATCACACTGAAGCATTCATCATTGCTCACCATCGTTGAATACGACGGTTATACGATTGCAGAAATCAGTAATCCGTGGAAGAAGGGTAAACTATTACATCGGTACTATCTCGTGCCTCGCGTATCAGAGGGTAGACATCAACCGCCAGACTTCGTTGATGGTACTGTCGTCAAGGTTCCCATCCAACGTGCTGCCGTATTCACCACCGTTCATTGCGCCTTACTTACTGAATTGGGCATGGGCAGCCGTATCATAGGTGTGGCTGATGCCAAATACATTAAAGTACCTTATATTCAACAGCAAATCAAGGCTGGACGTATCGTTGACTGTGGTAACGGCCTAAACCCACTGGTTGAGAAGATTATGGACATCAAACCAGAGGCCATCTTATTGTCTCCCTTTGAGAACTCTGGCGGTTACGGTAAGACCGAAGAGATAGGCATCCCACTGATTGAGTGTGCCGAATATATGGAGACTTCCCCACTAGCTCGTGCCGAATGGATGCGTTTCTATGGTTTACTCTTTGGCGTCAGCGAGAAAGCCGACAGACTTTTCCATCAGGTTGACAGCAGCTATACTTCCCTTAAGCAACAAGCAGTAAAGACTGGCAAGGGGCGTTCTGTTATCGTCGACAAGGTGGTAGGCTCTGTCTGGTACATGCCTGGTGGTCGCAGTACTATCGGACAGATGCTACAGGATGCTGGCGGAGAATATCCGTGGGCCAGTGACACACAGAGTGGTTCGCTGTCTCTACCTTTCGAGACTGTTCTCGAGCGTGGCGGACAGGCTGACGTTTGGCTGTTCCGCTATTCCAGTGACCACGAGTGGAACTACCAGGAGTTGCTGACAGGCCATCGGGGTTACGACCAGATAGCAGCCTTCCGACAGCATAACGTATACGGCTGCAACGTCGAACAGTCTATGTTCTATGAAGAGACGCCCTTTCACCCTGACCGCCTGCTCTGCGATTTCCTGCAAATTCTACATCCCGACATAATAGGACTGCCCGCGCTACGTTATTATAAAAAGCTAAAGAATTAAAGAAAGCGTGAAGCGAAGCATCGTTATCTGCATAGCACTGGCTGTTCTGACGGCTGTATTATTTGCTGTCAATCTGGCCGTTGGGTCGGTATCCATACCACTTCGCGATGTCATCAGCATCGTTATGGGGCACGAGGCTGCACGTCCTTCCTGGCAGTACATTGTCATGGAGAGTCGTCTGCCACAGGCCATTACTGCCATGCTATGCGGTGCGTCGCTGGCCATCAGCGGTCTGATGCTCCAAACTGCCTTCAAGAATCCACTGGCCGGCCCCAGCATCTTTGGTATCAATAGTGGTGCCGGCATGGGCGTAGCCCTCGTTATGCTGGGTTTGGGCGGCTCGCTTAGCATCGGCAGCGTCAGCATGTCGGGATTCATGGCCGTTCTGGCTGCTGCCTTTGCAGGTGCCATGGCCGTCATGGCTCTGATATTCCTGTTTAGCACCATGGTACGCAACAACGTCATGTTACTTATCATTGGTATCATGATTGGCTACATTGCCAATAGCGTCGTGTCGCTACTCAACTTTTTTGCCACTGACGAGGGCGTCAAGTCTTATATGGTCTGGGGTATGGGCTCCTTCGGCGGTGTACCCTTCAAACAGATTCCCATATTCTCTTCACTCAGTATCCTCGGACTATTCTGTTCTCTGCTACTCGTCAAACCGCTCAATGCCTTGTTATTGGGCGAACAATATGCCGAAAATTTAGGTGTTAACACGATCCGCATACGCAATTACCTGTTGGTTGTCACAGGACTGTTAACCGCCGTCACCACTGCCTTCTGCGGCCCAATCATGTTCATCGGACTGGCCGTACCACATATCGCCTACCTGCTCTTTCAGCGTGCAGACCACCGCATTCTAATGCCTGGAACTATGCTCTGCGGAGCCGTCATCGCCCTTACCTGTAACGCCATCTGTTTCCTCCCAGGTGAATCAGGCATCATCCCACTTAATGCCGTGACGCCTATTATGGGCGGTCCCGTCATCATCTATGTCATTGCCATGCACAGGAAATAGACTAACATGAGTCTAAATCGGCTTAAAAATAAGACAAAAAAACAAACGAATTGTTTAACTATTCCAAGGATTTTGCAGTATAGAGTTTATACAAAATAAAATAATGTAAAGTTTTATGTTTACACCTTCTTATCAAATATCACCAGAAGTGCTCAACTTAGTTTCCGAAATTTCCGAACAAATTGGAACTCTCGAGACGCTAACAAATCATTCGTCCATGAATTATGAAGCGCCCTACAATCCTTATCAGGAAGACGATTTACAACGCGCACACGAGAAATTGTCTGATGGATTGAGTGACGGAGTTGGAGCGTATCGTAGGGACGATCCGCGCGTTCCTCTGCACATGTCCATGCTCTTTGACTGGTTGAGTCACACTGATGAGCATCCGCTTATCAGCAGTTGTATTTTTCATTACGAATTAACCTCCATTCATCCCTTTTTGGAAGGCAATGAGCGTCTGGGGCTCTATTGGCAGAGCCTCCTTTTGGTACAATGGCGCCCGATTTTGGCAGGCCTTCCCTTCGAGTCTATCGTCGTAGAGCATCAACAGGAATATCGGCGCGTCTTGGCCTATCTCAGTGAAAACGCAAAAACCACACATTTCATCGAGTTCATTTTACGTTGTCTGTTAGATATCATTGTACGCGAGGTAAAGAATAAAGTAGAGAATAAAGTAAAGAATAAAAGTAGAGGAAAAGTACAGGAAAACTCAGATGAAAACACCGTAAACAAAGGTACTGAAGTTCAACTTTCCAAGTCTGAGCAACGCATCGTTAAGCTTCTTGGTGCTGATCCGCGCATCACTATAGGTATTCTTTCCCAGCGTCTACAACTCTCAGAAGCCGGCATCAACAAGGTTTTAGCAGCTCTCCGCAAGAAAGGCATCATCGAGCGTGTGGGGGCCAACAAAAATGGCTCCTGGAAAGTCAATATCTAATGTACTACTTTAATATACCAAAGCCAAAACACTAACTATCAAATTTTTATATAAAATAAAGAAGAGCGGATTGTCAAAACTGGTAGTCCCCTCGTTTGCCTCTAGACCCCTCACTTTCCCTCTTTTCGCCTTCGATTAGACCATCACGCCGCATATCCTTCATATTATATTACATTTTCAGTTACCAACATTCATCTGTTTTATACTATCATTTTGGCAGGCATAGCGACTCTTTGACACATTACCTTTCATTTCAACGCATCTCCTCCCCTACCCTTTCTCTATTCCTCATCATCCGGCAAAAGTACGCATTATTATCTATCGAATATTATTTCTCCTTAATCAATTTATCCTCATACCCTTTTCCGTCAAACCTCTCTTTGCTCTCTTCACGTTTTAGAAATATATTTTACATTTTAATCCACAGGAAGTTTTGCTAACATATAGTCATTATGTACAATATTTTCTTTGTGTATATTTTACACTACTGCTTTTTCCCCGCCTTTCCCCGCCCGAATTTTCCTTTTTACACCTTTCACACCACCCCTCATCGTCGATAAGGCAACAAGGAGAAAAGCAGAAAAACTGTTAAAAAAAACGGTGGATATACGGTTATTCAGATTTTTCTTTGTAACTTTGAAGGCGAAATGCAATTTAAGTGGAATTACGAACGACCTACACCAGATAGACAACAGCAGGCCAAGGAACTGGCCGACAAGATAGGAATGAGCCCCGTCTTGGCGGAATTGCTCATACAGCGTGGCATCAAAACAGAAAGCGCGGCAAAGCGTTTCTTCCGTCCCATGCTGAACGAGCTGATAGATCCGTTTCTGATGAACGACATGGACGTGGCGGTAGACCGCCTGAACGACGCCATGGGGCGCAAGGAGCGCATCATGGTCTACGGCGACTACGACGTTGACGGATGTACAGCCGTGGCGCTGGTATATAAGTTTCTGCAGCAGTTTTACTCAAACACAGACTACTACATACCCAACCGCGAGGAGGAAGGTTACGGCGTCAGCCGAAAAGGCATAGAATATGCGGCAGAGACAGGCGTCAAGCTGATAGTGGTGTTAGACTGCGGCATCAAAGCCGTCGACGAGATAGCCTATGCCAAAACGCTGGGCATAGACTTCATCATCTGCGACCACCACGTGCCCGACGAGGTGATGCCACCCGCCGTAGCCATACTGAACCCGAAACGTACAGACTCCACCTATCCGTTCAAGCACCTCTGCGGCTGCGGCGTAGGCTTCAAGTTCATGCAAGCCTTTGCCAAGAACAACGGCATACCTTTCTCGCGACTGATTCCGCTGCTCGACTTCTGTGCCGTCAGCATTGCCGCCGACCTGGTGCCTGTAGAGGGTGAAAACCGCACGCTGGCCTTCCACGGACTGAAACAGCTGAACCAGAGTCCGTGCATCGGGCTGAAGGCCATTATCGAGATTTGCGGATTAGGTGGCCGCGAGTTGACCATGAGCGACATCGTCTTCAAGATAGGTCCGCGCATCAATGCCTCGGGACGTATGATGAACGGCCGCGAGGCGGTAGACCTGCTGACAGAGCGCGACCTGCAGAAAGCACTGACTCTGGCTACGCGCATCAATAAATACAACGAACAGCGCAAGGACGTCGACAAGCAGATGACCGAAGAGGCCAACGAGATTGTGGCACGTCTGGAGAGTCAGCGCCACATGGAGTCGATAGTGCTCTACGACGAAGGATGGAAGAAAGGCGTGGTAGGCATCGTCGCCTCGCGACTGACCGAACTATACTTCCGTCCGACGGTGGTGCTGACCATTATCGACGGTATAGCGTCGGGCTCGGCACGCTCGGTGGCAGGTTTCGACATCTACGACGCCGTCAAGTCGTGTCGCGACCTGCTGGAGAACTTCGGTGGTCATACTTATGCCGTGGGGCTGACGCTGCGTCAGGAGAATATTCCTGAGTTTCGCCGCCGTTTTCAGGAGTATGTCAGCAACCACATATTGCCCGAACAGACTCAGCAGACGCTGGACATCGACAAGGAGTTGGACTTTCATCAGATTAACAAGCGACTGCTCAGCGAACTGAAGCGACTGGCCCCCCATGGCCCCGGCAACAGCAAGCCGCTGTTCCTGACGCGCAACGTCTTCGACTACGGCACCAGCAAGGTGGTAGGACGCCATCAGGAGCACATCAAGCTGGAGCTCGTAGACTCGAAATCGGCCGTCGTCATGAACGGCATCGCCTTCGGACAGTCGGCAGCGGCACGCTACATAAAAAGCAAGCGCTCGTTCGACATCGTATACACCATCGAAGAGAACAGCTACAAACGCGGTGAAGTGCAACTGCAGATAGAAGACATCCGACCGTCAGAGGATGAGTAGCTACAAGGAAATACTTAAACGATATTGGGGCTACGACGACTTCCGCGGCATACAACGTGAGATTATCGAGTCGATAGGCCTGGGACACGACACGTTGGGACTCATGCCGACAGGTGGCGGAAAAAGCATCACCTTTCAGGTGCCTGCGCTGGCCATGGAGGGCGTCTGTATCGTCATCACACCTCTCATTGCGCTGATGAAAGATCAGGTGCACCACCTGCGTCGCCGCGGCATCTTTGCTGCAGCAATATACAGTGGTATGCAGCATGACGAAATACTGCGTACGTTGGACAACTGCATACTGGGGCGTACGAAATTCCTCTATGTATCGCCCGAGCGCCTATCCAGCGAACTGTTCGTCACGAAGCTACGCCACATGCGCATCTCGTTTCTCACTGTCGACGAGGCACACTGCATATCGCAATGGGGCTACGACTTCCGTCCGAGCTATCTCGAGATAGCCAACATTCGCACCCTGCTGCCCGACATCCCCGTGTTGGCACTGACGGCTACGGCCACCCCTCAGGTGGTCGACGACATCTGTGAGAAACTCACGCTACATGCAACACAAAACGCCCCACATTCCACATTCAACGTCTTTCGCATGTCCTTCGAAAGAGCCAACCTCACCTATCTGGTGCGACACGTGGCCGACAAGGAACAGGAGCTCATCCATATCCTAAGCCACACTAACGGTGCGGCCATTGTCTATGTGCGCAGCCGACGACGCAGTAAGGAACTGGCCACTGCACTGGTTAAGGCAGGGCTGGAGGCGACATTCTATCACGCCGGACTGGAAAGCGACGATAAAGACCAACGGCAACAGGCATGGACAGCAGATCGCACACGTATCATCGTGGCCACCAACGCTTTTGGAATGGGTATCGACAAACCTGATGTCAGACTGGTTGTCCACTACGATTGTCCAGACTCTATCGAGGCCTACTTCCAGGAGGCCGGCCGGGCAGGACGCGACGGCCAGCAGGCTTACGCAGTATTGCTATACAACAATAGCGACAATAGCAAGCTGCAGCAACGAATTGACGACAACTTTCCGCCACGCGAGTACATCCGACAAGTCTATGAACACCTGGCCTACTACTACCAGATAGCCCTTGGCGACGGCTTCGGTATTACTCGCGAGTTTAATATCGACCAATTCTGCACACGCTTCCACCATTTCCCTACTCGGGTACACTCTGCACTACATATCCTGCAACGTGCCGGCTACATTGAATATGACGAGGCACCAGACCTCCAGACCCGCGTACAGTTTCTGTTAGAGCGTCAGGAGCTCTATCGGCTGAAAGACACCACGCCCGACGAAGAGCGGGTCATCGTAGCCCTGCTTCGCAACTATGGTGGACTTTTCGCTGATTTAGGTTATATTGACGAATCACTGATAGCTCACGACAGCGGCATACAGGCTGCAGCCCTCCATCAGGTGCTCACCGCTCTGGCACAGCAACACATCATCCGCTACATTCCTCGCCGACAAATACCAACTATTCACTATCTGCAGCGGCGCGACGATCCGGAACATATCCATTTGTCACGTGAAATCTACGAAGACCGCATGGAGCAATACCGACTGCGCATAAACGCCATTCAGCACTACGCACAGTCGAACGGCCGTTGTCGTTCGCGGATGCTCTTGGAATATTTCGGAGAACAAAACACCCACAACTGTGGACACTGTGACGTGTGCAGGGAACAACAGGGAAACGCCGTAGATGCAGACCAACTGACTGCGGCACAGCAGGCCATTCTGCAACTACTCGCAGACCACAAGCCTCACCACACAACCTTACTACACCAACTGCCGTTGCCCTCGGAAGCCATTGATGCAGCCCTCGTCACACTACTACAGGACGAGCAGATAAAACAGGAAGACGGTTTCCTTCTTTTAGCATAAATAGGAAACCACCAGATAGGCACTAAGCTCGGTGAGTAGGAAAAGCGCACCACAACAGTCGCCTGTGTAGCCTCGCAAACGACGCCGGATGAAAAGGTAGAGGAAGTACATCGTCAGGCATGGCAGAAAGATAAGTACACTCCATTCCATTCGCCCTTGCATCCACCAAAGATAGAGGCTGATGGGCAATAGCCCTTGTATGGCGAGACCAATGCCAGCAGCCGCAGAGAACTTGCGATAGACGGTCTTGTTCTTGGCCGTCTCTTCTGTGCGGGCATACGGCATCATCTGTATCACTTGGGCGCTCACCATCTTGGCGTATGGGTCAACGGCGAGGATAGCAAGTGCAGCGTCAGCGGGTGCCAAAGAATGGAGGGCAAAGAATAGTAATGCAAAATAGACGATGAGTGCCAGCACACCATAGGTGCCGATGTGCGAATCCTTCATAATGTCGAGGATGCGCTGACGGTCTCGTCCACCGCCTCCGAAACCATCGAAGAAGTCTGCCAACCCGTCTTCGTGCAGGGCGCCTGTCAACAGCAAACGACTGACGATGGCCAACACGATGGCTATCTCATAGTTGAACACCATCGAGGCGCCATAGAGCACGCTCGCCATCACGCCAGCCGTGAGCCAACCAGCCAATGGCCAGAATTCCACAACACCTTGATAGGCCTCCTTCGGCGGCTGATAGATACGCCAGAAAGGCAGACGGGTGAAGAAGATAAGAGCCGCCCATAGGCGGTCGTAAAATTTAGAAGTATTTAGTGATTTTTGCATTGTCGAAGTTATTCATTTCGTTAATCATACGTACGGCAGAGTCGAGGATAGGAAAAGCACAGAGGGCACCTGTACCCTCGCCTAACCTCAATCCTAATGAGAGTAGTGGCTTGGCGCCCATCGCATCAAGCATGCGACGATGTCCGCTTTCATCACCACAATGTCCGAAAACCATATAGCTCTGTGCTGAGGGATAGAGCCGACAGGCGGCAAGAGCACAGGCCGTCATAATAAATCCGTCAATCATTATAATAAGGTGTTGCTCGGCAGCCCGCAACATGGCTCCGATGGCCGCAATCATCTCGAAGCCACCAAAGTAGCGGAGAAGAGTGAGGAGGGAGGAGGGAGGAGGGAGGAGGGATTGATACCTTGCGACTGAGGCTGCCAGCACTTCGCGCTTATGGTGGATGCCAGGAGAGTCGAGGCCTGCACCGGCACCAATACATTCGTCGAGAGGAATATTGCAGAAAAGACTCATCCAGATGCTTGATGGAGAGGTATTTCCAATGCCCATCTCGCCAATACAAAGCACCTCGCAGCCCTCATTGATGCAGTCATCCACCAACGAAACGCCTACTTCAATAGCTTTGTCAAACTCTCCCTCCGACATTGCAGGTTCATAGAGGAAGTTGCGAGTGCCACGGGCTATCTTGCGATTGATGATACCAGGAATGGCAGTGAGATCATGGTCTACACCCACATCGACGATGCGCAGGTGGAAACCATGTTGGCGACAAAACATATTGACCCCTCCTCCACCCTTCGTGAAGTTGATCATCTGTTGCCAAGTGACTTCACGCGGCGACACACTGACGCCCTCACGCTCTATGCCATGATCGCCACCCAGAAGAAGGTGACAGGGATGAGCCAACGAGGGAGTGAGCGTCTGCTGAATCAGACACACCTGCAGTGCTAACTCTTCCAAAACACCCAACGAACCTTTGGGCTTATTCAGGTTGTCAATCTTGTCCTGAATAGCAGGCCGCATTGCCTCATCAGGCCTTTCTATCTTAAACTCTTTCATTTTTCACCTTTTTACTTTTACAGGAATTCCACTCACCATCAATATTACCTCATCTGCTTGGCTGGCCACGTATTGGTTCATCCATCCTTGCAGGTCGGTAAACTTCCGCTGGACGGCGTTCTCGCTCACCCCGCCCATACCGATTTCGTTGGTTACAAAGATGTAAGTAGCGTCATGAGCCGTAAACTGATTGAACTCACGCTTCAAGTCGTCAAGCGCCTTGTCCACGTTCTGCAACTCAAAGAAAAAGTTGGTACACCACAGGGTGATGCAGTCGATGACAGCAACTCTTCCTGTGAGATTAAGCTTGCTCAATTGCTTCTCTTCTTCGATGTTTGTCCACTCTGGTCCTCGTCGTTCCTGATGTTTCTTCACCCGTTCACGGAATTCATCGTCCCACACGTGGGCCGTAGCTACATAGACAGGAGTCTTACTTAGCGACAGAGCAAGCTCTTCAGCGTATCGGCTCTTGCCTGAACGGGCACCACCTGTAATCAATATCACTTTCTTCATAGACAGTAAATGACGGTTATTATTATAATGGCGAGCACTTCTGCCGTACGGTTGATGCGTACGGCCTTCTGCATATCAGCAGTAGTCAACTCACGGGCATTCTCGCCAATATACGGTTTGTCGAATAATTCTCCGAAATAGTAGTGCGGTCCGCCAAAACGACAATTGAGGATGCCGGCCAATGCTGCTTCTGGATAGCCACTATTGGGCGAAGCATGTTTCCGTCCGTTACGCCAAACGAATTTTACCAGCTGTGGTTTGCCAGCAGCAATAACCATCAGCAGAGCCGTAAGACGGGCGGGGATATAGTTGGCAATGTCGTCGATATGTGCTGCCCAACAGCCAAAGTCACGATAGCGTTCTGTTTTGTAGCCAATCATTGAATCGAGAGTATTAATCATTTTATAGGCCAGCATGCCAGGCACACCAAGGATGGTGTACCAGAACAAGGGGGCGATGACGCCATCGCTAAGATTCTCGGCAAGTGTTTCGAGGGCTGCTGTCCGCACCTCCTGGGCAGAGAGTTCCGAAGTGTCGCGTCCTACGATACGAGCAACCTGCTTTCGTCCTTCTTCCAGCGAACGGTCGAGAGCCAGAAATACTTCTCGTACCTCACGAATCAATGTTGTTCCAGCCAGACAATAAAAGATGAGAACTGCATCAAATAGAATGAGTAAATAAGGATTATCCAAGGAAGGGCATAGGAAGGGCGTAGCAAGGGAGATGGAAGGGAGATGGAAGGGGGAAGAAAGGGAGAAGATAGCAGTACGGATGAGCCATACGACTACAAAGATAAAAACGATAAGGAAGATGGTCATCAAAGCCCCTTTCAGTTTTCGATGACTACCTTTGTTAAGGCGATGCTCGCCAAAGGCAATCATCTTGCCGAAACCCACAATAGGATGTGGTAGCCATGAGGGGTCACCAAGAATGAGGTCGAGCAACCATCCAATTAGGAGGGGTAATATATAAATCATCCAACTATCCATTCTTCAAAGTGATAAATTGCTTGATGGCATCCACCAATGCATCGTTTTCTGCTGGTGTTTGTGAAGCAACACGAAAATGGTGAGGTGTTAATCCTCGGAAGTTTGATGCATCGCGAATCAGTAGATGATGCTCTTGTGCTAAATAGTCTTTCAATTCTGCTGCTGTATGATGAACCAGTCTGCAAAGCATGAAATTTGTTTGAGACGGGGTCACTACAATACCCCAAATCTGTTCTAATTCTTTTGCAAGTCGTTGCGCCTCGCGAAGGTCAGGCTTACAGATAAGTTCATCGTGCTCCAATAGATATTTACCAGCCTCTATCGCAAGTGCTGATACGCTCCAAGGACGCAGATGTTGGCGGATTTGCGCTGTCAGAATCTCATGAGCGGTGATATAACCAAGTCGCAGTCCAGGCACTGCATAACTCTTCGTCATAGAATGAATCTGAATGGAATACGGCGTGCGACATCCCCAGCGTGGGTTCATGATATGAGCATCTGTGTAGTTCTCATAACTGAGGTCCAGCACCAGCAAATCATATTCAGCCATCATCCTGTCGATGTATAGTTGATCGTAAACCTCTCCAGTGGGGTTGTTAGGGTTACAAAGCCATAGCATTGTATCCTGTTTCTTGTTTCTGGAACCAATATCTACAATGTCGGCAGAGCGAGGAAACATATTGCATGCATCTTCGTACTCGCTAAATGTTGGGGTAGGGATGACGGGATGCATACCGAAAGTCTGTGCGATAAGATAGATGGCTTCTGTAGCGCCACTTGTTACGATAACATTTTGTGGGGCTATCTTGTAATGCTCGGCTATCATCTTTTCCAGCGACCAAGCCTCCGGCTGCGGATAATGACTAATCAGCTCTGGATGAGCCGCAAGATGATTCATCAATTCCCGATGGCTGTCATGAACGCAGATGTTCGACGAGAAATCGCTCGTGATTCCTTCGTATTGATATGTATCATCGCCGTGTCCGTTAATCATGAGTTGTCAGAATTTGGTAAATTCGTTCCATATCCACATATTGGCGCACATGCTCAGCAAGCTTGTCGTATTGTTGTTCCTTAAAGTCGGCATAGCTCTGTACAGGAGTAGCGTCAATGGCTTTTTCTTTCAGCAGATATTCGGTGACGGGTGCATTGTCGAGAAAACCGTGGATATAGGTGCCGATGCAATGGTCGGTCTGAAGGATGGCTTCCTTTGTGTCGCTGACGCCCTGATGAATCTCGTAGCCTTGACACGTATGACCTTCGAACTGGAAGGTAACCTGTTGGGTGGTCTTCTCGGGCGTCATGGTAGTGTGGATAGGTAAGAGCCCTAGTCCTGGCAAATGCTCAATGTCGCCTTCCAGATGTTGCGGGTCGCTCACCGTCTGTCCCAACATCTGATAGCCGCCACAGATGCCAATCACCATCTTTCCATCGCGATGAGCGCGTTGGATGGCCTGCGCACAACCGTTGCGACGCAGCTCCAGAAGGTCGTCAAGTGTGGCCTTCGTGCCAGGCAGAATGATGATGTCTGCCCTTTGGATGTCAGACACATTATTAGTGTAAAAGAGGTTCACGCGAGAGTCGCGCTCCAAAGTGTCAAAGTCGGTGAAGTTTGAAATGTGTCGCAGGAGTACTACGGCTATGTTTACCTTGCCCTCAGCCAGTTCACGCTGTTTCTTTTCAAGACTTACAGAGTCTTCCTCCTCGATATAGATGTCTTTGAAATAAGGTACGACACCAAGGACGGGGATGCCACAGATATCCTCCAACATTTTGCGGCCTTCAGCAAAGAGTCGCATATCGCCTCTGAATTTATTGATGATAATGCCTTTGATGAGTTTTCGGTCTTCTGGTGTCTGCAACATGATGCTACCGTAGACAGAGGCGAAGACGCCGCCTCGGTCGATGTCGCCCACCAGAATCACATCCGCCTTTGCGTGGCGAGCCATCGAGAGATTCACTAAGTCTCTGTCTTTTAGGTTAATCTCTGCAATGCTGCCAGCCCCTTCCATTACGACGGGATTGTACTTGGTGGCTAAACGATTGAAGGCAGCACACACCTCCTTGCGGAAATCGATATCAGAGGTGCCACGTCGCCAGTAGTCATACGCATCCTTGTTGCCAATGGGTTTGCCGTTAAGAATCACCTGCGAGGTATGGTCGCTCTGTGGTTTCAACAGCAGCGGGTTCATATCCGTATGACAAGGAATGCCGGCCGCTTCCGCTTGAACAGCCTGTGCACGACCAATCTCGAATCCCTCAGGTGTTGCGTAAGAGTTGAGCGCCATATTCTGTGCCTTGAAAGGAGCAGGGGCGTAGCCGTCCTGCTTGAATATACGACAGAGCGCCGCCGCAAGGATGCTCTTGCCAACGTCGCTACCTGTTCCGGCCAGCATGATGGGATGTAATTTTTCATTCCTCATTTCTCATTTCTCATTTAGGACGAAGCCCGCATAGAGGTGCGTATAGCTTGCAAATACATTCTTATATCTGAACACAGGGGTGGGCACAGGCTCGCCCTTGGCATTGTAGACTTGAACGATAGACTTTGGTGTATCGTCTAAGAACTGGGTATAGTGGAACTCATGACCGCGATATTCTTTACCATCTAGCACAAACTGACGATAGCCCAAAGATAGTTTTCTGTCAGCCTTGCGGGCTGTAATCGTATAGGGAAGCACACCGCACATAGGATACTCGCCATCGTCAGTCACAATCTTTGCGCAGAGATACATCATACCGCCGCATTCTGCTTGGATGCGTCCGCCACTATCTGCAAAATCCCTGATAGCACTCCTGCAGGCTTCATTCTTAACCAATGCCTCCAGATGCTTCTCTGGATAGCCACCAGGCAGGTAGAGCAAATCGACATCATCAAGGTTAGGTACATCTTTTTCTGGGTCGAAGAACCTGATAGACGAGAAACAGTCAAGGGCTTCTTGATAAAGAAACGTGAAACTCTCGTCGTTGTGAGCTATGAGAGCAGAAAGTCCGTTGCTGTCGGACTCACAGTCCGCTACTGTCGGACTGACAGTCCGCTGCCGTCGGACTAACAGTCCGCTAACGTCGGACGAAAGCAGTAGCAGCCTTTCCCAATCGACTGACTGCTCCAGCAGTTGCAGCAAGTCGGTGGTCTCCGCCTCTTCTGAAAAATCAAGACCAAGATAGCGTGAGCTTTGCTCAAGTCCTGCTGATTTTGGCAGATAGCCGAAACAAGCTACGCCGAGGTCGTCGCACACCTCTTGCAACATTTTAAGATGCTTCTCGCTTCCTACCTTATTAAATATAACGCCCGCGATGCGCACCTCTTTCTTGAAGTTGATAAAGCCGGACAGCAATGGCGCCATTGAATAGGCCGATGACTTCGCATCAACCACTAATACGACAGGAATATCCAGCACCTGCGCTATCTCTGCCGATGAGCCCTTGTCGCGGTCGTAACCATCGAACAAGCCCATCATACCCTCTACGATACGGACATCAGCGTCCTTGCCATAATATTCAAAGAGCTCTCGTACATGTTCTGGCGTCGCCATAAACGTGTCGAGATTAATGCTAGGGCGTCCGCACACCGCCTCATGAAACTTCGTGTCGATATAGTCAGGCCCACATTTGAAAGGTTGCACCACAAAGCCCTTCTGCATGAGAAGGGCCATCAGCCCACGGGCTATGGTTGTTTTGCCAGAGCCGCTGGTGGGTGCTGCTATCATCAAACTCGACTTCATGCCGCAAAGATACATACTTTTTGCATTATTTTACACAACAGTCGTATTTTTTTTACCTTAAACTCTTCACTTTTCACTTTATTTTGTATCTTTGCAGCAAAAATATGGCAATCAGACGGTAGGATACCGCCTGATGTAAGGGAATCCGGTGAGAGTCCGGAACTGTACCTGCAGCTGTAATCCCCCTTGAAAGGGTCTGCTTGTATAACGCCACTGACGAATTGACAATTAATAGAAGTCGGGAAGGTAAAGCAGACTGGGGAAAGTCAGAAGACCTGCCTATCAAACAATGAGGACGCTCGTTCAGGAGTTAGCGATGCGTAAAGGAATGATTTGATATGAAAAGACTAAAACTGGCTATTAGCCTGATACTGTTGGCTATTGGCGCAAGTGCACAGACAGACGTCTGGCGTTCAGACAGTTTGCAAGAGGTGGTTGTAACAGGTACTGGTACACAACACCTTTTGAAGAATGCGCCTGTGCAGACGGAAGTCATCACCAACAAGATGCTACGCCAATATGGTGGCAAGAGTCTGGAGGATATTCTCTCTGGACTGACAGCCTCCTTTGCCTTCAACGATGGCGATATGGGTTCGCAGATGCAACTGAACGGCCTTGGCAATAGCTATATTCTGATACTTATCGACGGCAAGCGCATTCATGGCGATGTGGGTGGCGAGAACGACCTCTCACTCATCGACCCTCAGAATATTGAGAAAATCGAGATAGTAAAAGGGGCTTCGAGCGCACTTTATGGTTCTGATGCTATTGCGGGCGTGGTAAATGTCATTACCAAGAAGCACGACGAAGGTCTGCTCTTGGAGAACGCCACCAGGGTGGGCAGCTATGGCGATGTCAGACAGCACAATGGATTGGCTCTGCGATGGGGGAAGCTGTCATCATATACCAATTTCCACATGCAGCATACTGATGGTTGGCAGAATACGGCAACGGAATATACATCACATTTCGAACCAGCTATTACTGATTCACGTAGCATGACCGTCAACCGCAAGACAAACTGGAAGATAGCCGAGCGACTGACTTACCTGTTACGTCCCAACATTGAACTGTATATGGAGGGCAGTTATCATCAACGTGCCATTTATCGTCCTAAAGGCAAATATCCCAAATACGATGTTACCTACTATGATATGCAGTACAAGAATGCCTCGGCTGCCATTGGTGGAAAATGGACTGGCAAGAAGAGCCTGCTTACACTGGACGTCGACTGGAACAAACATGCATACTTCCACGAGTTTACATCGATTGTAACCACTGAAGGAATTGACAACAACGGCAATCTGGTGCTTGACTTCCCCTATTTCCCAGGTCAGCGACAGCTACAGAGCGACCAGCAACGTGTAACGGCCCATGCCAAGGGAGTCTTTGAACTGCCATACAGCAACAGGCTCAGTGCTGGAATGGAGTACCGATACGACTGGCTGAAAGCTCCTACCAGTATTGAAGGTATGGAAGCCAACGACAACACGGAAGCAATCTATATGCAGGACGAATGGCAGGCTGCCCTTAGCAAGCAAGCAAAAATACAGTTGACAGGTGGTTTGCGAGTTGTGCGCAACCAACAGTTTGGCTGGCACGTATCCCCTAAATTATCAACAATGCTCAGTCTTAGAGACCTGCGGATAAGAGCCAACTGGAGCCAGGGATTCAAGACACCAACGCTGAAAGAACAGCGCTACCGCTATATACGCGAAATGAACCAGATTATCTTGTTTCTGGGTAATATGGACCTGAAACCACAGAAGAGCAACTATTTCTCTTTGGGCACTGAATATACTGCAGGCCGGCTGACTATTACTGCAACGGGCTATTATAATCATGTGAAAGACATGATCACCTTGGTCACCATCTCACATTCGCAGGCACCAGCTGAGTATCGTCAGCAATATGGTGAGACACTGAATAAGGTACGTCAGTACAAAAATATGGAAAGTGCCAAAACTTACGGTGCAGACCTGACAGCTCGATGTGTGGCTGGTCAGTGGTCATTTGGTATTGGCTATAGCTACCTTGACACTCAGGCAGAGGTCTACAACGAAACCACTCATCAACTTGACGATGTCATTATTGACGGTATGGCACATCATCGTGGAAATGCATTCGTCACATGGAATCATCGCTTTGGCAAAGCCTACGCATTAGGAATTGGCCTCTACGGCAACATGTCGTCAAAACGCTATTATCAGATTAACGGGGATGGCAAGGGCTATCAGCTGTGGCGACTGTCAACGACTCATGATTTAGGCAACAGCCGTTGGCTGGCGTGGCGATTAGAGGCAGGCTTAGACAATATCTTCAATTATGTGGACCGCACCGACCACGGACTGCATTTGGGAACTACCACACCAGGCACGACGGTATATGCAACACTGACCGTCAGGTTCAGACACGGAAAGAATCTTAAGAACAATTATAAGTCTAATTTTAATTCTAACAACGATGAAGAAAATTATTAGTTTCTTAATGATTGCCGCAATGGCAATAATTGTGAGTGTAAGTTTTACTGCTTGTAGCAGTGACAGTGATGACACCTCTAAGAACGTGGAGGATTATCAGACAATTGTTGACAATCAAGTGAAAGCGCAGAAAAACGCATCAAAAAAGAACAAGGCTTTGCTGCTCGTGGCTTTCGGTTCTACATGGCCAGAGCCCTTCACTGATTTCGACAATACTATTAATGCCTACAAGAGTGCTTTCCCCGACCACGACGTCTATTTCTCGTTCTCATCAGCCATCTGCCGCAACCGTGCAGCAGCCGGTGAGCATGCCGAAGACCAGGGTGCTCCAAAGCGTAACTACTATGCTCCCGACATCTGGCTCGAGTCGCTGGGACGCGTAGAGTATGCAGAAATCACCGTCCAGTCACTGCAGGTTATTCCTGGTGAGGAGTATGCGACTGTCGTGGCTTGTCTGAAGGGTTTTGCCAATAATTCGAAGAACGACCTGCGCGATGAGTATCTGAAGAACGTCAAGTTGCACATGGGTACACCGCTGATGGCTACTGGTAGTGATGATCCTGCCGAGGATAACGACGTGACGAAGCTTGCTAAAGAGCTTCATACTATCTATGGCACTAAAGCCCAGGAGGGCGCTATGTTGTTTATGGGTCACGGCAACCCCGACGATTTAGATATTTTCAGCGCAAATGTCCGCTACGAGCAACTGGAAAAGGCCCTGCGCACCAATAACCCTGGCTGTCAGTATTTCGTAGGAACTGTTGACATGATGGGTAATTTCAAGACTTTTGTCAAGCAACGCATGCAGGATGCAGGCTTTACCTCTGGCAAGGTGTTCTGCGCTCCGCTGATGTCTATTGCCGGTGATCACGCTAATAACGATATGGCTGGTAACGATGCCGACTGGACATTCAACGAAGAGACTGGCGAATATGAGGATACCAGTTGGAAGGTATACTTCAGCGATTCTCGTGGCGGAGGCTACACCTGCGACAACTCGACGATGATCGTAAAGGGTCTGCTCGCTTATCCGAAAATCCTTCAGTTGTGGATTAATCATACAACCGATGCCCTCAATAGTGATCCTCTGGAGTGGTATCACTCAAATGTTAGTGGAGAATAATTTTGTTCATGACTTATCATAAGACAATTATACTGATAGTGGCACTCCTCACGGGGAGTGCCGCTTTCGCGCAAATTCACAAGATGGAACGTCGTGACTCGTCGATGACGAGCCGCACATATAACCTCAACCCTGTGGTAGTCACAGGCTCAGGCCATCACCAGCGTTTGAAGAGCACAGCGACGCCCGTTCGTGTACTCAGCAGTCAGGAAATTAGCGAGCAAGGCATTACGACCTTCGACGGAGCCTTGACACGTATGATGCCCCAGGCCTCTATGGCTCCCAACTCCATGGGCACTTTTCTGCGTCTGAACGGACTGGGCAACAAATACATCCTCATCCTGATTAACGGACAGAAACTCTCGGGCGACATCTCCAACAATGTCGACTTGAACCGTATCAACATGGCACGCGTCAAACGCATCGAGGTACTCGACGGCGCTGCCTCCTCGCTTTATGGCAGCGATGCCATAGCTGGTGTCATCAACATCATTACCGACCAGCCGACGCAGCACATGGTCAGCGTCACCAGCGATACAAGGGTCAGTGGTCACGGCGTACTGACCGAGGCCGTCAGTCTTGATATCTACAAAAACGGTTTCGGATCATACACCTCGTTCAGTCATGATCAGGCAGACAGCTACCAAAACAACAATCAAGAATATGTCAAGGGCTCTGACACAGAGACCCAACAGACGATAGCTCCCCTATTTACGGGCTATCGATCGAATATCATCGGACAGAAATTCACCTATTCCCCCAATCAGCATTTGGCACTGAATGCGGGCTTAGACTATTCATATAAAATCACAGACCGCCCTAATACGCAGAAGGATATTGTTGGCGGTACTGACTACGAAATGCGCTATAAGGGCTTCCGCTGGAATGTGGGTGGCATCTATAAGTTTACTGCCAAGAACTCGCTGCAGGCTGACTTTGTCGTTGATCGTTTCCGTTATGGTAAGGAGTACGACGTGGAGACAAAGACCAATCAGGTTGGCGACTACGTGCAGTCTAAGAAACAACGCATGATGGAAGGACAGTTGAAGGCAATCCTTGGTCTTACCAAGAATTCTACCACCATCTTTGGTGCCAATTGGCGTCAGGAGAATCTCGCTGCTTCTAACGGCAACATTGACAGCCGAGTCTATTCGCTGGCAGCCTATGCCCAGCATGAGATGAAGTTTCTGAAGGACTTTACTGCCACGCTAGGTCTGCGACTGACGCACCATGAGACCTTCAACCAGCATCTGACGCCTAAGGCTACGCTGATGTATGCACCAGGTAACTTTCGCTTCCGTGCCACCTATTCTGCAGGCTTCCGTGCACCAGGACTCGACGAACTCTACTACCACTATTTCTCTGTGAATCGTGGTAAGGCGCAGATTAGTTTTGGCAACAAGGACCTGAAGCCAGAGAAGAGTAATTATTTCTCGCTGAATGCCGAGTATCGTACACAACAAATTGCTGTCAGCATTACAGGCTATATGAACCGCATCAACGATATGGTAGTCAAACAGAATGTAGACGTAGATGATGCCACAAGAAAGATGCTGCTGGAAGAATTTCCTGAGATGACACAGGATCAGGCAGACAAGATGGTGAGTTACGCTCTCTATCAGAACAGTGACAAAGGTGATGTCAAAGGTCTGCAGGTGAATGTTTCTGCCAACATCTTTGATGGATTCAATCTCTCTGCCAACTACGTCTATACCTATGCCCGTACCAAGAGCGAAGACGAATGGACTGTATTAGAGCGGAGTATCCGTCATGCTGCAACCATTACCGCCAACTATCATCACACATGGGGCAGATATGGGTTGAATGTGAACCTGAACGGACGTTTGCAGTCCAAGACTTACTATACAGGCAGCTATGAGGATGCTCCAGGCTTTGGTGTTTGGAATCTTCATACCACCCATTCTTTAGACGTGCTGAGATGGGCTTACCTAGAACCCAGCATTGGCGTTGATAACATCTTCAACAAAGTCGATCGACGTATCGATTCTTCTACTCGCAAATATGCACTTTTCTCGCCAGGTCTCATGCTGGTCGTAGGTTTGAAGTTGACGTTTAAGCAATAATATTTGGCATTGTGCCAAAATCTTCCTATCTTTGTGGGCAATATGGGAAAGATTATCGTCGCAGGCATTGGTCCTGGCAGCAAGGAAGACATCACGCCCGCTGTACTGGAGGCAGTACGCGAGGCAGATGTCATTGTGGGGTATAAGTATTATTTCCAGTTCATAGAATCGTATGTAAAGCCTGGGGGCGAGTGCATCGACACGGGCATGAAGCGGGAACGTGAACGGGCAGAACAGGCTTTTGAGTTGGCAGAGCAGGGAAAGACCGTTGTGGTGATTTCCAGTGGCGATGCGGGTATCTATGGTATGGGACCACTCATCTATGAGATGGCCAAATCCCGTGATTCGCACATCGAGATTATATCTTTGCCTGGCATCTCCGCTTTCCAGAAGGCGGCCTCGCTGTTGGGTGCTCCAATTGGTCACGATATGTGCATCATCTCTTTAAGCGACCTGATGACCCCTTGGGAGGTCATCGAGCGACGTATCAAGGCTGCTGCTGTGGGTGACTTTGTGACTGCTGTGTATAATCCCAAGTCGCACGGACGCTATTGGCAATTATATCGGCTGATAGAACTGTTCTTGCAGGAACGTTCCGCTGAGACACCTGTTGGCTATGTGCGTCAGGCAGGTCGTGAGGAACAGGAAATAAAAATTACCACGCTGGGTGCTTTCGACCCAGAGGATGTGGATATGTTTACCATTATCATTATTGGCAACTCGCAGTCGTATATTGCAGACGGAAAGGTGATTACGCCCCGTGGGTATTATCGCGAAGAGAAGGATGCTGACATAAAACCTGGTCAACAGATTATGATGAACAGTTTCCGCACGATTCTCTCTGAGATGCAGCATCCCGATGTTCCTAAATGGCGCTTGTGGCCATTGTTGCACGCCATACATACAACTGTAGATTTTGGTATGGAAGAGTGTCTCTGGATGGATGACCATGCCACGGAAATCCTCTATGGTAAGGTTGTCGATGGTAGTCTTCAGCATATTGTCACAGATGTGACGATGGCCGCCAGCGGCATCCGTAAGGGAGCATTGGAACGTCTGGGTATTCAGACTCACTGCTACATCAACGACCCTCGTTCCAAGCAAATGGCCGATGAGAAAGGAATTACCCGCAGTCAGGCGTGCATGCAACTGGCTGCTGAGGAATATCCTGAGGCTCTTTATGTGGTGGGCAATGCGCCTACGGCACTTTTTGAAATCTGTGACCTTGTGCGTAAAGGTAAGATGAGTCCTGCAGGCATTATTGCTGCCCCCGTGGGTTTTGTGCATGTCTGCGAGAGTAAGCACGCCGTCAAGACACTAAAACAAATATCCAAAATCATTGTTGAAGGACGCAAAGGAGGCAGTAATCTGGCCGCTACGCTTTGTAATGCCATTCTGACGTATGATGATGCCGAGCAACTTAAACCAGGACGAGATTTATGAAGTTCATAGTTATTGGTATCACAGATAATCCAAAGCCTTGTTTCCCTCCTGAAGTGATGGAGATCATTAGACGGGGGAAGGTGTTCTCTGGTGGCAAACGACACCATGAGATTGTGGCGCCGTTTCTGCCTGCTGATGCCCAGTGGATTGATATCACTGCCCCCATTGATTCAGTTTTTGAACAGTATCATGATGAAGTCGTGGTTTTTGCTTCTGGTGACCCTCTCTTCTTTGGTTTTGCCAATACCATTAAGCGTAGAATGCCTGATGCAGAAATCGTAGTTTATCCGACCTTCAATTCCTTACAGATGTTGGCTCACCGGTTGGTGATGCCCTATCACGACATGAGGATTGTATCGCTAACAGGCCGTCCCTGGTCAGAGTTCGACAAAGCCCTCATAGAACGCGCTGAAAAGATTGGCGTGCTGACAGACAAAGAGCACACGCCAGCCACCATCGCCCAACGGATGTTGGAATATGGCTATACCAATTATACCATCTACGTAGGTGAACATCTTGGCAATCCCTCTCTCGAAAAAGTCACAACTCTCACACTCGAAGAAGCCGCAAAGACGGAATTCGCCATGCCCAACTGCCTGATTCTTTATTCGTGTAATTCGAGTGATTCGTGTTCAAAAAAAGAAACGTGGTTTGGAATCCCTGACAATGAATTCACGTTATTAGACGGCAGGGAGAAAATGATTACCAAGATGCCTATCCGTCTGCTGACCTTGCAGGCATTAGACCTGCCAAAACGACATGTCTTCTGGGATATCGGTTTCTGCACAGGCAGCGTCAGCATCGAAGCTCGTCTGCAGTTCCCTCATTTGCATATTGAGGCCTTTGAGATCCGTCCTGAGTGTGAGGCCATCATCCAAGAGAACGCCCACAGGTTTGGAATCCCAGGCATCAACGTGCATATCGGCGACTTCCTCGAAACGGATATTACTGCATTACCTCATCCCAATGCCGTCTTCATCGGTGGACACGGCGGAGAACTGAAAGAGATCATGAAAAAAGTCCTGACTGTGCTAACTGACGACGGAATCATCGTCTTCAATAGCGTTGTTGCACCCAAGGTTACCGTTGATAGCAAGAAGCTATGGGATGAGGCTTGCAAGTCACTCGGTTTGCAGCAGTTACCTCCACTTCATATCCAATTGAACGACAATCACCCAATAACCATATTGAAATGCAGCAGATAGCCATCATACAAATCAGCGAAGCAGGCAAGGATATTGCGCAAATCCTTCAGCGTGAATTTGGTGCCAAGACCATCACTCGTACCGAAATTGGTAAGTATTGGGATAAATTCGATGCCTTCGTTTTTATAGGAGCGATGGGCATTTGCGTACGCACCATCGCCCCCTATATCAAAGACAAACATGAAGACCCTGCCGTTGTTTGTGTTGACAGTTTAGGTTTGAATGTCATCTCTGTGCTCAGCGGCCATGTAGGAGGAGCCAACAACTTGACTCGAGACATTGCAGCGAAAATTGGCGCTCGTGAGGTCATCACCACCCAGAGCGACAATGCCGGTCTATGGGCGCTCGACACGCTTGCAGAACGATTCAACTGGGCCATTGCCAGCGATGACGATATGAACGAATGCATCTTCTCCTTCGTCAATCGCCAGCCTACAGCCCTGTTAATGGAAATCCGAGATGAGGGTACCGACTATCTAGAGAAGACGCTGCCTCCACATGTGACTGTTGTAAATAATCTCGAAGAGGTTGATCCCAAGAAATATCGTTTGGTCATCATAGTGTCACCCTACAATCTCTGTGCCCCATACGGCGTGCTCGAATTGCATTTCGTGCCCATGATAGCAGCATTAGGTTTCGGTCTGGCGCATCATCCTGATGACTACGAGGACATCTATGATGAGATCGACGAGGCCATGAGTCAGATTGGCGTATTGCCCTGCTACAAGCGTTATTGCACTATTGATGTGAAGGAAGAAGAAGAGTTCTGTGCAATGCTCGTTGATGATTTAGGAGAAGAGTTGGTGTTTTACTCAGCCGATGAACTTGCTAACGTCGAAGTACCCAATCCCAGTGCTACCGTCCAGAAGCACGTGGGCACGCCAAGCGTCTGTGAGGCAGCGGCCATCCTTGGCTCTAACCATGGTAAACTCATCATCCCAAAGATAAAGGGCAAGAACTGGACAGCAGCCCTTGCCATCGACTACAAATATTTGCGTGAGCAGCAAGGCCATATCGAGATTGTTGGTGCAGGCCCTGGTGATCCTGACTTGGTGAGTGTTCGAGGGCGCAAGATGCTCGAAAGGGCAGATCTTATATTATATGCTGGTTCTTTGGTTCCTAAGGCTTTGACGGAGTGTCATAAGCCAGGCGCTGTGGTGCGAAGCAGTGCTGATATGAACCTTGAAGAGCAATGTGCGCTGATGAAGGAGCACTATGATAAGGGTCATTTCATTGTCCGTCTGCATACCGGCGACCCCTGCATCTTTGGTGCTATTCAGGAACAGATGGCCTTCTTTGATGCGAATCACATGGACTATCACATCACTCCAGGCATCTCGTCATTCCTCGCTGCTGCTGCCGAGTTGCAGAGCCAGTTCACCATTCCTGAGCGTTGTCAGACCATTATCTTGACTCGTGGCGAAGGTCGGACCCCCATGCCAGAGAAGGAACAGTTGCACTTGCTCGCTAAGAGCCAGAGCACGATGTGTATCTTCCTTTCAGCATCGATTGTCGACGATGTACAAAAGGAACTGTTGATGGAATATCCTGAAGACACCCCCGTTGCTGCCTGCTATCATCTCACTTGGCCCGATCAGAAAATCTATCGTGGTCAATTGAAAGATCTTGCCAAGATAGTTCATGATAATCACCTCACTCTTACTACGATGCTTGTTGTAGGTGAGGCTATCGATAATCGTGAGGGCCTTTCTGAATTATATTCGAAACACTTCACTCATCTGTTCAGAAAAGGAAAAGCATGATACTGGTATTTGGAGGGACAACGGAGGGACGTAAGGCTGTAGAGGTGCTGGAAGAGGCAGGAAATACCTATTACTACAGTACAAAGACCGGTGAGCAAGACATCACGCTGCATCATGGGAAACGCATCGATGGCGCTCTTGATGAGGATGCCATGCTTATTTTCTGTCGTGAATATGGCATCCGTTTAATCGTTGATGCTGCCCACCCCTTTGCCTCGCAACTTCATGAAACCATCGGGCAGGTGTCTGAATCGCTGAACATCCCCACCATCCGCTATGAGCGCATCTATCCGCCACGAGACCCCTGCATCACGTGGATTGACGACTACAAAGAGCTTTCCTCGGTACTCACTCCTCATTCCTCTTTATTGGCCACAACAGGCGTGCAAAGCATCAGCAAGCTGAAACCATTAGAAGCACAGGACATCAAGGTTATCTACCGCATTTTAAATAGAGAAAGTAGCATCCAGTTAGCCCATCAGCAAGGAGCTGCCGATGAACAGTTGTGTTTCTATCCGCAGACGGTAGAGGCAGAGGCTGTACTGATGAAGGAAAGTGGTCTGTCGGGAGGCTTCAGCGAAAAGATAACAGAAGCAAGAGAGAGGGGGATGCGTATCATTGCGTTAAAGCGACCGGAATTGTCTTTCAAGCATGTCGTTGATGGTCCTTATGGATTACGCCGTATGGTAGAAAAATTACTGCCGGAGTTTTATCCCCTGCATAGCGGACTGACGACAGGTACTTGTGCGACGGCAGCGGCTGTAGCAGCAACAATACAACAGGTAAAAGACGAGATGCCTACAGAAGTTCCTGTGTTGCTGCCCGATGGCGAGACGATTCAAGTAGCTGTTGGTTATGGCGACGGTTATGCCTATTGTATCAAAGAGGCGGGTGATGACCCTGATGTAACGAATGGATTGGAGATAAGGGCGAGAGCCTACCCCCAACCCCTCCTCAAGGGAGAAGAACCAATTGCGATTGAAGGTGGTGAAGGAGTAGGCACTTTTACGCTTCCTGGTTTTGACTATCCGCCAGGTTCTCCCGCTATCAACAAAACGCCTCGCGAGATGATTACAAACAACCTCCAAGCTATTCTCTCACCTCTCACCACTCACCACTCACCTCTGACAGTCACTATCAGTGTTCCCCAAGGTGCAGAGATTGCCCGCCGAACTTTCAATCCACGTCTCGGCATCGAAGGCGGCATTTCGATTATCGGTGTCAGCGGCATCGTCAAGCCCTTCAGCGAGGAAGCCTTTATCGACAGCATCCATAAATGCATGACGGTAGCAAAGGCCTCTGGCTCAGAGCGGGTTGTCATCAACAGCGGTGGTAAGAGCGAACGCTTTGTCAAGGCACTCTACTCCACTCTGCCTCAACAGGCGTTTGTGGAATACGGCAATTATATCGGCGAGACGTTGAAGATGGCCAACGAGCTCGGTTTTAAACATGTCACCCTCGGCGTGATGTTAGGCAAGGCCGTGAAGCTTGCTGCCGGACATCTCGACACCCATAGCCGCAAAGCCACGATGGACAAAGCCTTTATCAAGCAAATGCTCGAAGAGGCTGGCTGCGATATTGACATCAGCTATATTACTTTGGCTCGAGAGCTATGGGCAATGATTCCCAAAGACAGACTGCAGGATTTCGCTACTATCATCATCCGCCATTGCGCAGAGCACTGCAATCCGCTTCTACCCAACGGAATTCTTACTATCCTCCTCATCGATGACGAGGGACATATCTACAATTGATTATTCCCCCATTTCGTGCTTGCGTCGTCCAAAAATAACAGCAGCAATGACAGGGGCACCGACGAGGGCTGTCACACTATTGACTGGTAAAGCACCCTCGAAACCAGGCATACGGGCAATGAAGTTGCAGACAAGTGCCAAAAGTGCACCGCAGAGGGCGGTAGCAGGCATCAAGATGCGATGGTCGGAAGAATGGAAGATGGCACGCGCCAGATGGGGAACAGCCAAACCGATGAACATAATAGGACCGCAATATGCAGTTACAATTGCCACCAAGATGCCAGAACTCACTATCACCATCATGCGGGCTCGCCGGATATTCAGACCTAAGTTAGCAGCATAGCGATCGCCCAACAGCATCATATTCATCGACTTGACGAGCAGGAAGCTCAGGGGAAGCAGGATACACATCAATACAACGAAGAGTATCATCTCGTCGCCAGAAACACGAGAGAAGGATCCGAGTCCCCATACGACAAACGACTTCACATCCTCATCGGGTGCCAAGAACTTCAGCACGCCGATAATCGCATTGGCCAGGTAGCCAATCATTACACCTATTATTAGTAAGGTGACATTGCCCCTCACCTTCCGTGCTACCCAGAGAATCAGCATCAAGACAGCCAAGGCTCCGATGATGGCAGCAACCGACATAGCGGCATCACCAAAATACCCCAGACGGCTGAGTGCCACACCGCCTATCTTGCCTGAGAGCAACACCACAAAGGCAACACCTAAGGCAGAGCCGTTGCTGATACCAAGCACTGACGGGCCAGCCAATGGATTGCGGAAAACAGTCTGCATCTGTAAACCGCTTACTGCCAATCCTGCACCAGCGACAATTGCTGTCAACACCTGAGGCAGTCGCGATTTCCAGATGATGTTCGTCCAAATCTCATGACTGTCATCGCCCACCAATATACGACAGATATCCGCCACTGGAATTTTGACAGAGCCGATAAGCAGATTGACGATGGCCATCACGACTATCGCCACCATCAGCATCAATATCAGTGGCAGGGGTCGTCTCATTTCAACAGATAATAGAATTTTGGTTGATAGTCTGCCTCCACCAACTCTGGGTGGAAGATGGCAACAAAATCCTTCAGCAGTACATCAGGCTCTACAGGCGAGATTTCATAATAGGGCGTCTGCTTCATATTGCAGTAGATGACCTTGCGTTCCTTGAAAGCCTTGAACAGTTCATTACGAGGCTCCGAGGCTTTGAGTGCCTCATACGAGAATTCACCTGGAAAACTGTTCAATATGCGCCAGTAGTCGGCATTGGCTGCCAACTCATACATCTTCTCAAACTCCAAATCCTCGCCAGCCGTCTCCTCGTCGTGAATCACGTAGTCAGCCCCTGCATCGCGGAAAATCTGAGCCAGATAGTTCTTACCACCCACCGCATGCCAGTTGCCGTAGTGCATCTCGCCACTCGTCACCGTGGGACGTTTGTCAATATGCTGTGTCTTTTCTTTCAGCTCGTTGTAACGCTGTTCGATGCCTGCGAAGACCTCACAGGCTTCTTTCTCCTTACCGATAAACATGCCCACGAACTTAATCCATTCAGCCTGACCAAGCGGATCCAGTTCCTTGTAGCCCAGATGTGGCACGAGGGTGATACCCGTTTCTTTGATGGCATCGTAGCCGCCACGCTTGAAAGGTGAGATAAATATCACGTCAGGATTAGCTGCCAGCACCATCTCTGTGTCGAAATTGCCCTCTGTACCGATCTTCACGATACGCCCGTCCTTCACCCGTGCCTTGATATCCTTGTTAAACAAGTTCTTTGTACCCGTTAGGCCCTTTACCACATCGTGCGCATCGAGTATGGTGAAGTTCGAGAGTTGCAGCGCTGTCATGCAGATGGTATTCTTAATCGGTACACGAACCTTCGTATAGCCATCCGGCACCGTCACATCATCAACAGAAACCAATGCAAAGTGGTAATCCTTATCTACATCCAACAATCTTACGCCACAACTGTCTCTCACTTGATAGCCCGTAGCATACTTCGGACTCAACAGACTGTCCAAGCCAGAAGTAGTCTCCGACTCCGATTGGTTCTTTTGAGTGCAGGAACTGCACAATAGCAGTCCCATGCCCAACATCACAATAACTTTAATGCCTCTCATCATAGCTGTAAGGTTATTAAAAAAGTAAAAAAAATGGAGAGACGCCATCGGTGCAGCCTCTCCATTTGATATTGTCAGCAGATGCTGTTAGTCTTCCTGATACTCTGGACGCAGCTTGCGAACAGTTTCGCCAGCACGCCACATCTCCTGATTGCGCATAGCCTCGAGCTCTTTCTCCAGTCCGGCACGATAGTCGGGCTTCGAGTTAGCATCGATGGTAATCTGAGCCTCGTTACCAGTCTTTACTGAGTAGTACAGCCACTCCATCACGGGCTTAATAGCGTCGTGGAAACGGGGAGCCCAGTCGAGGGCACCACGCTGAGCGGTTGTCGAGCAGTTAGCATACATCCAGTCCATACCCTTAGCGCCAAACAACGGGCCAAGGCTCTGGGTCAGCTCCTCAACGGTCTCGTTGAAAGCCTCCGAGGGAGAGTGTCCGTTCTCACGCAGCACCTCGTACTGAGCCAGCAGCAGACCCTGGATGGCACCCATTAGTGAACCGCGCTCACCAGTAAGGTCAGAGGTAGCCTCACGCTGGAAGGTGGTCTCAAACATATAACCAGCGCCAATACCGATACCGAAGGCCAGCGTCTTCTCCTTGGCCTTGCCCGTAGCGTCCTGATAGACGGCGTATGAGCAGTTCAAACCGCGGCCCTCGCAGAACATCGTGCGAAGAGAAGTACCAGACCCCTTAGGAGCCACCATGATAACATCGACATCCTTGGGAGGCACAACACCTGTGCGATCGCTCCAGTTGATAGCGAAGCCGTGGCTGTAGTACAGCGTCTTGCCGGGCTTCAGATATTGCTTGATGGTAGGCCACTGCTGCATCTGACCAGCGTCAGAGAGCAACATGCAGAGGATTGTACCCTTTTCGGCAGCCTCCTCAATAGAGAAAAGGGTCTTGCCGGGTACCCATCCGTCGGCCACAGCCTTGTCGTAGGTCTTGCCCTGACGCTGACCGACAATCACGTTAAAGCCGTTGTCGCGCAGGTTGCAGGCCTGTCCAGGGCCCTGCACGCCGTAGCCGATCACAGCGATAACTTCGTCTTTCAATACTTCACGTGCTTTCTCGAGTGAGAACTCCTTGCTGGTGACAACAGTTTCGATAACGCCACCAAAATTCATTTCTGCCATAATAGCTTAAAAATTAAATGTTACACATTCCCCTTTGCACTATGCCAGCCCTACCCGAGAGCCGTCGTTTTATCAGCACACTCCCACCCTACTCGAGGGTGCGACGAGAGGTTTAACTAGAAAATCGGTTGCAAAAATAACAAATTGTAGCGAAACAACCAAATATATTCACTTAAAAAAGCGAAACACAAATAGGGAAATTCCCCGCTTGTTTAGGGAAAATCCTTTGTACTATCATTTATTTCTTCCTAATTTTGCATCGTGAAACAAATACTTACGACGATGAAAAAAGCAATGATAGCCCTCATCAGTATGCTGACGATAGCAGCATCGGGCAAGGCAATGAGTTATGAACAGGCACGCAACGAAGCACTGTTTCTGACCGACAAGATGGCCTACGAGTTGAACTTGTCAGACGAGCAATATGAAGCTGCCTACGAAATCAATCTGGACTACCTCATGGGTGTCACAAGCTATGACGACGTCTATGGTGACTACTGGGAGCGCCGTAATCGTGACCTCAGCTATGTGCTATTAGAGTCACAGTGGAATACCTTCATAGCAGCCAGCTACTTCTACCGTCCACTTTACTGGAGTGATGGTTTCTGGCACTTTGGCATCTACGCCCGCTATCCGCACCGCGACTACTTCATTTTCGGTCGTCCGGCTTTCTATGCCAGCTATCGTGGTACCCATGCATGGCATGTGGTAGGTGGACACGGCTACTACCACGGTCGGCGCAGTCACTTCCGGCCAACAGGCAGACCTCATCATGGCATGGTAGATCGTCTGAACCGCGACCGTCATCATGGTAGTCACTTCGGCAACCGCCCAACAAGTCGTCCAAACAATCACCACAATGCTCTCCCTCACGGCACCCGTCCCAACCATGGAAGCTTCGGCGGATCACGCAGTAGCAGCACACGCACTACTGTTCACAATAATGGCTCATTTGGAGGCAATCGCAACAATGGCTCATTTGGAGGCAATCGCAACAATGGTAATATCGGAGGTAGCCACAATAGTAGCAACACGACCTCACACAGCAGCGGTTCCTTTGGCGGAAGCCGGAACAGCGGATCATTCAGCGGAAGCCGGAACAGCGGATCATTCAGCGGAAGTCGGAACAGCGGATCATTCAGCGGAAGCCGTAGTCATGGAGGCTCCAGCAGCAGTAGTCGGAGTGGCGGCAGTGGCCGTTTCGGGCGTTAGAGTAAGAACACGCACCTCGGCATTCATCATACGCTGTACCTCACGCATAGTACATCCAGCATAGCACGCCAGTATCGCCTTATTGATGATGCCATGTCCTACGGCCACCACCCTTTTCCCAGGGAAGGTGGCCGTCATATATAACAAGAACGAGCGTGCCCGCGTTAACAACTCATCTTCACTCTCTATATCGTCGGGCCACGTCTCACCACGCAAATCGGGGATAAAGCGTCCCGTAAAGCCACCCCAGTCACGTTCACGGAGCAACGCAGTAGTCGTCACCTTCAAGCCCATAGGCTCCGCAATGATCTCTGCCGTCTGTATAGCACGCCGCAAGTCACTGGACACGACGGCGTCCACCACCTCATCGGCCAGTCGGCAGGCCACCTGTCGGGCTTGTTCTCTCCCCCGTTCGTTCAGTTCTCCCTGCGTTTGTCCTTGCATGATTTGGCGTGCATTATCCACGGTTTCTCCGTGACGCACCAAAAAAAGCGTTGTCTCCATCCAATTTTTTCACTTATCGGTATTCACTTTATCACTTTATTTTGTATCTTTGCGGCAGAATCGCAAAACAAAAGAGATTATGAAGATATTCCAGAGTTCTATTTTCCGCGCCTTGTGCGCCATCATCATCGGCGTACTCATCCTAAAATTTCCGCAAGACGGCGTAACCTGGCTGACGATGGCTGTCGGCGAACTGTTTTTAGTGTCGGGCATCATTGCTATGGTTGCCTACTGGTATGCCCGTAAGAACGCTACCGACTACACCATTACTGATGCACAGGGTCGTGTCATCTCAGAGAGTCAGCCAACTTTTCCCATTGTGGGGCTGGGCAGCATTATTCTGGGACTAGTGCTCATCATTGCTCCTGAGAAGTTTGTCAACGGACTGATGTATGTCTTGGGAGCCATTATGATACTAGGCGGCATCCAACAACTGGTCAATCTGGTGAGAGCACGGCGGCTGGGACGTATATCGCCGATGTTCTGGATTTGTCCCTGCCTGATTATCGTGACGGGACTATTCGTCATCCTCAAGCCTATGGAAACAGCCGAATTGCCACTCATCATCTTGGGTTGGTGCTCTCTGCTTTATGGCGTGACAGAAATCATCAACTCACTGAAGATATGGCGCATACGCAAAGCACTTGCCAAGCTGTCGTCAAACGTTAGTGACGATGCCCTCGATGTAAGTCTTGAGGATGTGGATGCCGGTCCGGTTGTCCCCTCCCCAGGGAATGATTAAGTCTGCAAACTTCTTTGTCGGCTCGATAAACTGATCGTGCATGGGCTTGAGCACCTTCTCATAACGCTCGAGCACCATGTCGACGGTACGTCCACGCTCCACCACGTCGCGGCGAATATTACGGATGAGTCGCACGTCAGCATCAGTATCGACAAAGATTTTCAGGTCCATCATATCGCGCAGCTTCTTATAGTGCAGCGTCATGATACCCTCTAAGATAATCACAGGTTTGGGTTCGACATGTACTGTTTCCGGCAAACGGTTGGAAATCAGATACGAATAGGTGGGTTGTTCCACAGCCTGTCCGCTCTTCAGCATCCTGATATGCTCGGTCAGCAATTTCCAGTCGAAGGCGTCAGGATGGTCAAAGTTAATGGCCTGACGTTCTTCGGCGGTCATTCCTGTCGTGTCGTTATAATACGAATCCAAAGGCACTACCGCCGCACAATGGGGCGGTAGTGCCTGGGCAATTTTCTTAACGACGGTGGTCTTTCCAGAACCCGTACCGCCGGCAATTCCAATAATGGTCATTCTATTTACTTTTGTTCCTTTACGAGATATACCAACGATGGCAGGTGGTCACTGTAGCCATTGAGCCATACACCGCCGGCGTGGGTACGTAGGGTGTTACCTTTATATCTTCCCTCCTGCTGGAACAGATAGTCGCGACGGAAAATCTGTGCTTTCCAGTATTTGAGTGTTGAATAGTCCTTCACGCCCTTTTGGTTGAGCAGTGAGTGCGACAGGATAATCTGGTCGAAAAGGTTCCACTTGCCGTCATACATCAGCGTACCAGTTCCACTGGCATGGATGTTCCAGAACGGATTAAACAGACCGCCAGGCTTCACATCCTCCAGTTCACGCTGGGCACCGAGGGCCTTCGACATAGAGGGGTCAGCAGGGTCATCGTTCATATCACCCATGATGAAGAGCTTCACGTTGGGATCATCTTTCAGCAGCGAGTCCTTCACGGCACGAATCTGCTTACCGCCTAACTCACGATAGTAGCTCACGGCACCACGTGATGGCAGGTGGTTGACGATGATGGTCACATGCTCGTCGGCCAGTGTTCCACTGCATACCAGGAAACCACGGGTAGCACGCTTGGCATCCTCTGGCTTTTCATATATATAAGGTACGAGCTTTGCATCACGCAGGGTAAATAATGCCGGATTCCACAGCAAGCCACAGTCTACACCACGATGGTCGGGACCTTCAATCAGCACATACTGGAAGTTGCGCTTCTTCAGCGGTTCCTGATTGCAGAGGTCTCTCAGACATCCTTCGTTCTCCACCTCGGAGACGCCGATAGCAGCGGCTCCGACTGTAGGTAGCACGTCTGTACCCATCTCGGCCAGCACGCGCGACATATTCTTTAATTTGTTGCGGTACTTCATACCACTCCACTTGTTTCTTCCTTCAGGCAGATATTCGTAGTCATTATGACCAGCATCGTGAAGGGTATCGAACAGGTTCTCAAGGTTGTAGAAACCGATGGCATAAACAGAGTATTTCTTCTCTTGTGCCAGTGCATTCATCGTTCCAAAAAGGAACAAAACAGTCATTAAGGATAGTAGTTTTTTCATAATTGTATAAGATTTATGTTGCGAAGATACGGATAATTTTTTAAAAAACACACTTTTTTCAAAAAAAATCATCAAAAAAGTACTTTTTTTGCATTTTATTCATTATCTTTGCATCGAAACTATAAAAAAACACGATATAACTACAACTTTAAATTTAACACTTATGCACACAAAGCTGAAATTAATTGTGATGGCCTTATGCATTGCATCGGTGGCTTTAGCTCAAACTCCCAAGACTTCTGACGTCACGAAGGAGGAAGAGGAACAGGCTACTTTGAGCGATCAGGCATTCACCTTCACAGAGACACAGCTGGGCGAGGATGATGACATGGCACAAAGTGTCTCCATCATCTCATCGAACCAGAATGTATTTGCCAACTCGGCAGGTTACCAGTTCAGTGCCGGACGTTACCGTTATCGTGCGTTTACCCAAAAGTATAATGAGGTGTACATCAACGGTGCTCCAATGAACGACCTGGTATCCGGACAGTTCCGCTATGCGGTAATCGGCGGTCTGAACCGTCAGACTAACAGCGGTCGAGAGAACGCACTGCCGTTCGAGTTCAACAACTTCTCGATGTCTGCCATGGCCGGCTCAGTCAACTATGACTTCCGTCCCAGCCGTATGGCAACCGGACAGTACGCTTCACTGGCAGGAGCCAACCGCAGCTACCAGTTGCGCGGCATCTACACGTACAACACCGGTCTGAGACCTGACGGATGGGCAATGTCTGCCGGTCTGACCTATCGTTGGGCCCATCGCGGCTACGCAAAGGGAACGTTCTACAACTCTCTTTCCTACTTCTTCGGAGCAGAAAAGAAGTTGAACGACCAGCACTCTATCGCTCTCGTTACTTGGGGTAGCCCGACGGAGAGAGCCTCTCAGGGTGCCGCTACCGACGAGGTGTACTGGCTGGCTAACGACAACTACTACAACCCATACTGGGGCTATCAGGAAGGTAAGGTTCGCAGTTCACGTATCGTCCACGACTTTGCACCTACAGCACTGCTCAACTGGGACTGGACTATCAACGAGAACATGAAACTTGCTACCGCATTCATTGGCAACTACTCTATTTATAAAGGTACGAGCTTGGGATACAACGGTGGTGAGAACCCCACACCTGACTACTGGAAGCGTATGCCGTCAGCCTTCTATAACGTATGGTTCGACCACAACCTCAATACAGAGGAAGGCTACAACGACTATTACAAGGCTCGCGACTTATGGATGAGCAGCGAAGAGTATCGTCAACTTGACTGGGATCGTCTGTACTACACCAACCGTATGGGTAATAAGAGTGGCCGCGACGCACAGTACTATCTGAGCGCCAAGCACACCAACACTCTGAACCTGACGCTGGCCTCTACGCTGAAGACACAGCTGAGCAAGACGACCGCCCTGAACATCGGCTTCTCGCTGGGTACTACCAAGAGCATGAACTACAAGACGATGGACGACCTGCTGGGTGCAAACATCTACCACAACGTCAACTCATACGCCATGGGTACCTATGCTCCTGATGACATTCGCGTACAGTACGACCTGAACAACCCCAATGCTGTGGTGAAGGAAGGCGACAAGATGGACTACGACTACAATTTGCTGGTTAACAAGGCTCAGGTATGGACCGCTCTGAAATATCAGAAGAACATGCTCGCCGCCTTTGTTGCAGGCCGCGTAGCAGGAACGACCATGCAGCGCGACGGCAAGATGCGTAACGGTATTGCTGAGAGCATGGGTGTCAGCTCATACGGAAAGAGCGAAAAGGCCCGTTTCCTCGACGGTGGTGCTAAGGCTGGCCTGACCTACAACTTCGGTGGTGGTCACGTCGTAACGATGGGTGCCGGTTTCGAGCTGAAGACTCCACAGCCTAAGACTGCTTTCGTTTCTCCCGAAATGACCAACGAGTTTGTGGCTAACCTGAAGAACGAGAAAATCTTCAGCGCTGAGCTGGGTTACCAGTTTGCCACCAACTGGATGAAGGCTAACCTGAATGGTTACTATAGCCGCCTCACCGACGTTACTGAATGGCAGAACTTCTTCGACGACGATATCTCATCGTTCTCGTACGTCTCTATGACGGGCATCAAGAAAGCTTACTACGGTGTAGAGCTGGGCATGAAGTTTACGCTCACCTCTGAGTTCAGTCTGAAACTGCTCGGCAGCATCAGCGAGGCAAAGAACACCAACAATGCCACAGTACGCTACATGAGTTCGTCGAAGCCCATCGAGGGTGACAACTTCTATGCTGAGGAGACCGTATTAAATAAGAACATGCGCGAGAGCGGCACACCGCTGTCAGTCTATGGCGCCACGCTGAGCTACAACTCTCATGGCTGGTTCATCGACCTGAACGCTAACTACTACGACCGCATCTATCTGGGCTACTCACCGGCTTACCGCTATGAGAGCACGCTGAAGAATCGCAACAAGGCAGCCTTAAGTACTGGTATTGTTGAAGAGCGTACTATCGACGACGACGGCAACGTTATCCAGAGCGCACTCGACCAGACCAAGGGTAAGGGTGGATTCATGCTCGACCTGAACATCGGACGTTCTTATCGTCTGAAGAAGGGTCAGCTCTCTATCAACCTGATGATTTCGAACCTGCTGAACAACACCAGCATGGTGACTGGCGGTTACGAGCAGAGCCGAAGCAACTACTCTATCAACTCTAGTGACGGTGGTGTGAACACCAAGCGTCTGTATCGCTTCGACAAGAATCCGAAGAAGTACTACGCCTGGGGTATCAACGGTATGCTGAACATTGGTTACAGATTCTAAAACACTGACAACTATGAAGACAAGAAATATTATCCTATTAGCGCTGACCGCACTACTCGCTGTTTCGTGCCACTCTTGGGACGATCCTGCCGAGAATGCCGGAATGGACAGCTATGGCAATAAGGACCTCAAAGAGAGTAACGTCGTGCAAATCAGCGACCTGCTGACAAAATACAAGAACGAGGTTACCTCTGAAAATATAAAACAGATTACAGATGCCTGCCAGATTAAGGGTATTGTTACGAGCAACGATGAAGGCGGCAACATCTATAAGAACCTCTATGTTGTTGACGGAACAGGTGGTCTCTGCCTCAAGATTGACAAGACCAGTCTCTATGCAGAAGCTGCCGATGGCCAGTGCGTACTCGTCGACCTTAAGGGTTTGTGGATTGGGAGCTACGGCCTACAACCCCAGATTGGCGGCACGCCGTATACTAACAATAGTGGGAAATTAGTAATTGGCAACATCAACCGCAACACATGGGCTGAACACTACAAGCTCATACCCGACATAGAAGGGTTGTCTGCCAAGCCTATCACCACCAACGACATGTCTGCTCTTGACATGGACAAAGACTTCGGTAAGGTTGTAACACTGGTAGGTATCAAGATGAAGAAAGCTGACGGCACAACAGTTTTCGCCCCCAGCGCTTCAGGCAGCGACAACCAGAAGGTTGCTGGTCAGGCTTCTCCAGTATTCATCCGCACCAGCACTTTCGCCAAGTTTGCCAAAATGGTGATGCCAACAGGACAATTCAACATTACTGGTGTTATCACCCGGTATAACAACGACTGGCAGATTTTACCACGAGCTATACGCGACATTCAGGAATATACTGGTTCAGAGACGCTTGACTACAAGGTAGATTTCACACAGCCTGATCCTGAGGGAGAAGGTACTGCCGCCAAGCCATTCAACGTAATCGCTGCCGCTAACAAGTGCGAAGAGATTGGTACGACAATCTCTAAAGAGAAGTATTACGTCAAGGGCTACGTCATGGAAGACGTTACAGTAAGTAGCTATGGAAACGCTTCGTTTGAAATCGCTGATACCAAAATGGGCGGCGAGCGTTTCACGGCATTCCAGGTGGCTGGCTCTGACGGCAAGAAGATGACAGAAGGCTTAAAGATCAACAAAGGCGACGAGGTAGTTATCTACGGAGCCATGTACAATTACGGTGGTTCCAAGGCTGAAACCGACGGTAAGGGTGCAGCATACATCGTAACTATCAATGGTAAGAGAACCGACGATACGAGCGGAGGCGGAGGAAGTGAGGCCGTTCCTGAAGGTGACGGTACAATTGACAATCCGTTCAATGCTGCCGCTGCTAATGCAGAAGCTGCAAAACTTGCTGACAAGGCAGTTTCTGAAAAGCAGTATTACATCAAGGGTAAGGTTGCGAAGATTGCTAAAGACGCTAACTACGGTGAAGGCAAATATCCGAAGACTGCCAACTTCTACATCTCTGAGGACGGAAACGATGCCAATACGTTCTACATCTACGCAGCAAAGTATTTAGGCAATGCTGACTACTCATCTGGTGACGTGCTAAAGGTTGGAGACGAAGTTATTATACTTGGTAATATAACCAATTATAATGGCACGTATGAAACGGCACAAGGCAAGAACTACCTCTACTCTCTGAATGGAAAGACTAATTAAATTTAATACTAACTGAATAACAAAAAATGATAATCAATATGAAAAAGTTTTATTATCTGATTGCGATGGCCATCATGGCCTTCACATTCACCAGCTGTGAGGACGTTCCCGCACCGTTCGGCCAGCCTGTTCATATTTCTGGCGATACCGAAGACGAAGGTGGATCAACATCCGAATATGGAACTGCTGATGCTCCTCTGACTGTAGCACAGGCTATAGCTTTGATTGATGCAAAGTCTACTGTTGCCGAAGCATATGTAAAAGGTAAAATCTATAAGATTGACTCTTACAATGCTACATATCACAGCATTACTTATTGGATTTCAGACGATGACGGTACAACAACCCAGCTGCAGGTTTACAGCGGTAAAGGCAAAGACGGTGCTGACTTCGCCGGAAAAGAGGATTTGACAATTGGACAAACAGTAACCATCAAGGGTGCACTCAAGAACTACAATGGTACCTATGAATTCGACAAAAACAACGAGATTGTATCTATTGGTGACGCTAGTGGCGGCGGCGGTAGCGACACTGGTGCAGCAAAAGGTACTGGCACACAGTCAGACCCGTTCAATATTGCAGCAGCTATTGCTAAGTGTAAGGAAGTCGGAACGACTGCTTCTACAGAAAAATACTACATCAAGGGTATCGTTGTCAAGGGTGGCACTGTAAGTGGTGGTTATGGAAATGTAACATTTGATATGGGTGACACCAAGGAGAGCACAGATCTCTTCAAGGCTTATCAAGTCGCAGGCACTAATGGAGAAAAGCTGGCTGATGGATATGAAGTAAAGGTTGGCGATGAGGTCGTCATATACGGACCTGTTGTTACATATAATACTACTTATGAAACTTCAGGTAAGAGCGCTGCACAGATTGTAACCATCAATGGTAAAGGTACTGATGGAAGTGGTGGCGATACTGGTGGCGACACTGGTGCTGCAAAAGGTACTGGTACACAGGCAGATCCATTCAACATTGCAGCAGCTATTGCTAAGTGTAAGGAAGTTGGAACGACCGCTTCTACAGAGAAATACTACATCAAGGGTATCGTTGTTAAGGGTGGCACTGTAAGTGGTGGTTATGGAAACGTAACATTTGATATGGGTGACACCAAGGAAAGCACAGACCTCTTCAAGGCTTATCAGGTAGCTGGTACTGATGGAGAAAAGCTCGCTGACGGATATGAAGTAAAAGCTGGCGATGAGGTTGTCATCTATGGACCTGTTGTTACATATAATACTACTTATGAAACTTCAGGTAAGAGTGCTGCACAGATTGTAACCATCAATGGAAAGAAGACCAATGAATCCAGCGGTGGCGAATCTGGCGGTGGTGACACTGGCGGTGGCAGTAGTACGCCTACTTCTCTGACAAATGGTGATTTTGAGACATGGGCTAGCGGACAACCTACTGGTTGGAAGTCTGCAAGTTCTGCGAGCTCTGCTACTCTTGAGCAGAGTACAGATGCCCATGGTGGTAGTTATGCCGTTATTGTGAAGGGCGGTGGTACAGCTAACAAGCGTCTTGCTTCTCAAGAAATTAGTCTGACAGCAGGTTCTTACAATTTCTCATTCTGGGTAAAGGCTACAACAGCAAACAAAGCTCAGTGTTGTGCTGGTTACGTACCCGTTACTAATGGAACAGCAGGGTCATATCAGTACAAGAAGAATGGTACTAGTACAGCATATGAGACTCTTAGCACAACATGGTCACAGGTAAGTTATGACTTCACACTAGATGCTGATGCAACAATATGTCTAGTTGTAATGAATCCTAAGTCTAGCAGCTATTCTTCAGGAGAGGACATTCTTGTTGATGATGCAACTTTGACTAAGAAATAATAACAAAGGAATTGTTCCTTCATATAAACACGACAAAAAGGCTGCACCCCACCCTCGGGCGTGCAGCCTTTTTTTATATATAAGGTATAATACAAAAAAACTCACATTTCCTGCATTTCCTACACTTGCTGTTGACTATCAGCAAGTTACGCTAAAATTTCCTACACTGAAACCTACACTGAAACCTGCACCTAAGGATATACTCCGCGAAAGCGGCACTTTCACGTCGTGAATACTATGTTTTCACCGCGTGAAAACGTAGTTTTGAAGTCGTGAAAACATAGTTTTCAAAGTGTCATTCCTATGTATTCAAGGTACGACTTCAATGCTGTTGAAGTCCCACTTTAACAGTGTTAATCTACGACTTCAATGATGTTCATACGTAACTTCAATTTCGCTCCGCAAAAAAATAGGATGATTGTTTGGAATAATATAAAATATATCGTATCTTTGCAATACACAGCATCCACTAAACATTATGTCCAGAACAAGAGAAGAAGCCATCAAGGCGGGCGTAAAAGTTGAAGAGACGCAACATCACATGAAACGTCGTAAGCCATGGCATAACTATCACCGTAAAGGCACCTACATGCTGACACTGGTGGTCGACGGGCGATTGCCCGTGCTGGGCAGATTGGCGATGCCCACACAGGAGATGAGCGCACACGTAGAGCTGTCTGCACTCGGAAAGACGATCATCGAGGAAGAGGTGCAGAAGATACCCGCTTTCTATAAGATGGTCGAGGTCTGGAAGCTCTGCATCATGCCCGACCATATCCACATGATCGTGAGAGTAAAGGAGGACATGCCGGACGGGAAGCATCTGGGGCAGGTTGTAGCTGGTTTTAAGGGGGGCTGCTCTCGAGCGTGGTGGCATATGAAGAGACCCTGCCCTGATGAGCAGGGAGTTGTAGCTGCCGTCCCTTCCACCTCCACCACTCCTGCAGTGTCAGCTGCGGGTGAGTCTGCTGCGTGCCCTCCACTCTTCGAGAGTGGCTACAACGACCAGATACTACTCGAAGACGGGCAGCTCGACAACTGGATCCACTACTTAGACGACAACCCTCGACGTCTGGCTATCAAGCGACAGCATCCTGACTATTTCACCACCATGCACTATACTGACATTGCAGAATGGCACTGCCAGATAGTAGGCAACAGCTTTCTTCTGGATATCCCAGATATGGCGGCAGTCATCGTCCACAGGGCCTACAGCGACGAGGAGTATGCAGACTACAAGCGGAAGTGGCTCGCTTGCGGAGAGAGAGGCGGTGTCTTGGTGAGCGCCTCTATTGCCACTCGCGAGAAGGAGGTCATGCGTGAAGCCATGAACCGAGGCTACCGACTCATTTGGGTTCGTGAGAATGGGTTCCCTACTCTGTACAAGCCTTCTGGAGAATCGTTCGACGCCTGCTCTGATGGCCGTCTGCTACAGGTAAGCCCGTGGCAATATCACATGCAACGCCGCACTATCTCACGTGAACAATGCCTGGAACTAAACAGACTGGTAGAGACGATTACGCAACAGCATCAAAACAAAAAAGCGACAAAAGATTTGGAGGAATAAAAAAAAAATCGTACCTTTGCACCCTCAAAGTGTATATAACAATAATAATTAACAAGTAAAAATGAAAAAAGGTATTCATCCAGAAAACTATCGCCCCGTCGTGTTTAAGGACATGTCCAACGGCGATATGTTCCTCTCGCGCTCTACCGCAAAGACTAATGACACCGTAGAGTTCGAAGGCGAAACTTACCCTGTGGTAAAGATTGAAATTTCGAGCACTTCTCACCCGTTCTATACTGGTAAGAGCAAGCTCGTCGACACCGCTGGTCGCGTCGACAAGTTCATGAGCCGCTACGGTAAGGCTGCGAAGAAATAAATACATTTCACGCCGAACAAAGACTTTGAAGGCGCGTACAGGGTAGTTGCATATGCCTTGTCCGCGCCTTTACGATTTTAAAAAACGACTACACTAACTTAAATCTTTTAAACTATGAAACGACTACTATCACTACTACCCGCCATGTTACTCGTATTGTTTGTAGCGTGTGGCGGTGATGACGACAATCCGTACAATTTAGAACCAAAGAAGACGCCTATTCCTGTTGATACAGATCCACGCCAGATGAATGGACCAGTAGAGGCTCAGAATAACATAGAATTTCCCGCACTGGCAGAAAGTGGCTGTGTAGTTCTTGTCCACAAAGCAACATTAAATGACATGCAAAAAAAAGAAGGCATAAACTATAGCGTTGAATGGGACATCAACAAGCACACCCAGCACTGGACCTGCTACAAGGCATATCGTGATGTTATATCAAGTAGCACCCCCAGCTATAACGTATCTAGGTACGAAGTGAAAAACGGCAAAAACCTGACAGCCGACAGTCAATATCCCAATGACCCCATGCTTGATTCCAAATACCAATTTACTGTAGATTCCTATAAAAACTCTGGCTATGACCATGGACACATCTGTCCGTCAGCAGATCGCCAGCGTGCCACAGAAGCTAATTACCAGACTTTCTTCATGACAAACATGCAGCCACAAACCAAGCCTTTCAATGGCAGTGACAACAGTACCCCTGCAGAATACAGCCCCTGGTACCAAATAGAACGCAAGATGCGCACATGGGCCGACAATGTGGATACCATATACGTTTGTAAAGGAGGTATTGTTGATTCGAATTCAAAGTATATTGGTAGTGGCATAAATAAAATCCCGGTACCAAGCTATTTCTTTGTGGCATTACTTAGTAAAAAAGGCAACGAATACCATGCTATTGGCTTCTGGATGAAACACGAGAGCAGCTATTCAAGCAAAAAAGTATTGTCAACTTGCGCTAAAAGTATAGATGATTTGGAAAAGCTAACTGGCTATGACTTCTTCTGTAATCTCCCTAAAGATATACAGGATAGAGTGGAGAAATCATATTCTGCCAGTGACTGGGATGGTAAACTTCAATAAAAAAAATGTAAAACCTTTGGTTTTCCCACAGAAAAGTCGTATCTTTGCTGTCAAGCAATGGTACGACTTTTATTTTATTTATAATATTACAACAAATCAACACAATGAAGACCATTTACGACTACACTGTCAAAGACAGAAAAGGTAAGGATGTATCACTGAAAGAGTATGCTAACGAGGTACTGCTGATTGTCAACACGGCTACCAAGTGCGGATTCACGCCGCAGTACGACGAGTTGGAGGAACTGTACAAGAAATACCACGGTGAGGGTTTCGAGATTCTGGATTTCCCCTGCAACCAGTTCGGTCAGCAGGCTCCTGGCACAGACGAGAGCATCCATGAGTTCTGTAAGCTAAACTTCGGCACTGATTTTCCACGCTTCAAGAAGGTGAAGGTCAATGGTGACGAAGCTGAACCGCTGTTTAAGTTCCTGCAGGAGCAGAAAGGTTTCGCTGGCTGGGATATGGAACACCCCATTGCCCACATTCTGGATGACATGCTGGGCAAGGCCGACCCCGACTACAAGACGAAGGCTGACATCAAGTGGAACTTCACCAAATTCCTGATTAACAAGAAGGGACAGGTTGTCGCACGCTTTGAACCAACCGAGAAAATCGAGAACATTGCAAAGCAAATAGAAGAACTGCTGAAATAATGGAACACGTAAAATGTTTGATTATAGGTAGCGGTCCTGCCGGATATACCGCTGCCATCTATGCCAGCCGCGCTAATCTGCAACCCGTGGAATACAGTGGACTGCAGCCCGGAGGCCAGCTGACACAGACCACCGAAGTGGAAAACTTCCCTGGATACCCACAGGGGGTTGACGGCAACCAGATGATGATGGATCTGAGAGAGCAGGCCGAGCGCTTCGGCACTGACATTCGCGACGGCGAGATCACACGCGTCGACTTCTCTACCAGACCCTACCGTCTTTGGGACGATGCCGGTAACGAGATAGAGGCCGACACGGTCATTATCGCCACGGGAGCCTCTGCCAAGTACTTGGGACTGGACGACGAGCGCAAATACAACGGACAGGGCGTCAGCGCCTGCGCCACCTGCGACGGATTCTTCTATCGCAAAAAGACCGTAGCCGTGGTAGGCGGAGGCGACACTGCCTGCGAAGACGCGCTCTACCTGAGCGGACTATGTAAAAAGGTGTACCTTATCGTGCGTAAAAACTACCTACGCGCTTCAAAGGTCATGCAAGACCGCGTAATGGCCGCCGAGAACATCGAGATCCTCTTTGAGCATAACACTCTCGGACTGTTTGGTGAAAACGGCGTAGAAGGCGCTCATTTGGTCAAGCGCAAGGGTGAAGCCGATGAACAACTGGTGGACATTCAGATTGACGGATTCTTCCTGGCTATTGGACATAAGCCCAACACAGATATCTTCAAGCAGTGGCTCGACACCGATGAGACTGGCTATCTGAAGAAGATTGACGGCACACCGCGCACCAAGCTACCAGGCATCTTTGTGGCAGGCGATTGTGCAGACCCCACCTATCGACAGGCCATCAGCGCTGCCGGAACGGGTTGTCAGGCTGCCATAGAAGCCGAACGCTTCCTGCTGAATAACGCATAGGGCCGCATCACAGGGCCGGCAAATAAGCCCATTTGCCCTACAAGCCCCATAAGGCCAATGAGCCCAATGAATCCAAAACAATAAAAAAAGCCTCGCTTCACAGCGAGACTTTTTTTGTAAAAACTAAATTAATCAACCATAAACCTTAACCATTAAAAATCTCAATAATTTTCTTAAAAGTAACATGCTCTTAAGAAACAGTGAAGAAATACGCTTATCTCTATCACCGTTGCAAAGATAGTCAAAAGAAAACAAATACAGGTTTACATAACATTAATAAAGGTTTAATTATAGTGATTTTGAGCAAAAACAAACAAAATATATCGATATTCAAACTAAAATAAGCCAATTTAACACGTATTAACACGCAAAATTACCTATTTTTAAAGTAAAAAATGTACATTTGTAACGTAAAACATCAATTAAATGACCTCATACAACATTATATTGACAGGTATTGCCACCCTTTTGGCCATCTATTGTCTATATTTAAGACGGACAATAGCGAGGCTTAAATCTGACATGCAACCAGTCAGCGAACACAGATTGATGGTCAGCAACAACAACATCATGGACGTCATCAAGAAGACGGCCGACCATATGCGCCCACAAATGGAACGCCATCAGATACAATTCAGCGTGAAGTGCACGCCAGACAGTATGATGGGATGGATTGACACCTACGTAGTCAGCCAAATCGTAACGGGTATACTGACAGCCTCAGCAAAAAACACGGAACGCACTGGCAGCATACAACTGAGCGTCACAACTAGCAAGTTTTATGACTTCATCAATATAAACCTTACTGACAGCGGCATTACTGCACCGCCGTCTGAGACAGACGACACGCTAAGACTGATACATCTGCACCACGGCACCCTGACAACTGACGACACAGTGTATGGCAGCTGCACTATAACTATCGAACTGCCCATCAACAAAGAAGCATTTGAAGACTACGAACTGGTGCAAGTCAACGCATCTCCATTCCATATTCCAGGAAATATACCCGTAAATGAGCCTATTTCCCTGTTGCCGACAACTGCTGCCGTCACCGAAGAGCATTTGGAAGAAATAAAACAGGAAACACCCAGCGCAGACCACGAGTTCTTACAGCGAGCCATTCGCTGCATCAACGAGCACATGATGGATACTGATTATGACCGCGACACCTTTGCCTCTGACATGGGATGCAGTGTCAGTACGCTGTATAACAAGATCAGAAAGCTGACGGGCAAGAGTGTGACAGACTTTTCACGCGATATCCGCATAAAAAAAGCCTGCCAATTGGCTAAGGAGGACCATGACCTACGCGTCAGCGACATTGCCTATCAGGTAGGCTTCAAAGACCCGAAATATTTCGCCACCTCCTTCAAACGTGTCATGGGCACCCAACCCAAGGAGTATTTTGCAGAAGTGAGAGGTGAGAAATGAAAGGTCAGGACTTGCGAATGCCAGAAAGCCACAAGCCCGTAAATGTCAGCAAGCCATTGAGCATCAGAAGCTCGTAGCCAAAGCTGTATCCTGTGAAATGTCCTACGACCATATCTAACAGAAAACATACCACCGGCGAAGCCACGCAGATATACGGCACGACGCGGTCGTTGGCCTGTCGTCGGGTCAGCAGACCAAAGGCAAAGAGTCCCAACAACGGGCCATAAGTATACGAGCACAAGATATACACAGCATCGATGACACTTGTCGAGTTTAGTATTTTGAACAATAAGATAAACGCCACAAATACTACCGCCATACCAATGTGTACCCTGCGTCGCAGCCGCTCGTCGTCAGCACGTCCGCAGATATCCACGCAATAGCTGGTGGTCAGCGCCGTCAGTGCTGAATCAGCACTCGAGAAAGCAGCAGCCACCAAGCCTAACATGAAAACGATTGGGGTGAGAGGCGACAGATGAGAGGTCTGCGTAATAAACTGAGGCAACAAGTTATCACCGGCCGCAGGAACGGCTATCCCTTGCCGCTGATACCATAGCGTGAGCAACACGCCCAACGACAGGAACAGCAAGTTGGCAGGCACAAAGGCCACACCGTAGGTACACATATCTTTCTGTGCATCATGCAACGAGCGGCACGTCAGGTTCTTCTGCATCATGTCCTGATCCAAACCCGTCATCACAATGGCAATGAACGCACCACTCAGAAACTGTTTCCAGAAATACTGCTTCGACACCCAATCGTCCATCACAAAAACTCTCGCGAGTTCACTATGGCGAATGGTTGCCACAGCATCGCCAACAGACAGGTCCAACTCGCCCATCACTATATATATAATAAGGAGTAGCGCACCAAACAGACTGGCCGTCTGCAGCGTATCTGTCCAAACCAGTGTCTTGATGCCTCCCTGTCGGGTATACAGCCAGATGAGCAACGTCATTACAACAACGACGACGGCAAACAGTACATAATCAGCAAACGTACCAGATGGGCGTCTGACACCTGTCGAATCCACTCCTAACGTCATAAGTATCCAACACACCACATAGAAACGCACAGCTGCACCACTCATCTTCGACAAGAGAAAGAATGAGGCGCCCGTTTTGTAGGCCTTGCGCCCAATGCGCTGTCCCAAATAACTATAGATGGTAGTCAGATTCAACCGATAGTACAAAGGCAGAAGCACGAAAGCAATCACCAGATAACCAACGATAAATCCCAGACACGTCTGCAGATAAGTCATGCCGATGCTGTTCACCATGCCAGGTACCGACACGAAAGTAATGCCGGAAATACTGGCTCCCACCATGCCAAAAGCCACCAGAAACCACGGCGACTGTCGGTTGGCACGATAGAACGTCTCGTTTGTCGCCCGCCGTCCAGTCCACCTACTAATGGCCAGCAACAGCGAAAAATACGCCAAAACAACTACTATCATCGTCATAACGACTGCAAAGGTACAAAAAAAGTGCATAATTCATAATGCATAATTCATAATTATTTTGTACTTTTGCAGACGGTAATCACTAACCAACAACAAAAGACAATGACAAAACAAAAGAAATTCATCCTCCAAGAGAGTGAAATCCCTACACAGTGGTACAACATTCAGGCCGACATGCCCAACAAACCCATGCCGCCCATTCACCCGGCAACGAAGCAGCCATTGGGTGTAGACGACCTCGCACACATCTTCCCACGTGAATGCTGCGTGCAGGAGTTGGATACCGAACACCGCTGGATTGATATTCCCGAGGATGTGCTTGAGAAGTACAAGTACTATCGTTCTACCCCGCTGGTACGTGCCTACGCTCTGGAAGAGGCCCTCGGCACTCCCGCCCACATCTACTTCAAAAACGAGAGCACCAACCCCTTAGGTTCACACAAGATCAACTCTGCCCTGCCCCAGTGCTACTATGCCAAGCAGGAAGGTACGAAGAACGTTACTACTGAGACTGGTGCAGGACAGTGGGGAGCCGCACTGAGCTATGCTGCCAAGATCTATGGTCTTGACTGCGCTGTCTATCAGGTAAAGATTACCATGCAGCAGAAGCCGTATCGTTCGAGCATCATGCGCACCTTCGGTGCTGTTGTCGAGGGTTCTCCCTCGATGTCAACCCGTGCCGGTAAGGATATCCTGACCAAGGACCCCACACACTCTGGTTCACTAGGAACGGCTATCTCTGAGGCTGTGGAGTTGGCAACGACCACACCTAATTGTAAATACACACTGGGGTCGGTGCTGAACCACGTAGGTCTGCACCAGACCATCATCGGCCTTGAGGCTGAAAAGCAGATGCAGATGGCCGGTGAATACCCCGACATCGTGATTGGCTGCTTCGGTGGTGGTTCGAACTTTGGCGGTATTGCCTTCCCCTTCATGCGCCACAACCTGAGTGGTGAGCGCCACACCGAGTTCATTGCTGCCGAGCCCGACAGCTGTCCTAAGCTGACTCGCGGCCAGTTCCGCTATGACTTTGGCGACGAAGCAGGCTATACGCCCCTGCTGCCCATGTACACGTTGGGCCACAACTTCAAGCCGAGCAACATCCACGCTGGTGGTCTGCGCTACCACGGTGCTGGCATGATTATCTCACAGCTTATCAAGGACGGTCTGATGCATGGTGTCGACATTCCACAGCTCGAAACGTTTGAGGCAGGTATGCTCTTCGCCCGTACCGAGGGCATCATCCCTGCTCCCGAAAGCTGTCACGCCATCGCCGCTACCATCCGCGAGGCCAACAAGTGCAAGGAGACCGGTGAGCAAAAAGTCATCCTGTTCAACCTCTCTGGTCACGGACTCATCGACATGCCGTCGTACGAGGCCTTCATCAAGGGTGACCTGCAGAACTACACTGTCACCGACGAGATGATTGCCGAGAATCTCGCTGAGTTAGACAAAGAGCAATAAAGTAAAAGCCCTGCCAATTGGCGGGGCTTTTTCATCTTAAAACAATCTTTTTACGCAATGTCTATCTGTCGTGACAGCTTGACTTTCTCCTCTACAATCTTCGGCAGTTCTACCGTCAGCACACCGTTGTCGACCTTGGCCGAGATGGCGTCCTTCTTCACGTCGTCGGGCAGCATCAGCGTCTGTTCGTACTTTGAGTAGCTGAACTCGCGGCGCAGATAGCGCGTGTTCTTGTCTTCCTCCTTGTGTTCCTGTTTGCTCTCGAGCTTGACGACCAAGTTACCCTCGTCGTTGATATGCACGTTGAAGTCCTCCTTCTTCATTCCCGGAGCAGCCAGCTCTACGGTGTAGGCCTTGTCAGACTCCTTTACGTTAATGGCTGGTGCCGTGCAGTTGGCTTTCGGCATATAGTCGTTGTAGAACAAGTCGTTGAACACGGCGGGAATCCAGTTGTTACTTCTCATCATTGGCATCATAATCGTTACCTCCTAATTATATTTTAGTTACACATGTTTTTTATTGTGATTGCCTTGCGGCTTTCACCCCACATGTTGCAACATTGATGCCAGCGTGATTATTGTGCCATATTGTCAGTATTTCCTGTCAATATGTCAGAAAGAAGCTTAACGCCCTGCGCTATCGTAGCCACATTACCCACCACCATCGAGCGTTTGCCGTTCTGTTCGCGGAACTGGCAACGACGCGGATTCCGTGCCACAAACGAGAGAATGTGATCGAAGGCCTCGCTCTGATAGAAAGGACTATCATTTTGCGAGACGAAGTAAAGCGTCATCCGCTCTTGTTTCATGATGATCTTCTCGCAACCCAGCGACTTGCCGATACGGCGCAGCGGCACCACGCGCATCAGCTCCTCACCACATGTGGGCACCGGACCGAAACGGTCGATAAGCCGTGTGCGGTAGGCCGCCAGCTGCTCGTCGGTCTGCAGGCCGTCCAACTCGCGGTAGAGCAGCATACGCTCCGAGTCGCTGGGCACATACGGGTCGGGGAAGTACAGCTCAAGATCGCTCTCCAGGGTACAGTCGGAGACAAATTCAGAGGTAAGAGGTGAGGGATGAGAGGTGAGAGATGAGTGTTTTCCATCTATTCTCTTACCTCTTTCCTCTTTCCACTCTCCACTCTCATTATGCAGCTCGACAACGGCTTGTTGTAAGATCTTCACATACGTCTCGTAGCCCAGGTCGGCAATGAATCCCGACTGTTCGGCACCCAGCAGGTTACCAGCACCGCGAATGTCGAGGTCTTGCATGGCGATATGGATGCCGCTGCCCAAGTCGCTGAAGTTCTCGAGGGCTTCTAAGCGCCGGCGGCTCTCGTTGGGCAAGTCGACCAGGGGCGGAGCCAGCAGGTAGCAGAATGCCTTGCGATTGCCGCGGCCCACACGGCCTCGCATCTGGTGCAGGTCGCTGAGTCCGAAGCGGTGGGCACCATTGATGATGATGGTGTTGGCATTGGGTATGTCGATGCCGTTCTCGACAATGGTCGTCGACAGCAGCACATCGTAGTCGTAGTTCTGGAAGTCAAAGATGACCTTCTCCAACTCTTCAGGTTTCATCTGTCCGTGGCCCACAGCCACACGAGCGTCGGGCACATACTTCTCGATGACCTCCTTGATGCGCTGCAGGTCGTTGATGCGCGGATTGACAAAGTACACCTGTCCGTTGCGAGACATCTCGAAGTTGATGGCGTCGGCTATGATCTCGGCGCCGAAGGTGTGTATCTCTGTCTGTATAGGATAGCGGTTGGGTGGCGGCGTCTGGATGATGCTCAGGTCGCGGGCACCCAGCAGCGAGAACTGCAGCGTTCGCGGAATGGGCGTGGCCGTCAGCGTCAGCGTGTCGACATTGGTCTTCATCTGGCGCAACTTCTCTTTCGTAGAGACGCCAAACTTCTGCTCCTCGTCAATGATGAGCAGTCCCAAGTCGCGAAACCTCACCGACTTGCCAATGAGCTTGTGCGTACCTATTAATATATCTATCTTACCGTCGGCCAGGTCTTTCAGGATGGCCGTGGTCTGCTTGGTGCTACGGGCTCGCGACAGGTATTCCACCCGTACGGGCAGATCCTTCAGTCGGCTCGAGAAGGTCTGGTAGTGCTGATAGGCCAGCACCGTCGTGGGCACCAGCACGGCCACCTGTTTCGAGTCGCAGGCCGCCTTGAAGGCGGCGCGTACGGCCACCTCGGTCTTGCCGAAGCCCACATCGCCACACACCAAACGGTCCATGGGCTGTGCCTTCTCCATATCGTCCTTCACATCGTTGGTGGCCTTCAACTGGTCGGGGGTGTCTTCATAGAGGAACGACGCCTCCAGCTCGTGTTGCAAAAACGAGTCAGCCGAGAAAGCAAAGCCTCGTTCCCTGCGACGGGCGGCATAGAGGCGTATCAGGTCACGGGCAATATCCTTGAGCTTGGCCTTCGTACGCTCCTTCATGCGCTCCCACTGGCCAGTGCCTAAGTGCGACAGGCGTGGCGGCTGACCATTGTCCTGCGCCTTGTATTTCGACACCTTATATAAAGAATGTATCGACACATAGATGGCTCCGCCCCCGTCGTAGATGATCTTGATCATCTCCTGATAGCCGTCACCCTGAGGCATTCTGACCAGTCCGCCGAACTTACCGATGCCGTGGTCAACATGTACCACGTAGTCGCCCACCTCAAACTGCTGGATCTCCTTCAGCGTCAGTGCCACCTTGCCCGAACGGGCCTTGTCGGAGTGCAGGCTATACTTATGGAAGCGGTCGAATATCTGGTGGTCGGTAAATACGCAGAGGCGCAGGTCGTTGTCGGCAAAGCCCTCGTGCAGCGTCTTCTCAACAGGAGAGAACGCTATCCTCTCGCCTCTCGCCTCTGACTCCTCACTACTGAAGATGTCACGCAGGCGCTCCAACTGTTTCTTGCTGTCGGCCAAAATGCAGAGCCGGTAGCCATCAGCCAGATACTGCTCCAACGACTGTTGCAGCAAGTCAAAGTTCTTATGAAACTGCGGTTGTGGGGCGATATGAAACGACAGCGTAGCGTCGGGCAATCCCGAAGGGCGGTGCCCCATCTCGACACGCCGGAAGTCCACGGCGTCGCGCGTAAACTGCTGACCACTGATAATCCGCGACTCCTTGCGCAGCTCCTGGCGGATAGCGTGTTGCTCCAATTCGGTGGCACCCTCCATGCGTTCGCGCAGGGCCTGGTCTGAGAACCCCTCCTGATAGATGCGGTCCACAGCGTCGCGCACATAGAGAAAATCCTTGACCACCAGCAGCGTGTCCTGGGGCAGAAACGAGAGGAACGACACCCGCTCCTCTGCCGCAGCCAGTTCGGGCACAATGGTCACTTGCTGCAGGCGGTCCTTCGACAGCTGCGTCTCTACCTCAAAGGTGCGAATGGTGTCTATGTCGTCGCCAAACAGGTCGATACGGAACGGCAGTTCGCCGCTGTAACTATACACATCGAGAATGCTGCCACGCAAGGCAAACTGCCCAGGTTCATAGACGTAGTCCACCTCCTCAAAGCCCAACTCGCGCAGACGCTGCGTCGTCTGGTCCACCTCTACGACGTCGCCCACGCTGAGCACCACGGTACGGTCGTCCATAACCCGCTTCGACACCACCAGCTCAGCAATGGCCTCAGGATAAGTGACAATGAACAACGGGGACTGTCCCCCACAGGCGGTTAGTTTTGCCAGCACCTCCGTCCGCAAAATCTCGTTCGCACTGTCGCGCTGGGCATATTTAATCGCCCTGCGGTAGCTTGACGGAAAGAACAATACATCCTTGTCGCCTAACAGCTGTACGAGGTCGTGATAGAAGTAGCCCGCCTCGTCGGCATCCTGCAGGATGAATACTGCGGTGCGTGGTGAACGTCCTGCGGGGAGTGCACCAAACACCATCGGTGCCGAAGAGCACAGCAGCCCCTCGAGGAACACCGTTTTCACCCGTTTGTCCCCCAACGTCTTTGCCAAAGCGCCTACCTGTGGCGACGAAGCATATATCGTCAGTAAATCTTGAACTGTCATACGTTATGAAGTGCAAAATTACAAAATAAATCTGAATAATGAATTGTGAATTGTGAATTATTTCGTAACTTTGCAGTCAAGAAATAAAAAAACAGCTATTATGCACGCAAGCGACAGCATTGTCATCATTCCTACTTATAACGAGAAGGAGAACATCGAGAAGATTATCCGTGCCGTATTCGGTCTGGAGAAGTGTTTCCATATCTTGATTATCGATGACGGGTCGCCCGATGGTACGGCAGCGATTGTGAAGGAACTAATGAGCCAAGAGGAGTTTAAAGACAGGCTGTTTCTGCAGGAGCGTAGCGGCAAGTTAGGACTGGGAACGGCCTATATCAAGGGATTCAAGTGGGCACTGGAGCACGACTACGAATACATCTTCGAGATGGATGCCGACTTCAGTCACGACCCAAACGATCTGCCAAGGCTCTACGCAGCATGTGCTGACGAAGGGTATGACGTGGCCATTGGAAGCCGCTACGTCAGTGGCGTGAACGTAGTGAACTGGCCTATTGGCCGTGTACTGATGAGCTACTTTGCGTCGAAATATGTGCGTATGGTAACGGGCTTTATGATTCACGACACCACGGCTGGCTTCAAGTGCTACAAGCGCCGCGTGCTGAAGACCATAGAACTGGACAAGATTCGCTTCAAGGGCTATGCCTTCCAGATAGAAATGAAGTTTACTGCCTACAAGATTGGCTTCAAGATTAAGGAAGTACCAGTAATCTTCGTCAACCGCCGCGAAGGAGTGTCCAAGATGTCGGGTGGCATCTTCGGCGAGGCTTTCTTTGGTGTAATGCGTCTGCGCTGGGATGGCATCTTCCGAAAATATCCGAAGATAGCAGAATAGTGCCATCTTTATAATTTACAAGTATCACTTTCTCACCTCAAAGTTTTTGCGCGAGTCTTCGTTGATGATACGACTTGCCTGATGGCCGTCAAAACGAGTTGGACTGATGATGAAGTCGGGAACATTAAACGACAGAAAACGGTCACGATAGAAACTGCGCGGATTTCTCTGCGGCAGCATAAAGGCCTTGCTGACCTTTCCTTTGGCATCGACATGACAGAAATAGGGCCGTGTAAATAGTCCGTCGTCACGACGAGAACTCAGTACGAGCCAGCGAGAGTTGGTACTCCAGTTGTGGAACGACTCTGTATCGCCAGAGTTTGCTGCAGTCATGGGGCAGCTTTCACCTGTTGAGAGGTCGAGTAACCAAAGGTCGGCCTCATGATGCCAGATACTAAACTGTCCGTAGTTGGAGAGCGTATAGCACAGGAAACGTCCGTCATAGGAAGGACGGGGGAAAGAAATCGACTTCTGCTGAGCCACGGCATCAATAACGGTTTCTATGCGGTCACCGAAACGTCCCGTGCTAGGACCGAAGTCAATGCGAAAGAGGTTATAGCGGATGGAGTCGAGCTGATGACTCCCCTCAGGGAGAGCGCGAGCTGCACAGAAATAGAGCGAACGGCCATCGGCAGAGAAGACCGGATAAGTCTCATAGATGGAGTCATTCTTGAGCAAGGGAGAAAGCAATAGCTCATTTTTTTCGACATCATATACCTGGAGGTCTGAGGCAGTATCGAAGACCTCTATGCGATTACTATCGGCACTATGGAACAATTGACTCGTGGCATTCGTGGAATAGGCAATATAGCGGCCCGAAGGATGCCAGTAAGGATAGACGCAAAGACCGAGCGTTTGGTCAGTCTTGCTATTGTAGGCAGTAAGAGGACTATCACCATGGCGCAGCAAGGTAGCCCCATGCGTACCACGGATATGAAGGCTCATATCAGCGGGGTTACCGCGGTTGAAGCTATGGCAGTTGACACAGCCCTCGAACTGGGTATTTTCAATCAATGGTCGCTCATCGAACGAAGAAAGATTACGCTCGTAGATGCCCATCTTGCTCCAAACCTCATAGCCGGGCGCAATCAAACGATAGCAGATGCCATAGTCAATGCTGTCAAGGCTGACATAGATGGCAAAAGAACGATAAGTGTGCCAACCATCATTGTACTTGGCGGAAACGGTAACAGTAAGCGAATCGCCACGATTTTGGCCAAGCAAGGTATGCCAGTCGTCTATATCGAAGTCAACCGCTTCCTGGCCCTGACTGTGCAGACTGTGTCCGTGACAATCTGTAACGACAGCATCAATACGTGCCACCGCCTCATCGGTCAGGCTGAAATTAAGCGGAGCAATATTCACGGGTATGGTAACCCCAATATAATCGGGATAAATTAGAGGCAACTTGTCCTCCTGTTGCGAATCACTAATTGTTTCCGTGCAGGATACTAGGAGATAAGAGACAAGAAGTATGTGAAAAATCCGTTTCATTGCTTTGCAGAGGTATGAAGTAACAATTTGACATAGTTTTCGCGGTCGCCCATCAGCATATAGTAGGCCCGCAGATATTCAAAGGCCAGTTGATTGTCCGTGTTGCTGAAGTAGAGACTTTCGAGCATTTCGGGAGTCACATGGTCGCTGAAATAAAAGTCTTCCTTATAGGCCATCCGGCGCAAACGTCCGTATTCAGGATGCCGGGCTATCATCTCTTCATTGCCCAACAGTGGTAGCGTCTCACGAGCCCATTCCCGATAAAAGAGGGTCTTTTGTAGCGCCATAAGATATTTGCGAGCCACCTCATAGTTACCGAGGATGAGATTGGTCTGTGCCAATCGTTTGTAGCAGCGGCCACTTTTCTGAAAATCAAGAATGGCTTCCTGTGCCTCGAAGACTGTTCGCTGGGCAACAGATATCATGCCCAACTGATAAAAGGCTTCAGCAGTAGGCAGAGGACTGGTGGCATCGCGCTCCACATCAGGCAAAAGACCCAAAAGACCATTCTGGTTATATTCAAATAGGTGGTCGGCAAGCATACCATGCATCGCCAGAGCAAGATTCTGTACCGTAACGCCAATCTGGTTGTTAGGCTTTTCGTCATCAATGGTCATAAGTATGCGGTTCCATTGCTGATGGCAGGCCATAAAGTCGTATTGCATCACTCGTTCGGCTTTGAAATTGCAGTTTCTCCAGACAATCCAGCCCATGACTACAGACACCAGCGCAAAGGAACAAAGAGTTAACACATAGCTACTCGAAGCATCTGCCCAACGGCGGAAGGCACGAATAATGAGTGGAAGGACGATGGCAGACAGCCATGCAGTATAAAGTAGATATGGTGTTATCCTCGGATAGCGGTGGTAATGGCTGCCAGTCCAAGATGAACCAACCATCCAATACAGTACAAGAATGCCAACTATAAGCAGTAAACGTCGCATCCATCCTTTTGCCAATAGTGAATAGCCCCAAATGATAAGCAGTGTGAGCAGAACCGCCCAGACACCACCCAATAGCGCATTCTCATCAAGCAGAAAGAGCCAGAGCAGAAATGAAGGAACAAAACTCAGACCATAAAGCCATCCCCATTTGACTAAGCGAAACATCAGAAGCTGTACCACGGATAACAGAACTGCAATGATAGCTGCTCCCACCCAAGCATATAGGAAAAATTGAGTACAAAAGCGTCCCAGCAGATCTGCTACGCCACCTGGCATTTTGACAACATCCCACACATAGGTGCTATCAAAGAGGAACAACTGATATTGCTCCTGATAATGCAGATGATGCGGATAGGCCAACCCAAAAAAGAGAAGGACTGCCACACCGAAAAGGAACGTGCACAAAAGATGCAAATATTTCATTTGAATACCTTACTGAATTCATTGACACTAATTCTGACAGGCTCGACCATGAACTCCGGACGGTTGTAACACTTAAGACGCCAGGTGTTATGTTCAGGGTCTTCCTGTGGCAACATGAAAGCTTTTCTTGTTTTCCCATTATTGAAATAGGAAATATAGACACGGCTGTAGTTTCCATCACCTCGACGACTCGAAGTCATAATCCAATGCCCGTTGCTTGACCAAGTCGGATAACTATCGGCAAAACCTTCGCTATTGAGACCGGTTAAATCGATGTCGGAAGAAACCTGATTGTCTAGCGGCATACAAACTATGTCGGAATCACTGTGTCTGATATGGAAACAGCCATATTGTCCTAAAGCAAACAGCAGATAGTGACCATCGGGACTGATACGTGGTAAGGTGGCACTTTTATCTTGCGATGCGGCATCATAGACGAGTACCTCTTCACCGAAGTGGTGTGTATCCATGTCGAATGAACGGCGATAGATATTGTATTGTATCCGTTTGTAAGTATACGTGATATCCTTTTCTCGTAACTCTTCAGGAAGGGGAACAGACTTACAATAATAGAGATATTTGCCGTCAGGCGACCAGGTTGGATACACTTCCAACAAGGTGGAATCGTTCGAGATAATGCTCACAGAGTCGGTCTTAATATCGTAGAGTATCAAATCACTGGCAAGATCGAACACCTCGATTTTATTTGGATGTACCGTATAGAACGACTGCCGGGTCTGATTGGTCGAGAAGGCTATCAACTTAGCAGTAGGGTGCCATGCAGGATAGACTCCCGAAGAAATAGTATAGTCGCGTTTCATATCGACCTTCGAGAGTTTGCCGTCGTTCACAATGACAGTACCACCATTAGAGAGACGCACGTGGAAGAGCATGTTATCGGTTTTATAGTTCTGATAGCTGTGACAGTTGATGCACTGGCCTTTTACCCTATCAGTGCAAGTTATCTCGTTGTTAAAAATCTGTGTCTCTTCAAACGAGGTAAGGTTGCGTTGAGTTATCTCCATAAAGTTCCACGCGACATACGACGGTTCAATGAGTCGATAGGAGATATAATCATCGATGGGCTCCTTGGCTACATGTATCTCAAACGGAGTAAACAACAGCCATTCGTCCTCTTTTTGTCCCCATACTTCGACCTTAATGCTCTTACCTTTCGAAGCATCGAGCATAGCGTGCCATTCCGACTCAGGAATCTGCACCTTCACACCGTCACCATATGTCTGCTGTTGGCCATCAGGCATCGTAAAGCGTGCCACACAAGCTTCGTACTCGTCAGCAGAGAGCATAAAGTTTAGAGGCGCAATATTGCAAGGTACGGTAACATTGCAATAGTCTGGGAAGATAGCAGGCAGGCATTTGGCATCCTTGAATAATGAAGGCACATCAGGATGATTCACACAGGCAGATAATAGCAATAAGAAAACAGCCCAGTTCAATATTCTTTTCAATCCTAACATATTCATGATTATTTCTTACTTCCAAAGATGTAGTACCACCAATAAGTATCTCCCCATTCTCCACGCATGTCTTCAGCGACCTTTCCAAGTGTCAAGCCTGGCTTCATCATACTTTCAATGGCTTTACTGAACTGTATGTAGCGATTGTAGATATTCTCTTCGACGGGAATCATCATGCGTCTTTCTTCTGGAGACTTATCCATGTACAAGATATAGGCCTCCTGAGCATGCACAGGGAAATGCTCACCCTCATGGATTCTCAAATAGTTTCGCAATGATGACCAAAAACTTTGTGCGTCGCAACGCAACATTGTATAGAACAACGCCTGTTCCGAAGCCACCTTAGTATTGGTTTGGTACCAAAGACTTATATTATTGACAAGATAACTTTCACTGTTCATAACGCCTGTAATTTCATCGGGAATAGCATTTTGCAGTTCCTTTACTTTATCCTCAACCGGTGCTGGCTGCCAATTGCCGTAAAACGGATGGTGATGTAGCAGAGTAGTATAACGTTCCGCCAACTTATGATCTGCCTTAGCTTTAGCACAACGGGAAAGCATCTTCAGATAAAAAGGAGAAAAGCCATATTGAATGGCAAGTTCAAAATTCAGACGGATGGCTTCATTCATCATTCCATAGTTGTAATAGACTATAGGAGAAGCGATGTTTAGAAAACTGACATGGAGCGAATCGGGTTTGGTCAGATCACTTCCCATATTGCCCAATTTGAATGAGTTGTCTAGCAAGCCGCCTTCGTGCATCAAGGCTACATTCTTGAGGAATACCATCGTGTTGGTAGGATTCTTGTTTTCTTCAGCCTTATCAAGTACATCCTTCCAGTTATCGTCGGCGGCAGAGCGCACCATACGCATCTCGTCTATATAATTATGATCGCAGTACATGAGCGACGATGTAAAGATAAAGCCAGCAATGGCACATAAGGCAGGTACCAGAGATTTAGCTAGAAAGCGTTTAGACAACGGAATAAACAGAGATACAACAGCAAGCATCCAGAACGGAAGGGAAAGCAATGGGCTACTGCCGTTTGCTGTAACGAAGCGAGGAAAACCGGCCAAGACCACATCGTCAAATTTCAGATTCGAATAAAGTTGAGTATGCCAAATAGCTGCAGTAAAAAGAAGTAAAACGACACCAACGAATTCACGCCAGGTCGGTTTTTCAGTTAACGCCAGACATAAAATAAAAAGCAAAGCAAACCATCCTAGTACCGGATAGATACAAACACCCAAGAAATAGCAGAGAAGATGCCATTTACGTGGGATATAGCGCGCCGTCCACAAAAGCAGTAGCATGACGAGATAGCCTACTGACTGCGAAAACCAATAGCCTCTGAAGGGTAGAATATAAATCCAATAGCCCAAGTCGGTAACCGATGTGAGCAGACAGGCTACAGGCAAGAGCATCAGTGCAGAGGCACTTCCCTGTAATCGGAATGCTTTAACACCCACATAGAATATGAGTATCCAAATAGCCACCAACACGGTTGAACCTAAGGCTGGATAATAGAAGAGTTGTGTCAGCCAGGCTCCCACATACTGCATCAAACCAAAAGGCTTCGAGAGGAGCGTATGAAAGAAAGGCGCTCCGAAGAGAAATTCGGAACGGTCGTGTGCCGTATAGAGAACCTCTTGGTTTAGGTATAATATATATACGGTAAACAACATGAAAGCCAACAGACTTCCAAAGAGGATGATACCAAGCAGTTTGCTTTTATAAATCATTTTTAAGGCTATAAAAGGCTGACTCACTTGGACATGAGTCAGCCTAATATTGATTACACAATCAAGGAATGATTATTCCTCATAGTAAACACACTTAATGGTTGCAGTACCACGTGTCATCATAAGAGTCAAGTCTCTACTTCTTGATTCTCCATCTACAGGTTTGTTGCTATGAGCACACCAGTCAGCCATCTGCTGAGTGATAGGAAGTTCCCACAAACCAACCTTTGGTTCAAAATCATCCATAAATTGAGGACTCCACCAACCAGTCATAACGCGCATTATAGCTGGACCCCATGGCATACCCCAATCAGGATTCTCACCCTCTTGTACATCTATGATATCAAAGACGAGCGTCTTGAGTCCAAAGTAAACTTCATCAGAAAGGTATGGCAAATACGCACCTTCTGTGTCGCTAAAGCGTCCGTCACCTGCTTGGCAAGTCCTGAGGGTAAATGGCGGTTGCTCTGTCGGATTCTCACCATAGATATAAACTTTCTTGAGCTCTTGAGTGATTTTCTCGCAAGACACCTGATAATCATTCTTAAGCACGGTACCATCAGGACAAAGAGCAGTAAGAGTGACTGTATAATCACCTACAAACATCTTCTTGGTAGCATAATTACTGAGGAAATCCTTTCCATCAATAGTCCATTTTGCATTGACGGGTGCTGAGGTCCTACAGGTAATAACATTGCCATTCTTTCCGTCCGGTGCCTTGTCGGTAGTAACACTGGACATTTTTACGAGCTCGTCAAGCGTGATGTGCCCGTCATTGCTTATATCCTCATGAGTAGGATCGCAAGCAGCAAGCGCACACACTGCAGCAATAAGCAAAAATATCTTTTTCATTGTAATTTCTAATTATTAATTAATAAAGTGTAACATATTGTGTCTCGGTATTAGCACCGTCCCAGCCTTTATTCTGAATCAGCTTACCATTCATTAGGTTAATCTGTTTCTGAGGCTTAGCTACAAAGCCATTGGTTTCAGCGTAACGCTTGGCCCAAGAACAAGTCATGTGTTTCATAGGAATCTTGCTACCTGTCTTGCCACGAACGACAACCATCTGACCATTCTGTGCCTGGAGTGCCTTAGCAGCATAGCAATTTTCACCACCATCTTTGCCAGACCAACGGCGCATATCATTGAAACGAAGACCCTCAAATGCAAACTCCCAACGACGCTCATCCTGAACAGTCTTCAAAGAATATGGTGTCTCAGGAACTCCAGCACGGCGCTGAACTTCATTCATATACTGAGCATCACCAGTGAGCTCGGTCAGCATCAACAGCACGTCAGCATAACGCATCAGATAGAAGTCTTCAAAGTTATCACCCTGCATACTGTTCTCCAGTGAACTCTTTTTGAATCCATCTACGAAGTCCCACCATGGGGCAAGGGAACTACCACTCTTTTCACAAGTTACAGCATTATACTTTTTAACAGCATAACCTGACTCTTCGCAGTCGTCCTTCTCAAATTTATAATCTTCAAGTTCGTTGACACAGTCAATCAATGAGCCAAGTTTACGGATATCCGTATAACCTCCATTTGTCTCTGCATTTGTCCAGTCATTCCAAATATTGCAAGAAGGAGTTCCCTGACCCCAACCCTGGTTGAATGGATAAGTATGGTCTACGTCACCATTAGTACTATTACAACGGAGACCCCAGAAGACCGACAGATAGTTACAATACTGACGAGCGGTAGCATATTCTGAGCCTAGGTTATTAATAGCCCACTTTGAGGCATTCATAAACTGAACCTGGAAGAGTTCCTCTGTGTTACCGTTACCCATACCTGGCTGGTCAAAGCAGCGCTCACGGGGCAAATCCTTGATAAAATCGTAATTATGACCTGCATCACCATCGTGTGCTTCATCCCATACCAAGCTATTAGAGTACTGCCAGAGTGAACGATAGTCTTCACAGAGTTTGTAACCTCCATGGGTATAAATGTCCTTAAGGGCATCGATGACATTTTGCTTTGAAAGTGAAGTAGCGGTACATCCTTCCTGTGGAACAAGATTTACCTCAGGAACAGCTCCAGTTGCGAGTTCTTGAACCTTTTTATAGAATCCAGCCCAGAACATATATGCACGAGCGAGGTATGCCTCTGCAACATATTTGTTTGCATGACCATCACCATAACCTCTGTCTGTGCCCATGAGGTTAATGCCAGAGGTAAAGTCAGAGAAGATCTGAGGATAGATAGCCGTCTCGGCACTTGCCTCATTCTCCATATCAGGAGTTACGTCAGAAGCGGTGATGAGAGGAATATCGCCATACAATTGAGTGAGTAAGAGCGTATATAGGCCACGCATAAAGAAGCCCTCACCTAAAAGTTGAGAACGTAGAGCCTTCTCTTCCTCAGCCCAAGGCACGAGATCGATGGTTTCAATCAGGTCATTGCAACGCTTTACGCCACCATATAGAATAACAAACGGCTTTTCGTACTGATTGGAACCCATCTGTACAAGGTGATGCATAGCCTTTACCTCAGTATCCTGCAGACCACCACTTCCGTAGCAGTTGTCCGACATTACTTCCCACCAATAGTAAGGATTGGTTACGGTAGCATCACCGCCACCCATTACATTCATAAGACTATAGATACCTGCAAGTTCAGATTCAACATCTCCAGATTTACCTGGGAAGGTGCTCTTAGTCATCTCAGTCTTACGTGGATCTGTGTCCAACATATCGTTACAAGATGTAAACAAAGATGTTGCAGACAGAACAGTCAAAATTGATAAAATATATTTCTTCATAACTTATGATCTATCGAATTAGAATTTAATGTTTGCACCAACCATGAAAGTACGAGAGGTTGGGTAAAGACCCAGATCAATACCTGATGCCCAACCAGTACCACCACCAGAATTACCCACCTCAGGATCGAGGCCAGTGTAACCTGTAAAGGTACAGAGGTTATGAGCCTGAACATACAAACGAAGCTGCTGGAATGGGCAACCCTTCCAAATGTTCTTGAAGTCGTAACCCAGTGTTACAGTCTTGATCTTAAAGTAGTCAGCATCTTCCATATAACGGGTAGACACCCAAATCGTATTATTGTGACCTGTAGCAGAAATACGTGGCTGCTCGTTTGAGGTGCCCTCACCATGCCAACGATTCAGGATGGTAGTATCATAGTTCTGATAAGGATTGTCACCAAATGAACGGTAAGAACGCATAATCTGCTGACCAAATGCACCTGCTCCGTTGATAGCGAAGTCAAAGCCTTTCCATGAGCAACCGAGGTTGATACCAAGGGTCACGTCTGGATTAGGATCACCTATTTCGTGACGGTCGCTAATATCATTGCCGTTTGCATCTTTAGTTTCTGCATAAGTAATCTTGCCATCACCATTCCAGTCATCCCAGATTGGATCACCAGGCTGAGCACCAGCAAGAACGGGCTTGCCAGCTGCGCGTGCAGCATCAATCTCTTCCTGATTCTGCCAGATGCCACTGTATGACATACCATAGAAGTAGCCGATGGGCTTGCCTTCCTCAGCACGATAAACGTACTCTGTACCCTGCGAGAGGACGCCGGTAGGACCATTGATATAGTGATTATCGTTAGCGATACGAGTTACCTTATTCTTATTGGTTGCAAAATTTACGCTGGCATTGTAGCTGAAGTCCTTACCGATTCTGTCGTTCCAAGAGAGCGCAATTTCAACACCGGTATTCTGAACGTCACCACCATTGATATATGCGGGACTTGTACCGTAGATGGCCACGTGAGGACCAGTGATGAGCCAGTCTTTTGTGGTCTTCTTGTACCAGTCAAAGTTAACGCCTAAACGGTTGTTGAGGAAACGGGCATCGAAACCGAGGTCAAGCTGCTCAGAAGTTTCCCAAGTCAACTCATAGTTAGGCAGGATGTTTGCATATGCACCAACCTGTGGTGTTCCAGCAACAGAAGTTGCCATATCAGAAGAGAACTTATAACCATTATCGAAAGCATCGCCAGACTGAGCAATGGTAGCAAGATACTGGTAAGCAGGAATAGAACAGTTACCGTTCTGACCCCAAGAAGCGCGAATCTTCAAGAAGTCCATCCAGCTCTTAGTACGCTCCATAAACTTCTCGTTACTGATAACCCAACCAGCAGAGAATGAGGGGAAGGCGCCCCAGCGGTGACCGTCGTTGAATACGCTAGAACCATCATAACGTACGGTTACGGTAGCCATATAAGTCTCGTTCCAGTCCCATGTTGCACGGCCGAACCATGAAGCGAGGTAATTCTCGTCCTGAGGTTTGCCTGCGATTGTAGCACCAGTAACACTGGTAAGTTTGAAGTTTGACATGTATGCAGAATCCCAACCTTTCAGCGTAGCGAGCTGTTCGCCATACTTTGCAGAGTTAGAGGCGCTGAGGTCTTCACCCCATGCTGTGCTCTGGAAGCTCTGACCTGCCATCACAGAAATCTTGTGTCCCTTAATAATAGGTAGGTCATACGTCAAGGTATTCTCAATAGACCAGTTGGTATTCATATATGAACTCTGGCTACCAGTATAAGACTCTACGATAGCTGAGCCGTTGGCTGGAGAACGTGGTTCTGCATAGCTACGATAGGTACCAGAATTCCACTGGTAGTTAAACTGAGAACGCCATTTCAAGCCCTTGATAGGCTGGATAACAATGAAAGCAGTCGTATTGACATTGAGCGCACGGCTCTCTGCCATTGAGTTGAAACCACCCTTGCTGAGAGACTCCCAGGGGTTCTTGAAGACTTGGGCGTGCCAACCCGTACCATACTTATTCCAATTGTAGTTAGCACCATTGTCAGCATACTGCGGAACGAGCGGAGAAGTCTGAAGCAGATCGTGGATATAGCTCCAGTACATACCATCTTCTGCCAAGTCGTGGCTTCTGGTATAGCCGAGAGACATATTCTCACCAATGGTAATCACATCGAAGTCCTTAGCCTTTAACAGCACGTGATCGCTATTCATACGAATGGTATGGCGCTTGTAGAAAGAAGCCTGGTCTGCACCCATGATACCTTCATTGCCAGTATAGGTGTATGACATCACAAATTTAGACATGTCGGAACCACCTGTTAAGGTTACAGAATGATTCTGCTGCACAGCATTCTTGTTTTCGAACACGCCCCACCAGTCGGTGCCTTGCCAACCTCCATTAACCTTATCAATAATACTCTGAGGCACATAGCTTGCCCAGTCCATCTTAGATCCTGTAGTATTGAAGCTGAACTCGTCCATAATGGTCATATACTGCTGAGCATTAAGTAGCTGCGGACGCTTGTAAGCGTTCGACCAACCAACAGCACCATTATAGGAAATCTCAACCTTACCAGCCTTACCCTGCTTCGTAGTAACAAGGATAACACCGTTGGCAGCACGTGCACCATAGATGGCTGCAGAAGCAGCATCCTTCAGTACGTCGATGCTCTCAATATCAGCGGGGTTAATATCGTCAAGTTTACCGCCAGCAACACCATCGATTACATAGAGAGGCTGGGCATCACCAGTGGTACCGATACCACGGATATAAACTTTATAACCCTTACCAGGCTGTGCAGATGACTGAGTAATCTGTACACCAGGAGAAGAAGAAGCCATACCTTCAAGTGCGTTGGTGGTGTTCATTTTGGCGATGTCCTCACCCTTAACCTGAACAGTAGCACCTGTCAGCAACTTTTTCTTCATCGTACCATAACCGATGACTACCACGTCGTTCAGCGTCGTGTTGTCTTCCTTTAAGGTTACGGCGATGTTGGTTTTGCCATTGACGTTCACCTGCTGGGTAATATAACCCACGTAGGAAATAGTCAGAGTGGCATTTGAGGCAGCCTTAACACTGAAATGACCATCCAGATCGGTAATCGCACCAGTGTTGGTTCCCTGTACTTTGACGGAGGCACCGATAATCGGTTCGCCAGTCTCGTCGTTCACGGTTCCTTGAATCGTACTCTGCGCAAATGTCATTCCAAACGGAATCGAGCAAAGCAGGAACAACAAAACCAAATGTTTTTGTAGTGATTTAAAATTCCACATACTTTGATTAATAGGTTTATAAAATTAGTTAGTTATAAAAAAAGATTATTCGTTAGGTTTATTTCACGCTGCAAAGATATATTACTTTATTTTATATAACTTTATACAATGTAACATAAAGTTTGTACAAAATATCACAAAAAGACATGTTCAAAAAAATTACTGCACAACATCTCCGAATGGGGACTTGTGCAGCACGGTTTATACTTTTTAACAATTATATTGTTCCTTTATTTTATATAAACATATTTTATTGGTTACTGATCGGGATTCTCAACAAATCCTTGGTATTTTGGTTCTATAGCCGACATGACGCTATCGTATGACTGGTTCATGGTAGCCTGAATATTCTGCGAACCTTGTCCGATGGGATAGACGGGCTGATGGATGGTCAACGATAGTGGATGCCACGAAGCAAAATGCCAGTCCTTCATACGCGGCATAACATCGAATGAGCCATTAATTGTCAACGGAACAACAGGCAGTTGCAGTTCGTCGGCTAAAAGAAAAGCGCCTTTTTTAAATGTCCCCATGTGACCCGTAAAGGAGCGAGCCCCCTCAGGGAAAACCACTACCGAGCAATTTCCGGTCTCCAGAATATGGCGGGCAGCTTCATAAGTTTGGCGCACCTTCCCCACTCCACGCTTGTCGACCATGATTTGGTGTGACTTTCGGCATGCATAGCCGACAAAAGGGATTTTATTAATCTGGTACTTCATCATCCATTTGAAGTTACGCCCCAGAAATCCATAGATGAGGAATATATCGAATGCTCCCTGGTGGTTGGCCACAAAGACATACGACTGGTTAGGCTCCAGGTTTTCGCGGCCTTCAACCTTGACGGGCAGAAGGAAGACACGGGTGATGACGCGAGCCCACCAACGACCAGGGTAATAGCCCCAATAGTGACCATCGCCCAAAGCACAGCCTACTCCTACAAGAATAGCCGTCCAAATGGTCATCAAGATGGTAATGGGAATGGCGACAAAAACCTGATAGATGCAATAGAGAATCCTTAGCATATACAATTATCCTTATTTTACCTTTTTACTTCTCAACGTAATAACCACTATTTCCGCAGGCATCCCCAAGCGGAATGGTATCAATCCTCCCAATCCTGTAGAGACATGCAATGCACGTTCTCCCTCATAGGTGGTGCCCTCCCACTCGTCGTATGACCATGCCACAGGCGACCATCCAAACAATGAGAACTGCCCACCATGCGTATGTCCGCTAAGCGTCAGTTGAGCACGACACTCTGGAAGAATTTTCTCACGCCACGCTGTAGGGTCGTGAGACAACATAACGACAAATGTACTGTCATTGACACCTTCCAACGTCTTTCCGACGTCACCCCTACGAGGCATACGCAATTTACTACCCCAATTCTCCATACCTGCAATGACGATGCTGTCAGCACCACGCCGAATCACGCGGTGTTCGTTCATCAGTAGCGTCCATCCTGTCTGACGAAATAGCTGTTGCGTTTTCATATTATACTGTTCACGCGTCACAGAGTCAACATCAACATAGATGGAATAGTCGTGGTTTCCCAAGATACTGAACACGCCATCATGTGCATGCAAACAGCTCAAAACAGGAATATGCTGTTCCAACTCCTCAGGATGCAGGTTTTGCAAATCACCTGTAAACACGATTGCATCAGCCTGCTGAGCATTCATCACGTCTACTGCCCGCTTCATCATCCACTTTCGCGAGTTTTTGAACGTACCCACATGGGCATCACTAAACTGCACTATGCGATAACCGTCAAAAGCCAACGGCAATTCACTACTGACATACTCCACCTGTCGAACCTCTAGCTCCTCAAAACCGATGAATACGCCATAGGCTATAGTCCCCCATATAAATAAGGTACACGCGCACGAACCCCATTTCCACCAACGACGAGGCATCATCAAACGACATAACAAAGCCATCAATGCCGGTATGCCGATAAAAACGACTAATAAACTGAACAGAATCGCTAAGCGGGCAATCATAGAGGTGAAGAATTAGTGGTGAAAGTTGAAAAATGAATGATTAAAGGTAACGGCCTCGCCTATGTAGGTATCGTCAACGCACCCCTTTTCATAGACAGTATGACCATTACAGAGTGTACGTTCCACCTGCCACTGATAGTCGTGACCCTCCATAGGGCTCCATCCGCACTTGCTCAGAATGACATCTTTAGTAACCCTCCAAGGCGAATGCGGACGTACGATAACCACGTCGGCTTGGTAACCCTCGCAAAGGAATCCACGCCGTTCGACACCAAACAGACGAGCTGGATGGTGACACATTAGCTCTACAAGCCGTTCAATGGACAACACACCATTATCGACGAGTTCCAACATGGTCACCAGCGAGAATTGTATCATCGGCATACCCGATGCTGCCTTGACGCAACCGCCCTGCTTCTGTTCCAAGAGATGGGGAGCATGATCAGTAGCCACCACCGTTATATGCCCGTCGTTTAGAGCCTCGCGCAACAGAAACTGGTCGACAGGGGTCTTGATAGAAGGGTTGACCTTGATTTTAGCACCTAGCCGTTCATGGTCAAGTTGAGAGAAATAAAGGTGTCCTAGACAGGCCTCAGCGGTGATTTGGGGAAATTGAGAATGATGATTACTCTCAAACAATTCCAGTTCCTCAGCCGTCGAGATATGTGCCACATGCAGGCGCGTACCATATTTTTTAGCCAGCTCTACGGCTTTACGTGTAGATGCCAAGCAGGCCTCCTCAGAACGTATCATAGCATGAAGGCCCACAGGAGGGTCTTCTCCCCATGCTTCTTGGGCATTGGCCATGTTGCGATTGATAATGTCAGTATCTTCGCAATGTGACATTAAGGGCAGCTTACATGTTTTGAAGATATGTTCCAGGGCCTGTTGCTTATCTACCAGCATATTGCCCGTCGATGCTCCCATAAACAGCTTGACACCAGGTATGCGGTTTTCCGGCAACTGCGCAAAGAGCGCAGCATTGTCGTTGGTAGCGCCAAAGAAGAACGAATAGTTCACATGGCTTTTCTGCGCAGCCAACTGAAACTTTTCCTCCAGAGCTTCCAGCGTAGTAGTCTGGGGTACACAGTTAGGCATATCAAAATAGGTTGTCACGCCACCTGCTGCAGCAGCCCGGCTTTCGCTATCGATATCGGCCTTCTGTGTCAAACCGGGTTCACGGAAATGTACGTGGTCGTCTATCACGCCTGGTAAAACGTAACAACCCGTAGCATCAATCGTTTCATCGAACGATGCTACGGGCTGTTGCTTGGTAATCTCAGTAATGACACCGTCTTCAATGACTATATAGCCATTCTGCGTACGGCCTTCATTGACGATATGTCCACCCTTTATCAGTAGTCTCATGGCTTGGGCATGTTTAGCAACGGAGTAGCGGGTGTCTTCGAGACCATCGTATCAATAGGCGCCTCGGCTGTCTCGCTGAGTCCGTTCATGCGTTGCTCATTCTCCTGAGCAGTCTGATAATAGTCCTTTACATAGGGGTCTTCCTTGAACTTCTTGGAAGCTTTCGACATGATATCCTCGATTTGTGGGGTCAGCAATGGGTAACGATACTGACTGGTGATCATCATAAACACACCCGGACCAAGTACATTGTCGAAATTGTTCACAATAAAAGTAGTAACCAACTGGTCTTCCTCAGCGGTGATACGCGCAGCTTCACTATTCAGCTGGCGGTTAATCTGCTGCTCGTCGATTCCGTCGAGCAACATCTGACTCTGGCGATGCGACAACTCCGCCATCTGGTTGGTCAACTGGTTATGCTTGTCTATAAACTTATACAGGCTGTCGTTCAGCGGTGTACCAGAGACGCTCTGAATAGCATTATCAATCTTGACTACAATATTACCCTCTTCCAGTACCAGCGGCATAATGCTCTCGTCGTCCATATATAGGCTGACCATACGGACTGTATCCAACAGGCCAGCAAATTGGAACTCGCCATGAACCACGTCACACGAATCGATGTTCTTCAGTTCTCCGTTCTTAATGGCTTTCAGATACAGCTTGCTGCCATCCAGGGCCGAGATGGAAGAGGAACCCTCAACGTGGTACGACTTAGCACAAGAGGCAAATACCGAAACAACGGCTAATATATGTAGAATTTTTCTCATAGATATCTTTTAGTTGCTCACTACGCAATTTTCACATGCAAATGTACAACGATATCTCGAAATAAGGAAATATATTTGCGCATTTTAAAACATTTGTGCAAATATTAGCGTTTTTTTGCCTCTTTTTCTATTTCATTAGCAATTCGGTGACCAGCATAGAGCTGTAAGACTGCAGCAACCAACAGCACGACCACCCAATTGTTGTGTATATATTTAATATAGGTGAAATAGTCGAGTCCCAAGAAATTCGACTGATTAGCCAACATCAGCAACGCAGCCACCAGAAACAACACGTCGCTGATGAGCTGTATACGACGCAGACGACGAACCACCATCAGCGAGCCCTCGTACGACTGGCGCATCTGCATGGCCGCAAACGCCAAAGCACCTGGAGCAAACACGTAGGGTGCCCAAGCCTGCAACAACACATAAGCACCTGCTCCCACAACCATCAACAGCCCGCCTATTAACAGCAGGGCCGACTCCCATTTACTCAGCTGTCTCATCGTCGTTGGTAAAAGATTGAGTCTGCTCGTCGTCGCTGAGCACAAAGATGTCTTCCTCGTCAGTCTTCATAAAATAGCGCTCACGAGCAATTTTCTCTATAGCTTTCGTGTCGTTTCCCAATAGTCTGATTTGCGACTGGTTGTAGTTATGCTGATCGGTCAGTCGTTTGATTTCATCTTGTAGTTCACTGATATGCTGGCGATTACGCATGTGACGCCAGATGCTGTTCTCGTCTACGAAGCCGATAAACACAATGGCAATGACCGTTACGACGATATATTTCAAGGCAGGAATGTGGCCTATCCGACTGATGAATGTCTTCAGTTTTTTCATATTTCGTTCAGATTTGCTTGCAAAGATACGAATTTTTTTCTAACTTTGCAACGCATTTGAAAATATTATGGAAGAATATATCGTATCAGCACGAAAATACAGACCTACCTCGTTTGACACAGTGGTAGGACAGCAGGCGCTGACGACGACGCTGAAGAATGCCGTAAAGAGCGGAAAACTGGCTCACGCCTACCTCTTCTGCGGTCCTCGTGGCGTTGGCAAGACCACCTGTGCACGTATCTTCGCCAAAGCCATCAACTGTCTGACGCCAACAGCTGACGGAGAGGCTTGTGAACACTGCGAGAGTTGTCAGGCCTTTAACGAACAGCGCTCGTTCAACATCTTCGAACTCGACGCAGCCTCGAATAACTCAGTAGAGCACATCAAGACGCTGATGGAGCAGACCCGTATCCCACCGCAGGTCGGCAAGTACAAGGTGTTCATCATCGACGAGGTGCACATGTTGTCTACGGCAGCCTTCAACGCTTTCCTGAAGACCCTGGAGGAGCCACCCGCACATGTTATCTTCATTCTGGCCACTACTGAGAAGCACAAGATTCTGCCGACCATACTTTCGCGTTGCCAGATTTACGACTTCGAGCGTATGACGGTTCAGAACACTATCGACCACCTGAAAGCTGTAGCCCAGAAGGAAGGCATCAGCTACGAAGACGAGGCACTGGCCGTGATTGCCGAGAAGGCTGACGGCGGCATGCGCGACGCCCTCTCAATCTTCGACCAGGCAGTATCGTTCTGTCAGGGTAACATCACCTATCAGAAAGTTATCGAAGACCTGAACGTGCTTGACTCCGAGAACTACTTCCAGATAGTCGACCTCGCCCTCGAAAACAAGGCGATGGACATCATGGTGCTGCTCAACCAGATTATCAGCAAGGGTTTCGACGGTGGACTGCTCATTCAGGGACTGGCCAAACATGTTCGCAATGTGATGATGGCCCGCGACCCTCAGACGCTCCCCTTGTTGGAAGTCAGCGAACAGCAACGCGAGCGCTACCAGCAGCAGGCTCAGAAGTGTCAGCTGCCCTTTCTCTACGAGTCGCTCCGACTGATGAACCAGTGCGACATCAACTACCGCCAGTCGTCAAACAAACGCCTATTGGTAGAGTTGACGCTCATCGAGATAGCACAGATTACGCAACCTGACCCAGCATTGGCGCAGGATGTGCCTGGCAGTGGGCGTAAGCCCAGAAGATTGAAATCCCTGTTTAAGCAACTGACGCAAACGGCACAGCCCAAGAAAGCAGCCCCGCAGGTAGCTGCGGCTGAGCCCGTTGCGCCAAAACCAACTAGTAGGACTAGTCAGACTAGTACTACTAGTACTACAAGCGCTCCCCCATCCTCTCGCCCTCAGTTGAAGTCGGCTGTCAGCTTCTCGTGGAACAACCTCCGCCAGATGAACCGCAACAAGAAGATGCACATCATCCCTGGCACGCTGGACGGTAGCGACCCCAACACCCTCAACCAAGACGACCAACAGGAGTTCTCGCAACAAGACTTGGAACTGCAATGGATGTCCATGTGCAACCGCATGCCTCAGAAGCTAAGTGGCATTGCTACGCGCATGAAGAACATGAACCCCTCTATCACCGACTTCCCTCATGTAGAAGTGGAGGTCGACAACCAGCTGGCCCTGGAACAGATGGAACAGATTAAGGGTAGCATTGTCAACACCCTCAAACTCCATCTGCACAACAAGGATATCACGCTGTCTATGCGCATTGCCGAGCATCAGGGCCGCGAGCGCATACTGTCACGCCGCGAACAGTACGAACTGATGGAAAAAGAAAATCCCTCAATCGCGAAATTGAGGGAACTACTAAGTCTCGAATTAGCTTAATTTAAATCAGCGTCATACCCAGCTGCTTGCATTCCTGGCGCATATCGTCAGGCCAGATACTGGCCTGTATTTCGCCGATGTGACCTTTGTGCAACAGCACCATGCAGAGTCGGCTCTGTCCGATACCGCCACCGATTGATAGCGGCAACTCGTCGTTCAGCAGCTTCTGGTGGAAATACAACTGTTCGCGCTCTTCCTTGCCTTCTATCTTCAGCTGGCGGAGCAGGCTATCCTTATCGACGCGGATACCCATCGACGAGAGTTCAAACGAACGGCCCAACACGGGATACCATATCAGGATATCACCATTCAGACCCTCGCGGCCATTCTCGCCCATCGTCGACCAGTCGTCATAGTCCGGCGCACGACCATCGTGCTTCTCGCCATTGCTGAGCTTGCCGCCTATACCTATTATAAATACGGCACCATATTTCTTGCAGATGGCGTCCTCGCGTTCCTTTGGCGTCTTGTCGGGATACATCTGCAACAGTTCCTCAGCATGTATAAACGTAATCTTCTCAGGCAGGAAAGGCTTGATCTGCGGATAGGTCTCACAGGTCAGATACTCCGTACGACGAATGGCAGCATAGATGCGCTCCACCACATTCTTCAGGAATGCTATCGTGCGCTGTTCCTTTGTCACCACAGCCTCCCAGTCCCACTGGTCGACATACAGCGAGTGCAGGTTGTCGAGTTCCTCGTCGGCACGAATGGCGTTCATGTCGGTATAGATGCCATAGCCGGGCTCGATCTCATATTCTGCCAGCGACAGACGCTTCCACTTGGCCAGCGAGTGCACCACCTCGGCACGAGCGTCGCCTAGGTCCTTGATGGGGAACGTCACAGCACGCTCTACACCATTCAGGTCGTCGTTGATACCTAAGCCCTGCAACACAAACAGCGGGGCCGTCACACGGCGCAGGCGCAACTCCGTCGAGAGGTTCTGCTGGAAAAATTCCTTAATCAATTTGATTCCCTGCTCCGTCTGTTTGGCGTTGAGCAGAGGCTGATAGTCTATTGGTTTTATCAGTTGACTCATCTTATAAAAATACCATTTAACGATATACGATTTACAAATTTGGCTGCAAAGTTACTACTTTTAGTTTAAAACGCAAGCAAAATAGCCAAATATTTTCTCAAATCGTCATCGTTTCTTGACTTTCCCTAACACTCTGCACACATATTCAATACTTAAAAGATTATAATTCTCCAAACTTTTCACTTTCCGCTTTCCGCTTTTCACTTTTTATTCGTAGAGCGTCAGATTCCGGTTCTGAAGGTCTTGGGTTTGAATCCCAACGGGATCACACACCGAAAATATCGAGAAACTCCCATAAATAAAGGGTTTCTCGATGTTTCGTATAAGGAAATCAGAGTTCCATTTTTGGTTCTCATTTCCAAATTTGAGCCCCGAAATCGCCGCAAAATCGCCGCAAAAAACTGGGTCGAAATTGACGCAAAAAAGACCCGATGAAGGCTTATATATTGACGCGAGGATTGGTTCCTGTATTAACAATTTAAAAAAGTTTATCAAAATGGCAACTACTGTGCTGAGTGCTTCAACCAGAACCTGAACATCGGCCTAAAGACGATTGGCAAGGCTGTTGGCATTAGCAAACTCCAATTCTACCAAGCTCGCCACACCTTCGCCACGCTTTCCAGGAATCTCATGAAGTTCAGTAAGGGTGATGTTGATGAAGCCCTCAACCACGTAGGCACATTTGACATTGCCGATGTCTATATCACCAAAGACTTCTCCATCATCAACGACAACAACTTCAAGTTGCTTGACAAGGTGTTCAAAAACCAAATCCCCACACTTTAATACTTGGTGTGGGGATTGGATTTCTATGCTTATTTGCTTAAATCTTCAATCAGTTTGTCAAAGTCT
>CACWFY010000001.1 GCA_902760345.1 uncultured Bacteroidales bacterium | reverse complement strand
GTTGCGCTTCTGCTTCTTGGTCTTCTTAGTCAGAATGTGACTGTGGTAAGCATGGTGTCTCTTGATCTTACCTGTACCGGTGAATGAGAATCTCTTCTTAGCACCGGAATTTGTCTTTACTTTTGGCATTGTTTTTTAAATATTTAAATTGTTATTAATAAATCGGCGACTACGCATATACCGGGCGCGACGCCTTATTCTTCATTCTCAGTTAATTTCTTCAGCGCATCAGCACTAATCTTGGCATTGGCGAAAAGACCACCATTTGCAGGAGTATCGTCTACAGGCTGCTGTTGCTTAACGGCTTCCTTGGAAGCACTTTCCACTGCCTCACGGTCACGAGCCTGCTGACTCTTCTTCTGAGCACCAGCCTTCTTCGGTGCCAAATAGAGGAACATCTTCTTGCCTTCCAAAGAGGGCATTCCCTCTACCTTGCCATATTCTTCCAAATCGTTGGCAAAGCGCAACAAAAGAACTTCGCCTTGTTCCTTGAAGAGGATACTACGTCCACGGAAGAACACGTAGGCACGAACCTTATTACCATCCTCAAGAAACTCCTTGGCATGCTTCAGCTTAAACTGATAGTCGTGCTCATCGGTCTGGGGTCCGAAACGGATTTCCTTGACCTCGACCTTCACCTGCTTGGCCTTCATCTCCTTCTGGCGCTTCTTCTGCTGGTAAAGGAATTTCGAATAGTCGATAAGGCGACAAACAGGCGGATTCGCATTGGGAGAAATCTCCACAAGGTCTACGCCTTGGTCGCGGGCCATATCAAGGGCCTGGCGAGTAGGCAAAACCATGCTTTCTCCATCACCCACAATGCGCACTTCACGTACTCGTATCTGTTCGTTGATACGGTACTGGTTCTTCATGTTGTCGTTCTTCATCAACTATTTTTTACGAAATCGGCTGCAAAGTTACTAATTATTAGGCAAATAACAAAGAAAAAGTTCAATTATTTTTCTCTTTGTCAGCAGAATTATTTTTGCGGCCAATGGAATATTCATATGCGGGAGAGTCTTCCTTGATGCTAAAATCATAGCACAATTTGTCATCATCAAATAGCACAAAATGTTTCGAACCTTGAATCTCGTCACTACTCTTCTCCCAGATAATGTCCTTAAAGAGCGTCTCATCGGTGACCTCCGTCGTACGCAGAATGCAATTCTGGAAGGTGTAGCCAGGTTTCCCATCTTCATTTACCCCCCCAAACACCACATCGGCGTCATAGCCTGTAACAAGTGTGTTCGTACAAGTCAACTGAACATCCTGCTTGGTATGGGCAAAACGAAGGGCTGCACCCCGAGGAGCAGAGAAGGGATAGAATTGAGCCAGCGTTGTTTGGTCGACCTTGGCCGTACCTCCCAAAAGCGTCAGACAATCGTTGAGCGTATTACTCATCTGGCAATTGGTGACAGAAACCTCGCTGTCGTGGGCATATAGTCCAAAGCCCCGACAATTATGGATAACAGTATTAGTCAGCGTGACTGTCGTTGAATCACAGGACAGTCCGGTATAGGCGCTGTGAATCTCGCAGTCAGTCAACGTACAACCGGGGGCCTTGACGGCAACGGAGATACCCTTCCACTGTCCGCTGACGCGGTCATAGGGAAGATAGGAAAACATATGATCCAGACGGTCACCACGGAACAGGCTATTCTCAGCAATCAGCTGGCCTTCCACATGAATACCGGCATTGCCATGAAAATAGAGTGTCGTATTCTTGATGGTCAATGTAGCCGTCTTAGCCACCTCAATACCTGTTCCATAGACAACAACAGGACGGTCAGACACTATGGTCATATCGCCTGCCACCTGAAGACTTTCAATCTTTTGAGCATCCCAACTATAGGTACGAAGATTGATACGCTGTTCTACCCCACTCTCGAGCGTAAACAGCAAGTTGTCTTCAACAAGTTGAGGGTCGGCAGCTAAATTTTCATGGGTAGTCACCTCGACAAATACGCGCAAGCTATCGCCTTCGCGCAGTTCAAAATCAGTGGCAACAGGATTCAGATAGACGCCATCGACGTTCACCCGGAAGCCTGACTGATTACCACGCTCCAGACGGGCTGTACGAATGCGGACCCCATTAGCATTCTTGTTAAACACCCAGAAGGTGTAGGTGGACGAAGGTACCGTCGAGAAGAGCGTGTCCAGACGGACAGTATCGGCAGAAAAGGTCAGACGATAACTGGCATCTGTTGAAAAAGAGTCATTGTCAGAACAGGCCGACAACAACAGGGCTATGATAGAGATAAAAAAGAAAAGTCGTTTCATCATATAACTGATAAACGACTTTCCTTTGATTTTATTGTGCATATTACTTGCCAAAATAGCGTTTCAGCAGTCCTGCAAAGCCTGCACCATGGCGGGCCTCATCCTTAGCAGCCTCATGAACCATGTCGTGAATAGCATCGAAGCCCATAGCCTTAGCTTGCTTGGCCAGTTCGAACTTGTCAGCACAAGCACCCTCTTCGGCAGCAGCACGTTTCTCCAGATTGGTTTTGGTATCGAAAACAACCTCACCCAACAGTTCTGCAAACTGAGCAGCATGCTTAGCCTCTTCCAGTGCATAGCGGTTGAAAGCCTCGGCAATCTCAGGATAGCCCTCGCGGTCAGCCTGACGAGCCATAGCAATGTACATACCGACCTCGCCACACTCACCATTATAATTGTTGCGCAACTCTTGAATCATCTCTTCGGGAACGCCCTCAATCTTACCATCACCCAGACGGTGAACAGTAGCGTAAGTTACGTCACCGACCTGTTCCTTCAGTTCTGAGAACTTTGAGGCAGGAGCCTTACAGATGGGACACTTCTCGGGAGCTGCATCGCCTTCATAGATATATCCACAAACGGCGCAAATGAATTTTTTCTTCATAATAATTAAAATATTTGTTTAGAGTTAGTAATACTTTCAATTGTTTTTGCAAATATACGCAGAAAAAATAAATCCCGCAAGTTTTTTGCAGGATTTATTTGTTATTTATTCTTTGTCCATTTTGCGGGGCTAATCATTAGTGCGGTTTTTTGTCAATACAGCTAAGAGCTCATCGCTAGTCAATAGAAGCTGTTCGCCCGTCTGCATATTCTTCAGCGTCACCTTGCCTTCGTTCATTTCGCTTTCTCCGGCCAGTACCACATAAGGAATCTGCTTGGCATTGGCATAACTCATCTGCTTCTTCATCTTGGCAGCATCAGGATAGATCTCAGCTCGGATGTTTTTCGCGCGTACCTTATATATAATAGGTAGGCAGTAAGCCGTCTCCCGTTCGCCAAAATTGATGAACAGTACTTGAGTGGTGTTAAGAGAATCCTTCGGATAAAGGTCTAGGGCATTCAACACGTCGTAGATACGGTCAACACCAAATGAAATGCCCACACCCGAAAGGCCAGGCATACCGAAGATACCAGTCAAGTTATCATAGCGTCCACCACCAGAGATGCTTCCCATGGGGGTGTCGAGGGCTTTCACCTCGAAAATGGCGCCCGTATAGTAACTCAAACCACGAGCCAGCGTCAAATCCAACTGTAGCTCATTGTTCAGCGAAGTCAGATAGCCAAGGATATATTTGGTCTCTTCTACACCTTTTAAGCCAACCTCACTGTCTTTCAGCACCTCTGCAATAGTTTTCAACTTCTGTTCATTAGTGCCCTCCAGCATAATGATGGGCTGCAGCTTCTGGATCTGTTCCTCGCTAAGACCATCCTCACGCAGCTCTGCATTTACATTCTCGATACCAATCTTGTCAAGTTTGTCAATGGCAACGGTAATGTCGACTATCTTGTCGGCAGCACCAATCACCTCGGCAATACCTGTCAGTATCTTGCGATTGTTGATCTTAATCTGTACGCGTACTCCAAAGCGGGTAAAAACAGTATCAACTATCTGCATCAGCTCTACCTCGTTGAGCAGCGAGTCAGAACCCACCACGTCGCCATCAAACTGATAGAACTCACGATAACGGCCTTTCTGTGGACGGTCGGCACGCCAAACGGGTTGAACCTGATAACGCTTAAAAGGCAGTTGCAGTTCCTCACGGTGCATCACCACATAGCGGGCAAAGGGAACGGTAAGGTCATAACGCAGACCTTTTTCACATATCTTGGATGCCAAGCGGAGTGTATTGCGCTCAGTCAGTTCCTCGTCAGCTATCTTCGAGAGATAGTCACCTGAGTTCAGAATCTTGAAAAGCAACTTGTCACCTTCCTCACCGTATTTTCCCATTAACGTCTGCAGGGTCTCCTGGGCTGGTGTCTCTATCTGCTGAAAGCCATAGAGCTCATAGACAGAGCGGATGGTGTTGAAGATATAATTGCGCTTGGCCATCTCTACGGAGCCGAAGTCGCGTGTTCCCTTGGGTATACTGGGTTTCTGTGCCATGTATTATTTGCGTACAATCGTTTGAGCACGGTCAGGACCGATGCTAATAATCTTAATAGGAGTTTCCAATTCCTTTTCAAGGAATTTGATGTAGTTCGAGAATGCCTCTGGGAACTCTTCCTCGCTGGTAAACTTCGTCATATCTGTCTGCCAACCTGGAAGTTCCACGTAGACGGGCTCGATTCCATTCTCAATATCGTAAGGAAAGTCGCGTGTCTCAACGCCATTTACCTTATAAGCTGTACAAGCCTTAATTGTCTGGAAATCATCCAAAACGTCGCTCTTCATCATAATCAACTGAGTGACACCGTTCACCATGATTGAATAACGCAGGGCAACGAGGTCTATCCAACCACAACGACGTTCACGGCCTGTAACAGCACCATACTCATGGCCAAGGTCGCGAATCTTCTTACCCGTCTCATCGAACAATTCTGTGGGGAAGGGACCTGCACCGACACGTGTGCAGTATGCCTTCATAATACCGAACACCTCGCCAATTCTATTAGGACCAATGCCCAGACCAGTACAAGCACCGGCACAAATGGTATTAGAAGAAGTCACGAAGGGATAGCTACCGAAATCAACATCCAGCATCGTTCCCTGAGCGCCCTCGCAGAGGATGCTTTTGCCCGAACGCAATACATTGTTGATTTCGTGCTCGCTGTCTACCAGATGGAACTGGCGCAGATATTCGATACCCTCCAGCCACTTCTTCTCGACCTCTGTGATGTCATACTCGAAGTTGAGCGATTTCAGAATAGCCTCATGACGAGCCTTATGAGCGGCATACTTCTCTTCAAAATTATCAAGAATATCACCTACACGCAGACCATTACGCGACACCTTATCCGTATAGGTCGGGCCAATACCCTTTCCCGTAGTACCCACCTTATTCTTTCCTTTCTGTGCCTCATAGGCAGCATCGAGTACACGATGGGTGGGCATGATGAGATGCGCTTTCTTAGAGATGTGCAGACGCTCCTTCAGTTCGTGACCACTGGCTTCTAAAGCCTTCGCTTCGTCCATAAACAAGTCGGGAGCAAGTACCACACCATTACCGATGATGTTCACCTTGCCACCCTGGAAGATGCCAGAGGGAATAGAGCGAAGCACATATTTCTGACCTTCAAACTCCAAGGTATGGCCAGCATTCGGACCACCCTGAAATCGTGCAATCACATCGTACTGCGGAGTCAGCACGTCAACAACCTTTCCCTTACCTTCGTCGCCCCACTGCAATCCTAGCAGGACATCCACTTTTCCTTGATTCATTGTTTTACTTTATTCTTTTGATTTTTCATTTTTGACACATTTACCGACTTGCGGGTCAGTTTTGCCTGACACGTACTGCACACACCGTAGATATATAGCGTAAAGCCATCCTTCCGAAAACGTTTCATGTGCATACTATTGATGGCTTCTATCACACGAGGAGCTTTGACTTCTGTCACTTTCCCGCACATCGTACAGATTTGATGGCTATGACTATCGTTATCAAAACATGCCTCATATTTGGTGGTCGTCTGAAAACGGTGACGAGTAACAAGCCGCAGTTCCAACAAGAGTTTCAGCGTATTATACAACGTTGCTCTACTCACTGGGAAATTATACTCCTGGGAAAGTTTATCACCAAGTTCCTCAAGCGTAAAATGTCCGTTAATGCTATAAACTGCATCCAGAATAGTAAAGCGTTCAGGAGTCTTTCGCTGCTTGTTCAGTTCCAAATAATTAGCCAGAATATTTCTGACCGTCACCTTGATATTCTCTCTCATTTTATGTGGTCAATGGTTAAAAACCGCACAAAAGTACTAATTTCTCAGCAGAAAAACGCAAAAACTATTTAAAAAAAATCTAAATTAATACTTTTCATGGCACTTTTAGCCAATCGCTCATAGACAAGTCCCAATTCTGCAAAACGTTGAACGCTTTGCATTGCCGCTTTGCGGACTGAAGGGAACGGTCCTTGAAGAGCAGCTATTGACTGGTCTAAAAGTTCGTTGATTCCTCTCTCGTTCGGTTCCTGACAATTCATCATCAGACGCGACAGCACATGAAAGCCACACAATTGGTCGTACTCTCTCTCAGAAGCAATCCACTGAAAAGCCTTCTCAGCAGCAAACGGCAGGTGCTGCCACAAGTTAAATGCCGCCTGCTCGGCAATTTCCTGCGAGGGAATCTGTTCCATCCAAATATCTACCACTTCTGGGAGAATTCTGTCGGCTGGCATCAGCATGGTTGCCAATATCTTACACTCACGGACATTCTCTTTCCACAGAGCTATGGCTAAGGTGTATTGGTCGTCTGTTGTCGGAGTTTGCTCACGGAGTTCTTCTGCTTTATCTTTTAATCGGGGAATAGTAGCTCCCCAATTCAAGTGATAATTCACGCCTTTGTCGCGCATGGATTGAGCAATGGTCCCGTCCATCATTTGACGGAACGACTGTTTGATTTCTTTGATGAGCAGATTTATATCTTCCATTCTACCTATTAAATCAGAGTTCCATATTCGGAACTATATCTCAGCATTTGGTGAACATACGACTCTGAATAGTTCACGTTGATATCAATAATTTCACCGTCTTTGTTGAAGACCGGAAGAAGCTGAGGATTGATAAAGCCTTTATATGGTGCCAAATTCAACTGACGATAGCGTCCCAACACTTCTTGGTGTAGTGCCGCGTCCACCTTAACTCCATAACGTTCAACCAACAAATGGGCAGCTTCATAGTCACCCTCACTCTTGATACGCTGTACTTCTGCTAACAATTGTGCGAACAACGTCCTCAACTGCTGGTAGTCAACGATACGCACATAGGTCTTCCCGTTATGCTGTTCCAGTTTAATACAGTCGCCATGCTCATAACACCAATGAGCAATAAGTGCCCGATTACGCATGTGAGCCTCTTCAATCTGGCTTCCCGGAGCTATACGAACGAGTTGCGTCATCAACCCATTCATCATATAGGTATAATAGTGTGACTGGTAAGCCTGTTCATCAGGCAAGAGTCCAAGGTTTATCATTTTCCTGTCAGCCATATAATACAAACCGAAGAGATCAGCACGCGCCTCTTCTATCGTATTACCATATGCCTTCAATGCATTGGGGTCGGTACCAGGGAGCAAGCGACCACTGCCATGTCCCAGACACTCATGCAAATCGGTATGCAAGACATCACACAGATCACCATATTTGTCTATCAAGGACAGCGTCTCAACATCGATAATGAATTCTTCTTTAAATCCATTACCATGAGCTGCCTTATTGTAGGCGTCAGTAATGTTGCTGATAGTGATGCTCTTGCTGCCATATTGTGCACGTATCCAGTCGGCATTAGGAAGGTTAATACCTATAGCCGTCGAGGGATATTCCTCGCCCCCCAGCATCGCCGCACAAATAGCCTTTGCCGTCACGCCCTTTACTTCAGGCTTGCGGAATCTGGGATCTACGGGTGAATGGTTTTCAAACCATTGCGCATTCTGACTAATGGTGAGGGTACGTTTGGTAGCCTCTTCGTCCATATATTCCACCAGGCCTTCCCATGTTCCTTTCAGCCCCAACGGATCGCCATACACCTCTATGAATCCATTGATGAAATCAACAGTTCCATCATGTTCGCCAACCCACTCTATACAATAGTCGTTGAACTTTCGCAAATCACCTGTCCGATAATAGTCTATCAACAAGCCAATCACCCTGCGCTGGCATTCATTCTCAGCAACAGTCTGCGCCTTATTCAGCCAATAGATTATATGCTGTATAGCATTGGAATAGCGTCCACCAACTTTCCAAACCTCTTCAACCATTTGTCCGTTACGTTTAACTAATGTAGAGTTCAGACCTACGGAAATAGGAGAATCGCTATCGGCATCTGCCATTGTCTGGACTGCATAAAAGTCAGAAGCTTCTTGTTGCGTTACGCCATCATAAAAATTACAGGCCGAAGTAACTATTAAGTCTTCACCAGCAGCTTTATTCACCCGCTTGGGCAACACGGTCATATCGAAGATAACAGGAAAGAGATTGTCGCATAGTTGCTCTACCGTCTCTCCGGAACGAAGCGGCAAACGAGCAGGATTAACTTGCAACAAAGCATCTTTCAGATAGTCTGGACTGAACGCTGGCTGAAACTTGTCAGCACTATAGTGATGATAGATACCATTGGCAAACCACATCCGTTTCAGATACACCTCAAGGGCTTGAAATTCCTCCGTATCATGCGGTATTGTCTCTTCCATATATACCGCTTCCAGAGTTTTACGAATACGAAGGTTATATCTGCCGTTCTGGTCAAAAGTAATGTCACGACCAAAAAGCGTTGCTTCTGACAGATAATAAATCAACTTTTTCTTCAACAAAGACAATTGCTCAAATCCGTTCAAACGATATCTGAGCAATTGGATGTCGGCAAAACGTCCTTCGAGATAGTCGAAGGGCAACGTGCTACCTTCTGAACTCTTCATTTTTCAGACTGCTGTCTTTTCGCTGGTTTTACTTTTTCAGAAGGATGCTGTGCCAGATGCTGCAGTCTGTAAGCACGAGGCGTCATATGCATCTGTTTGTAAAATGACGCATAGAACGACTGACGATTGGCAAATCCCACCATGTCGCTCACCTCCTCCATACGTAGAGACTGATACCTGCGGTCTACCAGAATAGCCATTGCTTCTTCTATTCTGAACTTGTTGATGAACGACGTGTAGTTCATATGAAACCTTACATTCACCACAGCAGAAATGTAACGAGTATTCGTTCCTAGATCCTCGGCAAGTCTCTTGGCTGAATAATCTTTGTCTTTATACTTTTTCTGCATTACAATGATGTCAAGGATTTTCTCCTTCATTTCATCCATCAACTTAGGGCTGACGAGGCTACGATAGGTTGCCTCTTTTTCTTTCTTTTCTGTAATGTTATACTTTGCCATAACCCTAACGTGCTATTAATTTGTACTTATCATCTGCAAATATACAAAAAAAAAATGATTTATCTTCATTTTTTTCTAAAAAATTCGTTAATTTTGCGGGAAAATAAGTTTTCTACAATAAAATCATCGATATTTAACGACATATGATATTCTATTTCTCCGGAACAGGCAACACCCTATGGGCCGCCCGACAGATTGCCGAAGCAACGGATGAATCACTCCGTTTCATCCCCAACGAATTGCGCAAAGACAACTTGTCGTACACCATGAGCGACGACGAGCGACTTGGCTTCTGTTTCCCCACGCATGGTTGGCAACCGCCACATATTGTCAGGGAATTTATCAGGTGTTCAACGTTTCGGAACGTTAAATACGTCTTTGCGCTAACCACTTGCGGTGACAACATGGGACATGCCATGCGGATAATCCGCAAAGAGCTTAGAGCCAAGGGTCTACCACTTGATGCCACCTTTGCCGTCGTGATGCCCGAGTCGAACGTCTGCTTTTCGTTTCTGCATCTGGACACCCCCGAGTCAGAGCAGCGGAAGATTGCTTCGGCCCGTGACTATCTGCCCCATGTATGCAAGATTATTCAAGAAAAGCAGCGAGGAATCCACGAACTCGTCAGGGGAGCCATTCCCTACACCTATACCTATGTTATTGGCGACTATTACAACAAGCACCTCATCACCGACCGTAAGTTCTGGGTTGACACCGACGCTTGCATCCGATGTGGACTATGTGCTCGGAAATGTCCTGTCGACGATATAGAAAAACAGCCACCACACTGGAAGCATAACGGCCGTTGTACCAATTGTCTGGCTTGCTATCACTATTGTCCTGTTCACGCCATCCATTGGGGCAGCATGAAGCGCGGTCAATATCACTTCAATATACGCGAGGACCAAAAATAGCCGTTCCGACACGCACCATCGTACTACCCTCCTCTACAGCTATCGGATAGTCATGGCTCATGCCCCATGAACGTTCCTTGAAGCTGGGCTTGTCAGCAAAATACTGCGCCTTTATCTCGTCGAAGAGATTTCTAGCGAGGCAGAATTCCGAACGAATCCGATTTTCATCGTCAACATACGAAGCCATCATCATCAGACCGCAGATGCGCACATGCTCCAGCTTTCGCCACTCGCCATCAGCCAAGAGTTGTCTGCAGGCGTCAGGTGTCAGACCATACTTGGTCTCTTCCTCAGCGATATGCAGTTCCAGTAATACATCAATAACGCGGTTGTTACGAGCTGCATGTTTATCTATTTCACGCAGAAGTTTTAGTGAATCGACAGTTTCTATCATATTGATATACGATGCGATATACTTCACCTTATTGGTTTGCAGATGCCCGATGAAATGCCACTCGATGTCCTTGGGCAGCGTCTCGTGCTTCTGGCGCAGTTCCTGCTCGTGGCTTTCGCCGAAGATGCGCTGGCCCTCGGCATAGGCTGCCTCGATATACTCGTTGGGATGATACTTGCTGATAGCCACCAGCCGCACGCCGTCAGGCAGTCCGGCCCGCACTTCTGTCAGATGTCCCCTAACGTCGTAATCCATCTTACTGCTGGTATTCCGGTTGGTCATCCTGCTTGCTCTTGCCGTACTCAAAGACATCCATCAGCGTTGTCTCTGCCACAGCGGCAATCACATAGTCTATCATCGTGCCGCCCATCACCTCGTCGATATTCTTGACGGCATTGTTCAGCGTACCGGCCTGCACCAGATAGTTGACGTTGGAACGCTTCTCCTTCTCGGTCTTCTCGTCGATGGTGATGAATTGCAGCTTGCACTTGTACCAGCGGTCGGCCATCTCTTCGTCCGAGAAGAAGATCTCGCCATAGGGGGCAATCTTGATATCCTTCACGGTAAACTCTCCGCTGATGTATGACGACATTTCCTCCATGATGCGCTTCTCGGCCTCGGTAAAGCTCAGCGCATCAACGACGTAGTTCTCTGTTACTTTCTTCTGCAAACCATCGTCCATTGTCTTTTCGTAGGCGATTTTGCACTCAAACCATGTTGCTGTTCTACTTCTCATATCTTATCTTTGATTTTTGATTTTTTATTTTTGAATTCCGTATTTGTTCGAACCTCCTCCCATCTCGCGTTTCTTCTTTTCCGTGATGCGGTCAATGATCTCGGTCGCTATCAGTTGCGAACGCTCTGGCGTCAGGTCAGCCTCCTCGCCCAACTTCTGCTGCGTCTTCATCAGCTCGTCGATGGTCGACTGACTCTCGGAAAGGAACTTCTTCTCGCTGCTACTCATATAATCCTTATTATATATTTTAGAGAGTATGCGGTCAGCCTCTTTCTCGTATTTCTTGCGGAATATCTCCTCAGCCTTCGCCTGGTAGTTGCGACGGGCCTCGTAGTCTTCGTCTTGTATGGAGTCGGCATTGGTCACGCCCAACTCCTCGGGCGAGAATCCGTCGTCTATCAGGTCGTCGGTGGCCTGACGGGGAACAGGCTTGACAAACTCCACCTGAGTCGACTCGGGCATGGAGTCGAAGAACAAGCCCACACACACCAGGGCTATCGCTACGGCAGCGGCGAACATCAGCACCGACTTGTAGGTGTTGCGGTTGCGCTGCACGGCCTTCAGCAGTTCTTCGGGTGTAGCATAGCGGTCTTCGGGTTTCTCGCTGGTTGCCTTCTTGACGATTTTCTTGTATTCCAGAGGCATGCCCATTCGCACCAACAGCGTTTCCATCAGCTTTCCTAACGAGTAGACATCACAGCGGTTGTCTATCGTGCCGCGCGACAACACCTCGGGAGCCACATACGACACATCGCTGCCGTAGAATGCCTCCAGGTCGTTCATGCCTAAATAGAAGGAGCCGTGCGACAACAACATGGCTGCACGGTCGCCCTTGCGGACGAACACCGTCTTCGGCGAATAGCAGATGTGCCTGATGCCTTTTTCGTGCAGATAGCTGGTAACCTCCACCAGATTCTGCAACAGGTTCACGAAGAACTCCTTCTCGGCAATGGCTGCCGGCGTGTCGGTCAGCAGCTGTTCCAGCGAGAGGAACACGCCCGTCTCCACCTCCAGCTGGGTGATATTACCACCCTCGCCTGCCGGTGTGAAATGCAGCTGATAGCGATTCGCCAACGTCCTGTTCTGCGCACATTCCGTCTTGAGGGCTTCCGAAAAGACAATGCTGTCGTTCAGCTCCTGCCTGATATCCACCACGCCACGGTATTTTCCGTCCACCTGCATGCGGTAGTATTCGCCGATGGGAAGCTGCGTCTTGTTCAGTTTTCCGTCGCTTCTCGATGCCAACAATTCTTCGTAGTTCATAGTGACAGTCTCTTTTGGTGGCACAAAAGTACGCATAAAATCCGAAAAACACAAATTATTTTGAAAAAACTCTTAACTCTTAACTCTTAACTCTCAACTTTTTTGTACCTTTGCATCCGATTTACGTAAATTATAGAATATGCCAGAAATATCCATTCGCGGACTTGAGATGCCCGAATCGCCTATCAGGAAACTCGCTCCGTTGGCTGTAGCTGCCAAAAAACGGGGCACCAAGGTCTATCATCTGAACATCGGACAGCCCGATCTTCCCACGCCGCAAGTGGGTCTCGACGCGCTGAAGACCATAGACCGTGAGATCCTGGAGTACTCACCGTCACAGGGCTATCAGAGCTATCGCGAAAAGTTGGTGGACTACTACGCCAAATACAACATCAACGTCACCGCCGACGACATCATCATCACCAGCGGCGGTTCCGAGGCGGTGTTGTTTGCCTTCATGTCGTGTCTGAACCCCAGCGACGAGATTATCGTCCCCGAGCCTGCCTATGCCAACTATATGGCGTTTGCCATCTCGGCAGGTGCAAAGATTCGCACCATTGCGACGACCATCGACGAAGGTTTCTCGTTGCCTAAGGTCGAGAAGTTCGAAGAGCTCATCAACGACCGCACGAGGGCCATTATGATTTGCAATCCCAACAACCCGACGGGCTATCTCTACACCCGTCGCGAGATGAACCAGATACGCGACCTGGTGAAGAAGTACGACCTGTACCTCTTCTCCGACGAGGTCTATCGCGAGTACATCTATACCGGCTCGCCGTATATTTCGGCCTGCCACCTGGAGGGTATCGAGCAGAACGTCATCCTCATCGACTCCGTATCGAAGCGCTACTCAGAGTGCGGCATCCGCATTGGTGCCCTGATTACCAAGAACCAGGAGGTGCGCAAGGCCGTGATGAAGTTCTGTCAGGCACGCCTCTCTCCTCCCCTCATCGGACAGATTGTAGCCGAGGCTTCGCTGGATGCCCCTGAGGAGTACTACCGCGACGTCTACGATGAGTATGTCGAGCGCCGTAAGTGCCTGATTGACGGGCTCAACCGCATCCCCGGAGTCTATTCGCCCATCCCTATGGGAGCATTCTACACGGTGGCCAAGCTGCCTGTCGACGATTCTGAAAAGTTCTGCCGCTGGTGCCTGGCCGAGTTCAGTTACGAGGGCGAGACGGTGATGATGGCGCCTGCCGCCGGTTTCTACACCACCCCTGGTGCCGGCATCAACCAGGTGCGTATTGCCTATGTGCTGAAGAAGGAAGACCTTGAGCGTGCACTCTTCGTATTGCGCAAGGCCCTGGAAGCATATCCCGGAAGAACAGAATGATGCATCTGCCACTATTCTTAGCACGGCATTTCCATTACGGTGGCGAGAACCGCCAAGAGGTGAGTCGTCCGGCCATCCGCATAGCGACCATCGGTGTGGCGGTCGGTTTGGCGGTGATGATTGTGACGGTCTCAGTCATCTTCGGCTTCAAGCATACCATCCGCGACAAAGTGGTGGGCTTTGGCAGCCACATCCAGATACTTAACTTCGCCACCCAGCAGACGGCCATCCCCATGCCCGTCTGCATCAACGACTCGCTGCTGCAGGTGCTGCGCCGCGTGCCGAACATCCGCCACGTCGAGCGCTACGCGATGACGCAGGGCATCCTGAAGACCGACAGCGACTTTCTGGGCGTCATGTTCAAGGGCATTGGCGAAGACTACGACCTGACATTCATCCGCGAGAATCTGCGCAAGGGCGAGATACCCGCGTTCAGCTCCACGAAGAGCAGCTACCAGTTGCTCATTTCTCAGAAAATGGCCGACAAGCTGCACCTGCAGGTTGGCAGCAAGGTCTACGCCTATTTCATATCAGCCGACGACGTGCGCGCGCGCAAATTTACAGTCTGCGGCATCTATGAGACCAACATGAAGCAGTTCGACGACGTGCTGTGCCTCACCGACTACTGCACGCCCATCCGGCTGAACCAATGGGAAAACGACCAGTGTTCAGGTGCTGAGATACTGGTCAGCGACTTCGACCGCATCGACGAGACGGCCACCCACGTCGTGGACATCGTCAACCGCACGACCGACCACTACGGCCAGTCGCTGACGTCGCAAACCGTCTACGAGGCCTATCCGCAAATCTTCTCGTGGCTGTCGCTGCTCGACATCAACGTGTGGATTATCCTGGCGCTGATGACCTGCGTGGCAGGCATCACCATGATTAGCGGACTGCTCATCATCATCCTTGAGCGCACACAGACCATAGGCATTCTCAAAGCACTCGGAGCACGCAATGGCACTATCCGCCACACCTTCCTATGGTTTGCCGTCTTCATTATCGGACGTGGACTCATCTGGGGCAACCTCATCGGCATTGGTCTTGTCGTAGTGCAACAGCAAACTAGTCTCATTACCCTCGACCCCACCAGCTACTACGTCAGCACAGTACCAGTAGAGCTCAACATCCCCATCATCGTGGCACTCAATGTAGCCACCCTGCTTATTAGTCTCTTCGTACTCATCGCCCCCAGCTATCTGGTGTCACACATCCGTCCCGTGAAGGCTATTCGATTCGAATAACTAATGAGGGCTTTTGCCGTAATCATTCAAAACATCACAAAAACAGGGAAACAAACTGGTATACGAGAGCACTGAGAACCCAAGCAAGAATAGTGGTATAGCAGGCTGCAAAAAACGCCCATTTCCACGAGCCACTCTCATGCTTAATGGCAACGACGGTAGCTATGCAGGGGAAGTAAATAAGCACAAAGAGGAGGAAGCAATAGGCCGTTAGCGGCGAGAAATGATATTCACCGCCGGCATAGAGAACACCAATAGTAGAGGCCACGATTTCCTTAGCACCTATGCCCGCTATAAGACTGACGTCGAGTCGCCAGTTGAAGCCCTGTGGCAAGAAGAGTGGTTCAACGGCCTTGCCAAGCACTCCGATGAAGCTGTCTTCCAGTGAGTCGGCAACACCCGTAGGACTGAAATATCCCAATGCCCAGACGATAATCGAAGCTACAAGGATGACACCACCCATTTTCTTCAGATACTGCTTGCCTTTCTCCCACGTATGGCGGCAGATAGCTCTTGCCGTAGGGAAACGGTAGGGCGGCAGTTCCATGACGAATGGTGTATCTTCTCCTCTGATGACCCATCGGCTGAGGATACGAGCCATGATAACAGACAGCAGAATTCCCGTCAGGTAAAGCGAGAACATGACGATGCTCTGATACTGTGCGGGGAAAAAAGCGCCCGTAATCATAATATAAATAGGTAGGCGTGCCGAACACGACATCATAGGCAACACCAACATTGTAATTAGTCGCGAACGACGGCTCTCAATGGTGCGTGTGGCCATGACTGCAGGTACATTGCAGCCAAAGCCCATGATAAGTGGAATGAACGATTTTCCGTGCAGCCCCATACCGTGCATCAGCTTGTCCATCATGAAAGCCGCACGGGCCATATAACCAGAGTCCTCCATCAGCGAGATGAAGGTATAGAGAATCAATATCTGAGGCAAGAAGACAATGACCGCACCCACACCGCCGATGATGCCGTCGGCAAGCATATCCTTCAACGGTCCATCAGCCATACGGCGTCCCACGAAGTCTGCTAGCCAGTCGACACCAGCCTGTATCCAGTCCATAGGATACTGTCCAAGCGTAAAAGTAACCTCAAACATCAGCAACAGCAGAAACAGGAAGATGGGGAATCCAAACCACTTATGGGTGATGATGTTGTCCAGCTTGTGCGTCACGCGATAGGTATCGTTCTTATGTCCCATCTTATAGCCGGCCTCCTGCAAGGCACCACGCAGGAATCCGTATTTGGCATCCATGATGGCCGACTCGGAGTCGTCGCCCGTCTCTTCCTTGATGCGGCGCACGGCCATCACGCTGGCCTCGCGAATCTGACTGGCCTCGGGCAGGGCATCTACGATTTGCCAGGCCTCTTTATCACCCTCAAGCAGCTTAATGGCCAGCCAACGGGTACTATAGCGCAAACGCAGCAAGTCGTTGCCTTTCAAGAATTTCTGAATATTGGCAATTCCATCTTCTATCTCATGTCCATGCTTGATGTGCTGATGGCGATAATACTCGTCGTGTCCCTCGCGGTTCTCAAAGATATGTATCACCTCGCGAAGCAGTTCCTCCAGTCCTCTACCAGTCTTAAACGATGTGGGAACCATAGGCATACCCAACAACGAACTGAGTTTTTGGATGTCCAACTTGTCGCCACGACGTTCCAGTTCGTCAAACATGTTCAGCGCACAAACCACACGTAGGTGCATGTCCATCAGTTGAGTAGTCAGATAGAGATTGCGTTCCAAATTCGACGAATCTATGACGTTGATGATGACGTCAGGTGTATTGTTGACCAACTGTTTGCGGACATACAACTCTTCAGGCGAATAGGCCGTCAGCGAGTAGGTACCGGGCAGGTCGACCAACCGCAGACGATATCCCTCAAAATCAGTGAATCCCTCTTTGGCATCAACAGTCACACCACTGTAGTTACCCACCCGCTCGTGAGCACCCGAGGCAAAGTTGAACAATGACGTCTTGCCACAGTTAGGATTACCCACCAGAGCTATCGTAATTTCCTTATGGCGGACAACACTCTGAGGCTTATTCTCAACAAGTGTCACCTCAATCATCTCGGCTTCTTGACGGCGCAGGCTGACCTCATAGCCCATCACCTTATATTTTACGGGGTCTTGCAAGGGAGCATTGAGCAATACCTCAACCATTTCTCCCTTGATAAATCCCATCTCCACAATGCGCTTGCGGAAGCCGCCGTGACCTTTTACTTTGATTATTGTGGCCTTTTCACCTGTATGGAGTTCTGAGAGATTCATACCAATATCATCTTATTTGCCTGCAAAGATAGCAAATAAATACGACATATCCCAAGGTTTTGCGGTGAAATACCTAAAAAAGATGATGCTACTTGAGCGGTTTTACGAATTTCATCTCTCGCAGGATGCGAGCCTGTCGGCGTAGCATGTAGCCATTGGGGCGTGCTGAATTGTAACGGCGCGGATTGGGTAGCGAGGCAGCAATCAGTGCACACTGCGACTTTGACAACTTGTCAGCAGTGGTATTGAAGTGATATTCGGCAACGGCACCGGCACCATAGATGCCGTGTCCCATCTCAATGGAGTTCAGGTAGACCTCCATGATGCGCTGCTTCGACCAGAAGAGCTCGATGAGCACGGTGAAATAGACTTCGAAGCCCTTGCGTACCCACGAACGGCCAGGCCACAGAAAAACGTTCTTGGCCGTCTGCTGCGAGATGGTGGAAGCACCGTGCTTACGCTTCTCAGGGTACTTGATGTTGCGCATGGCAGCCTGCTCAATGGCTTTGAAGTCAAAGCCGTGGTGCTCCAAGAAACGGGCATCCTCAGACGCCATAACTGCTCTCGACAGCGATGGAGAAATGTTGTCGAGTGATACCCAGTGGTGATACAGCGTCACTTTTTCGTTGTCGGCCATCTGCTGGCCTACACGGATAAACATCAACGGAGTAAAGTAGACGGGCAGCCAACGCAGGGCCACAACAGAAAGGATAGTGGACGCAAAGAATGCGACCACTATCCACTTTAATGCGTTTTTTATTTTACTGAGCCTGAGCCTGAGCATCCTTGATCATCTTTTCAGAAGCATACATATACACCTCTACACGACGATTCTGCTTACGGCCTTCTGCTGTACTATTGTCGGCAACAGGATTAGAAGAGCCCAGACCTTCTACACTCTTGATCTGGGCAGCACTGACACCACAAGACTTCAGATAATTATTCACGCTGTTGGCGCGGCTAACAGACAACGGCTGGTTGATAGCGTCAGAACCCGTGCTGTCAGTATGGCCGAAAATAGCCACATCACAGTCCTTATTCTCGTTGAGCACCTTGGCAAACTGAGCCAGCGAGTTCTTGGCAGACTGAGATAAGTCGGCCTTACCCGTTGCAAAGAGAATACCAGAGTCAAACGTCACCTTAACAGCATCCAAACCATTAGCGTCCTGTACACTCTGAACCTGTGCGTTCTGCACCTGCTGGGCTGCCTTCTTGGCCTTGTCCATGCGATTGCCGATGATGGCTCCTGCGCCAGCACCTACGGCACCGCCTACAGCAGCACCTACAGCAGTATTGCCAGCAAGAGCACCAATGACACCACCAATAACAGCACCTGCACCGGCACCAATTCCTGCACCTTTCTGTGTGTTGTTACATGCAAAGAGCAAACCCACACAAAGCAGTAAAGAAACAATTTTTGTCTTCATAAATCATTGTTTTAAAAGTGAAACATTATTATTTTGGTGCAAAAATACAAATAATTTCTTATTTCTCATTTCTCATTTCTCATTTATTTTGTACCTTTGCAGCAAAATTTAAGAAAACATACATCAACAATGGCAAAAGAATTAAAAGATTTAACAAAACGAGCTGATAATTACAGTCAGTGGTATAATGATTTGGTGGTAAAGGCAGACCTCGCTGAGCAGTCGGCCGTTCGCGGCTGCATGGTCATCAAACCCTACGGCTATGCTATTTGGGAAAAGATGCAGCACGAGCTGGATCGTATGTTCAAGGAAACAGGTGCTCAGAATGCTTACTTCCCCTTGCTCATCCCAAAATCATTCCTGAGCCGCGAGGCTGAGCATGTTGAGGGCTTCGCCAAAGAGTGTGCTGTAGTAACGCACTACCGTCTGAAGGCAACCGAGGACAAGAGCGGTGTAGTCGTCGACCCAGCTGCCAAGTTAGAGGAAGAGCTCATTGTGCGTCCTACCTCAGAGACGATTATCTGGAACACGTATAAGAACTGGATTCACTCTTGGCGCGACCTGCCCCTGATGTGCAATCAGTGGTGTAACGTGATGCGCTGGGAGATGCGCACGCGTCCTTTCCTCCGTACTTCCGAATTCCTGTGGCAGGAAGGTCATACGGCTCACGCCACTCGTGAGGAGGCTGAAGAGGAAGCCAAAAAGATGCTGAAGGTCTATGCCAAGTTCGCTGAAGAATGGATGGCTGTACCCGTGTTGCAGGGTGTGAAGAGTGAAACCGAGCGCTTCGCTGGTGCCCTCGACACCTATACCATTGAGGCTATGATGCAGGATGGTAAGGCACTGCAGAGCGGCACCTCACACTTCCTCGGCCAGAACTTCGCCAAGGCTTTCGAGGTTACTTATTTAAATAAGGAGAACAAGCCCGAATACGTGTGGGCCACCTCATGGGGTGTCTCTACTCGTCTGATTGGTGCACTCATCATGACCCACTCTGACGACAATGGTCTGGTATTACCTCCACGTCTCGCTCCCATCCAGGTAGTCATCATTCCTATCGCTACCAAGCCCGAGCAGATGGAACAGGTCAACAAGGAAGTACAGCCTATTATCGAGAAACTGCGTAAGGCAGGCATCAGCGTTAAGTTCGACGACGCCGACAACAAGCGTCCAGGCTTCAAGTTTGCCGACTACGAGTTGAAGGGTGTACCCGTACGCCTTGTACTCGGTGCTCGCGACTTAGAGAACGGCACCATTGAGGTGATGCGTCGTGACACACTGGAAAAAGAGACTCGTCCTCTGGAGGGTATTGCCGAATATGTTGAGCAACTGTTGGAGGATATTCAGAAGAACATCTTCGAGAAGGCGCGCAAGTATCGCGACGAGCACGTCTACGAGTGCGACAACTACGAGGAGTTCAAAGAGAAGGTGAAGGACGGTGGATTCTTCCTGTGTCACTGGGACGGTACAGCCGAGACCGAGGCACAGATCAAGGAAGAGACGCAGGCCACCATCCGCTGCGTGCCCTTCGCTTACGAGCAGACCCCTGGTACTGACATGGTCAGCGGCAAGCCCGCCAAATATCGTGTCATCATTGCCCGCAGCTATTAATTCTAGAAAATACATTTAATATAGCATATTACAGTCGTCCGAGCAGCACTGGACGACTGTAATAGTTTTATATTTACAACTAAAATCACTCCTCTTTGTTAATTTTGTCAGTAATTTAAGAAACCAACCGTTAAATTCTAACAGCCGTTAAGCATAGGGGCAGAAGTGTTAAATTGCGACAAAAAGATACGACAAATTGTCATATTACAAAAAAATGCGCCTATATTTGCACTCAGATTCACAAACAACAGAAATTTAACATTAACACTTTAAACTGAATAGAACGTATGAAAAAGATTGCAAAATGCATGATGCCGGCGATTTACCTGATGTTTATCGCTTTCTCGGCAGCCAGCTGCAACAAGACGCAGGCCGCTCCTGCCGCTGCTGCAGCAGCACCAGGACAACCTGTAGACCTCACTTATGCAGCAGAGAAGTCGCTGCCTTCGGTCGTATATATCAAGTCGGTCACCAACTCAAAAATCCAAACAGTAGAGTATAGCGACCCCTTCGAGGACTTCTTCTCAGATCCTTTCGGTGGTTTCTTCGGACGCGGACAGGGTCAGGGCAACAATGGCCGTAAGCGCCAGGTGCAAACTCCCAAGCGTGCAGCCGCAGGTAGTGGTGTCATCATCTCTGCTGATGGCTATATCGTCACCAACAACCACGTGGTCGACGGAGCCGATGAGCTGACTGTCACCCTGAACGAGAATTCCAAGGAGTACTCAGCACGCATCATCGGTGCTGACGCCACCACCGACCTCGCACTCATCAAGATTGACGCCAAGAACCTGCCGGCTATTGTCATTGCCAACAGCGACGACGTAAAGGTCGGCGAATGGGTATTGGCCGTAGGTAACCCGTTGGGGCTGAACAACACCGTCACAGCCGGTATCGTCAGCGCCAAGGCGCGTGCAATGAGTACTGGTGGTATCACCTCAATGATTCAGACCGACGCTGCCATCAATCAGGGCAACTCGGGCGGTGCTTTGGTGAACACACGTGGTGAGCTGATTGGCATCAACGCCATGTTGGCCTCACCCACGGGTTCAAACATCGGTTATGGCTTTGCCATTCCTACCAGCATTGTCAAGAAGGCCGTCGAGGACTTCAAGAAGTACGGAACCTACCAGCGTGCCATGATTGGCATTCAGGGTTCGTCGGTAAAGGACTGGGTAGACTCACAGAAAGACCAAGACAAGGAAGTCGAGGACTTCGGCACAATGGAAGGCATCTACGTAGCCAAGGTGGTTGACGACGGTGCAGCTGCTGACGCAGGCATTCAGAAGGGTGACGTCATCACGCACGTTGACGGCCAAAAAGTGAAGCACTTCGGTGAACTTCAGGGTATCATTGCCCAGAAACGTCCTGGCGACAAGATTACGGTGAAATATCTGCGCAACAAGAAAGAGAAGACCGTCACGCTGACGCTGAAGAACGAACAGGGCAATACCAAGGTAGTAAAGAATGCTGATATCGACGTACTGGGTATCGACGTACGTCCCGTTACAGACAGTCAGAAGAAGCAGCTTGAAATCAACTACGGTCTGGAAGTACTGAAGGTCAGCGGTGGCAAGATGAAGGACGCCGGCGTACCCAAGGGCTTCATCATTCAGGTGGTCAACGACCAGCCTATGCGTACCTACGACGACCTACAGCAAGCAGTAAAAGACGCCAAAGACCAGATGTTGGTCATCAAGGGTATCTATCCCACCGGCAAGCGCGGAGGCTTCGTAGTCTACCTGCAGAATGAATAAAAGCGGAATAGGCCGGAAGCCCCGTCCTATGCAAAGGTAAGCCGTAAAGGTAAAAAAGTAAGGTATTCTTTTGGTTATTCCGAAAAAATACCTTACTTTTGCAAAATATTTGCAAAAAACTACAACTAAATGAGGCAACTAAAAATCACGAAATCTATCACCAACCGCGAAAGCGAATCGTTGGAGAAATACCTGTCAGAGATAGGCCGCGAAGAGCTGCTATCGACTGACGAGGAAGTGGAACTGGCACAGCGCATCCGCAAGGGCGACCAGAAAGCCCTGGACCGTCTGACAAAGGCCAACCTCAGGTTTGTAGTTTCTGTGGCCAAGCAGTATCAGAACCAAGGGCTGTCGCTGTCAGACCTCATCAACGAGGGCAACCTTGGACTGATCAAGGCTGCCGAGAAATTCGACGAGACACGCGGCTTCAAGTTCATCTCATATGCCGTCTGGTGGATACGTCAGAGCATTCTGCAGGCCATTGCTGAGCAAAGCCGCATTGTGCGACTGCCCCTCAATCAGGTCAGCTCTGTCAACAAAATCAATCAGATGCTCACAAAGTTTGAGCAAGAGAACGAGCGACGTCCGTCTGTCGACGAGATTGCTGAAAAAACCGAACTGCCACACGAGAAGGTCGACGAGGCCATGATGATCAACTCGCGCCACGTATCAGTAGACGCACCGTTTGTTGAAGGCGAGGAAAACTCGTTGCTCGATGTGCTAGTCAACGACGACGCCCCTATGGCTGACCGCCAGCTGGTCGTGGAGTCGCTGCGGGCTGAGATTGGTGACATGCTGAAAACGCTCAACGAGCGTGAGCGCCGCGTTGTCAAGGCGTTCTACGGCATTGGCGAGCCAGAACTGACCCTCGAAGAAATCGGCAACAAATACGGACTGACCCGTGAACGCGTGCGCCAGATCAAGGAGAAAGCGATACGCCGGCTACGCAATAATACTCATAATAAGATATTAAAAGCATATTTAGGACAATGAAATTTATCAGACTCACACTAATGGCCCTGCTGATGACTGTTGCTACAGCCTCACACGCCAAGCAAGTTCTGGAGCCACACGTCTATATGTTCGGCTTCTCAGGGTCGTTCACCGATTCGCTCATCTACATGACCGATATTCAGGATGTACAACTGGTATGGATGGACAGCAAGACCAAGTTCCTCATAGGTCGTGACTACTATTCTGAACAGCTGAAGACCTTCCTTAGCGAACAGAAGCAGCAGCCCAATCGCGTCTGCGTCGTTTTCTTTGCCAAGTCAAAGAAGAAAGCCGAAAAACAATTTCTGAAACTACGCAAAAAATATCTAACAAACAAAAAGAACACCTCTTCTTATGATGTTAGATATATTACACAACAGGAATTCAAATTTGAACCAGTAGATGCAAATGAGGAATGACTTTTGTCATTCCTCATTTGTTTATTCAATTATTCTCAAGAATTAGTCGAGTCCGAAAAGGACGCGGAGTCCTCCGTCAACCCCTGAGAAGCCCATAAAGGCCAGCGAGAGCAGACCGGCAGAAAGCATGACGATAGCCATACCACGCATACCCTTTGGTACGGTGACAAGCTCAAGTTGTTCACGCATGCCGGCAAAGACGGTCAGAGCCAATCCGAAGCCAATGGCAGTCGAGAAGGCGTAGACCACACTCTGCAACAGGTTGAAGTCCTTTTGTATGACGAGAATGGCCACACCCAGCACGGCACAGTTGGTGGTAATAAGTGGCAAAAAGATGCCCAGAGCCTGATAGAGTGCAGGAGACACCTTCTTCAGGATGATTTCAACCATCTGTACCAACGAGGCTATGACAAGGATGAAGGCAATAGTCTGCAGATACTGCAATCCGAAAGCATCGAGCACAAACTTTTGGACAAGCCATGTAACGATGGTAGCCAGCGTGAGCACAAAGGCAACAGCTGCCGACATGCCCAGCGAAGTGTCAACCTTCTTCGACACGCCAAGGAAAGGACAGATGCCGAGGAATTGCGATAAAATGATATTGTTGACGAATATCGCGCTAATGAAAATCAGTATATATTCCATAACTTAACCTCTTATTTTATTAACAATAGCAATAAGGAATCCCAGCATGATGAAGGCACCCGGAGGCAACACAAAGAGCAGGATATTGTAAGTCTCTGGCAACAGCGTAAAGCCGAAGATAGAGCCGGAGCCCAGCAGTTCGCGACAAATACCAAGCAGGGTCAGACCCAGCGTGAAACCAAGACCGATTCCTATGCCGTCAAACAGTGAAGCCACGGGTGAGTTCTTTGCTGCAAAAGCCTCAGCACGTCCAAGGATAACACAGTTAACCACAATCAGAGGGATAAAGAGTCCGAGGGCTGCGTCGATATCGGGCAGAAATGCCTTGATGACAAGCTGCAGGATAGTGACAAAGGCAGCAATTACCACAATAAACACTGGAATGCGCACCTTGTCAGGCGTAATGCTCTTCAGACATGAAATCACAAAATTGGTACATATGAGTACGGCCATCGTAGCCAGTCCCATCGACATACCGTTCATGGCAGAGGTTGTAGTGGCCAACGTAGGACACATACCCAGCATCAGAACGAAGGTAGGATTCTCCTTGACAATGCCGTTTTTGATAATTTGTATTGCGTTCATAACTTTCAATTTTCAACATTCAATTTTCAACTTGCTCCGTAGCACCAGTCTCTGCATCAGCAGGTGTGGTCTTGTAAGCATTGTACGCATTATTGACAGCCAGCAGGAAGGCACGGCTGGTAATGGTAGAAGCCGTGATGGCGTCGACTTGACCACCATCCTTCGAAACGGTTAGAGGGGTAGAAGGGTCTTTGCCGATAATATCACCTTTCTCGCCCTTCTGGAACCACTTGTCGGCCTTCGCACCCAGTCCCGGTGTCTCGGTCTGTTCCAAAAGCGTATAACCCAGAATCTTCCCCTCAGGATCAAAGCCCACGAGCACCTTCAGATTTCCTCCAAAGCCCATCGTGGTCGACTCAACGGCAGCACCAAGTTCCTTGCCCTGAGCATCCTGAATCTGATAGACGGTAAAGACCATTTCCTTTCCCTTGGTATCATTCTGCTTAACCTCGTCGGTCTTCGCAACCTTCAGGTCGTTGACACACATGACGGCTTTGATACCATCGGCCAGTGCCTTCTCTTTCTGCTGAGCAATAGGGCCCTCGGTCAGATGGTTGACGAAGGCAAGGACACCGCCCATGACAACTGCTACTCCGGTGAGCACCAGCAACATGTTTAATAATGATGATTCTAACTTCTTCATAGCTGGTCCTCCTTATTTCTGCTCCGGCACTTCGCCAAAGCGCTTGGGTTTCACATACATATTAATAAGAGGTGTAAAGGCATTCATAATCAGAATGGCAAACGACATACCCTCAGGATAGGCACCCCAGTTACGGATGACAACCGTCAGTACACCAATAGCGACACCATAGATAATCTGACCTTTAGCGGTCATAGGACTCGTCACATAGTCAGTAGCCATAAAGATGGCACCCAGCATCAGACCACCAGACAGGATGACTGAGAACGGGTCGGCATAGGCAGGGCTGGCCAGATGGCAAAGGCCACTGAACACAAATACCGTACCAATGATGCTGACGGGAATGTGCCACGTAATAATCTTCTTCCAAAGCATGTAGGCCAGACCCAACAGCAGGGCCAGAGCACATACTTCTCCTAAAGCGCCACCACCTAACGGGTCAAGGCAGGCTTCGACATGATTTCCAACCAAAAGATTACCAATTGGGGGCAATTCCGATAGCATTGAGGCATCGCCACTCTTGATGGCTTCTTTCATAATTGCCAAAGGCGTCGCACCCGTCTCAGCGTCGAGATAACTGGTTAGCTGACCCCCTATAGGCCAGGTAGTCATTTGTGCGGGGAAGGCCACCAACAGGGCAGCACGTCCCACAAGAGCAGGATTAAAGAGGTTATTTCCCAGACCGCCAAACGACATCTTTCCTACACCAATAGCGAAGATAGCACCAATGATGATAATCCAGATAGGCAGGTTGCTGGGCAGGTTGAAACCGAGCAGCAGACCCGTCAGGATGGCAGAGCCATCGCAGATGGTGGTGCGCTCGTTTTTGAGCATGAATTTATTGATGGCCCACTCCAAGAGTACACAGGCCGCAACGCTCGTCGCACAAACAATGGCCGAGCCAATGCCGAAGAAATAGAACGACACAAGCAGAGCTGGCAGCAGGGCGATGATGACGCCATACATGTTGCGCTCGACGGTGTCGGTTCCGTGTGCGTGAGGCGAAAGTGATACAATTAATTTTCCCATTGTATTTTTACCTTTTACTTTTTTACTTTTTTACTTTTTGGCAGCACGGCTGCGGATGATTCCCATGACTGTACTCTTTGCCTGACGGATGTTGTCGAGCAGCGGACGATGGGCAGGACAGGTGAACTGGCACGAGCCACACTCGATACAACTGACGACATCTTCCTGCTCAGCACGCTCCCAGTTCTTGACGGCAGCAAGCTTAGCCAGCAGATATGGCTCCAAGCCCATCGGACAGGCGCTGACACACTTCGCACAGCGAACACAAGGTTGTGGCTCCTTGCGGACAGCCTCCTCACCAGAGAGAATCGTCACAGAATTGGTACCTTTACAGATGGGCACTTCTACGCTTGTCAGCGCCTTACCCATCATCGGACCGCCAGCCAGCAACTTGTTGTCGCCCTCAGGCATACCGCCACAGGCATCAATCAGATCCTTCATCGGCGTACCCATACGTACCAGGAAGTTACCGGGGCTAGCCAGACGTTTACCCGTTACCGTGGTGTAACGCTCGAACAGCGGCTTATGCTTCATCACAGCCTCATAGACGGCAAAGGCCGTACCAACGTTCTGCACAATGGCACCCACGTTGACAGGAATAGCAGGAGGTGCAGGCACCTGACGCTGAATGACGGCATCAACCAACTGTTTCTCACCACCTTGCGGATAGCGCTGCTTCAAGGGCACTACCTCTACTTGGTATTCTGTTTTGCCGAATACCTCCTCGCATTTCTTGGTCAACAGCTCAATAGCAGGCATTTTATTAGTCTCAATACCAATGTAGCCCTTAGTCACCTTAGCACCCATCATCAGCAATTCCAAGCCTACGAGAATCTCGTCGGCCTTCTCCATCATCAGACGATAGTCGGCCGTGATGTATGGCTCGCACTCTACGGCGTTGATGATGACACACTCAGCCTTAGCGGTTGGTGGCGGACAAAGCTTGATAAAGGTGGGGAAACAGGCACCACCCATACCCACGACGCCAGCCGTCTTGATACGGTTGACAATCTCTTCGGGTGTGAGTTCGGGATGATCTTTCACCAACTCCAACTTGTCAGAGCGGTCAATAGTATCTTCCCATTCGTCACCCTCCACATTAATAATAATTACAGGCTTGCGGTAGCCAGTAGCATCAATAGCAGTATCAATCTTGAACACGGTACCACTGACACTCGAGTAGATAGGGGCTGACACAAAACCACCTGCCTCGGCAATCAGCGTGCCGACCTTTACCTTGTCGCCCTTGGCAACAACAGGCTTAGCGGGTGCTCCAATATGCTGACCCAGGGGGAAGATAGCCTGCTTAGGCAGCGCAGCCACCTTGGTTGCCACCTCGTGGGACAGTTTGTTCTCTTCGGGGTGTACACCTCCGATGCTGAAAGTTCTTACGTTCATGCTTGTTCCTCCTTTTCTTCTTTAGGTTTAGGTGCAGGGAAATTGACTGTATGGATAGAACCCGTAGGACATACAGCTACGCACTTGCGACACAGACGGCACTTCTCGTGGTCGATGTACGACACATTGTTCTCTACAGTGATGGCACCAAACGGGCACTCCTTCTCGCACTTGCCACAACCGATACAGGCAGCCTTACAAGCCTTCATGGCAACAGGACCCTTGTCTTTGTTGACGCACGACACATAGACTCTCCTACCCTTCGGGCCTTTCTTGCGCAGTTCGATGATGTTGCGCGGACAGGCCTTTACACAGGCACCACAAGCCACACACTTCTCTTCGTCGACCTCAGGGAGTCCGGTCTCTGCATTCATGTGAATAGCATCAAACTGACAAGCGGCAACACAGTCACCACAGCCCAGACAGCCGAAGCCACAAGCCGTCTCACCAGCGCCGCAGGCATTCATTGCCGCACATGTGCGCAAACCGCTGTACTCCGCAATCTTCGGACGCAGGGCGCACGTGCCGTTACAACGCACCACAGCCACCTTCGGCTCTCCGTTAGCAATGGCCATCCCCAGTAGGTCGGCCACCTTACTCATCACTTCCTGTCCGCCGACGGGACACATCAGTCCCTCAAGACTACCGGCATCAGCACCCTTGACAAGTGCATCGGCCAAGCCTCCGCAGCCAGCAAAGCCGCATCCGCCACAGTTGGCGCCGGGCAACTGCTCAGCGACTTGGGCAATACGCGGGTCTTCATAGACGGCGAATTTCTTGGAGCAGACATACAGCACAAGGGCGGCAATCAGTCCGATACCTCCCAGTACTGCTACTGCAATTAAGATAAAATCCATAAAGTTAACTTTTTTATTTGTTTTAGTTTGATATTTGTTTCACTTAATAGCGAACGACAACTGGTCGCGCAGACGACGGCGCAACAGATACAGCACACCGTAGTAAGGCGCCAGTGCCAACAGCCCGCCGAGGGCCGCCGCTACTTCATTATCTGTCAGCAGTAGTACGACCACCAATACCGTCACCATCACGACAAACGGCAGTCCGAATCCCCATAGCAGGGCTTTCGCTGCCACACGCTGCGAAGCCGTCACCGTCACCGTCTGCCCGACTTGATAGTCGGCAGCATTGTCACAGTAGACGTCAATCAACTTTTCCTTCGACTCAGCGGCATTACAATAGCTGGCGACCTTACAGGCAGCACAAGCCGACGTCTGGACAATCAGTACTTGCACGTGACCGTCGCCCACATGTTGTACGACCCCCGAATGCTCTATTTGATGACTCATTGATTTGTTTTCTCGACTTATCAATTGCAAAGATACAACATTTTTATTAATATATAATAAGGTAGTAAGTATTTTTTTCAAAAAAAAGTCGTAATCGTTTGCAAGTAATCTATCTTTTTCGTACTTTTGCAATCGTCAAATAAATGCCATAGAACATGAAAGCTACAGAACAGACATTGCAACAGACACGTCGTGCCATCAGAAAGATTATTGACAAATTCCCGTCGTCCAAGGAAGCTACGCAGCTGACGGATATCCATCTGCGCGTATCACAAGACTCAGGAGAACTGACGGCTTTCGACGACGACGACAACGAGATTACGCGTTGTGTGGTAGAGCAATGGATTGAAAACAAAGACGACAACTTCTATCAGGAAGTTGCCGCTACGTTACGTAGCGAACTGACAGGGATGAAGGACACTATCGAACAGGCCTCTATTCTCAAGCCCTACTCTTTTGTTTTGGAAGACGATGATAAAGAGACTGTCGAAGAGCTGTATCTCGTTGACGATGATATTGTTATCATTGACACAGAGCTAATGAAAGACCTCGACAAAGACCTCAACGACTTTTTGGAAAAACTATTAAAGTAGACTGCTGTTTTAGCGGATACGTAACATATCACCGACCTGGATCACATAGTCTGGTCCCAGGTCGTTCATTTTATACAGATACTTCACACGAATGCCGAAACGCTGGGCAATCGAGTACATCGACTCGCCTGGCGCCACCTTGTAGACATAGCCCTTATACTCTTTGGGGGCAGAGCGGCGTTTCTTTTTCAGCCAGACATATTCGCCCTCTTCCAGCGTATCGTCCTTGTCACGCTCATTGAAACTGGCCAGCCGACGATAAGAGATGTTCACGTCGTCGGCAATACTGCGAAACGTGTCGCCACGTCGGGCAATGACATAATAGTTTTTGTTAAACGTCTCAATGGGACGCTGGTCGCCACGCTCTGCCTGTTGCAAGCGGAAACGGTCAGGTCCTTTGGCCGTATCATAACGGTATAGCTGGTATAACTCAATAATCTCAATCAGTCGTGAGGCGTAAGTCGGACTCGTTGCATAGCCACAGGCCTTCAGTCCTCGTGCCCAACCCTTATAGTCGGTACGCTTCAATTGGAACAGGCGACTATAGCGTTGGCTGGTGGTCAGAAAGACAGAGTGGTCGACATAACTCTCGTAGGCGTTCTTGTAGGCTCGGAAACACTCGTTACGCTCATCGTCATCGTGGTAGGTCTTGCGGCCTGTCCATCCGTTACACTTGATGCCGAAGTGGTTGTTGCCTTTCCGTGCCAATTCACTCTTGCCCGCTCCCGACTCCAATACGCCTTGTGCCAGCGTGATGCTGGCCGGAATGCCGTATTTCGACATCTGTTCGACAGCTACATCACCATATAGGTCAAAGTAGTCCTGATAGGTTTTATTCCACGAAATACCCTGCGAAAGTGCCTGTAAAGTACACCAAACAGCAAAATATATAGAAAAAATGGTACGTTTCATGTATTTTCTGCGAAATTTTGATGCAAAAATAAAGAAAAATAATTATATTTGCAACAAAAACCTAAATATTATGGAAGAACGAACCCTAAAATCTACACTACGAGTAGCCCAATTCGAAGAACTCAGTGTCGACGAGCAACGAGTCGTAGAGGTTGCCAAGCAGTCTACTTACAACTCATATGCCCCCTACTCTCACTTCCATGTGGGCGCAGCTTTACTATTGAAAAACGGAACGATTATTCCAGGGTGTAACCAGGAAAACGCAGCTTTTCCTGCAGGCATCTGTGCTGAACGTGCTGCACTCTTTGCTGCTGGAGCGCAATATCCTGACCAGCCCGTTCTATTGCTGGCCATTGCCGTGCGCAACAGCAAGGGTGATTTTCTCGAAGAACCCGCAAGTCCCTGTGGTCCTTGCCGTCAGGTCATCATCGAGACCGAGACACGTTTCAAGCAAGAGGTACGCATCTTGCTCTATGGCACAAAACACACCTACATTCTGGACGGTATCAAACAGCTGATGCCGCTATCGTTCACAGAAATCTAAAGGACAGCAGCGTCTACTACGCGTATACCCTCAGCAGTACACAATCCGCGCAACGATACCAGAAAGTAGTTCGAGAACATCTCTTCTACGCTGTATCGTTGTAATAGGCTGTTGTTCATTACATATTGTCCGATAGCGTCAAACATGAAAGGAATCATTTCGTAGTTGACGTTTTCGCGCAAAAACCCTTCTTTTACGCCACGCTTCATAAACTCTACAGAGTTATGGCGCATGCGTTCATTATTCTCGCGGATGAACTGTTCCACACGCGGATACTTCATAATATCGATATAGAACGTCGGGTTCACCATTCGTATCTCCTTGATTTTCATGCGATACGCTTCCAGAATAATGTCTATGACGCTATGTCCCTGAGCAGCATATTGCTGAAGTTTCAGACGCTTTGACTTATCATATTTTTTGATTCCCTCAAAGAGCAATTGCTCCTTGTCAGTATAGATTTCATAGAGCGTTCGCTTGGAAATAGTCAGCTTAGTGGCAATGTCGTCCATCTTCACCGCCTTTACGCCACGTTCGATAAATGCTTGCATGGCAGTTTCCAATATCCGCTCTTTCAACGAGACCCGATATGACGTCGTTTGTTTTAAAACTGGCATAATTATTAGTTTTATAGTGCAAAGTTACTAAAAAGATTAAAAAACGGTACGGTTTTCGCAAGTTTTTTATTACTTTTGCGGTCAAATTCATTTTCACGTATCAATTTAACACACCCCATTATGGTCAAGATCTCAAAAGAAGCCGCCTTGCAGTACCACGAAGCAGGACGCCCCGGAAAAATCGAAGTAAAGCCCACCAAGGCCTATCGTACACAAACAGACCTTTCGCTGGCTTACTCCCCCGGTGTGGCCTATCCGTGTTTGGAAATCCAGCAGAATCCCAACGACGCCTATCGATATACCGACAAGGGAAACCTGGTCGCTGTTATTTCGAACGGTACCGCCGTACTGGGATTGGGCGACATTGGCGCTATGAGCGGCAAGCCCGTCATGGAGGGTAAGGGTCTGCTCTTTAAGATCTATGGCGGTATCGACGTCTTTGATATCGAGGTCAACGAGAAAGACCCCGAAAAGTTCTGCGAAGCCGTCGAGCGTATTGCCCCGACCTTTGGCGGTATCAACCTGGAAGACATCAAGGCTCCCGAATGTTTCTATATTGAAGAGCGCCTGAAGCGCACACTCGACATCCCCGTCATGCACGACGACCAGCACGGCACGGCCATCATCTCTGCTGCCGGTCTGAAAAACGCCCTGGAAGTCATCGGCAAAGACATCGCCAAGGTGCGCATTGTCGTCAATGGTGCCGGTGCGGCAGCTATCTCGTGCACCAAGCTCTATATGGCTATCGGTGCCCGCAAAGAGAATATCGTCATGCTCGACTCCAAGGGTGTCATTGCTTCCAGCCGTCAGGACCTGAACGAGCAGAAGCGTTTCTTTGCCACCGAGCGTACCGACATCCACACGTTGGAAGAGGCCATCAACGGCGCCGACGTCTTTGTCGGACTGTCCAAGGGTAACGTCTTGTCGAAAGAGATGGTCAAGAGCATGGCCAAAGACCCCATCATCTTTGCCTTGGCCAACCCCGTCCCCGAAATTTCCTACGAAGACGCTATGGAGGCACGCCCCGACGTGCTGATGTCTACGGGACGTACCGACTATCCCAACCAGATCAATAACGTCATTGGGTTCCCCTATATCTTCCGCGGCGCCCTCGACGTTCACGCCTCAGCCATCAACGAAGAGATGAAGCTGGCGGCCGTTCATGCCATTGCCGACTTGGCAAAGTTGCCCGTTCCCGATGTGGTGAACGACGTCTACAAGGTGAACAACCTGCATTTCGGCCGCGACTACTTCATTCCCAAACCTGTTGACCCACGTCTTATCTCCGAGGTGTCTGCAGCCGTTGCCAAGGCAGCCATCGAGAGCGGTGTGGCCAGAAAGACGATTGACGACTGGGATGCTTACAAGCGTTCGCTGAGTGTCCTGCTGGGTCAGGAGACCAAGCTCACCCAGAAGCTCTACTCCACCGCTGCTGCTCATCCACAGCGTGTAGTCTTTGCCGAGGCCATTCACCCCACCATGCTGAAAGCTGCCGTACAGGCCAAGGCCGAGGGTATCTGCCAGCCCATTCTGTTGGGCAACGACGAGGTCATTGCCAAGATGGCCAAGGAGTTGGAGCTGAGCCTCGAAGGTATCGAGGTGGTCAACCTGCGCCACCCCAACGAGCAGGAGCGCCGTGAGCGTTTCGCCCATTTCCTGACAGAGAAGCGCCAGCGCGAAGGCTACACCTTCCAGGAGGCCAACGACAAGATGTTCGAGCGCAACTACTTCGGCATGATGATGGTCGAGACGGGCGAGGCCGACGCTTTCATCACCGGTCTCTACACCAAGTATTCCAATACCGTCAAGGTCGTCAAGGAGGTCATCGGCATTCGTCCTCAGTACAAGCACTTTGCCGCCATGCACATCATCAATTCTCCGAAGGGTACGCTCTATATCGCCGACACGCTGGTCAACGAGAACCCCGATACCGAGACACTCTTCGACATTGCCAAGCTCGCCTCGAAGTCGGTGAAGTTCTTCAACGAGAAGCCTGTCGTTGCCCTGATCAGCCACTCGAACTTCGGCTCCAGCCAGAGCGACGGCGCCCAGAAGGTGAAGCGCGCCACAGAGATGATGCAGGAGCATTATCCCGATATGCCTGTCGACGGTGAGATGCAGCTCGGCTTTGCGTTAGACCGTGAGCTGCGCGACCAGCAGTATCCGTTCACCCGCCTGAAGGGCAAGGACGTCAACACGCTGGTGTTCCCCAACCTGACGTCAGCCCGTTCTAGCTACAAGATGCTGCAGGCACTCGACAGCGACGTCGAGATTATTGGCCCGATTCAGATGGGACTCAACAAGCCTATCCACTTCGTCGACTTCGACGCGTCAGTCCGCGACGTTGTCAACATCGTGGCAGTAGCCGTTATCGACGCCTACGTTGATAAAGTCAAGAAGAATATCGATCCCATTCAGGATTAAGAGGCAAGATCCTGAAGCAAGATACTACGGGAGTCGCGCAGATAATTGCTGCGCGTCTCCATAGCCTTGCCCCACTCGCTGGTGAACAGTTCGCTCACATCCAAGTCTATTTTCCATTGTCCACGCGACTCCAGACGGTCGACCATCGTGCCCAGCGACAGGTTCTGAATGTCCTCGGCAGGCATGAAGTGCGACGTCTCTCCCTTCTCGTCGTTGGTAATCTCGGCAACCAGTCCCGCATCTATCAGTTCAAACAACAGGTCGTTGACAATACGGATGGGGATGGTGGTCTGTTCGCGCAGTTCCAAGGCCGACAGCGGTTTCTGTCCGTTGGCAAAACGCTTGCAGATACGGCTCATCAGCAAGGCCGACAGCAGTATCTTGTAGCGGTGGCTGATCTCACCGGTATTGGCATCATAGTCGTAGAAGTCCAGATTCTGGTTGGTATAGCACAGCTCGGCACCAAACAGACAGATGGTCCACGAAATCTGCACCCACAGCATAAACAGCGGCAGAGCGGCAAACGAACCGTAGATGGCGTTATAGCTGGAGAGGAATATCTGCGAATGGATATAGACAATCTGCAGCCCCTGCATGGCAAAACCCGCCAGAATGCCTGGCACAATGGCACATTGGGGACGAACATGGGTGTTGGGCATGAAGACGTACAGCGCGACAAACATGGCCGACATCAGCACATAGGGCAACAGGTCTATCAGGAAACGGATAGACGGTCCCAGCAGCAGGAAGTCAGGCATCGAGTCGGCAATCGTTGCCATGAAGATAGAGATACCCGACGTCAGCACGATGATGATGGGAAACAGGAAAAACATCGCCACATAGTCGGTAAAGGTGCGGAAGATGCTGCGCGGCTTCTTCACCTGCCATATTTCGTTGAACGCGTCTTCGACGTTGCTCACCAGCATCAGCACCGTATACAGCATGAATATCAGACCGATACCCAGAAACACCCCGCTCTTGGTGTGTATCAGATAGCTGTTGACAAAGCCGATGATGACGTCGGCCACCTGCGGCTGCGACTCGAAAGCCTCGCGAAACCACACCTCGATATACTTGTTGTAGCCAAAGCCGCGCGCTATGGCAAAGACCACAGCCAGTATGGGCACAATGGCCAGCATCATGCTATAGGTCAGCGCCGAGGCCTTCTGCAGCACACGCTTGGCAGTAAAGAAGCGAATGGCCAGCACCACTTTCTTCAGTATCTCTAACAACAGATAGCGCACGGGCGACACATCACCCTGCGTAATGCGCCACATGCCTGTTTCGAAGAACTGAACGACTTTTTCGATTTGCTTACCCACCTCTTAACTCTTAATTCTTAACTAAAAAGAAAGCACTGCCCCTATAAGCCGGGTTCTGTACCCCCTGCGGGGTGTCTGCCATTTATCTACTCCGCAGGTTACCCTACGGCTCAAGCATTCTACCCTCCATCGTTACTGGCGTATCGGACGGACAGCCCTCAGACGATGGTATACGCGAACTTGCGGCCTCCAGATGGAACAGCCCGCCGGTCACCCGACGGCTGGTGGTCTCTTACACCACCTTCTCACCCTTACCGTCCACGAATGAACGGCGGTTATTTTCTTCTCCCATATCCAGCTGTCACCAACTGCTGGCACTTTCACCAGTGGAGCGTCCTGCGCCGCCCGGACTTTCCTCTCGTGCCCCGATGGACACCAGCGGCAGACCGTGGCACTGCTTTCCGTTTGCAAAGGTACTAAATTTTTCTTAATTCTTAGCTCTTAATTCATAAATATTTCGTACCTTTGCACCCATTATTTAAATAAGGTATATGGAATTAGCAAGCAAATACGACCCAAAAGAGGTCGAATCGAAATGGTATCAGTACTGGTTAGATCATAAACTGTTCGCTTCCAAACCCGACGGACGCGAGCCGTACACCATCGTCATCCCACCGCCCAACGTGACGGGTGTGCTCCACATGGGCCACATGCTGAACAACACCATTCAGGATATTCTCGTTCGCCGTGCACGCATGGAGGGCAAGAATGCATGCTGGGTACCCGGCACCGACCACGCCTCTATTGCTACCGAGGCTAAGGTGGTGAAGAAACTGGCCGAGCAGGGCATCAAGAAGCACGACCTGACGCGCGACGAGTTCCTGAAGCACGCCTGGGACTGGACCGACGAGCACGGAGGCATCATCCTCAAGCAGTTGCGCCGACTGGGTGCCAGCTGCGACTGGGACCGTACGGCATTTACCATGGACGAGAAGCGCTCTGAGAGCGTCATCAAGGTGTTTGTCGACCTGTACAACAAGGGTTACATCTACCGCGGCCTGCGCATGGTCAACTGGGACCCGAAGGCGCTGACAGCCCTCTCTACCGAGGAGGTGATCTACAAGGAAGAGCACTCAAAGCTCTACCACCTGAAATACTATGTCGCCGATCCCATAGACCCCATGGGCCCCATAGGTGACAACGTCATCCACAAAGACGACCGCGGCTACTACGCCGTTGTCGCCACCACGCGTCCTGAGACCATCATGGGCGATACCGCTATGTGTATCAACCCCAAGGACCCGAAGAACCAGTGGCTCAAGGGCCGCAAGGTCATCGTGCCCCTCGTGAACCGCGTCATCCCCGTCATCGAAGACCGCTACGTCGACATCGAGTTCGGTACCGGTTGTCTGAAGGTAACACCTGCCCACGACACCAACGACTACATGCTGGGCAAGACCCACAACCTGGAGACCATCGACATCTTCAATGCCGACGGAACCATCTCCGACCAGTCGCCCATCTACGTCGGCATGGACCGCTTCGACTGCCGCAAGCAGATAGCCAAGGACCTCGAGGCTGCCGGACTCATGGAGCGCGTCGAGGACTATACCAACAAGGTGGGCTACTCAGAGCGCAACCCCGATACCGCCATCGAGCCACGCCTCTCGCTGCAGTGGTTCCTCCGCATGCAGCACTTTGCAGAGATTGCCCTCAAGCCCGTCATGGAGGGTGAGATGCACTTCTATCCGCAGAAGTACGTCAACACCTACAAGAACTGGCTCGAGAATATTCAGGACTGGTGCATCTCCCGTCAGCTGTGGTGGGGTCACCGCATTCCTGCCTACTATTACAACGAGGAAGGCGACTTCGTCGTTGCCGAGACCCGCGAGAAAGCCCTTGAGCTGGCTAAGCAGAAGAATCCGGCCATCACCGATGCCGACCTGCGTCAGGACGAAGACGCCCTCGACACATGGTTCTCGTCGTGGCTCTGGCCCGTCTCGCTGTTCGACGGCATCAACAACCCCGGCAACGAGGAGATCTCCTACTACTACCCCACCAGCGACCTTGTGACGGCTCCCGACATCATCTTCTTCTGGGTGGCCCGCATGATTATGGCCGGCGAGGAGTATATGGGCAAGTTCCCCTTCAAGAACGTCTACTTCACCGGTATCGTACGCGACAAGCTCGGTCGTAAGATGTCGAAGTCACTCGGCAACAGCCCCGACCCCATCGAGCTCATCGAGAAGTTCGGCGCCGACGGCGTGCGCATGGGCATGATGCTCTCCGCTCCTGCCGGCAACGACATCCTCTTCGACGAGTCACTCTGCGAACAGGGCCGTAACTTCAACAACAAGATCTGGAACGCCTTCCGTCTCGTCAAGGGCTGGCAGGTCAGCAACGATATCGAACAGACCGGCGCAGAGCAGTTGGCCATGAAGTGGTTCGACGCCAAGCTCAAAGCCGTAGCCGCCGAACTCGACGACCTCTTCTCGAAGTACCGCATCTCCGAGGCGCTGATGGCCGTCTACAAGCTCTTCTGGGACGAGTTCTCAGGCTGGTATCTTGAGATGGTCAAGCCCGCCTACATCGACGGACAGCAGCAGCCTATCAACACGCAGACCTACGAGGCCACCCTCGGCTTCTTCGACAAGCTGCTGAAGATGCTCCACCCCTTCATGCCATTCATCACCGAAGAGCTGTGGCAGGCCCTCTGCGAGCGTAACGCTGGCGAGAGCATCATGCGCGAGTGTCTGAAACTCAGCGGTTTAACCGCAGAGGAAGAAAAGCTCCTTGCCGATGTCGAAGAGGTGAAGCAAGTAGTCAGCGGCGTGCGCACCGTGCGTGCCCAGAAGAACATTGCCAACAAGGAGAAGCTGACGCTGCAGGTTGTCAACTCCCAGCTCAGTGGCCATTATGGCGACGCCGTCGTAAAGATGGCCAATCTCGAGGCTATCACCACTGTCAGCGAGAAAGACTCAACTGCCAGCACCTTCATGGTAGGCATGACCGAATATGCCGTTCCCCTCGGCAAGCTCATCGATGTCGATGCAGAAATCGAGAAGCAGGAGGCACAGCTGCAGCACCTCGAGGGATTCCTGCAGGGTGTGCTCAAGAAGCTCTCCAACGAACGCTTCGTTGCCAACGCCCCCGAACAGGTCGTGGCTATGGAGCGTAAGAAGCAGAGCGACGCTGAAGAGAAGATTGCCGCCCTGCGCGAGTCCATCGCCGCGCTCAAGGCACAGAAGTAAGAATTGACAAACGCTGATAAATAAAATAGGAGGTGAACAAAATTGTTTGCCTCCTATTTTTATATTTCATTACTTTACTCTACTTCTATGACGACCTCTTCAAAGAAACCATCAGCGTTGAGCTGGAAACGACGGGTTTGCTCAGCCTCTGTTTTGTGAGTACGCAGGGATTCGTAAATATATAGAATGGTTACCTCGTACTCGCTGGTGACATAATAATCCATGTACTGGCGACCGAAATCCTCAGCACGGTCTTCGTCGCGCTCTTCATAAAGACAGAGGTGGTCAATGGGTTGGTAGTTGCGGTCAAGAGTGTAGAGGTAGAGATTAGACGTAATAGAGTCTAGCTGTTCTTGAAGCAACAGTGCATGCAGACCATGGAATTTTGGTAACATAAGTGCTTTCAAGCGAGTATCGACAGGATAGCCCAACTGTGAAATAACAGACAAGGGTATCCGACCAAAACGGCCTATCTTGGCAAAGTCGCTACGCTCAGACTGGATGGGTAATGGACGCAGCTGCAGCGTATCGAAGAAAGCCTCTACAGGATCGTCGTAAACATCTGCCTGACGCTTCATCTCCTTTAACTGCTCAGCCTTGCGGATGCTGTCGACCGAATACCGCATCCCTCTTGCGCTGACCACACGAAAGGAGGGTCAGTACAAGAGGGATGAGTATGGAAAGGGTGATGTAACGCATCAACCTCCGAAGTTATCGTACATGATTGACTCGGGATCTACGCCGAGCGAGTCGAGCATAGAGACGACGGCCTTCGACATGGGGCCAGGACCGCACATGTAGTACTCGATATCCTCGGGAGCCTCGTGGTCCTTCAGATAGGTGTTCAGCATCACCTGATGAACGAAGCCCGGAGTGTACTTCACGCCAGCGGCATCGGCTGCGGGATCTGGACGGTCGAGCGCCAGGTGGAAGTGGAAGTTGGGGTACTCCTTCTCCAGTCCGAGGAAGTCGTCAAGGTAAAAGACCTCGTTCAGCGCGCGGGCACCATAGAAGTAGTGCATCTCGCGATCGGTGGTGTGCAGCGTCTTCGTCATGTGCATAATCTGAGCACGCAGAGGAGCCATACCGGCACCACCACCAACCCAGATCATCTCCTTCTTCGAGTCGAAGTGTGGGTGGAAGTCGCCGAAAGGACCGCTCATGATCACCTTGTCGCCGGGTTTCAGCGAGAAGATGTAAGACGAAGCGATACCAGGGTTGACATCCATGAAGCCCGAGCGGTCGGCCTTGAAAGGAGGCGTAGCGATACGCACGGTCAGCATGAAGACGTCGCCCTCGGCAGGATAGTTGGCCATGGAGTAGGCACGGATGGTATCCTCGGGGTTCTTACACTTCAGCGGGAACAGTCCGAACTTCTCCCAGCTGGGCAGATACTCGTCGCCAATCAACGACTTGTCGAAGTCCTTGTCGTAGTCGATACAGTCGAACTTAGGAATCTTGATCTGGGCATACGAACCGGGCAGGAAGTCCATGTGCTCGCCAGCAGGCAGCTGTACCTTGAACTCCTTGATGAACGTAGCCACGTTCTTGTTGCTGATAACGGTACACTCGTACTCCTTAACGCCAAGAATGCTCTCGTCGACATGTATCTTCAGGTCGCCCTTGACCTTGCACTGACAGCCCAGGCGCCAGTGGTCCTTGATCTGCTTACGGGTGAAGTGTGGCTTCTCGGAGTCGAGGATTTCTCCCCCACCCTCAAGCACCTGAACCTTACACTGTCCGCAAGAGGCCTTACCACCGCAGGCAGAAGGCAGGAAGATGCCGTTCTGGTTGAGCGTCGCCATCAGGTTGTTGCCCTGAGGCACGTTGAGCACCTTATCGCCATTTACTGTAATATTCACATTGCCGCTGGGGCTCAGATACTTCTTTGCCACCAACAGGATAATCACCAGCAGGATGATTACCAGGAGGAAAACCCCTATACTATATGCTATAAACTGTGCCATACCTTATCAAATATTAAGTCCAGAGAAACACATCATCGCCATAGCCATGAGGCCCACGGTGATAAACACAATGCCGAGGCCCTGCAGGGGCTTGGGAACGTCGGAGTACTGCATTTTTTCGCGGATGGCACCCATAGCCACGATGGCCAGCGTCCAACCGATACCTGAGCCGAAGCCATAGACAACAGCATCACCGATGCAGGTGATAGCCTGCGAGTTGGTGGGCTCCATGAGGATGCGCTGCTGCATGAACAGCGAGGCACCCATGATGGCGCAGTTTACGGCAATCAGCGGCAGGAAGATACCCAGCGCAGCATAGAGCGAGGGCGAGTACTTCTCGACCGTCATCTCAACGAGCTGCACCATACCGGCAATGACAGCAATGAAGAGGATAAACGACAGGTAGCTCAGGTCGACACCCTCAACGAGGCAGTCGGGGCCCAGCACCTTGGTCTGCAACAGATAGTTGACGGGAACGGTTACTGTCAACACGAAGGTCACAGCAAGTCCCAGACCCATAGAGGTCTTCACCGTCTTCGACACAGCAAGGTAGGAACACATGCCGAGGAAGAAGGCGAAAATCATATTGTCCACAAAAATGGACCTGAACAGTAATGATATTGCGTGTTCCATAACTTACTTCTCCTTATAAAAATATGCACGATGTACCCAAATCACACAGCCCACGAGGATGAGTGCCATAGCAGGCATTGTCATCATACCGTTGTTCACATAACCAAAGTCGTAGCAGGCATCGGGAATAATCTGGAAGCCCAGCAGCGAACCACGGCCGAGGAACTCACGAACAGCACCCACGATAACCAGAATCATGGCATAGCCAAGACCGTTACCGACACCATCAAGGAATGAAGGCCAGGGCTTGTTCTGCATGGCGAAAGCCTCGAGGCGACCCATCAGGATACAGTTGGTGATGATCAGACCGACATAGACAGAGAGCTGAACGCTGACGTCGTAGGCGAAAGCCTTCAGAATCTGAGAGACGATGGTTACGAGCGCAGCCACCACCACCAGCTGCACCACGATACGGATGCGGTTAGGAATGGTGTTGCGGATAATAGAGATGATCACATTGGCAAAGGCCGTGATCACCGTTACGGCGAGTCCCATCACGATGGCAGGCTTCAGCTGCGCTGTGACGGCGAGGGCCGAGCAGATACCCAACACCTGTCCGAGGATTGGGTGGTCGAGGTTCAACGGATTAGTGAAAACCTCTTTATTTTGTTTACTGAATAGTGCCATAGTTTACTTTCCTTCCTTGATTTTCTTCAGACAATCCTTAATCATAGCATCTACACCGTTAGAAGTCAGCGTAGCACCCGTCACACAGTCAACATGCGACTCAGGATTCTCCACCTTCTTCACAACAGAGAGAATCACGTTGCCATTCTCATCGAAGATCTTCTTTCCGATGAACTTCTCCTGCCACTCCTGAGAGTCCTTGATTTCGGCACCAAGACCGGCCGTCTCACTCTCGTGATTGAAGTAAGCGCCATAGACCTTATCGTCCTTATCGACAGCCAGATAGCCGCTGATGCCACCCCAGAGACCCATACCCTTCAGTGCTACTACGACCACCTGCTGGTCGCCCACCTGACAAGCATAGACTTTCTGTCCGTTCAGCTCTTTCTCACCCTTCACCACCTCGGCATACTTGGCCTCAGCCTCAGCACCATCGAGGTCGCGAATGTTCAGAGAATAAAGAATCTGCTTCTTCACGTCGAGTGCCACGTTAGCATCCTGCATAGGCTTCAAAGCCTGATAGACGAAAGCCAGCAGGAAGGCCACGATGACCACGAGTATCGCGCTATATATAATAATGTACGCGTTAGAGTTTGTATTTAACTTAGCCATAACTTCAATTCTTCAATTTTTCAATTTTTCAATCTTTTCTGGCGTTTCGAAATGTTACGAGCCACCACGAAGTGGTCAATCGTAGGAGCAAACATGTTACCAAAGAAGATGGCAAGCATCATACCCTCAGGATAGCCGGCATTCATCACGCGGATGATGATAGCCATGGCACCAATCAGGAAGCCATAGATATACTGACCGGTAGTGGTGCGGCAAGAGGTGACAGGGTCGGTAGCCATGAACACAGCACCGAAGGCGAAGCCACCCATGATGAAGTGGTGCCACCATTCCATAGAAGCGCCCGTACTCTGGAAGATGAGTGCCAGAACGGTACCACCGACGAACACGCTCAGCATGGTACGCCAAGAGGCAATGCCCGTCCACAGCAGGATAACAGCGCCAATGGCAATGGCAATGACGCTGGTCTCACCAATAGAACCAGGAATGAAGCCCAGCACCATATCCATGATAGAAGCATCGGGAGCAATACCCTGGCCAATCTGGCCGAGTGGCGTAGCAGCGGTGAATCCGTCAGGCAGCGTGTTACCCAGTCCGAAGATGCTGTCCTGAGCCACCCAAACGGTGTCGCCCGTCATCTTAGAAGGATAGGCGAAGAACAGGAACATGCGGGCTGCGATAGCTGGGTTGAAGATGTTCATACCCGTGCCACCGAAGATCTCCTTACAGAAGATAACGGAGAAGGCACAAGCCAGCGCCAGCATCCACAGGGGACAGCCGATAGGAATGATCAGCGGAATGATGATACCTGACACGAGGTAACCCTCCTGGATCTCCTCGCCCTTCCACTGTGCCCAGGCAAACTCAATGCCCAGACCTACGATGTAGCTCACCAGGATTTTTGGCAGAACAGCCAGGAAGCCGTAAGCGAAAATCTCGCAGAACGAGGCTGTTGCCAGTGTACCTGCTGCCAGATAGTTCTGATAGCCGATGTTATACATACCAAACAGCATGGCGGGCATCAGGGCGATAACCACCATACTCATAATGCGCTTCGAGTCGATGGAATCGTGAATATTCACGCCACCAGCCTTCGCTGTGTCGTTAGGCACATAAAGGAAGGTCTCAAAGCCGTCGAACACAGAGCGGAAGGCATGAAGCTTGCCACCCTCCTCAAAGTTCGGCTTTATCTTATTGAGATAATTTCTTAATGCTGACATATTATATTAAACATTAAACGTTAAACATGAAACATTAAGCATTCTCCTTACGGAGGATGTTAAGACCTTCACGTACAATGCGTTGCAACTCCAGCTTAGAGCTATCCACGAACTCTGCGAGAGCGAAATCCTCAGGACTTACCTCGTAGATACCCAGAGCCTCCTGACGATCGATATCGCCAGCGATGATAGCCTTGATGAGGTACTCGCCGTAGATATCCATAGGCAGCACCTTATCGTACTCACCACTCATAATCATGTGGCGCTCGCCACCCTTTACGCGGGCATCGAGAGCATACTTCTTCTTGCCACACAGCCATGAGAAGTAGCTGCGGTTAACAGAGAACTGCTTGAAACGAGGCAGAATCCAACCCAGCATCTCGTCAGCGTCGTTACCCTCAGGGATTACGGTAATCTCAGAGGTGTGAGCACCCAGGAAGCCATCCTTCGTCGTGGGACGGCCTGTCAGCACGTTACCATTGATGATACGGACGTTCTTAGAGGCGTCGTAGCTGTTAGAAAGCAGCGTAGAGAGCTCCTCGCCTACCAGCATGTCGACGTGGGCAGGACTGGTCACCTCGCTACCACAGAGGGCTACCGTGCGGGTGAGGTTCACCTTGCCCGTATTGAACAGGCGGCCAATGAACAGCACCACCGTAGGATCACCGATGGTCCACACGACCTCACCCTTGTTGACAGGGGCAATGTGGTTGACCTGTACACCTACGTTGCCTGCAGGACACTTGCCGTCGAAGACGTTGGCCTCGACATCCTTGTAGTTCTCGAAGCTGGAGTGAACACCACAACCCAGATAGGTCTTGGCAATCTTAGCCAGAGCCGAGATACCTGTCTGGAAGTCCTGCTCCTGACCCTCAACCTCGTACTCGAAGCTGCATGCCAGAGGCTTGTCGCGCAGAGCAGATACAAAAATTGCCTTAGGCTGCACACTTGGATTGGTAGACACAGCATAAGGCAACTGGTTGATGTATCCGAAGATACCTGCTTCCAACAATGCGTTAATAACTTGCTCGCCAGTAAGCGTGCCGACATCCTTCTTGCCGAAGTCAACGAACTCCTGCTTCTCGTCGGCATCCACTCTCACGCAGAGCACTTTTCTACGTTCACCACGAACCACCTCGCGGACTGTTCCGCTAACTGGCGAGGCAAACTTAACCTCAGGATACTGCTTGTTTACGAACAGAGCATCCCCGGCCTTGACCTTATCGCCCTCCTTGACAACAACCTTTGGAGTTACACCCTCGAAATCATCGGGTACAAGCGCGAACTTGCCGTTTGATTTCAGCTGGATTTTCTTCTCCTCGGCCTTGCCCTCAAGGGTAATGTCTAAGCCTTTGCGTAACTTAATCACATTTGCCATGAGTATAATAAAATGAATTTTGAATAGTTTTCTCTCAAAGAATGGTGCAAATTTACGAAAAAATAGGCATATAAAACACAAAAAAGCAGCGAAATATTCCCGCTTCACAACTTTTTGATGTAATTTTGTGGCAAAATTAGAACAGAACGAAATAATTTGTAATCTCTATCTGCCAGTTTTGAAGATACTGAAGACCATATTAAGCATTGTCGTATGGACCGTAGTGGGTCTGTATCTGTTGGTGATACTCACCTTCAGCATACCCTCGGTACAGGAGTATCTGGGGCGCAAAGCGGCAGGTATGCTCAGCCAGAAGCTGGGCACCAGCGTCAGCATAGGACGCATAGACTACGGACTGCTCAGCCGACTGACGCTGCACGAAGTGAGCATCAAGGACCAGCGGGGACGCGACATGCTGTATGCCGGACGACTGGCGGCACGACTGGACTTGTTGCCACTGTCGGAGGGTAAAATTTCCATTGCCACAGCACAGCTGTTTGGCGTACATGCCAAGTTGTACAAGGTCTCAGAGTCGGCCAAGCCCAACTTCCAGTTCGTGATTGACTCGCTGGCCTCGAAAGACACCACCAGCAGCAAGCCTCTAGACCTGCGCATCAACTCGCTCATCATACGCCACTCCAGTGTGAAGTACGACCAGCTGGACGCTCCGCGGACGCCCAACAGGCTGAATGCCAAGCATCTGTGGCTGAATGACATCAGCACGCACATCGTGCTGAAGACGCTGACACCCGACTCACTGAACGTCACCATCAAGCGTCTGTCGCTGAAGGAACAGTCGGGACTGGACATCAACCGACTGGCACTGCATTACGAGGGTGGACGCAGCAGTAGCCTCGTCACCGACTTCCTATTGCGTATGGAAGGTACCAACATCCAGTTGGGCGACTGTCGGGCCACCTACCGACTCCGCGGCGACCACTTTGTGACACCCTCGCTACGATGGAGTGGCACGATAGAGCCGTCGACCATCACGCCAGCTGACCTGGCCTGTCTGTTGCCGTCGCTCAAAACCTTCCAAAGCACGCTGTCGCTGTCGGCAGCCCTCAAGGGACAAGACACATCGGTGGAAGTGCCTCACCTGCTGCTGAACTCAACGACGGGCGACATTCATGTGGACATCAGCGGAGGGGTGAAGAACCTGCAGCAACACGACCCGCAGTGGACGGCGACCATCCACGACCTGAACCTCTCGGCAAAGACCATCAGTTTTATACACACCAACCTGAGCGGCCAACATATAGAGGTGCCACAGGAACTGTTGCGACTGGGCAGCATCCGTCTGACGGGAACGGCCAGCGGACAGGGCGTCAGCACCATAGAGACACGCAACCAGCTGAATACGGAGGCAGGAAACGTCAGCATGGCACTCGCAATAGACCGCCAGCGCCACATCTCCGGACACGTCGACACCAAGGGTATCGACCTGCGCCGTGTGCTGGCCGACGAGCGCTTCGGACGACTGGCCACCAATATCGACATCAGCGGCAACCTGGGCACACAGAGCAACACGACGGTCAAGGCCAACGGTGTCGTCAGCCAGTTTGAATACAACGGCTACAACTATCAGAACATTCACGTCAACGGACTGTACAGTCCCAACGACATTCACGGACAGGCGAGCATCAACGACGCCAATATAGCACTGAACATCGAAGGAAACATGGTGCGCACCAACAGGCAGCAGCACCACATACACCTGGATGCTGACATCAGCCGACTACACCCCAAAGCCATCAGGCTCACTGACCGCTGGGACGACGCGGTATTCTCGGCACAGCTACAGGCAGACCTTCTGGCCAGCAGCATCAACGACGCTGTGGGCGAACTGCACCTGCACGACTTCAACATGGTGTCGCCACAGTCGGCCTATCACCTGCAGAAGCTGGACATCACGGCAGACGACCAGTCGGAACAGCGTCACATCACGCTGGACAGTGACTTCGGACATGCAAACATCGTCGGAAACTTTGACTTCCAGACACTGGCACAGAGCTTCACTAATCTGTTGGCAGAGAAGATACCTACCCTACCCGGACTGCCCACACACAAGACGGACACCCACAATGAGTTTACCCTGCAGGCCACCATCAACAAGTCGGACTGGCTGCAACAACTGTTACAGATTCCTGTCTACCTGCGTCAGCCGCTGAAGCTTCAGGGAATGGTCAGCGACAGCCGCCAACAGGTGGCCATCAACTGCGAAGCCCCAACATTATTTTATAATGACAGCCGCTACGACAACACCCACGTCAGCATCCTCTCGCCGCTGAACACGCTGCAATACGACGTCAAGACCACCAAGCTGATGGACGACGGAAAGATGTGGGACCTGCAGGTGACGGGCAGTGCGTATAACAACCAGCTCACCGCGTCGCTGCTGTGGGACAACCACGAGGCAGAGCGCATGAGCGGAAAGATTACGGCCAAGGCCGACTTCACCACCATGCCTGACGGACGCCAAGTGGCACGCGTCACCATAGCGCCCTCGGCAATGACGGTCAACAATACGGAATGGAACGTGCGGCCAGCCATCATCAACTATACCCCGCGCCATCTGGATATCCGTCACTTCACCATTGAATGTGGCGACCAGTTCCTGACGCTGGACGGCATTGCCTCAGAACAGGCTGGCGACTCGCTACGCGTGCAGATGCGTGGCGTAGATATAGAGTACATCCTCGACCTCGTCAACTTCCACGCGGTGACCTTCAGCGGAAAAGCGACAGGCGGCGGTACCCTGCGTAACATCTTCGGCAATCTGGAAGCCAGCGGCAACCTGAATGTCGACCAGTTCAAGTTTGAGCACGGACGCATGGGAACACTACATGCTGCCGTCGACTGGAACAGCGAAAACAAGCAGATAGACATCCGAGCCATAGCCGACGACGGACCCGACGCTATCACCCACATCAACGGCTACGTGTCGCCCGAGCGTAACTATATCGACCTGGGCATACAGGCTGACGGCACGCACATCGACTTCGCACAGTCGTTCCTCAGCAGTTTCATTGACCAGATGGAAGGACACGCCAACGGCCACCTGCGGCTGGCAGGACCACTGGACGCCATCAACCTGACGGGACAGCTGGTCATTAACGGCAGTGCCCACGTCAGCACGCTGGGATGCACTTATGAGCTGCGCAATGACTCGCTGTTGCTGGTGCCCAACGAGATTATGCTGACAAACTTCCCTGCCTACGACATCTACGGCCACAAGGCTATGCTCACGGGAGGTATCCACCACGAGGAGCTGACCAACATGACCTACGACATCTATATCGGTGCAGAAAACCTGCTGGCCTACGACTTCCGTGACTTCGGCACAGACACCTTCTACGGAACGGTCTTTGCAACGGGCGACGTCGGCATCTACGGTCGTTCGGGTAGCATACTGATAGAGGCCAACGTGACGCCACAGCCCGGTACGGTATTCGTCTACAATGCCGCTTCGCCAGAGTCGGTATCGAACCTGGAGTTCATACAGTGGGGAGAACTGCAAGACGCCAAGGACGAGAATACGGTCAACAAGAAAGATGAGGAGGAAGAACGGGAGTTCCGTTCGGACCTCACCATGCGGATGAAGATCAATGCCACACCCGACGCTACCGTACGACTGCTGATGGACGAGCGTACCAGCGACTACATCACGCTAAAGGGCAACGGTGAGCTGCAGACCTCATTCTACAACAAGGGCGGCTTCCAGATGTTTGGCACCTACCGCGTCACAGAGGGCACCTATGGTATCACGATACAGAACATCATCAAGAAAAACTTCATCTTCAACGAAGGCGGAACGGTGGTCTTTGGCGGCGACCCGTACGACGCAGCCCTCAACCTGCAGGCCCAGCATACCGTCAACGGCGTCTCGCTGTCTGACCTTAACGTCGGCAAGAGTTTTTCCAACACCGTACGCGTCAATTGTCTGATGAACATCACGGGACAGCCGCGTGCCCCACAGGTAGACTTCGACCTGGAGATGCCTAACGTCAATGCCGACGAGCAACAGATGGTGCGCGCACTGATCAACAGCGAAGAGGAGATGAACCAGCAGGTGGTCTACCTGTTGGCAGTAGGACGTTTCTATCCACAGGGCACTAACAACGCTACAGATACCGAGAAATCGCGCAGCAAGACGTCGCTGGCCATGCAGAGTCTGCTGTCGGGCACGCTGAGCGGACAGATCAACAGTGTATTGGGACAGGTCATCAAGAGCAACAACTGGAACTTCGGCGCCAACATCTCGACAGGTGACGAGGGATGGAACAATGCCGAATACGAGGGTATCATCAACGGACGACTGCTGAACAACCGACTGCTCATCAACGGACAGTTCGGCTACCGCGACAATGTCAACACCGCCACACCATCATTCATCGGCGACTTCGACATACGCTATCTGCTCTTCCCCAGCGGCAACCTGGCCTTGAAGGTGTACAACCAGAGCAATGACCGCTACTTCACCAAGTCGTCGCTGAACACGCAGGGCATAGGTATCATTATGAAGAAGGATTTCAACGGCCTGCGCGACTTCTTCGGCATCAGTCCAAAGAAGAAAAAGAAAGAGAAAAAACAAAAAAAACAACAGGCAGATTAAACTTCCCGTCTGTTTAGGTATCAGTATAAGTGAACATATGATAGTATCAATCGAACAAAGCAACCTGCTGGAGATGCTCTCAGACCCTAAACGCCGCGAACAGGGATTCCGGCTGCTGATGAAGCAATATGGAGATGCACTCTACTGGCACATCCGCCGCATAGTGGTCAGCCACGACGACGCAGAGGACGCGCTACAAGAGACCAGTATCAAGATATTCAGCCATATCGGCGACTTCAAGGGAGACGGCAAGCTGACTACGTGGATGTACCGAATAGCCACAAACGAGGCACTACAGCAGTTGCGCAGAAGGACAAGCCTGTTCCAGAGCATTGACAGCCTGGGCAGTACGCTGACCAACCAACTGCAGGCGGAAACATCACTCGACAGTAATGCCGCTGAGGTGCTCTTCCAAAAGGCCCTACTCACCCTGCCCACCCAGCAGCGCGTAGCCTTCAACCTGCGCTACTACGACGAGCTAAGCTACGACGAGATCAGCCGCATCACTGGCAAGAACGTCAACACGCTGAAAGCCAACTACCACTTCGCAGTGGAAAAAATTAAGAAATACATTAACACTCATACGCAATGAAAGAGTTTCAGAACATAGACAAACGCATGCCCTACACAGAACGTGAGGACTACGTAGAACAGCTTATCAGTCAGACAACTGAGCGCACCATCAGCCTGTCGAAGCGTCGCACAACGACACTGAGAAAGTACCGGATAACTGCCATTGCAGCAGCCGTCACTGCCCTACTGGTGATTGCAGGTCTGAGTGTCGTCAACACTCCTGCCGAACAACCTGTTGCCCAAAGCCAAGAGGTCGTCAGCCCCATCGACGAGTTCCTCAACAGCATCAGCGACGAAGAGGCACAGCTACTGGCCAGCTATACCATAGAGACTGTTCCGGAATACTCGTTAGACAACACATATTAACTACAATACGACTATGAAGCAAGTAATGATGTCCGTACTATTGTGTCTCTGTGCACTGACAGCCAGTGCCCAGAAGCCGCAAAACAACGACTTTTTCGAAAAGTTCTTCAACGCCAAGGTCAATGAGCTGGCTCAACAGCTTTGCATGACGGAAGAACAGAAGACGAAGTTTACACCCATCTATCGGAAATATATGAAAGACATGGGCGAACTGTGGAAAGCTCCCAAAGCCCAGAAGAAGAAGCCACAGGGACCACCAAGCGAAGAAGACCGTGTAGCTTTTGCCAAGCGTCGTCTGGAACTGCAGAAGAAGGCGCAGAGCATTCGTCTGAAGTATATCGACGAGTTTGCCACTGTTCTTAACGCCCAGCAGGTAAGCCGCATCTACGACGTAGAAGACGAGATTCAACGTAAGACCATGCAGCGCTTTAACCACAGGCACGGACAAGGACCGGGAATGGGTCCACGCCAATGGAAAAAAGATAAAAAAGAATAAAAACGTTAAATAATCGTAATTCTACGCTTTTATTTCCACACCCAACCTCCCATTTCCCATATATTTTGTAATTTTGCACGCGTTTTGCGCCCATAAGGGCCAATAGGGGTCGGAACAGACGCCGGCTCCTATCATTATTAACCCTTTAAAACAATGGTCTGGTAAACGTCTGTTCAGGCCCTCGCCCATCGAGAGATTGGGCAACACATTATTTATTATTATGTCAGAATTAACAAAGAACGTCCAGCCATTACAGGACTTCGACTGGGAACAGTTTGAGAATGGCACCACCGCAAATGTCAGCAAGGAAGAGCTTGACAAGGCGTATGACGAGACCCTGAACAAGGTCAGCGAACACCAGGTGGTTGACGGAACCGTCATCAGCGTTGACAAGAAAGAAGTAGTCGTCAACATCGGCTACAAGAGCGATGGTATCATCCCCGCTTCAGAATTCCGCTACAACCCCGACCTGAAGGCCGGTGACGTTGTGGAGGTTTACGTTGAGAACGCTGAGGACAAGAAAGGCCAGCTCGTGCTGTCTCACAAGAAAGCCCGCATGTCTAAGAGCTGGGAGCGCGTTAACGCTGCTCTCGAGGCTCAGGAGATTATCCAGGGCTACATCAAGTGCCGCACGAAGGGCGGTATGATTGTTGATGTATTCGGTATCGAGGCCTTCCTGCCCGGTAGCCAGATCGACGTTCATCCCATACGTGACTACGACCAGTTCGTTGGTAAGACGATGGAGTTCAAAGTAGTGAAGATCAATCAGGAGTTCCGCAACGTTGTTGTATCACACAAGGCTCTTATCGAGGCTGAGCTCGAGGCCCAGAAGCAGGAGATCATCTCTAAGCTGGAGAAGGGTCAGATTCTCGAGGGTGTGGTCAAGAACATCACCTCTTACGGTGTATTCGTCGACCTCGGCGGTGTTGACGGACTCATCCACATCACAGACCTCTCTTGGGGCCGCGTTGACGATCCCCACAAGGTGGTTGAGCTCGACCAGAAGATCAATGTCGTTATCCTCGACTTCGATGAGGAGAAGAAGCGCATTGCCCTCGGTCTGAAGCAGCTCACTCCGCATCCTTGGGATGCTCTGGATGCTAACCTCAAGGTGGGCGACCACGTGAAGGGTAAGGTAGTCGTTATTGCCGACTACGGTGCATTCGTTGAGATTCAGCCCGGTGTTGAGGGTCTGATCCACGTTAGCGAGATGTCTTGGAGCCAGCACCTGCGCAGCGCTCAGGAGTTCCTGAAAGTTGGCGACGAGATCGAGGCAGTTATCCTGACTCTCGACCGCGACGAGCGCAAGATGTCTCTCGGCATCAAGCAGCTGAAGGAAGATCCTTGGGAGGCTATCGAGGTGAAGTATCCTGTTGGCAGCAAGCACACTGCTCGTGTACGCAACTTCACTAACTTCGGTGTATTCGTAGAGCTGGAGGAAGGTGTTGACGGTCTGATCCACATCAGCGACCTCAGCTGGACTAAGAAGGTGAAGCATCCTTCAGAGTTCACACAGGTTGGTGCAGAGATCGACGTTGTCGTTCTCGACATTGACAAGGAGAACCGTCGTCTGTCTCTCGGTCACAAGCAGCTTGAGGAGAATCCTTGGGATGTCTTCGAGGAGAAGTACACCGTTGGTTCTATCCACGAGGGTAAGATTACCGAACTGCTCGAGAAGGGTGCCGTTGTTGCCCTCGACGAGAATGTAGAAGGCTTCGCTACTCCTAAGCACCTCGTTAAGGAGGATGGCTCTCAGGCCGCTCAGGGTGAGACACTGCCCTTCAAGGTAATTGAGTTCAACAAGGATAGCAAGCGCATCATCCTCTCTCACAGCCGTACCTTCGAGGATCCTCAGCGTGAGGAGAAGAAGGCTGCTGCCAAGAAGGCTCGTGCTCCGAAGAAGGAGGACGCTCCGAAGATCGAGAACGTTGCTGCCAGCACCACGCTGGGCGACCTCGACGTACTGGCTCAGCTGAAGGCTCAGATGGAGAAAGGCGAGTAATTCTCGTATATATATTAATGTGGGGAAGGCATAAAGTGTCTTCCCTACATTTTTTTATAAGAAAAATGAGAAATCCCTTTGCCATTTCTCTTTTTCTTCGTACCTTTGCAGCCCAGAATGCAACGCCACACTTTGTACGCGTGCGACAAAGAATGACATCAACAACACAGCAAACGATATGACAAAGAAATTAAAAAAGGTGTTGGTCTTAGGTTCTGGCGCCTTAAAAATCGGACAAGCTGGTGAGTTTGACTATTCTGGCTCCCAAGCACTGAAAGCTTTACGTGAGGAAGGAATCTCTTCCGTGTTAGTAAACCCCAACATCGCTACCATTCAGACTTCTGAAGGTATTGCCGACAAGGTTTATTTCCAACCCGTCACCACTCATTTTGTTACAGAGATCATCAAGAAGGAACGGCCAGACGGCATCCTATTAGCGTTTGGTGGTCAGACTGCGCTAAACTGCGGAACTGAACTGTATCAGAAAGGTATTCTTAAAGAATATGGGGTCGAGGTCCTTGGAACAAGTGTTGAGGCAATTATGAACACTGAGGATCGCGACCTTTTTGTAAAGAAGCTTGACGAGATCCAGTTGAAGACTCCCGTAAGTCACGCCGTTGAGAACATGGACGACGCACTGAAAGCTGCTCACGAAATCGGCTTCCCCATTATGATTCGCTCGGCCTACGCCCTGGGTGGACTGGGTAGTGGTATCTGTCCTGACGAGAAAGCTTTCAAGGAACTGGCCGAGAGTGCCTTTACGTTTGCTCCACAAATCCTGGTTGAGGAGTCACTGAAAGGATGGAAGGAGATTGAATTTGAGTGCATCCGCGACGCCAACGACCACTGCTTCACCGTTGCCTCGATGGAGAATTTCGACCCCCTGGGCATCCATACTGGTGAGTCCATCGTTGTCGCTCCTACCTGTTCGCTCAAGGACGAGCAGGTGAAGATGCTGCAGGACATCACCATCCGTTGCGTACGCCACCTGGGTATCGTCGGCGAGTGTAACATCCAGTTTGCCTTCAATGCCGAGACCAACGACTACCGCATCATTGAGATTAACGCCCGCTTGAGCCGTTCGTCTGCACTGGCTTCAAAGGCTACCGGTTATCCCCTCGCCTTCGTCGCTGCCAAGATTGCCTTGGGCTATACCCTCGACCAGATTGGTGAGATGGGTACAACCTCTTCAGCATACGTTGCTCCGTCACTCGACTACATGATTTGTAAGATTCCTCGTTGGGACCTCACCAAGTTTGCCGGCGTCAGCCGTCAGATTGGTTCCAGCATGAAGTCTGTCGGTGAGATTATGTCTATCGGCCGCAGCTTCGAGGAGATGATTCAGAAGGGTCTGCGCATGATTGGTCAGGGCATGCACGGCTTCGTAGGCAACGACCATACGAAGTTCGACAACCTTGACGACGCCCTGCAGAACCCCACCGACCTGCGCATCTTTGCCATTGCTCAGGCACTAGAAGAAGGCTATACCATTGAGCGCATTGAGGAACTGACGAAGATTGACGTCTGGTTCCTCGAGCGTCTGAAGCACATCGTCGACCTGAAGCACGAGTTGCAGAAGTTCAATAAGTTGGAAGACCTCTCTGACGAACTGCTGCTCGAGGTGAAGCGCTGTGGCTTCTCCGACTTCCAGATTGCCCGCTTCGTACTGAAGACGCAAGGCACCAATATGGAGAAGGAGAATCTGAAGGTGCGTGAGTACCGCAAGCAGAAAGGCATCATGCCGTCAGTCAAGCGTATCCCCACAGTGGCTTCAGAGCATCCCGAGCTCACCAACTACCTCTACTTCACCTACACGCATACGCCAGCCTTTGGCAACCCCGTCGGTGAACAGTATCAGCCACAACACGACATCAACTACTATAAGAACGAGAAGTCTGTTATTGTACTTGGTTCCGGTGCCTACCGTATCGGTAGCTCTGTAGAGTTCGACTGGTGTTCTGTGAATGCCATCAACACTGCACGCAAGCTGGGCTACAAGTCCATCATGATCAACTACAACCCTGAGACGGTATCTACCGACTATGACATGTGTGACCGTCTGTACTTCGACGAATTGTCGCTCGAGCGCGTTCTCGACGTCATTGACCTCGAACAGCCACGTGGTGTCATCGTTTCTGTGGGTGGTCAGATTCCTAACAACCTCGCTATGAAGCTCCACCGCCAGAGCGTTCCCGTACTGGGTACCTCGCCTGTCGACATTGACCGTGCTGAAAACCGCGATAAGTTCTCGGCCATGCTCGACAAGCTCGGCATTGACCAGCCCGCATGGCGTGCGCTGACCTCGTTCGACGATGTCAAGCAGTTCGTCGAAGAGGTGGGCTACCCCGTGCTCGTACGTCCGTCATACGTGCTCTCTGGTGCTGCCATGAACGTCTGCTACGACGACGAGGAGCTGCACCGCTTCCTCAACATGGCCACCGAGGTGTCTAAGGAATTCCCTGTGGTCATCTCGAAGTTCATGACCGAGACCAAGGAGATTGAGTTCGACGCCGTAGCCGACAAGGGCGAAGTCGTCGAGTACGCTATCTCCGAGCATGTCGAGTATGCCGGTGTGCACTCTGGCGACGCCACCATGGTGTTCCCCGCCCAGCACATCTACTTCTCGACCATCCGTCAGATTAAGAAGATTGCCCGCAAGATTGCTGCCGAACTGAACATCAGCGGACCGTTCAATATCCAGTTCCTCGCCAAGAACCGCGAGGTGAAGGTCATCGAGTGCAACCTCCGCGCCAGCCGTTCGTTCCCCTTCGTCAGCAAGATTCTGAAGCGCAACTTCATCGAGACAGCCACGAAGATTATGCTCGACGCACCGTATCAGAAGCCCGACAGCTCTGAGTTCGATATCGACCGCATTGGCGTCAAGGCCAGCCAGTTCTCGTTTGCCCGTCTGCAGAATGCCGACCCCGTGCTCGGTGTCGACATGAGCTCTACCGGTGAGGTAGGCTGTCTGGGCGACGACCTCAACGAGGCTATGCTCAACGCACTTATCGCCACCGGCTACCGTCTGCCCAAGCAGGGCGGCAGCATCCTCATCTCGTCAGGTGGTGCCAAGGGTAAGGTCAGCCTGCTCGAACCCGCCCAGGAGCTCGTCCGCAAGGGTTACAAGGTCTATGCCACTGGCGGTACGGCCCGTTTCCTCAACGACAACGGCGTCGAGACTACACCTGTGCTGTGGCCCGACGAGGAAGGCGAGAACAATGTGATGAACATGATTGCCGACCACCAGTTCGACCTCATCATCAACGTGCCGAAGAACCACACCAAGCGCGAGCTCACCAACGGCTACCGCATTCGTCGTGGCGCTATCGACCACAACATCCCCCTGATGACCAACGTGCGTCTGGCCAAAGCCTTCATCGAGGCCTTCACAGACCTCAGCCAGTCAGACATCAAGATTAAGTCGTGGCAGGAGTACACCGCCTAACCACACTTGCGATATCCTAACAATGAAGGGGGCTATGCTCGAGCATAGCCCCCTTTCATTATTATAAAATGTATCGTAGCGAAAGTTGAGTAAAATCTTTCATTTCCTCAGTTTTTCCTTCAAATATGTTGCGGTTTAAAATTAAAGTCGCATATTTGTTGCGGGTTTTGTGTTTATTGCGCATATTCTCTGTACTTTTGTGGTATATATGAATAAATAACTAAAAACCGATAAGATTATGAAAAAGCAAGTACTTTATCTTTTGGCGGCATTATGTGTCGCATGGTTTATGCCTAATGTGGCGTTAGCGTATGATGTCGAAATTGACGGCATCTATTATAATTTTGCGTGTGTTCCAGTTTGACTTCGGTAGAGATTCCAAATAGTATCACAAGCATAGGCGGTCGTGCATTCGAGGGGTGCTCAAGCTTGACTTATATAGATATTTCAAATAGCGTTACAAACATAGGTGATTATGCTTTCAGTAATTGTATCTAAAAGGGTATAAACAACCAGGAATATCTAATACTATCCATTTGTAAAGCACTCATTTTCAGTTACTTTTGATTTTTAACACTTGCTGGTTGGAATTTGGTGGTTACCGAATTTCAGTATATTTTTGCAACGTATTTCTACCGCGAGGAATTTACGGGGCTTCAAAATCGTCACTTTGCGGACTCGGTTGACAAAGGGTTACGATGAGGTGCAAGGAGTGACAAAACGGAGCAGACGGATTCCAAGAAAGCAACGATGCGGACGGAGTTGACATCGGTTGACGTATGTGAAGCATGGTTGTTTTAACGAGAGGGAAAAAGAGAATGATTGTTGAACCATCAAAAGAGTGCAAAAATGAAAGAAGTCAGGAAGTGCAAGTACTGCGGAAAGGAGTTCATTCCAAGGAGTGGATCGCAGAAGTATTGCTGCGAGGAGTGCCAGACGAAAGCGAAAGAGGCCGTGCCGACGAGGCAGATCGTTTCCAGTCGCAGGCCGACATCGACAAGCCAGAGGTGCGTGTGATGGTGAATCCGGGCGGGCTGAACGAGAAATTCGCCAACGAAAACCTGACACATGCCACCATCATCGTCTGGCAGAAGAACGAGGAAATCCCCAATCAAGTGGCTGAGGGCAATGCTGACGTGATGATTACCGAAATCACCGAGGCTCCGTGGTATGTGCAGAATGACCCACGCCTCGCTGCACCGCTTATCGAGACCCCTTTCACCCACGGAGAAATCGGTGTGCTGATGCGCAAGGGGCAAGACGATCTCCTCGTCCTTGTCAACGCCGTCATTGCCCAAATGAAAGCCGACGGCACCCTCCGTCAGCTTCATGAGAAATACGGGCTGGTGTATGGCTATGAATAGCGGCAGATAACTTAGAAACGCACGCCGAAGAAGGCGCGGGCCAGCCACTTGTTCTGATTGATTTTTATATCGTCGTTGTTATAGATGGAGTTACTCATGATGAGAGAGGCTCCAATGTTGTAACGGGGCGAGAAGTGATAGACGACAGAGACACGCTCGTTGAAGAGCATGTTGAAACACAAACTGTGATCTTTCTTCTCATCGTTGTTCACCATCAGACGATTATGCTTGTATACCACGACAGAGGGTATTGCAGAGAGGTGGAGAAGCCACTGTGACCGCTGTCCGAGTACAAGATTATAGCCATAACCGCCACCAAGGGCGACGTTAGCGAACTTGAGGTGAACCTCTGGGGCCAACGGACTACGTTCTTTCAATTCTTCGGTAGTCTTAATGCTTCCTGCCTGAACACTGAGGCCCGCCAGCCAAGAACCGGCAGAGCGCAGCTGGTAGTAGTTCTGGAACAAGGCCGCAGGATAAGAGAACTTACGGTTGTTGAAGATATAGTAAGCCGATGCGTTGACCACGTTCATGCGCATACCTTCCTCGTCGAGATGGTCGATGTCGCCCAATTTCATGTCACCCTTCAAGGACGTGGCACGCAGGTAGTTGATGTCGAAGCTGAGCTTCTGCCCGTGGTACTCGAAGTTGAATTCGTAGTCGTTGTAGTCGCCGCCTATCTTGGCGGGGTTGATGGAGAACGTGGCGGCAACGTCGCAGTAGTTCACCTCCAGTCCCATGGTATAGTTGGTCTTGGTATGAAGGTCGTACTTCGAGTAAACATCGTGCACCGTGCCCTTGGCGTGGATGTAGTTGCCGGTCTGGTTGCCAAGGAGCCTGAGCAACCACTTCTCCTTAGGTCGGGCTACGTAGTTGGTGTCGTACTTCGTGGTGAAGTACTTTTTGCTTAGCTTGTTGTTTATGCGCTTACCCAATCCCGGCTTTTTCTCAGACGTCTGGGGCTTCTCAGTCTCCATACTGTCAGTAGCGACGAACTGGGCGTTCGCCGCTGACATGACAGCTGAGAATAGTATCATCAACAGATATTTTTTCATTCTTGCAAATACATTATAGTCTGCACGTGAGACCTATCTTGGTTTCGAAGGTGTTGGCATGTACGGTACTGTTCTGACGCAGAACGAAGTCCTTGTCATAATAGTACTTGTAGTGCGTACGACGACTATAGTAAGAACCTGAGAGCGTGAGAGACCATTGGCGTGCCAGATGCATCTCAATGACGGGATTAATAACCAACAGTGCTGCATTACTATTGTCACCCTGCACATTTAGGAAGTGGAGGTCGGCAGTACCGTCGACATAGGGCTGCAGATCCTTGTCCTCGTAACCCTTCCAGGTCCAGAGGCGGAAGTACTTGGCGTTGAGAACGAGGCGTCCATACTTGCCGAAGTCGAGTTGCGTCTTCGACTTGATGCTGAATCCGCTACCCATGTTATAGTCGCGCTCAATGACATTAAAATAGTCACTCTTGGTACCACCCAGCAGGATGCCACTTACGAACACGCGCTGCTCCATCTTTGACAGGGCGCCCATCTGTGGCAGCGAGAAGATGAAGCCAGGACCGAAGCCGGCAGCCTCGCTGATGCGGTAAGGCGTCAGACTGGAACCGTCCTCGATAGGCTTGGCATCGTAGTAGTTGAAGTGCTGGTAGATACCGAACTCGCCAGCCATATCCTTCTTATCTAGAATGGGTGTACTCCACAAGCGTCCCACAATGTTCAGCGTATTCACCATAGGCTGTCCGCCACCGAAGGCTGAATTTGCCTCCAAGTCAAAGAAGTCGTAGGGCGTGGTGTGCTTGTCGCCGTCAACCGAAGTGCCATAGGTCAGCGTGAAGTTGATATAAGGAGCATGGATGCCACGGAACAGCGCGCCGTCGTCGGCCAGATAACGCCAACCTACAGAGATTGACATGTCGACGGGCGTCTTGTTGAAGTCATGGTAACGATAATTCCTGCTCTTTACGCGCCAGGCATCACCGCTGATAATGCGGTGCAGTCCCTGAATGGGATTGATGATGGCGGCAGCAGCCTCACGAAAGAAACGCGAGAAGCCACGTTCGCGATCGTCAAGGATGGTCAGACTCAGGCGGTGGGTCATCTCACCGATGGCAATACCGCCACAGGTTGTGGCAATAATGTCGTTGATGGCCGGTGGCTCCGTCTCACCCAGGAATTCCCACATTGCCGAACCCAGCAGCGAGAAGGGTGCCGACTCCCAGAACGTCAGGCCATTGGTACGGGCTGCATTGAAGTACAGGTTGCCATGATACGGGTGGGCAAACATGTTGGTGATAAAGAAGTCGTTGTCCCACACCATGCCGTCGGTAAAGTTATGCTTCAGCGAGTTTAGGGTGGTCTGCGCGAAGTCGGACTTCAATGCCCAGCGGTCGAACAACTGTACGCCCACATTGATGCCCGTCACCTCGGCAAGTGCCTGCCAAGGACGTTTGGGTGTGGGTAGTGCCATCGTAGAGTCGGCAAACACCAGTTTCGAACGTTTTTCAGCCCAAGCCTGTTTCCAGGAGTCGTGCTGGTTGCGAGGTTGACGGTAGGTCAGACCCAGTTCCACCAAGGGGCGGTTACGGTAGGTTTCGTTGCGGTCGTAGTAACGCGTCAGTCCCCAACCAACAGATGCAAAGGCACCATATTTCCTGCTGAACTGGTAGTCGGCATTCAGTCGGGCCTGTAAGGAATAAAGACGCTCGGGTTTCTCGTTGTTGTTTTTCGAGAAAGTCTCCACATGATAATAGCCGATATCACCACTCAAGCTCCATTTTGGCGACAGTTGTTTATATAGACCCATGCGATAAAAAATAGCCCCTGAGAACTTGGAGTCAAGTCCCATGAAGTGCGTACCTACACCCATGATGCTATAAGTGCTCTTGTTGCGGTAGCGCACAGCAAGGTTCGTCTTCGTTGACGAACCGCCATAAACCATGACATCGATATCGGTCATCGGGTTGACGTTCACCAGACCTATCTTGTGACCAATACTGTCGTACGATAAGTTGATAAGTCCCACCTGCCAGCCTTTAGGGCGTTTGCGGGCAATGTTGAACACACCAATCTGTGCACCGTTGAGCGAGTCGGCATAGTTAATGGCACCTAACTGCACGCCATGCTGCATGGCCGACGAGACATTCAGTATGCCTGACAGCTGCAAGCCCTTGTCCATGCCTGCCGTGATGTTGCTGATACTGCTCAGCTGCCATCCAGTAAATTTCTGTGCCGACGTGTTGGAGAGACCAGACAACTGCACGCCGTGGCCACCGTCAGCAGCAACAGACGAGATGACGCCAAACTGCACACTCTTCACCGAGTCTTGCACACTGACAATGCCTACGGGTGAACGTTGGGCCATGAGGGCCGAACTGACAACCAATAATAGTAATAATAAACTACTCTTTTTCATCATCATTGTAATTTTTTCACTGCAAAGATATGAAATTAATACGAATTTTCAAGTTTATCAGATACTTAATTCATCGAGAACAGTAAGCAGACGCTTGTCAAAACGCTTGTCAGTGCGAATACACTCAGAGAATGGCACGAGGACGGCATCGCTGTTGCGGATGCCTATCATCACGTTGCGCTGTCCCTGCATGACAGCCTCTACGGCAGCCACACCCATCCAACTGGCCAGGACGCGGTCACGTGCCGACGGGCTGCCGCCACGCTGCAAATGTCCGAGGATGGACACACGAACATCGAACTCAGGGAACTCTTTTTTCACGCGGTCGGCATAGTAGAGGGCACCGCACTTCGGACTCTCCGAGACGATAACGATACACGACTTCTTCGACTTACGGATACCACGGCCCATGAAGGCTGCCAACTGGTCAACATCGGTCACTTCCTCAGGTACTATGGCAGCCTCGGCACCACAGGCGATGGCACAATTCTGTGCCAGGAAACCGGCATCGCGTCCCATCACCTCAACGAAGAAGATGCGCTCATGAGAATTGGCGGTGTCGCGGATACGGTCCACACACTCCATGATGGTATTCATGGTTGTGTCATAGCCAATGGTAGCGTCAGTACCATAAACATCGTTGTCGATGGTGCCAGGCAATCCTATGCAGGGAAAATCGTACTCCATGGCAAAATCGCGGGCACCGGTCAGCGAACCATTGCCGCCAATCACAATCAAGGCGTCTATCTCTTCCTTCTTACATGTTTCGTAAGCCTTCTGTCTGCCCTCAGGTGTCATAAAATCCTTGCTACGGGCACTCTTCAGAATGGTGCCACCACGGGTAATGATACCACTGACATCCTCGGTGGTAAACTCCTTCACCTCGTCGTGGATGAGTCCCTCGTATCCACGATAGATACCTTTAATCTTAAATCCGTTGTAAATGCCTGCGCGCGTCACGGCACGAATAGCAGCATTCATGCCTGGGGCATCGCCGCCCGACGTAAGTATTCCTATAGTCTTAATCTTACTCATAGTCATTTAATTTTTAGAGTTCGTTTTAATAATTTCTGCTATCTCACGACGGGCTTTGCGACCCTCGTGACTGGGCCAGAGGGGATAGACATGCCCCATCTTTTGGGCGACATGCAGGTGAGCATCAACACCAGCGGCCTTCATTTTGTCGTAGGTCTTGCAGACATCGGTGTAGAACACCTCCCATGTACCGGTATAGAGGTCGGTAGGCGGTAAACCTTCCATGTCACCATAGATTGGCGAAATCATAGGGTCGGCAACATCCATCTGTCCTGCCCAGGCAGTGCCATACTTCTGCAACACATCAATGGTGAGCCAGTTGTCGCGCTCCTGCAGCGAAGAATCACCACCCATGACATCAACCCAGGGCGAGATAAGCACCAGATGGCGAGGCAGGTCGAGCGAGTCATTGCGTATCTGCTGTGCCAGCGCCAGCGTAAAGCCGCCACCTGCAGAGTCGCCCATGATAAGAATACGGTGGGCAGGAATACCCTTCAGCAGTTCACGATAAAGCTGCATCATGAGCAGGTGAGCCTCAGCAGCAGTATGGAGAGGCAGCAACGGGTAGTTGGGAGCCACGATGCCGCAGCCTGTGGCCTTTGCCCACTCAGCCATGGCCTTCCAGTGCTGAGACGTAAAGTTATGGACGTAGGCGCCGCCATGCAGATAGAGCACAACGGGTTTCGTGTCGTTCTCAGCAGGTACCTCAAACACCTGCATGTCTCCAATGGTATATTGAACAACCTCACGAGGAAAGACCACGTCGGCAGGAATCTCCGTTGTACGCTTGTCTGTCTTGTCAGCCATGGCCTTATCGTAGGACTCCGTGTCCATCTGGTGTAAAGCGCTCTTCACTATGATGGCCATGGGTGAGCGTCCGGTAATCAGCCAGACTCCTCCACCGACAACCAAGATGGCAATGATTACCGCTGCCACTATTCGCAGGATTTTCTTCGTTTTCATGTTCATAACTTTGTTTTGTCATCGCTCTCAAACGCGGCCTTGATGCGGTCGGCAATGTTCTGCTTCAGGTTGTTGAAGAAGAAACCATAGTCGTTGCGGTGGTAACATTCGGGTCCGAATAGGGGTATGGCTTCTTTTTCGCTGATAGCAAAAGGCTTGGCCTCTGCAGTGGTGACGACGACGGAGCCTCGGATGGTGTCCACACGGGCATCGGCGATGCCGGGAACAGTTATCTTCCCCGTCATCTCGTCGAGCGAGCCGAGATTGTCCTTGGCGGGTGCATAGGTGTCGTCACGCTTCCAGTTGATGGGGTTGATGCTCAAACCATTAGGAGCCAGTGTTGCATTCTTGGCATCCTTGTTGGCGACGCCTTCCGTATTCCACGAGACGATGACGCCCGTGTCGGTGGCTCCCTCGGCAAACTTCAAACCAGTGCGCTCCAGGAAGTCCTTGGTCACGGCAAAGCCAATGGGATAGGCAGCCACCATGCGGCTCAGATACTCAGGATGCTTGGTCATGTAGTTCTCCAGCAGGTTGAGCAGCGTCGAGGAACCCTGCGAGTGACCCGCCAGAATGAATGGGCGCCCCTGATTCAGGTGCGTCAGAAAATAGTCGAGCGCATCGGTGGCATCGAAACCCGACAGATAGTTGGTCACGAAGCGGTAGTCAGTGCCAGGCTTAGGCATCGAAATCTGACGGTAGTAGGGCATGTAGATGTTGCAGCTCTCTTCGAACACGCTGGTCTGAACCTGTCTGACAAACTTGGCACCAGCCACCATTTCGGAGTCGGTCACTTCGCATATCTGAACAGGGTCGCGGAAACCTGTCACCGTAGGATAGATGAAGAACACATCGACAGGCTTCGTTGCCTCAGTCGGTCTCTCCACCCAGTTCTCGGCCTTACTGTAGTCGAGCTTGGTCTGGAACTTCTCTATGCCTGCAACGTCTTTCAGCACTTCAGGAATACTGTCCTGGGCAGAAGCGTCGGCGGCGGGTTTGTTACTGCTCTTGCACGAGGCAAGGCTCATGGCTGCCAGCATCACCGATGCCAGAAGCACAAGGGAATTCTGTCTTTTCATCTTTATTATTCTATGAGTTGTTTGCATATTTCTTCATCAACCGGAACTGGTGGCGATATACCAGGCAGGCCATACCGAGATATACGGCAGCCTGAATCCAGAGAATGCGTAGTTCAGGCAGCACCTGACCGACAGAGGCCCCCATCGAGTTGACACGGATGAAGGCGCGCACGCCGAAGGTACTTGGGAATATCCACGAGACACCCTGCCAATAGCCGGGGATGCTGGACTGCGGCCACGACACACCAGTCATAAACAGCAACGGCACCGATACGAACACCATGAGCAGCATGACGTTCTCACGGTAGCGCACCAGACACGATATGGTCAAGCCGAAAAAGACACTGGCCAGCGTGTAGGGCAGCAGCATCCAGAAGAGCGTCCAGCCCGTGCCCAACTGCGGGAACGAGAACATCGACGGAACAGCCATTGAGAGATAGGCAGCAGCAACGGCGCCAATCATGCCGTAGCACAGGGCCTTGCCCCACACGATACGGTAGGCACCACGGTAGTGCGGGTCGTCGTCGGGAATCAGCTGGCCGTTGCGGTGGCGCTCACGGGCAGTACCAGCAGCCATACCGATGCCAAGGGCAATAGCCTGCTGCAGTATCAGCATGAGCACGGCAGGCAGCACGCACGAACCGTAGCCACCCGACGGATTGAACATCGCAACATCGTCAACAGCCAAAGGCTGCGCCGTAATGGCATCCTCACGTTTGGTGTAGTTACCTGCACGCTTGATGTTCATGCCCGCACCAAGGCGTCCGGCCTCGACCACGGCAGTCTGATAGACGGCCTTGTAGGCAAGCATCAGCGACATGTCGCAATAGACGCTGACCGTAGCCTGCTCGCCGCGGTTGACGCGCTCGGAGAAGTCCGACGGGATGAGGTAGATGCCCTTCACCAACTGTCGGCTGACAAGCGAACGGGCCTCATCGAGGTCTTCGGCATAGTACTTGATATGCACGTCGGGCGAGGCATCGCAGTCGTTGATGAACTGGCGCGAGAGGGCCGAGTGCGACTGGTCAACCACCACCACGGGCGTTTCGTGCAGCGTCTCGTTATTGTATATCCACGAGTAGAGCAGCGGGTAGCCTAGGGGGACGACGACGAGGAACATCAGCACGCCCTCGTCCTTGACGACCTTAACGAGCTCGTTGCGGAAAATATGGAGCACGTCGGTGAAGTGCTCGCGTAATCTATTAAGGAATGTAGACATAATTCAGCATTGCGTTTTTTACTTTACTAAGCACGAACCAGGGTAGCAGCGTGAAGGCCACGAGTGCCACGAGGTGGAACCAGACATCGATGACGAGGAAGCCGTTGAGCACCGTTGCCTGATAGATCATCCAGTAGTGGCGCAGGGGGAACAGCCACGACATGGCCTGCAGCGCGGGGTCCATACCCGCAATGGGGAAGGCCGAGCCGCACATGGAAATCGAGAGCACCGCCCACAGTGACGAGATACTCATTGACATGCGCAGCGAGGGCATCAGACCGAAGGCAAAGATGCCGAAGCCCAGGCCGGCCGACACCTGCAGGAGCGTAAGCCGCACGATGCTCCACACGCCGCCGAGATGCGGGAAGTGGAGCACGTTGAAGATGTAATACTGATAGAGGAATATCACGAGCAGGAACACCAGCGCGTGAACAAGATACTTGCCGACGATAGCCACGATGATATTATTGTCGGCCATAGCCAACCATTCCTTGCCTGTGTCGAACTTCATCTCCGTGCCCACGGCGTAGGCCGAGAGCAGCGCCATGAAAAGCATCAGGATGCCCGGCACGAAGACCGTTGTCAGCGAGTAGTTGTACGAGCCTTCGGGGTTGGCTATCATGTGGGCATCGACGGTGACGGGCTGCAGTGCGGCCTTGATTTGCTGCTTCGACGCGCCCTTGGCCGAGAGCGTCGACTGTCCGACCGCCGCCGAGCCGAGCGATCCGATGGTCTTCATATCCTTCATAGCCATAGAGCCTGCCGTCATGCACGTCATCGTGTAGTAGTACGAAATCTTCGGCTGACGACCCGCGAGCAACTTGGCCGATGTGCCCTCAGGGATGAGCAGGTAGGCATAGACCTTGCCCTCCTGCATGGCATTACGGGCCTCGGTGACATTGGCGAACCGATAGACCACGCGCGACGACTGCATGGCGTCGAGGTTACGGACCAGGCCGCGCGAGGTGGCCGAGTTGTCCTGGTCGACCACGCCGACAGGCAGGTCAAGCGCCGTGCCGTCGTCGAGCATCGTGGTGAAGAAGACCACCAGCAGCAGCGGGAACACAATCATGCAGAAACCGTATATGCGGTTCCGCCGCAGGATGTCGAGCTCGCGCAGTGCGATGTTGAATATTTGAGAAATATACTTCATTGTAGCGGAAGCAAATTTTTCACTTTTCACTTCTTGAGTATCACGGACATTCCTGGTCTTACATCGGCAATCTTCTCCGACGGACGAGCCTTTACCTCGAAAGTCTTCTGGTCGTACTGACCAGTGGCCTTCGTGGCTTTCCACACGGCAAACGAACCTTTGTCCTTCATCGATGTGACCTTCATCTTGGCCTCCTTGTCGAGGGCGGGAATGCGAACAGTCAGTTCGGCGCCCACCTTGATATCCTTCAGCTGGTCTTCGCGGATGTTGAACGTTGCCCACTGGTCCTCCATCACGGCGATGCTCATGATAGGTGTGCCCGTGCCGACAAGCTCACCCACCTTCGGATAGACATCGGTGACCTCACCGGCTATCTGGGCTATCTGCACAGTCTCCTTGATGTAACTCGTCACCTCCTGCACAGCACCACGAGCCTGACCGACAGAAGCTGATGCGGCACGCTTCTCCTCAATGCGGGCACCGTTGACGGCCATCTCATACTGGCTCTTGGCGGCCTTCAGCTGTGCCTGAGCCGACTTGTACATCGCCTCGGCCTCGTCGAACTTCTGGGCTGAGACCACCTCCTCGTCGAAGAGCACCTTCATGCGGTTATACGACTTCTCGGCTATCTCCAGTCCGGCCTTGGCCTGCTCCACAAGCTGCGCGGCGGCCTGTATCTGCTCGCGACGGGCACCGTTCTGAGCCATTTGCTCCATGGCCGAGGCAGCGTCCACTGCACTCTGGGCCTGCGTCATCTTAGCCTCCACATCGGGAGCCTCAATGATGGCCAGCGTATCGCCCGCCTGCACCATGTCGCCCTCTTTCACGCGGAGTTCAAGGATACGGCCTGGCACCTTACCCGACACACGGTACTCCTCAACCTCCATCTCGCCCTGTATCACTTCGGGATCGCGCCCCAAGGCCAGGAAACCGATGAGTGCTACGATTGCTACTACTGCCGAAAAACCTGCCACAGCCAGCAGGATATTGTTATGCTGTTCTTTTGCTTTGTCTGCCATAATATTCTTAAATTATCAATTATCAATTATCATTTTATTGAAGCGTTCCGAGTGCTTTCTGGAGTTCCACCTCTGAGAGCTTGACGCCAATCTCAGCATCGATGAGCTGCGACTGCGCCGAGTTCCACGCCGTCTGCGCCTCCATCACCGTCGTGAACGACGCCGTACCCTCCTTGAAGGCGAGATTCGCCATGCGCAGGTTCTCGTCGGCATTCGCCACGTTCGACTGTGCCATCGTCAGTTTCTTCTGAGCCTCCTTCACCTTGAAGTTGCTCTGTCTCACCTGCAGGCTTATCATCTCCCGTGCATCGTCCAGTTCGAGGTTCGCCATCGCGGTCGCTCCCTTCGAGGCGCGCACCTTATATTTCACGTCGCCCCAGTTCCACACTGGCACACGCACCACGACGCCTATGTTCCACACACCACCGAATTTCTTCTCGAAACCGTTGAACGTGTTCGGGTTCGACACCATGTATCCGCCCGTCAGTAGCACCGTCGGCAGATTCCCCGCCTTCAGCGCGTTCGTTGTTTGTCGGCTCAGGTCTACGATGTTTTGCAGTACCTTCAGCTCCGGCCTGTTCGCGAACGCCGCGTCCGCTTGTCCTATACGTTGCGGTTCAGTCGCAACATAAGAGTCAAGCCCCGTGCTCTCCTCGTCCGCTAACGTAATCGCTTCGTCTTCATCAAGCCCTATCAACTGGCACAGCAGCATCTTCGACAGCGCCAGACCGTCCTGCACCTGTGTCAGTGCCATCTCGGCCTCATTGACACGTACGCCGACACTCAGGCCGTCGCCTTTCGTGGCTACGCCCTGGTCAATCATCTTCTGCACGTCACCCTTCAGCTTCTTCACCAGCTCCACGTAGCTCTCGGCCAGCGTCTGCTTATGACGCAGTGACACCACCTGCCAGTAGGCTTGGTCGATATTATACAAGGTGCCCTGCTTCTTCATCTCCAAGGAGTTTGCGGCCATTTGTTCGTTAATGTCAGCCATCTTGTTCGCCGCCACTAAAGCACCGCCCATGAACACGGGCTGTGTCACCATCACGGCTCCGGCCATCATGTTACGCGTGTCAGTGCGAAAACCGTCCACGATGCCCGTACCTACCTGGTTCAGTACCCCGCCAAAAGCCGCCATGTCGCCAGCCATCTTCGTCTGTGTTGCTGCCGGTAATGATGACACTAACGGTGACAATGCGTCCTGCAACTTTCCCGTAGCGTTCGTGCCCAGATTGCTCAGCGCCTCCTTCTGGTCATCGTTAAGTAAGGACACCTCACGGCTCATCCACATGTAGCCGCCTACGGCATTCACCTTCGGCAGATACTGCGTACGTGCCGACTTCCGCTGGTTGGCGTTTACCTCCTGCTTCATCTTCGCCACACCCAACTGTTTGTTGTTCCTCAGTGCCATCGCCCTGCAACTGTCGAGCGTCAGCAATCGCTGGGCCTCAGAGATCAGCGGCAACAACATGAGTAACCCGAGCATCGCCACTCGCGTCAACTTTGTCGAACGACTGGTACTCACCATCGCTTTCTTTCTTAACTTGTTCATGTTACACCTTAATTAATTATTATAATACATTTGAATTCATTTCTCTTATTATCTTTTTCATGTCCCTTTATGATATTTCATCCGATATTCCAATGGTGTCATTCCCAAGTGTTCCTTGCAGTATTTGCCGAAGAACGAGGGATTGGGGAAATTCAGGTCGTTGGCTATCTCCTGCATCGTCATGTCGGTGAAACGCAGGCGGCGCTCAATGGCTTTCAATGTATAGAGCTGTATATAGGTACTCGGCCTGCGGTTCATCACCTCTTTGAGGATGGTAGAGAGATATTTCGGTGTTACATTCAGTTGGCTGGCAAAATCATCCACCCTGCGGATGCGGCCGTCGCTCTCTTCCACTAACCTCATGAAATCGTCGACAATCCGTTTCTTATGAAGGCTGGAATTGATGTCTTCGTGCCGAACCTCTTCAACCGCCCGCTCTGAATTACGCCGCATGATGGACAGTAATTCCAACATGATAGTGCCTAAGAGTGAACGTACGATATCGGGGGTGAGTGCAGATGTGGACGACTTCATCCTGCTGCACAGCAACTGGAAATAGGTGTCACAAAGTTTGATATCATCATCGGAAAGATGGACAACAGGATGCAGTTTGAGCTGCGACATATCTGCCACACTGATTAGATTATAGATATCGATGTTCCAAAGCTCACTGCGTGAAAACCAAATCTGTCGGCAATTAAAATCCGATGACGCCATAAAGTTGGTGGCCGTACTGTGGACCATATAGAGAAACAAGTCATTCTTTTGTAACTGAACAACATGGCCATCGTATTCTAACTGTGCCCTGCCTTCAGTAATAAAGAAGATAACGCCGTGATTTTGCAAACAAACAACACCCGATGGTACGGTGCCAATATTCTCCATCACGACCAGCTCATCGCTATCACCTATCCTATAAGCGTCGTCCCCCCTGCGGGGCCTTAAATCCTGTATATCCATGATGCCAAAAAACCATATAATGTCCGTTTTTTACTTTTCTTGGGTGCAAAATTAGACATTGATATCCAATTTTTACTGTTCGATTTATCACTAATTCTGCTCTGTATCATGAAAACATCTCAAAAAGACAGAAATCGGTAATAAATGAAGAAATAAAGAGCATTGACCAAATGGCAGGTAAAAAGAATATGTTTCCTAAAGCTATCAAATTATATGTCGTTTTCAGGTCTTTACTATTCACTCTAAATTATCAGCATCCTATCTAACGTCTATTTCACTTCACAATTGAGTTCGTGATTCGTTTTTAAACGTTAAATTCGTTAAATCTTCATTCTTTTGGGGCGCCCAAGAATCCCCAACGTCACTTTTCTACCGTTTAAGATGTAAGTTGCTGATTATCAATATTTAAAACGTTCTATGAATGTAAAGGCTTGACTTCAATAGAGATTTCGCAAAGTGTTACAAATATTGGTGTTGGCGCTTTCTCTGATTGTTACTGCCTCAATACCATATACTGCTTGAATCCTGTTCCGCCAACTTGTTCTTCTACTAATACGTTTGAATGTTCTGACAATGTCCGTGATAAATATGATGTTTACAATTATGCAACTCTACATGTGCCGATGGGTAGCGAGGAATTGTATTCTTCAGCTTACGAATGGCGATACTTCAACAAGATAAAGGAAGATATGGAGTCTGGTGGGAAAGTGTATTATGCTAACCTTACCGTCATGCAGGGGGAAACTGGTTTTTCTCGTCAGGCAGTTAAAGCTGATGAATCATATACAATATATATCGGTTCTCTTGGCAATAACAAAATTAATACTGTTACTTTCAACGGAAAGAATGTTACCGACGAAGTGGTAAACGGCTATTACACCACTCCAAAAATTAAAGGAATGTCGGAGTTGTCCATTTCGTATGAAGAAGAAAGCGCTTCTGAGGTAAAGTCAATGATACTGAATCATGTGACAGTATCGGGACATAATGCGGAAATTGTGACCCACTCATACACGTTTTCTGTCCCAAGTGCACACGGGCACGATTTGACCGCACTCACCGCCTTCCTGACCGCCATCACCACCACGAGTTGTATGGGCCGAGGCCCGTCTGAAATTGAGAGAATGAGATGGTGAAGAGTCACATAGGCTAAAGATTTTAAAATGGTTAGTAAATGAAAGATGGGGCTGTGCATCAAGCATGGCCCCATCTGAGTGTTTCATAGTAAGTGTTTGTAGATTTATCTGATAACTTTCTTGCCGTCAATGACATAGAGGCCATGAGGCAACTGGTTAGGATTTGTTCCGACATAACGGCCGTCGAGGGTATAGATGCGGCCTGAGGTGGTGCGAGGTGTAGCGATGGTGCGCACGGCGGTGGTGGCATTAGGATCGGTAATGGTCACCTCGTCGAGGAAGAAGCGCTTGGAAGGTGTGAAGACGATGCGTGCAGAACCCTTACCGGTGGTCTTTACGGTGAAGGTGGTCCACTCGCTACTCTCCATCGTCACCTGTGCGGGCGAGAACACGACGGTAGCACCCTCGGCAGAGAGTTTCAGTGTCTTGCCGTCACTGCCCCAGGCAGCGGCCTTGAAGGTGAGCACAGCCTCGCTGGGTAAGTTAATAACGGGCGTCTTTGCCTCACCGCTCTTTCGAGAAGAGCCAAAGCGAGCACACTTTTTACCGCCATAGGAAGCTACTGCTTCCCAGTCGTCATTGTCAGCACGGAAAGCGCCATTGGCAACAGTCGAACCCCACTTGTCGTCGTTACCGCCTGAGCCGGTACAGTTGTCGAACGACTCGTAGAACAGTGCGCCGTCAGGATTTACGACGGGATCGTCGCCACCAGGCTCGTCACCACCAGGCTCAACACTGCTGCTACCAGCAGCCACGTAGTTGAATGAGACGGTCTTGTTGCTATTCTGCGTAATCTGCTCGATAGAGCCGTCAATCCAATAGGTGCCATTGGTGTTCTTGGTAAAGAACTGGGCAGCACGCTTGGCAATATTGTCGGAGGTCTTGAAATCTTTGTTGAAAGCCTTGACGGTACCCTGTGGGAACGGGTCTTTGGCAATGTCGGCTTCCTCGTAATAGTACTGCTGATAAGTATAGTTGTACTTTCGCGTGTACTTACCGTCGGCAGGAACCACCGTCATACGCTGATGGTTCGGATCGTCGTTGGGGCCGTTGGCTTCCCAGACGCTCTGGTTATAGTCGCAGTGCAGGATAAGCAGACCGGCAGAGGGCAGCGACTTGTCCCAACCTTCGAGCTGGCGGTTCTCGAGCAACATGAACTCGTCGCGGTTTCCTTTATTATAAATAATGTAGCACTCACCGTCGTTCTGCAGCGACTTCATATTCTCAACCGTTACACTCTCGGCGTCGAGCTCGATAGGGGTCACCCAACCGGCCATCCAACGCTCGTAGCTGGTGTAGCCTGCCGGCTGGTAGCCGTCGTCATTGTAGGAACCGCTGTCCATCAAGTCCCAAGGACCCATACCCTGACCACCACTATAGTCAATATCGTAGAAGTCGGGATAGCCCAGACAGTGAGAATACTCGTGACACATGACGCCGATACCTTCAATTTTGTTGTAGCCATTGAGTTCAGAGCCACAGGCATAGCTGTTGACTTTTAGGTTAGTACCTACAGTCACAGGGCCTGAGCCATCACCGTAAGATTTAGCAGAGGTGAGGTCGTAGGCATGGGGCCAGATAGTATCATCGGAGCCTCCGTCAGCCTCGCCCTGGCCGGCATAAACCACATAGACCTGGTCGACATAGCCGTCGTTGTCCCAGTCGTACTGCTTCCAGTCGGAAACCTGCTGCTTAGCCAGCGTGACGGCCTCGCAAACCATCTGTCCAGGATACTTGTCGTTACCATCCTTGTCGTTACCACCGTAATAAGACTGCTTCTGACTAACGGTCAGCGGACCGACAACGTCGAAGTCGAGTTCGAACAGACCACGGCTCTGGGCCTTGAAATAGTCGGCCATAGAACCACGGAAGCTTCCCTCTGAATAGCCTTCCTCATTGGCAATACGGTTGAAAAGGGCATTATCGTGGGCAGTAGCGAACTTCTTGTCAGAGAAGTTGACCAACAGTACGATAGCCTTTTTCTTGCCCTCGTAGCTACCAACAGCACCAACACGACGGCTCTTCAGTCGCTGAGCACGCTGGGTGTTGACCTGCTGGCGGCGGGTCTTAGCCTTGGCCACAATCGTGTTTGAGTCAATCTCGCGAGCAACGCCTTCGGCGTCCATCAGATAGGCCTTGCCGTCAGTGGCACGCCAGAAGTGTCCGTGTTCATCGCCCACCAACTGGGCGCGCAGCTCTGTACCGTTCTCCAACAGCAGCGTCTTCCAGACGCCACGCTTGGCGGGTACAGCCATCACCATCATGGTTACAACCATGAGTGACAGGGTTACAAAAATTTTCTTCATCATGTTTTAACTAATAAACAAGTCGTTTTTATACGCGAAAAGGGCTGCAAAGTTAGGTAATATATTTCAACATGCCAAACTTTGCGCCCTTAATTATAAATAATTAACGGTTATTTATGCAATTCCAGTTCTTCACTCACTGAATCACAACCATACGGCCATCAACGATATAGATGCCACGCGAAGGATTGGTGACGCGGCGTCCGCTGAGGTCGTAGATGACGCGCTGTCCAGCGAGCGACTTGGTCTGCACGCCGTCAATGCCTGAGGGATCAGAGGGAACGTTGACGGTAATCTTCAGACTAGCGATTTGCATGTTACCACTACTACCATTAACGGTAAAGACGACTTGCTGATGGTTGCCCGTCCAAATGAGTCCACTGACATTGCCAACGTCGGCAATCAGCACCTTGGTCGAAGTGGTTAAAGGAATCACCTCTATCTGAGTCAGCGTGCCTTGAGAAACGCTGACTGTCAGCGTGTTGCCAGGATACAGACGGATATGATCGGCTTTGGCAAAGCGTTGATTACCTGTTCCCTTAGCATAGTTGATGGTAATACCGCACAGGGTGGCCTCCATTTCATCAGTACCAGAATTTGTTCCATCTGCTACACCAAAGACCGTACTATTCAGTGCTATCTCGCAGTTAGAAGGATCACCACCAGGCTGATCTGGATCGGGTGTGTCAGGCTTCTCGGCAATGACGTATGTGGCAGAAGCCAGTGCGCTGCGGTCATCACCATTGATGGCAATAGCCTTGATCTCGTAGGTGCCCAGTTGGTCAAGCGTAATTGGTGCTTCGTAGAGCGTGCTCTGCTCAGAGGGGTCGCCACCATTGATGGTGTAGTAGATCTTAGCACCTGCGGTCTTGCACGTGATGGTCACGTCTTTGCTCTCATAATACGTGCCAGCCTCGGGCGAGAACACAGGCTTGGCCACAGCTGCAGCCTCACCAGGCTTGTAGTTATCATAGCTGAACGGCACGTCCTGCTTGTCGCCCCAGATATAGTCTTCCAAGCCCGGATAGTCGACGAACGGGTTGCGATTGCCCTGAACCTCCTGTACAGCATTATTACGGGCCGTCTCAACATCATCGATGAGGTCACGCTTCGACCAGTCCATAAACATATCAACCACCCAATTGGTCAGCCCTTTATTCTGTGTAGAGAAGACCTTCGTTGCCTCACCTTTCGTCCAATTCGTACATTTATCTTGATAGCATGTAGCCATATAGAAGTAGATACGAGCCATATCGCCCTTGATTTCATCATTTGGCTCAAATACGGTACCACTATAGCCTGTGGTTTTACAGCTGCCCAGTTTCGAATAATTATTCTTGGAAGAATAAGTAACGCTACTTACCTCAGCCAAAAGATAGCTTGAACGGCGATTATTGACATAGCCATCAGTAGGAAGAACGTGGACGACATCGGAAACCATAGGAGAGGCCTCACTAAACCAACTCTGCGGAATAGAGTGTTCACGATTATACATGTCACCCTCTTTCGAATAATTACCAGCATTGTCTACATTATGACGATAGTTCGTTGCATTAGAATACCAATCGCGAACAAAACCGTCAGCGCGAGTATCAGTCTTGACATAGGCACTATACAAACCTTTGTAAGATGTCACACTTGGATTCTTGATAATATTAAACAGCGCCGTCTTCAGCTCTGCACCACACTTGCCGTCGGCAGCCTTGTAGTACTCGCCCGAGCCGTTGGGACCTTGCGCCCATACTCCGCCCATTACCAGCGAGAGAACAAAGGATAATAGTAGTTTTGTCTTCATAAGCATATAGATTTAAGTTAGTTTCAACAAGCAAAGATAGATATTTTCGACGTTATCTCCAAATAATAAGCGTATTTTTTTGCAATTCTCCCAGTTTTATGCTATATTTGCACCCAGACAAATCTAAAACACTAAACACTATGAACAACATCGCCATCTATACGCTGACGTCGGAACTGCACGACACACAAGCCGTCAGCGCTGCTACACAGGAGTTTCTGGGGAGTCTCAACATCAGCTACGACTTCCGCGACAACGACTACAGCGACTACGGCAGTCACCCATTAGATATTATATATGTACGCACAGGAGGAGCCGAGTCTATATTCCTGCGACTGCTGCCAGTGCTGCTAAAGAAAACGGCTGGCACCACGTTCTATCTGCTGACATCAGGGAAGAGCAATTCGCTGGCAGCCTCGTTGGAGATATTGTCGTACCTGCGCCAACAGGGCATCAGCGGTGAGGTGATACATGGCGAGGCAGCACACATCAGCCAGCGCATCAACACCCTGCTATGCGTCAACGAAGCCCTGCAGAAACTGAAAGATTGCAAGCTGGGCGTCGTCGGCAAACCGTCTGACTGGCTCATATCGAGCACGGCCGACTACCACGTCGTCAAGCGGACGGCAGGCATAGAGCTGACAGACATTCCCATGAAGGAACTGCTGGACGACATCCGCCAGATACCGCTGGAAGAAGTGCAGGCAGAAGGTCAAGAGCAACACATCCGCGAGGCACTGCCCGGAGCGCAACAGATATACCATGCCCTGAAAACGCTCGCCGAGCGGCACCAGCTGCAGGGACTGACGCTACGCTGCTTCGACCTGCTGACGGCTGTACACAACACAGGATGCATGGCGCTGGCGCAGCTGAACAGCGAGGGTATCGTGGCTGGTTGTGAGGGCGACATCCCTACCCTGCTGACCATGACGCTGACACAGGCACTGACAGGGCTGTCGGGCTTCCAGGCCAATCCCGCACACATCAACCCTGAAACGGGCGAGATACTGCTGGCACACTGTACGATACCGCTGAACATGGTGGAACGCTACGAGCTGGACACCCACTTCGAGTCGGGCATTGGCGTAGCCATTCGCGGATATATCAAACCCGGGCCAGTGACCATCTTCAAAGTGTCGGGTGACCTGCGACGCCACTTCATTGCCGAAGGCGAACTGCTACGTTGCGAAGGGAAACCAGACCTCTGTCGCACACAAACCATCATACGGCTCAACAATCCTCAGCAAGCTCGTTACTTCCTGACAGAACCCATCGGCAACCACCACGTCGTGGTGCCTGGACACGTAGGAGCACTGATGGAAGAGCTGGTTAAGAATTTTCAGAGGTAAGTAAAAAGAGGTAAGAGGGGGACCTCTTACCTCTAATATTGTGGAGCTGGAGGGAGTCGAACCCTCGTCCAAACAAGGAAACCATACGCTTTCTACATGCTTATCTTGGCCTTCATTGTCGGGCTGTGACAAGACCCAAGCCACCAATCACAGCCTTATCCTCTAAAGATTTCATCACACAGTCGAGGCGCCCACGCGACTATTTCCGATTTAACCTGCACCGCTTGATCTTTGGATTCGGAACAACATCCTCGGAGCGATGTCTCGTCGTCCTACCTTGTAAGACGATAAAGCCAGTAATCTACTATGCTTCGATTAGGCAGCGAGAGCGTAATTGTTTTCGCCAATTAATTTTCTGACCGACGTGATTATGGAGTCCACAGCCGTCACTCCGCATGCTTACGTACCATCTCGGCTTGCTGTCAAATCCAGTCAACCCCATTAAGATGTAGCGTTACAATCTGCAAAGATAGGGGTTTTCGGCGAAACCACCAAAGAAAAACGCAGATTTCTTTGCCATTAGCAAATATTTGTGTACCTTTGCAATAATTTTGCGGTATCGCAGTTATTTAATAAATATGTATAAGATTCTAACTAAAGATATGAAGAAAACCTTTCTAACCCTCTGCCTGCTGATAGCGACCATCGGTGGCGTCAGTGCACAGAGCAGCATGAGTGACGATCAAGTCATCAAGTATATCACTAAAGAGCACAAGGCTGGCAAATCCCAACAACAGATTGTCACCCAACTGGTACAGCGCGGTGTCACTGTTGACCAGATTCGCCGCGTGCGACAGAAATATGAGCGCATGGAGAAAAACCAAGGTCTGGGTACCGTCAGTAAAGGCAGCGACGAAGAACAGGTGGATGCTCGCCTGCGTCGCAACAACGGCAGCAACAATGCTACCGAAAAACTGAAGGACGAACGACTGGCCACGCAGCGCTCACAGCAGGGACTGCTGAACCAACGCTACCAGACGAAGGACGAGCAAGGCGTCAAGCAGGAGTTGGACGACTTCATGCCCGACTCGCTGGACATCTACGACCAGCAGGTCATCCGCAACTACCTGAAAAAGAAGCAGGAAAGCAGTAAGAAGGTTTTCGGACGCGACATCTTCAACAAGGAAGAACTATCGTTCGAGCCGAATATGAACATTGCCACACCCGACAACTACGTGCTGGGCGCTGGCGATGCTGTTTTTATTGACATCTATGGTGCTTCACAAAAGACTGTCGAGGCTACTGTATCGCCCGACGGCTTCGTGGTCGTCGAAGGCTTTGGCCCTATCCAAGTGGCAGGCATGACTGTCGCACAGGCCAACAGCCGCATCCGTTCTCAGTTGGGTGCCCGCTACAGCAGCAGTAAGATTCGCCTGTCGGTAGGTCAGACACGTACCATCGTGGTCAACGTGATGGGCGAGGTAAAAGCCCCCGGTACCTATACGCTGTCGGCATTTGCTTCTGTGTTCCATGCCCTCTATATGGCAGGAGGTCCCAGCGAAATCGGTACGCTGCGTAACATCAAGGTATATCGCAAGAACCGACTGGTCAGCACCGTCGACGTCTACGACTATATCCTGAACGGTAAGCTCAGCGGCAACGTACGACTGGGCGACAACGACGTGATTGTCGTTGGTCCCTACGACTGCCTGGTCAATGTTTCGGGTAAGGTAAAGCGCCCGATGTACTACGAGATGAAGAAGAGCGAGAGCGTGGGTACACTGATTGGCTATGCCGGCGGATTCACGGGTGATGCCTACCGCAAGTCGGTACGCGTGGTTCGCAAGTCGGGCACACAGTACTCTGTCCACAATGTCAACGAGTTCGATATGAGCTCGTTCCGCTTGGCCGACCACGACTCGGTAAGCGTCGACTCTATCCTACCCCGCTATTCGAATATGGTTGAGATCAAGGGGGCCGTCTTCCGCCCAGGCATGTATCAAATCGGCGAAAGCACTTACAGTGTCAAGAGTCTGTTGGAACAGGCCGAAGGCATCACTGAAGAAGCCTTCACCAAACGTGCCATCATACACCGCATGAAGGCCGACCGCACCTTAGAGGTCGTATCGGTTGACTTACAGGGCATTCTTGACGGCACCGTGGCTGACATTCCTCTGAAGAACGAGGACGTCCTGTTTATACCTACCCGTATGGATGCACAGGAGCAGCAGACCATCACCATTCATGGTGAGGTGCAGTATCCGGGCACCTATAAGTATGCCGACAACGAGACATTGGAAGACTTCGTGCTGCAGGCCGGAGGACTGAAGGAGTCGGCATCTATGCATAACGTGATGGTAGCGCGACGCATCATCAATCCCTATGCACTGACCACCGACTCACTACTGTCTCAGACGTTCCAGTTCTCGCTGAAAGACGGCTTCATCATTGACGGCACACCAGGCTTTAAGCTCATGCCTTTCGACGAAGTATATGTTCGTAAGAGCCCCGGATATACCGAGCAGCAGAACGTCAGCATCGAGGGCGAGGTTATGTATGCCGGCGCATATACGCTGTCGAAGAAGAACGAGCGCCTTAGCGACGTGTTCCGCAAAGCAGGTGGAGCCACCGACCTGGCATTCATCGAGGGTGCCCGTCTGGAGCGCAGAGTCAACGAGTACGAACGTATCCGACTGGAGGAGATTGCCAAGATGCGTAAGGAGGAGCGCGAACGCATCCTGCAGGAGATGGCCCTCAACAACAACCGCTCTACCAGTGAGATGGCTCAGTTCAACCGCATTGAAGAGGTCACACAGATTCCTGACACCTACCCCGTAGGTATTGAGCTCGACAAAGCCCTGGCGAACCCTGGCTGCGACGAAGATATCGTGCTTCGCGAGGGCGACCGCATCATCATTCCGAAGTACAATGGTACGGTGAAGATCAATGGCGAGGTGATGTATCCCAACTCCGTAGCCTTCAACGAGGGCAAGAAAGCCAACTACTACATCAAGCAGGCCGGTGGCTTCAACCGCTATGCGAAAAAGAACCAGACCTACGTCATTTATATGAACGGTACTGTGGCTAAAGTTACCGACGGCGCCAAGATTCGCCCAGGCTGCGAAATTGTCGTTCCCCAGAAGTCAATGGCTCGTAAGATGACCACCGCTGAGTACCTGGCCATTGGTAGCACCGCCGCCTCGTTAGCCACGATGGTAGCCACTATTGCCAACCTGTCGAAGTAAAGAAAGAAATATGGAAAATAAGAAGGAAACACAACCTGCAGTCATCGACCTGCGACTGGTAGCTAAAAAGATATGGAACGGCCGTCGGTTATTCTATAAGACGCTACCTATCACCTTAGTATTATCATGTATCTATATATTCAGTCAACCGCGCTACTATTCCTCTGAAATAAAACTTGCTCCAGAAATGGAAAGCAGCCTTGGTAGTGGAGCGCTCGGTTCTATTGTATCAAGTTTTGGTATTGACCTAAGCGACATGCAGACCACAGATGCTATCAATCCTCTGCTCTACCCCGACCTGATGGAAGACAACGGCTTTGTCAGTGGCTTATTCAACATCCGCGTCCAAGACCAAGAAGGTGAGATTGATGCTACGTATTACGACTATCTGAAGAAGTACCAAAAGATGTCGTGGATTGGTGCTCCTATGCGTTGGGTAAAGAGTTTGATTCCCAAAGCCAAGGACAAGAAAAAAGCAAGCGGCAACAGTAAGTTCGACCCATACTATTTGTCAAAAGACGATGATGATGTGGCAAAAGCCATCCGCGATAACGTCAAAATCAGCACAGACAAAAAGACTGGCGTCATAACCATCACCACCAAAGCACAAGATGCACTGATTTGTAAGACGCTTGCCGATTCTATTAAAAGCCAATTGCAAGGGTTCATTACCGACTACCGCACCAATAAGGCACGCATAGACTACGAATACTACAAGAAGCTGGCGGCAGATGCCAAGATCGATTACGAGAAGGTGCGTCGCCAACTTGGCAGTACTTCCGATGCCAATATGGACATCTCGTTAAAGAGTATGGAGTTGCGTATCATGGACTTGGAGAACGACATGCAGTTGAAGTATAACACCTACACCACACTGAATACTCAACTTCAGGCCGCCAAGGCCAAAGTGCAGGAGCGTACTCCCGCCTTCACCGTCATCAAAGGTGCAGAAGTCGCCGTTAAGCCTGCAGGTCCCAAACGAATGATTTTTGTGATAGGAATGCTTGTTTTAGCATTCCTTGGAACAGCATTTTATATTGTTAGGAAAGACTTACATTTTAGTTTTTAGGACTAAGCATGAGATTCTTAAGTAGCATCACTAATCACTTTCATCTATCCAAAACAAAAGAAACCATTGTGCAGAATTTGTTTTGGGCAGTTGTTGGCAAGATTGTTAATCTGATTAGTGGTTTACTGGTTGGCATTATTGTTGCACGTTATCTAGGGCCTAAGGACTATGGGCTCATGAACTATGTCATCAGCTACGTCTTTCTCTTCCAAACATTTGCCCTTTTTGGTCTTGACGCTATCGAAATACGAGAAGAAGCACGAAAGGAAATACCTTTTCAAAAGATTATAGGAACAGCTTTCGGTATCAAGATGATTTTCGGGCTCTGTTTCATAGTCCTCGTTATCATGACATCCTTAGGAATGGAGGCTGATTTTTATACGACCCTGCTGACAGCCATCTATTCGCTGACTATCGTGGCTAACACCATGACTGTTTCTCGCAACTACTTTACCGCAATAGTACAAAATGAGTTCGTTGTCAAGGCAGAGATTATCAGCACGTTGGTAAGCATTTTTGTCAAAGTGTTACTACTTCTGGCTGGTGCATCTCTTACATGGTTCCTAACAGCCTACATGTTGGATGCCGTTTTTATAGCGATTGCATATCTCATTGCCTATAAACGGAGAATAGGTCCTATTGGAGACTGGAATTTTGACCGTCATTATGCAACATTTCTCATTAAGGAGTCCTTTCCACTCATGTTAACGAATGCGGCAGTCATCATCTACCAGAGAATAGATCAAGTCATGATTGGACAGATTATTGATAAAGAGTCGGTGGGGTTTTTCTCAGTGGCATCACGCTTTGTGGAAGTGTTGATATACATTCCCATGATACTTGCTCAGACCATTACTCCTGTATTGGTTTCCATTCGCGAAAAAAGCCAACAAGAGTACATAGCCAAAGCACAGCAGTTCATGAACATCTCTTTATGGCTGTCTATCATAGCGGCAGCTGCGACCTCTGTATTGGCTTATTGGATTATCATGCTGACTTTCGGTTCCGTTTACCTGCCTGCTGTAGCAATCTTACAGGTAATGTCGTTTAAGGCTGCCAGCGTGGCATTGTCAAACACAGCAGGAGCTATGCTCGTGACAGAAGGATTACAGCGCTATGCTATCTTCCGCGATGGTTTCGGCTGTCTTGTCTGCATCTTGCTCAACTATTTACTTCTTCCCCGCTATGGCATTCTGGCTGCCGCTTTCGTAGCCATAGCCAGCAATCTGGCTGCAGGCTATCTGGCCGATGCTTTCATTCCTGCCTACCGCCATCTGTTTACTCGTCAGACCAAGGCTCTTCTTTGGGGATGGAAGGATTTGAAACACATAAAGTCAAATCTAAGATAAAAAGGTTATATGCTATTCATACCGCTCATATATTTTATTTTGCTTGCTACATATTTCTATATGAAGCATAGATGTTTAAATCTTGACATTGCAGCAACTCTATTATTGGTTGTCGTATCAATTTTCTCTATTATTATTGACTTCTATGATGTGTATGGCGACTATGGTATTAATGAATATTCTGTAACTCTACCAACAATTCTCCTGTATTGTCTTCAGTGGACCATAGTCTTGCTACCACTACATTTTATTTCATCAATTAAAATCAAAAAGCATGAGCCACATAAATCACTCATGCTATACCTGCTTTTCGCAATTCTTATCATTTCGTCAATAACAATGATTTTGACAAGCCTTTCAGCTATTCGTGAAGCATTGATTATGGACATGGTTGATGTATACAGGCAGAATGACAAATTGCGCTCTATGGGAGGGAATGTAGAAAGTAATTATCTTATGTTCATTCCTCAAATAATGGTTTCTATACCATTCCCCACAATGGCTTTGTTTTTCTGGTTTTATTTGAAAACGTTTACCGATAGCCCCATTATTGTTCGGGCAGGTTTATTGGCAGCCTCCATCGTACAAGCGATTCTATCAATTATTGTAGCAGGACGTGCCGCCCTGATTTATTGGATTTTCGACTTTTTCCTCCTTTTTGGATTCTTCTATCAATATCTTTCATCGCGTCTTAAAAGAGGCATATCTATAGCATCTGCTATTATTGGAACTGTCATCATTCTACAAATGATGATTATAACAATTTCTCGTTTTGGAGATGATTCTGGAAAAGGTAATAAAGTAAGCCCACTTATATCTCTATATGCATATGCGGGGCAACATGTCAATAATTTCTGCGCCGTGTTTAACGAAGGTGGTGACGCCCCGTTGCAAATTGGCCGTATTCTTCCTCTGACAAACAAAATAGTAAATCATCAAAATTTCGATTTAATACAGCATTACGATAACATCCATGCTAAAATAAATATACAAGCAAATGTTTTCGACACCTTTGGCGGTGAATTATTTCTTGACCTTGGATGGTTCGGGTATCTTGTGTTTTTTATTACACTATGTTTCATTACGCAACTTATCAGATATAATTGGCAAGAGTTATATTTTCATCGTACTTTCTTTATTGTAACTCTAATAGCTTTTTTTACACGAGGAATATTTGCATGGCCTTTTGTTCATCATTATGCAACATTTGCTCTTTTTCTGATATTTACACTCCACATCCTTTTTAAGTACAAGTTCAGAATATGAAAATATACTCAATCATTGTAACTTACAATGCTATGCATAGAGGTTGGATAGACCGATGTCTAAAGAGTCTGTCAGATAGTACAGTTCCCGTAATACCTGTAATAATCGACAATGGATCTGCAGATGGCACACGCGATCATATACCAACACACTATCCCGACTCAATATGGTTGCCACAAGAAAAAAACCTCGGATTCGGACAAGCCAACAATCTTGGTATAAAATATGCTTTGGAGCACAATGCAGACTATGTGCTACTACTAAATCAAGATGCTGCACTTGCAACTGATGCAATACAACGGATGTTGGATGTCAGCGATGGGCAATCACTGCTTTCACCACTTCACCTAAATGGTGACGGGACACGAATTGACCATTTGTTTCGCATTTCTCTACAGCTATCTACCAACCTCATGCTCGATGACTTGCTTATCAATCATACTTTAGCTGATTGTTACGATAGTGCAGAGATATGTGCTGCATGCTGGCTTATGCCATTAAGTTTGATACAGCAGATAGGTGGTTTTAATCCTCTATTTTTTCATTACAGCGAAGACAACAACTACTATCACCGTCTGCTATATCATCAGAAAAAAGTCTTGCTTGTTCCTAAGGCTCAAATGTATCATGACCGGCAAATTGTTGGCAACGTTAACGCTTTTAACCGTCGACGTTTACATCGTGACCTATTGCTAATTGCGTGCGACATCAATCGCAACATATTCAGAAGAACAGCAGAAATAATAAGACAACTATTCCGTAATTATGTACATGAGCTTCCTAAACGGCAATATATTCCAGGGACATACTTCTTAGAAATACTTTGGCTCATTACACATTTACCTGCCATCATTCGTTCACGAAAAAAAGAAAAACGAATTGCCCCAAATTGGTTATAGATATGAATATTCTTTTAGATTTTTTACCGCTTCAATTAAACGGGGGCATTGGTGGTGCCGCCAGTTTTACCATGCGCGTCTGTGAGGAAGTTTTCTCAAAGAAGACAACTTCAGACACACTTTATGGGGTTTGGGATTCAACTATTGGTGAGGGTGCACTTTACAAAATCGGAAGAATAGCCAAGAATCACCATATTAATCTGCATGACTTGTCGAAAGAAACACTAGAAGCAATAGTCTCCAAGAATAAAATAGATACCTTTTTTATTGCTATTGGTCAATTTTACACAAATTACAGACTGGAAGGCATAACGTGTAAGACAATTATGTTTATTCACGACATATCAGAAATAGAACGTTGTGACATCAAAGCAGACGTCATGCTATACGACCGACGCATAGAGTCGAAATGGGAACATATTAAGCGACTCATCAACTTATTTTCAGGACGTTGGAAACGTCAAGCAGATGCCATTTACAGCCATATCATGCCGCTTTATGCTGCTCCGAACACTATACCATACACAGTCTCTACGTATTCCAAATATGCACTAGAATACTATTTTCCCCAACTCCAAGGGAAAGTAAGGGTCTGCTATTCACCAACAAAGAGTCCCCAAATACTGCCAACCATCGAAAACAGAACCCTAAACACACTTATTAGTCAAAATAAGAAATTCTTTCTCATGCTGGCAGCAAATAGGCGATACAAAAATGCAAAAAACGTTTTAAATGTTATTTATAAAATTCTCGACAAATATACCGACTTCTATATTATCACATTAAAATACGGGGTTACAGAACACGAACGGCACATTGACATACCATTATTGTCCGATTCAGACTTGGAACAGACATACAGATATGCTTATGCCCTAATCTTTGCTTCATTCTTCGAAGGATTTGGCTATCCTCCCATAGAAGCTATGAAATATGGAACACCTACTATTGCTTCTAATGTTACAAGTATCCCCGAGATTTATGGAAACTCTGGTATTTGTTTTTCTCCTTTTTATCCTGCTGACCTATATCGTGCAATATTGGCTGTCATCAACAATCGGAACAAATACTGCACGGAATTGACTCATCAATACGAATTATTACTTCAACGTCAAGCAAAAGACTTAAACCTTCTAGTCAAAGAAATATACAAATCGTAATTTTTCACGACAGTAAAATGAAAGCAAGAGTAATAGGACTATATCTCCCCCAGTTCCACCCCATTCCTGAGAATGACAGGGTATGGGGACCTGGTTTCACCGAATGGACGAACGTAGCCAAAGCAAGACCCCTATTTCGAGGTCATTACCAACCACGCATCCCGGCAGATTTGGGATTCTATGATTTGCGTCTGCCAGAAACAAGAGAACGACAGGCGGAGATGGCTCGGGAAGCAGGATTAGAGGGGTTTTGCTATTACCACTACTGGTTCGGTAATGGGAAAATGTTATTGGAGCGTCCCTTCCAAGAGGTTCTAAATAGCGGTAAGCCTGACTATCCTTTCTGCCTGTGCTGGGCCAACCACGATTGGAGCAACAAGACCTGGCAAAAAGACGGGGGTACTCAGATGATTGCTAAACAGGAGTATCCTGGTGACGAAGACTATGTACGTCACTTCAATTATGTTTTACCTGCATTCTGTGACCATCGATACATTACTGTTGATGGCAAACCACTCTTCGCCATTTATGACCCCTACAATTTTGCCGACGTACCTCATTTTATTGAGCTATGGCGTCAGTTAGCTGAACAGAACGGCCTTCCAGGCATACATTTTGTTGCTATGATTAGCAGCACCAGTACTATCCGGCGTAAAGAGGACAACACCTTAGAGCGCATCATGCCCAATACAGAAAGTAGCGCTGATGTCTACAACAACATCCTTACCTTAGGCTTTGATGCCATTAATTCTTTTGGCAAAGCCCGTGCAGAGATGATTTCCCAAGGTAAATACAAAAGGAACTTGATACGGCTATTATACGAAAACCTTTCGTTCTTACCCACTTTAACCCTTGATTACCCCAAGGTCGTTGAGCACTTTTTTGCTCCTGAAGACAGATGGGAAAACGTCTACCCTACCATTATGCCCCAATGGGATCGCAGTCCAAGAGCAGGCAGTTACGATGGAGTATATGTTAATGCCACTCCAGAAAATTTTCGCAAACATATTGAAATGGCCCTTCACATTATTGCCGACAAGCAAGAAGAGCATCGCCTCATATTCCTTAAGTCGTGGAACGAGTGGGGAGAAGGCAATTACGTGGAGCCCGACTTAGAATATGGTCACGGTTTCTTAGATGCCATTCATAAGGCTTTACACTAAAAGAGGAGAATCTATATGAAGATATATTTTGTTATGAACTCGGTCAATGACGCACACCCTAATAAACGTGCGTCAGACTTCAAACGTCAAGGACATGAGGTTCGGATGTTTGGATTTCTTCGTCAAGAACAATCCAAATACACTGACACTGAAGTCATCGGCCAGTTCACAAATGACATGCCCTACATAAAGCGTATCAGCATTTATTTGAATGGACTGAGAAAACTATTCAAGCGTGAAGCTGGTCAACCTGTCGTTTGGTACTACCAAGGATTTGACGTGGCACTGTTCGCAACACTACTGAATCCTAATCATTCATACATTTATGAAGAATGCGATCTTGTACACAGCTACATCAGTTATTCATGGCTAAGAAGTATATTGGAACGGTTCGACAAGCGTATCATTCGTAAATCTTTCAAAACTGTAATGACTTCCGAAGGATTTATTGAATATCACTATAAGTCCATGACCAATTGTCCCAAAAACATCGTATTGGTTCCCAACAAGTTGAATTCTTCCATCCGAGGATATCAACTTAATGAGGAAATGCACGTTCCTGATTTCTCACACCTGCGATTTGCCTTTGTTGGTAGCGTTCGCTATAAAGCGCTACTCAGTATGGCCGAAATTATCAGCAGGAACTTCCCAAGCCACGAGTTCCATTTCTATGGGAATATAGATCCTACCATTACAGAGCAGTCATTGCCTCATCGTGACAACATCATTTATCACGGACCCTTCAAAAGTCCTGTCGACCTACCTGGCATTTACAACAATATTGACGTTATCATATCTACCTACGATTTAGATATGAATGTCAAGTATGCTGAGCCTAACAAACTCTATGAGACCATCTTCTTCCGTCGGCCCATCATCGTCAGTTCCGGTACATTTCTCGCTTCAAAAGTCAAGAAGCTCGGCATCGGATATGATGCCGATGCCTATTCGGAGGCTAACGTCTGTAATTTAGTTCGTCAGATCAAGTCAGACTATGCAGAAAAAATTTCTGCCTTAACTACCATAGATCCAGAGTTAGCACTCGACGACGAAACCTACGTGAGTCAAATAACCCAATAAAAAAATATCCGACAATGAAAAAGATACTCATCGTTTTCGGTACCCGTCCAGAAGCCATCAAGATGGCTCCTCTTGTATTGTCATTAAAAAAACGTCCAGAATGCTTTAAGGCTATCGTCTGTGTGACAGGACAGCATCGCGAGATGCTTGACCAGGTCCTGGACATCTTTAACATCAAAGCTGATTATGACCTGAACATTATGAAGCAGGGACAGGATTTATACGACATCACATCGCGCGTGCTGTTGGGTATGAAAGACGTGTTGAAACAGGTTAACCCTGACGTCGTCTTAGTTCATGGCGATACAACGACCTCTACAGCAGCAGCTTTAGCGGCTTTCTATCAGCAAATTCCTGTCGGTCATGTGGAGGCAGGATTGAGAACTCACAACATCTATAGTCCGTGGCCGGAAGAGATGAACAGGCAACTGACTGGACGCATCGCATCCTACCACTTCTCGCCCACGCCACTAAGTCGCGACAATCTTCTGAAAGAGAACGTCGACAAAGACAAAATCACCGTCACAGGCAACACGGTAATTGACGCCCTGCACATGGTAGTCAACAGGCTGAAAACGGATACCACCCTGGCTGACGAGCAGAAAGTTATTTTGCTGCGAGCAGGCTACGACACGAGCCGATTAGACAATGGACGCAGGCTGGTGCTGATTACAGGCCACCGCAGGGAGAATTTCGGCAATGGTTTCATTCAGATGTGTACAGCCATCAAAGACCTCACCCAAAAGTATCCTGACGTGGACTTTGTATATCCCATGCATCTGAATCCTAACGTGCGCAAACCCATCCACGAGGTATTCGGCGAGAAGTTGGACAATCTCCATAATATGTTCTTTATCGAGCCACTGCAATATTTGGAGTTCATTTATCTCATGGAAAAATCATTTATTGTATTAACCGACAGTGGTGGCATTCAAGAGGAGGCACCAGGACTTGGTAAACCCGTACTTGTGATGAGAGATACAACAGAACGCCCAGAGGCAGTGACAGCAGGAACTGTGAAACTGGTCGGAACAGACTATCATCAGATCGTCAATTCAGTTTCTCTTCTTATAGAGGACCCTGTCAGCTATCAGTCTATGAGCCAGGCCATTAATCCCTATGGCGACGGACATGCCTGCGAACGAATCAGCGAGTATTTATATATAAAATCAGGGGAAAATGCTTTGTTTTGAAAAAAAAATTGTACCTTTGCAGTCCGAATTGAAATAATAGAATAAAAAACCATATCTCGGCAGCAATAAAACGTATTCTATTACGTTATCTATTAAAAGAAAACGAATGGCAATTAAATTGATGTATATCGCAAATGAGCCACATATAGCTCAGATTGCAGAAAGAAACGATGTAGACCGCATATTTATCGATTTAGAAGTCCGTGGAAAAGAGGATCGACAGAGGCATCTGAATTCAGTAAAGTCACATCATCACTTGGATGATATTGATAAGATAAAAAATATCTTATCAACCTCTGAACTATTGGTACGCTCTAATGCGTTGTACGAGAATAGCAAGGAGGAAATTGATGAGATTATCAGTCGTGGAGCAGACATTGTGATGCTTCCTATGTGGACGTCAATTGATGATGCCAAACGGTTCAGAGACTACATTGGTGGAAGAGCACGCGTGATGCTGTTGCTTGAAACGATTGGTGCAGAAAAGGCACTCGATGACGTGCTGAAGTTAGACGGAATCGACGAAATACTTATCGGCCTTAACGATTTGCACCTCCAATATCATATGAAATTCATGTTCGAACTGCTGGCACAAGGAAAAGTCGACGAAATTATGAGCAAGATGAAAGCCTGTAACAAGTTCTGTGGCTTTGGTGGCATCGCAAGTTTGAACAAAGGAATGATTTCAGGTAAGAACATCCTGACAGAGCACTATCGTCTACATTCCAATATGGCCATTCTCTCACGCAGTTTTTGCGACACATCTATCATCACAGATTTGGATGAAATAGAAGCGGTTTTTCATCAGGGTGTAAAGGAAATTAGAGATTATGAAGATTTCCTCTCCCGTCAGTCTAAAGATTTTTTCGAAGCTAACCATCAAGAAGTTATTGAGAAGGTCAACACAATAGTTAACAGATAGTCATCATGGAGCTGGACATAGAAATATTAAGGCATATCGAACATGAGCAGAGAGGATCATATTATCTTCTTGACACCGAACAGTTTAGAAAAAACTTCCAAGAACTGTTACAAGCCTTTCGTTTCTATTATTCCGAAACCTATATTGCCTATTCGTATAAAACCAACTACACGCCCCGTCTTTGTAAATTAGTCGACGAACTTGGCGGCTATGCAGAGGTGGTTTCTGACATGGAATACGAAATCACCAAGCGATTGAGTATTCCGACAGAGAAAGTACACTTTAATGGTCCATACAAGAAAGCAGAAGCCGTCAAGGAAATTATTCTTGGCGGTGGCATTGTCAATATGGACGACTACACAGAGTTGCCACTCATACTGCAACTGGCCAACGAGCACCCCGAGCAAATCATCCATATCGGCATTCGCTGCAACTTCAAGATCAATGACGGTGTGACATCCAGATTTGGTTTTGACGTTACAAAGCCAAGTTTCCGCGAGATGCTGGAACAGTTGCAACGTACGCCAAACATTGAAATTGCTGGCATTCAATGCCATTTTGCCTCCAGGGCCTTGAACACTTGGGAACCCAGAGCTGAAGGTATTTGCAAACTGATAGAAGATACTTGCCCTGAGATTCCCGATCATATTGACTTAGGAGGCGGCATGTTCGGAAAGATGAAGGACTCGCTCAAGGCACAGTTCAACACCACTATTCCGACATACGAAGAATACGCTAGAGAAGCAGCTGGCTTCATAGCGAAGCATTTCACAAACAAGGACTATCGCCCCAAATTGTTCATAGAGCCAGGCAGTGCCTTAGTTGGTGATGCCATGAAGTTTGTAGCCCCTGTTGTCAGCATAAAGGACATTCGTGGCAAAGCTATTGCCACTTTGCTGGGCAGTGTCTACAACATCAACCCTACGCTCAATAAGAAGAATCCTCCCATAACGGTCTATAGTGACCATTGTGGAGAGAGAACCGAATACAAGAATCTTGATTTCGCCGGATTTACTTGTATTGAAAGCGATTATCTGTATTGTGGTTACGACGGTCCGCTATCTGTTGGTGATTTAGTCGTTTTCGATAATGTCGGATCCTATTCCGTTGTACTGAAGCCCCCTTTCATCCTTCCTAATTTTCCCATTGTAGAACTCTGCAACGGCCAGATTCGTGTTGTGAAAAGGAAAGAGGTTTTTGACGACCTCTTCCATACTTATCAATTCAAATTTGACTAGGATGAAGTTGTGGATGGCTTTAAATAATGTGTTAAAGCGTCTTTTTGACATTCTACTGTCATTGACGGCACTTGTCATACTTTCTCCAGTAATGATTCTTTGTGCACTCTGGATTAAGTTTGACTCTCAAGGCCCTGTTATTTTCAAGCAAGACAGACTGACAAAGAATGGGCGTGTGTTCAAAATGTTCAAGTTCCGGTCTATGGTGCAAAACGCAGAAAAGACAGGAGCAGGTCTTTTCAACTATGAAAATGACCCAAGAGTAACACGCAGCGGACACTTCCTTAGAGAACATAGTCTGGACGAGCTTCCTCAATTAATCAATATCATAAAGGGAGACATGTCCATTGTCGGCCCACGTCCGTGTGTAGTCTATGAATTAGGAGATTATGCCACCCTGAACAAACGCTTCAAAAAGCGCTTTGAGGTTATAGCTGGGCTGACAGGCTATGCCCAGTGTCAAGGACGCAACGAATTGGAATGGGACGTCAAGGCCGACTTTGACAATCGATATATTGATTTATATAAGAAATGGGGCATCCTGCTTGATGGCTACATCGTTTTCAAGACAGTGGCAGGTGTCTTTCAACATACTGACATTTACGAAAGCAAAACAGATACAAACATCAGCGATGAGCTATCAGCAGAGCAAGCCCAACAAAGGGTCGTAGAGCTGGCTCATCAGCAGGATTAAGAGACAAAAAGAATTTTTATGGACAACAACAACCGACTGATATGGCTTGGGGGAAAGATGATACCTGTAGGACAAGCTACCATCAATGTACTCTCCCCCACCTCACAATTTGGACTGAACGTTTTCGAGGGAATACGTTGTTACTGGTCTGACCAAGAACAGCAACTATATGCCTTCCGATTGGATGACCACTACAAACGGTTACAGCAGTCTATTAAGTTAATGCGCATAAAAAGTCACTATTCTACTGCCGACTTCCAACAAGGACTGATAGACATTGTAAAGGCCAACAACTATCGTGAAGACATTGCCGTTCGCCAAACGGTATTCGTTGACGGATTGGGAGGCACATGGAATTCATGTGAGCCTGTCAACATGTTTATCGCCCCTATTGCCAAGTCCTTTGTTCCTATTGAACAGAAGAAAGGTCAGCGCTGTCAGGTCAGTTCATGGGAGCGTATCAGTGACCGTAACCTGTCGCCTCGTGCAAAGGTGGGTGCAAACTACATCAATAGCAGAATGGCATATTTGGAGGCCGTTCAGAACGGTTATGATACGGCATTGATTCTCAACAATCAGGGAAAAGTTGCCGAAGGGCCTGGCTCATGTTTCTTTATGGTACGTGACAATGTGCTATACACCCCACCGGTGACTGCTTCCGTTTTGGAAAGCATCACTCGCGACACCATTATCCGCATTGCCCAGGAAGTACTTGGCATCAAAACTGTGGAACGCGACATAGACCGTACTGAGCTTTATATCTGCGACGAGGCGTTTCTTTGTGGCTCTGCTATGGAGATTACACATGTTGTTGACATCGACGGCTACACCATTGGCAATGGCACATTCGGTCCTATTACGCACAAGCTCTCCGAGATCTATCACCAGGCGACAACAGGACAACTGCAAGCCTACAAGAACTGGCTTACACCTATTTATTAATATATGGAAACAATGAACTATCAGCAGGGACTCGTTTCCATTGTCACCCCCGTGTACAATGCGGAACGTTTCATAGAACAGACCATCCTGTCCGTTATGGCCCAGACCTATACTGACTGGGAACTGTTGCTGATAGACGATTGTTCAACAGACAACTCTGGAAAGATTATCCAGCGATATGCGCAACAGGACAAACGCATCAAGTATCATCGTCTTCAAAAGAATAGCGGTGCTGCCGTTGCACGTAATACAGCAATTGCACTTGCACAAGGTGAATATCTGGCATTTCTTGACAGCGATGACCTATGGATAGCCAATAAGTTGGAGCTACAACTCTTCTTTATGAAATCCCACGATGCTATTTTTGTCTTCTCACGTATCAGAATGATAGATCAGCAAGGAAAGATACTCAAGGAAAGGATTCCTATACCCACCATAGTCAGCTACAAAACACTTCTCAAAAGGACTGTCATTGCTACGTCAACAGTTCTGATACATCGTACGCGGATAGGTCGTTTCTCGATGCCCTTACGACGCGGAGGTCAAGACTATGCCACTTGGCTCCTTCTATTAAGGAGAACAGACTATGCGTATGGTCAGGACGAATGTCTTGTAGAATATCGCGTCAGCGACAACTCTTTATCTTCTAAAAAGAAGAATAGTATTCAGCAAGTTTATGAGATACAGACGCAGGACGAACATATCAGCAAAGTTCAGGCAGCGTTCAATACCTTCTGTTTCTGTCTGTATGCTTTCAAAAAGCATTATCTTTAATCATGAATGCTTATGGTAAACACCTTACTCGATAAGATAGCCCACTGGTACTTTTCAAAGGATGCATTACCCTATTGGTGCATCATTATATTTGACAGCCTCGTCATATTATTCACAAGTCTATTCTGTTTTACCATCGATGAAGGAATTTATTATACTTACGAAAATTTAGGGCAGGTATTCTTAACTTTGAGTTCCTATCTCCTCTATTATATTGTAAGTTTTCGGATATTTCGAACCTATTCCGGAATCATACGCTATACCTCTTTCTCTGACATTCACCGTATCATTTTTGCAAACCTTACCGGAACTGTTTTGACGGCAGTTACAACACGTTTCCTAAACTTCGGATTCTTTTTTATTCCATTAGGATTGAAGACACTGGGCGAAATATTTCTATTGGCTACAGTCATCATGTGGAGTACCAGATTGCTCGTCAAATATGTTTATGAATTTTACAGAGATGATCGTAATGCAAAACATGCATTCATCTACGGTGTAAAAAACGGAGGGCTGAACATTGCGAGAGCAATTACATCAGGTGAAAAGCCCCAATACAAGCTCAAAGGTTTTTTCAGCGATGCTGATGACATGCCAGGCAAAACACTCATGGGAATAAAAGTATTCAAGAATGACGAGCACATTATTGAAAGGATGAAAGAATACAAAGCTGAGGTTTTATTCGTGTCTCCTTTAAAACAAGAAGCTTTTGTAAAAAAACCAGAGATGATTGACCGTCTGATAGAAGCTGGTATTAAGATCTTCACAATGAACACCTCTTCTGAATGGGATGGTAAAGACAATATCAAGGTTTCACAACTCAAGGAAGTCAGTATCGAAGATTTGTTACCACGCGAAGAGATACAAATCAACATCAAAGATCTAGAGACTCACATCTCGGGCTATACTATTATGATTACAGGAGCTGCTGGCAGCATTGGTTTTGAACTTGTCAAACAAATTGCTCAGTTAAAGCCCCAGGAACTTATTCTTATAGACCAGGCAGAGACACCAATGCATGATGTGCGATTGATGTTGGAGAAGCAATGGCCTGAATTGAAGGCAGAAACCATCGTTACCACCATCTGCAATAAAAAACGCATGGAGGCAGTTTTTAGCAAGTACAAACCGGAATATGTGTTCCATACTGCTGCATACAAGCATGTTCCGATGATGGAGGACAACCCTAGCTCAAGTGTATATAACAATGTTTATGGCACAAAGATTATTGCAGACCTATCTGTAAAGTACTTTGTAAAAAAGTTTGTGATGGTGTCTACGGATAAGGCCGTCAACCCCACAAACGTTATGGGATGTTCGAAACGTATCTGCGAGATATACGTGCAAAGCCTTGACAAAGCTATCAAGGATGGGCGCATTATGGGTATAACACAGTTTGTGACTACTCGCTTCGGAAATGTACTTGGTTCAAACGGTTCAGTAATTCCACTGTTCAAGGAACAAATTAAGAACGGTGGTCCAGTTACTGTTACCGATCCGAACATTATCCGCTACTTCATGTTGATATCCGAGGCGTGCAAACTTGTGATGGAAGCAGGCACAAAAGGAAGAGGCGGTGAAATATTTGTCTTTGACATGGGCCAGCCGGTGAAGATAGCTGATCTTGCCAATCGCATGATACTTCTCAGTAGGGCACAAAACGTAAAAATACAATTTACGGGACTGCGTCCAGGCGAAAAGCTCTATGAAGAAATGCTGAATAAGGCAGAGACTACCATGCCCTCTTTCCATGAAAAAATACGCATTGCCAAAGTGCGCGAATATGACTACAAGGACGTATCGTGTAAGATTGACAACCTCATATCTGTCAGCCAGCGATTCAACGATATGAATACAGTTAAGATAATGAAGCAGATAGTACCTGAATACAAGAGCAGGAACTCTGTATACGAACAATTGGACAATGCCATATGAAACGACTCTTTGACATCGTGCTGTCGCTGATATGCCTAATTATCTTTTCGCCTCTCTTCATCGCATGCTACCTTACTATTAAGCTCAGTGGCGGTCCTGCCATATACAAGCAAGAGCGCATAGGACGTAGAGGTAAGCCTTTCTATATCTACAAGTTCCGTAGCATGAAGACTGATGCAGAAGAAAACGGAATAGAGTTGCAACGCTCTGACAATGACCCACGCCTCACACGCATAGGTAAATTCCTAAGAAGCCACCATTTGGATGAGATTCCCCAACTCTGGAACGTATTTATTGGCGACATGGCCTTCGTGGGCTATCGTCCTGAACGTCAGTACTATATCGACCAGATTCTAAAGCGTGACCCTCGCTACACGCTGTTGTATAAGATACGACCAGGAGTTACCAGTTACGCTACCCTGCATAACGGCTATACCGACACCATGGACAAGATGCTCAAACGTTTGGAAATGGACCTTGACTACCTTGAACACCATTCCTGGTGGATGGATTTGAAGATCTTGTCACTTACCTTCCTTAGTATCGTTGGAGGTAAGAAATTCTGAAGACAAGGACACCAAGGACAGGTGGGGACACCAAGGACAGGTGAGCGTCTCAAGAACGGGACTGATTCCACATCAGCCATACATGTTTTGCAGATGATATGTTTGCTAATTCCAGAGAAAATGATTATTTTATCTAAAAATACCTTTGTAGCTCACGGGTAGCCTCTTTGACTTCATCTATGATTTGGCGACAGCACTGAGGAGTCAAGTGGGCATTAGTTCCGACTGTTATCATGTCTTCGTCTGAGGGCTTACCCTGAAAATTGATGGTCGTAGCATGCTCACCTAAAGTATTGTCGTACGTTAGGTCATAAGCAGGCGCCAACGCCCATTCGCCATCCCGACAAATGAAACTAAAATTGCGAGCATGGTCATCATAGTTGTGAGCATAGTGATTGAAGGCCATTCTCCTGAACTGCTGCTCTACAGCCTTTACCGACTGCGTCAGATAGCCCGTCAACTGCAACAAACTGTGATAGTCCATCTTTGGAGGGGTGATAGGTTCATTCAACAAAGCACTGGCCGTAGCCACATGCAGCCGCACACTATCTTCTATGTCGAAGCGGCGAACAGCGAAATACTTGCCTTCCATCAGTTTGAAGTCTGGCACGTCAATGCCACATGCCCTGGCCACCTTATTATAATGGTACTCCTGCTGACCAATGTCCTTGGCATCGTAAGTATGTCGGAATTTCACCAGCCAATGTCCGTCAGCATCTGTATAGATACATTTGGGACGTGCTCCGCCACTGTTTCCACTTTTCAGATAAAGTGTGCCGGCATCATCTTCTGTCTTCTCCGACAACACGTCAAGGGCAGCCTGTTGCATCTCGTCCAGCGACATAGGTAAGTCATCATGCTGCATGCTATTCTCAGGATGATAGCACAGGGCTCCCATTCCTGACGAACCAATGATACTGAGTCGTTGCACGGGCGAGAGGGAACGATAGTCAACGCCCGATTTCTTAAGCACCTTCAACAACAGATACTGACCATAACCACCAGGGAGGCTATCTTCAAAAACGCCAAAATTACCCCCAAACGGCACATAGTCCGCTGTAAACAAGCCCGCTTTCAGAGGCAATTGCAGGGGAGAAATGGAAAAGCCGTTTGCCAGCCACTCCTTATCATACTCAAACTGGCACGTTCCTCTGCCAGCAACAGACATCACTCCCACCTTTCGTCCGTGATATAACACACTGACTGAAGACACATCCTGTATCATACGCCTCGTTTCCTTTTACTGTTTTTGTTGATTTCCAGCAGTTCCTCCATGGTGTCGTATTTCGGTTCTGCCAGCATTTGCATAATCTCCTCAGAATAGCCCAGAGCCTTAGCTAACTTCACATAAGACTCAAGGGATATGGCGTGCTTCAGTTCGAAACGCTGAATAGTAGCAGCTGGCACCCCACTCATTTCTGCCAGGGTCTTTGTCGACAGCTTCTTTTCCAACCGTCGCTTCTTCACATTCTGTGCCAGTCGTTGCATAGTCAACTGCAGAGGATAGGGATCGAACTCATATTTCATACGCATAGTATTTTAAGCGCAAATTGTGATTTTGTTGATTTACACATCACATATTATGCGCAAATTTACAACTTTTTCTTGAAACCACCAAACAATATCGGGATTATTTTCCTATAGCAGACGCTACCACGCCCACCCTTCCTGCTCGCCGTCATAGACGATGGGGCCCTGCCAGCCGCATTGGCGGCAGACTTCGATGATCTGTTTCTGCTGGTCGGGGGTGACGGGGCGCTCGCCTTTACGCATCTCGAAGTAGCGCTTGCGGCCGAAGCAGACGTAGAGGCGCTGGCGGATGGGTTTCTCAATGCGCGACGGCATATCTTCGTAAAGATGGGTGAATCCGTATTTCAACATGACGCGCCGGCTGTCGCGAAAACGGCTACATTGCTGCGTGCCTACACCTTGATAAAAAGGATTAATGCTCATCACGGCATAGAGCAACGGATCGGCATAGCGCCCGACCAGCCAGCGGAGGCACTGCTCGCGCAGCGGACAGTGCTCGACAAAGCACACGATATAATGGTCGGCCTTCGCGCGGAAGGCTTCTTCCTGTTCTGAAGCGATGTTTTTAATGTCTTTCATATTGTATATCTATTTCGTTAGGTTGTTGCAAAGATACACATTTTTGTTGATATAACAAAATTGCAATTGAGAAAAATAACAAAAATTATATATAAACGTCATATATCAAGTTAATCTTTTGTATATTAGCATGTTAAGGAGTGATGTTATGCTGTTTATAACATCATGCTAATGTCATATTCAAAGTGGCACTTCCGAAGCAGTTCCCCAGAGGTGTACTTACAGTTCCCTTAAAGGAAACTCATAGTTCCCTGATGGGGAACTCATATTTATCCCAATAGAAACTATTTATGTTATTATACATACTCGTCAACATCCTAAGATAACCAGAAAATAAAAGTAATGACACAATATGACATTAGCATGACATCACAAATGATACAACATCATCTGCAATAAATTGAAATATAGGGATTTATAGTAAATATGACGTTATGATGTTATTTTTGATAGAATAATTTGCTGGAGAATACTTGTGTATTTCAAAAAAAATCCGTACCTTCGCAACATCAACTGAAAACAAAAAGAAATACGCTATGGACCAGAGGATTACCATCGTCAAGAACTATAGAAATAAGGAAACGTTGCGACTGATGGAGTTGCAACAACTGGCAGACACCATCACAACGGGGACATATAAAGAAGAGGTGGTCGAGTTTCGACGCATCTTCCCGTTGTTGACCATCCGCAGCACAGACGACAATGGTGCGCTGAATGGCTACGTAGACGTGGCCAACGACCTGCCGCGCATCTGCTTTGCCGTCGAGCAGGAGCACCGCAAGGGCACGCGGGTGACCAAAGCCTATACGTCGCTGGTGCTGCTCGAAGTCAACAACCTGACAGGGCGCGACGAGGCTGAGGCCGTCAGACGCGGTGCCGCCGAGATGCCCCAGACGCTGATGGCCTTCGTGGGTGCCGACGGCCAGTCGGTAAAGATCGTCTGTCGCGGAGAGAACGCAAAGAGACAAGACAATACCCCTACCCATCATCCGTCAACGCTCAGCCCTGAAGATATCGCGCTGTTCCACGAGAACCTCTACGAGCGTGCCCGACTGATATACAACGGTCAGTTGGGCGTGACGATAGAAAAGTTGGAACCCCGTCTGGAGCGTGTTTGTTACATGAGCTACGACCCCGATATGGTGTACAACCCGATGGCCACACCCATCTATGCCAAGGCCGAGGCACCCACCAGTGCTTTGGCCCACAGGCCGTCAAGCCTGGAGCCCACCGACTTCGAGTCGGGTTACGAGCACTACAGAAATATGTATACCGTCTTCGAGTTTAACCTGTCGAAGGCCTACGACGACACCATGACCATCGACGACGACGACGAGCGACGCTATGCCACGCTGGTCAAACTGGCACAATACTGTCTGCAGACGGCCTTGCCACAAGGCATTGCCCTGCGACAAACGCTGATGCACTCCTACTTCAGCGATGCTAAGGAACTGGTCTCCAAGGTGTTTGAGAACACCTACCGCGACACGCTGGTCAAGAAATACATGGAGCAGAAGAATCTAGTGCGCACGAAGACCATTCCTCCTGAGACGCTGCTGACGATGAAGATCAACCTCTTTCTAAGTCAGCAGTACGAGCTGCGACGCAACATTATGAGAGGTGTCGCCGAATATCGCATGCGAACAGGAATCGGCTTTGCCTTCCAGGACCTGACGGACGAGGCTCGCAACAGCATTACCATGCGGGCGCTGGAACAGGGCATACGCTGCTGGGACAAGGACATACGCCGATACGTCAACTCGAACGACATTGAGCGTTACGACCCCGTGGGCGACTGGTTGGAACACCTGCCTCGCTGGGACGGCAAGGACCGTGTGACAGCGCTGGCCCAACGGGTGCCGACGCAATGGACGGAGTGGACACACCTGTTCCATATCTGGATGCGCTCGATGGTGGCTATGTGGCAGGGCAAGGGACAACTGACGGGCAACGCGCTCATTCCGCTGCTAATAGGCCGACAGGGCTGCGGCAAGTCCAGCTTCTGCCGCATACTGCTGCCTCGCGACCTACAGGACTACTACAACGACCGCATCAACTTCAAGAACGAGAACGACCTCAACCTCGGCCTGACCTCGTTTGCCCTCATCAACCTCGACGAATTCGACAGCGTCACCCAGCGCCAGCAAATCGTGCTGAAATACCTTCTGTCGACTGCCGACCTGAAGTATCGCCCACCCTACGGCAAGGCCTATACCTCCAACCGCCGCTATGCCTCGTTCATAGGCACCACCAACGAGGCGACACCACTGACAGACCCGACTGGTAGCCGTCGTTTCGTCTGCGTTACTATTGACGGCGACATAGACTTCGAGACATCCGTCGAGCACCGCCAGCTCTTTGCACAACTCTGCTACGAAGTGCAGCAGGGCGAGCGCTACTGGCTCACCAAAGAAGAAGAACAGGCGCTAATGACCCATAACCTGCAGTACCAGCAACTGAACGGGTTGGAAGAGATGCTGATGTCGGTCATACAGAAACCGCGCAACGAAGACGAGGGACAATGGATGTCGCTCAAGGACATCTCGGCCCTGCTGAAGACCTACTTCCGCGGCTATCAGGAAGAAACTGGAACTTTCAGAAAGATAGGCAATTGCCTGAACCGTCCGCTCTACAAGTTCAGCAGTCGCCATACCATGCAGGGCACATACTATCTGGTAAAAAAGAAGGTGGAATAAAAAAATTTCAGTACTTGCGGAAGGTCAGGCGTTTCGCTGCACTCTCCAAACGAAGTGTGTTGCTATTCAACTCCAATATCTGAAAATTCTCATCAAGTTGAGTAATACCTACAACCTCCAGCATCGAAGCATCCTCTATTGGGGTATCACCCTTACTATGGGTAAAAATAGCCATATGGTAAATCCGTAGGCTGTTGCCCCCCTTTTCAAACTTACCTATCACATGATTCAAGGGTATGGTGTTACCATTCATTTGTACCATCCCCCCTTGAAAAGCCCACGACACGCTGTTATCACGCCCGTCGGACACTTCGCCAGTTTGTAAATCCTCCATAATGGTCATCTGCCAGAGACCGTCCAAATCGCCATTGTCAGAGGTTACTAAATGACAAGACGTCAATAACAGGCTTATACCTATAATTAAATATATGCTCAATCGTTTCATTTGCGTTTCAATTTTAAAAGTCCAGTCTTTGTCACTGTCAGCTGACAACCGAAATTGTTACCATAGGTCTTGCCTGTATCAAAGCCTACAGCTCCCTTTACAAGCCATCCTTTCGCAAATTGATAACTGGCTTCGCCCATCACGCTAACCGTTTCTTGAGGGTCACGGAACAGGTCATTATAAGTTCCGAAGCTTCGCTGCCAGGTGGCTAGAAAGCGATAATGCAGGCGGGTGAAAGGATTGCCTGCCAATCCCAAATGCCACACCACAAAACGGTTGTTAAGCACGCATATCGTGCCATCCTCGTTATACAGCGGCGAACGGTAGAGCGGATTGCCCATCACCTGTCCCCAATGCTGCCATCCTGTAAATAAATGATGATTATAGAAGTTGTCTCGACCACATATATGCTCATTATTATAAGGTGTCTTGTCGTGATAAAGCGGACCACCTTGGTACTTGGTGTACATAAACTCTGCCACGAGATTGTTCAGCCATGTAGCCTGCTTCAGTTTCAAATCCACACCTAGAAGCCAGTCCTTAAAGGAATGGACAAAGTAGCGCTTATTCTTCTTGACATTCCACTCGTCACCTTCTCCATAACCAGCATAACTGACATGTATCATTCCTGAGTTATCTTCAAAGAAATGGTCGGCATAGAGTCCCAAATACCACCTGTCAAAATCGAAATTCAGGCGCATCAACCAACTACCCAAGTGGTTACCCTCAGCATTGGTATATATGCCATCATTGGTATCAGTACCCAGCGGAATCAAGGCATGCCAAAAAGATTTCAGACTATGGTCATTCACTATTTGCGGACTATCAGTACCACCAACCGCATACGTGGTTCCACCAAACTGGCAGGCCATCTCCAGACCCAGCTCCAGGGATACGGGATACCAGCCGTCTTCCTTCCCAATCTTCAAGTAGCCAGCCTTCGAGTGATAAAGTGAGTGCTCCGTATAGCGGCTCTGCTGTTGGGTAAAGTCTTTCTGCCAGCGGTCATCAGTCTGCATACCATAGGCTATGTGTCCCTTGATGCTCAGCCAGCCGTGCGTATAGGGAATGGTCCAATAGTCGGCCAGCGCCACACGTACCTGAGGAATAGGACGGGCATTGATACCCAGCGTCTGCGAACCGCTGCTAAGTTCCTGATTCTTCAGTTCCATGGGCTGTTGCTTGGCACCAATGGTCAGCACACCCTTCAGCCAACGACCTTCTACATAGGCCTGCTGAACGATGGCTTTGCTGGTGAAATGGTAGGCTCCGGCAATGTCAAGGCCATAGCCCAAAGCCCACTTCTGCCCGTCACTGGCCGACAACGGACGCTCCACAGCAGCACGCAGATAGCCGTTGGTTTTCTCCAACGAACTGAGTCCGTAGCGATTGGCATTCAGCCACAGAGGGGTATGGTCGCCACTTGACAGCGTGGCCTGCATCTCTACCTTATAGTGCAGGCTGTCTGTCAGCGACAGCGGACGCCGTTCGGCCTGCATAGTCACACAGACCGCCAGCAACAGAAGGGGCAGAATCTTTCTCATCATTCAAAAAAATACGATACGACTGCGACAGCATTCGGTACCATCTGTTCGTACGATGCGGACGCAGTATTCGCTGTCGCTCACCTTTTCGCGATAGAACGACAACTCGTCACCGGCATGTGCCTCGGCGACATAGGCAATCTCGAAACGTTTGATGTGGTGCTCACGATACCAGTCGAGTGGCCAAAGGTCGAGCACGTGCTCGATATACTTGACGCTATTGATATGGCCGTTGATGTCGACATCATTATAATAGGTGGCAATGGTACGCACCAACTGCGCCTCGTCAGACATCTTCACTCGCCCACCCTTATCGATAGGACACTCCTTGTCGGTGACAATCCACTGATTGATGGCACCATTGTCAATCGCCAGAATGTCTGTCGGCTGGCGGCTCTCGGTGTCAATCATCGCCCAGATACTGCGGCCATAGCCATAGATCTTACCCTCTTCGCCGACAACGGCGAAGTTGCGCGAAGTGAAATAGCGCATGGCCGACTCCACCCACGTCTCAACGTTGAAGCGTGTATACTGCTCGGGCATCTCAGTCATCTCGATAGCCAGACGCGACAGCACCCACGAACGACGGATGGTCATCAGGTACTTCATGCCGAAACCGCGTGCCGACGAGTGAAAGTCAGCAGCATTGAGCATATGGTTGCCCAGATGTCCCATAAACAAACGGCCACTGAAGTCGCAATGGAACGGCTCGGCCAGAAACTCGTAAAGTCCTATCTTATCCATTACCTTTCACTTTTCTCTCGTTGTTCCAGGAAGTCTGTCACCTGCTCCTGAGTGCCGCGAGTTACAGCGATACGACCACTACGGGTGTACTGCAATACACAGCCATACTCGTTGAGAGCATAGTAAAGCGAAATGATATCCTCTGTGCGGCCGTTCTTCATCACAATGGTGTAAACAGGATTAACCTCAGTGATATGTGCATCGTGCCGACGGATGGTACGGGAAACCTCAGGATTCTGCAGCACCAGGTCAGTCTGCAGCTTATAAAGGCCTGCCTCACGGATAAACAACTGATCGTCAGTAAAATAGTTGGCTTTCACCACATCGATCTTCTTTTCTATCTGACGCGTAATCTTGATAATCTGGTCTTCTTCGCTCCAGGCGGTAATGGTATACTTGTGTACGCCCTCAATGCTGGATGCCGACACGTTCAGACTCTCGATGTTTACCTGACGGCGCGTAAACACAGCGGTAATCTGGTTCAACACACCAGCCACATTCTCTGAGTAAACCAGCAGAGTATATAGTTTCTTCTTCTCTTCCATCAATTTGTCATTTATCAATTGTCATTTGTCATTTAGCGAAGCGCTAAAGTTCCAGCATCATATCATCTACATTCATGCCCGGAGGAGTCATAGGCAGAACGTCATCGTCTTCCTTGATGGCACACTCCAAGATATACGGACCCTTAGTGGTCAGCATCTTCTCTACGGCAGATGCCAACTCTTGGCGGTCGGTCACTACCTGATAAGGAATACCATAGCCCTGGGCTATCAGACTATAGTCGGGATTCATCATCTTTGTAAACGACTTACGACGCATCCAGAACATATCCTGCCACTGACGGACATTACCCAGATAGTTATTATTCATCAGGATCATCTTGACAGGAGCCTGCTGTTCCATAATCGTGCCGAGTTCCTCGATACACATCTGGAAACCACCATCGCCCATAAAGCAACAAACGGTACGGTCAGTAGCAAAAGTGGCTCCAATGGCCGCCGGCATGCCATAACCCATCGTACCCAAACCGCCACTGGTACAGATACTGCGCTTCTCAGGATAGCGGAAATAACGGGTAGCAAACAATTGGTTCTGACCCACATCCGTTACCAGAACGGTACCACGCGGGGCCTTCTCTGCCACCTTATTCACCACCTCACCCATCAGCAAGGGACCTTCCGTAGGATGGATGGCAGGCTCTATGACCTTCACACGTTCCTTATTGTCTAACTCCTTGAACGATTCGCGCCACTGCTGGTGATTATTTTTGTTAAGCAATGCCGTGATGGCAGGCAGCGACTCCTTACAGTCAGCAACAACAGCCACATCAGTCTTGACATTCTTGTCAATCTCGCTACGGTCGATATCCAAATGAATCACCTTTGCCTGCTTGGCATAGGTCTTGGTATTACCCGTCACACGATCAGAGAAGCGCATGCCAATGGCTATCAGCACGTCGCACTCCTGTTCCTTCAGGTTTACGGCATAGTTGCCATGCATGCCCAGCATACCCACATTCAACGGATGGTCGGAGGGCAACGCACTCAGTCCTAACATTGTACGTCCTGCTGGAATGTCGGCCTTCTCAAGGAAAGCCTTCAGTTCTTCCTGGGCATTACCCAGTTCTACACCTTGTCCCACCAGTGCCAAAGGCTTCTTAGCATTGTTGATGAGCTCGGCAGCCTCTCGCACAGCATCTATGTTCAGTTTAGGATAAGCCACATAAGAACGGATGAAGTCAACCTTCTTGGGTTCCCAGTCAATCTCTTCTACCTGAGCATTGCGAGCAAAGTCAAGCACCACAGGACCAGGACGACCGCTGCGTGCAATGTAGAACGCACGACTGACAGCCCAAGCCACATCTTCAGCGCGACGTATCTGGTACGACCACTTCGAGATAGGCTGTGCCACACCCACCAGGTCGACCTCCTGAAAAGCATCGGTACCCAGCGCACCAATAGCCACCTGACCGGCAATCACCACAATCGGCGTAGAGTCGAGCATGGCGTCAGCCACACCTGTCAGCGTATTAGTAGCACCCGGACCACTGGTCACCAAGGCAACACCCACCTCACCACTGACACGGGCATAGCCTTCGGCAGCATGGGTTGCCGCCTGTTCGTGACGTACCAAGATGTGGTCGAAACACTTTTTCTCTCCTCGTGTATAGTCGAAAAGCGCATCATACACCGGCATAATGCTACCACCAGGGTATCCGAAGATGGTCTTCACACCTTCTGCCTGCAGAGCACGCATCAGCGCTTTCGATCCTGTTATTCTATCTCTTAACATAATTGTCAACTGTCAACTAATCAATAATCCTCACACCACCTTTATCGGCTGAACTAACGCTCTGGGCATAGGCTCTCAGCGCCTTGCTGACCACGCGATTGCGCTTCAGGGGCTGCTGTGGACGTGCTGCAAGTTCCTCGTCGCTCAGCTTTACGCTGATAGAGCGGCTGGGGATATCAATCACGATGATGTCGCCATCCTTAATCTTGCCGATGTTACCACCACTGGCAGCCTCAGGCGAGATATGTCCGATGCTCAGACCGCTGGTACCACCAGAGAAACGACCATCGGTAATCAGCGCACATTCCTTGCCCAAGTGCATACTCTTAATATAAGAGGTGGGATACAGCATCTCCTGCATACCAGGGCCACCCTTCGGACCTTCATGGGTAATCACCACACAATCGCCACTCTTTACCTTGCCACCAAGGATTCCCTCGCAGGCATCTTCCTGAGAGTCGAAGACCACTGCAGGACCTTCGAAGTGCCACAGGGCTTCGTCTACGCCTGCGGTCTTCACTACGCAACCGTCTTGGGCGATGTTGCCGAAAAGGACAGCCAGGCCGCCATCCTTGGTATAAGCATGTTCCAAATCACGGATACAGCCGTTGGCACGATCGGTATCGAGTGTGCCCCACTCTGCCGACTGCGAACCCATCTTGGTAGAGAAGCGGTTGCCGGGAGCAGTCTGATAGATGCGATTTGCCTCAGCATCAACTGCGCCATCCACGATACTATATTTCTTCATGGCCTCATCAAGCGTCATACCATCCACACGTGGGGCAGAGCCGTCAATCAGGCCACCTTTGTTCAATTCGTTCAGGATTCCCAGGATACCGCCGGCACGTCCACACTCCTGAACAGAGTACTTCTGGGTGTTTGGAGCCAGCTTACATAAGCAAGGTACACGGCGCGAGAGTTCATCGATGTCCTTCATCGTAAAGTCAGCACCAGCCTCCTGAGCCACAGCCAACAGGTGCAGCACGGTATTGGTGCTTCCACCCATCGCGATATCTAATGCCATCGCATTCATAAAGGCCTTACGAGTAGCAATATTGCGAGGCAACACGCTTTCGTCGCCGTCCTCATAGTAGGCAAAAGCATTCTTCACCACCTGACGGGCAGCCGCCTTAAACAATTCGATACGGTTGGTGTGTGTTGCAAGAATAGTGCCGTTACCAGGCAGCGAGAGACCGATAGCCTCTGTAAGTGAATTCATGGAGTTAGCAGTAAACATGCCAGAGCAACTGCCGCAACCAGGACAGGCGCAACTCTCTATCTCCTTCATCTCCTCGTCAGAGACCGAGGGGTCGGCACCCTTAATCATCGCCGTGATCAGGTCGGCATTCTCACCGCGCCATTTTCCTGCCTCCATAGGTCCACCGCTACAGAACACCGTTGGGATATTCAGTCGCATGGATGCCATCAGCATACCAGGTGTCACCTTGTCGCAGTTCGAGATGCAGATCATGGCATCAGCCTTGTGAGCATTGACCATATACTCTACGCTGTCGGCAATGATGTCGCGTGAGGGCAGCGAATACAGCATGCCGTCGTGCCCCATAGCGATACCATCGTCGATGGCAATGGTGTTAAACTCGGCGGCATAGCAGCCCATCTTTTCTATTTCTTCGCGAACAATCTGACCAATCTCATGCAGATGCGTATGACCAGGCACAAACTGAGTGAACGAGTTGACGACAGCAATAATGGGTTTGCCAAACTGCTCGTGTTTCATACCCGTGGCCACCCACAAAGCGCGGGCTCCTGCCATCCTACGTCCTTCTGTGCATACTGCACTTCTCAACGGATGTTTCATATCTGTTTTATATTATCTTTGCTTTAAGCTGCAAAGATACACCTTTTTCTATAAATAGCCAACTAAATGACACAAAAAAATCCCTGCAATCTTACAATTGCAGGGATTTCTATACTAGAATTGTTACAAATTCGAAGATTACTTCGTAGTGTCAACGAACATAGCTACGCGGTTGAAGTCGTTCTCCTGAGAGAGCTTATCGGTTGCACCCAGACCCTCAACAGTTACGCGGTCTGCAGCAATCTTATACTTCTTAACGAGAGCGGTCTTAACAGCCTCAGCACGCTTTTCAGAGAGCTTCTGGTTGAGTTCCTTGTTACCCTCGGGAGAAGCATAACCCTGAACCTTAACCTTAGCATCCTTGTGGTTCTTCATGTACTTGGCAATCATCTCGATGCTAGCATACTGAGCAGCGTCGATAGTGCTCTTACCCTGACGGAAGATAACGATGGGCTGCAGAACAGTCTCAACAGGAGCAGCAACAACAGCAGCAGCGGTAGGACGAGCCTGGCAAGCAGCGAGCTGAGCCTTCAGATCCTGGATGGTACGGCCATCAGCAGCAATCTTGCTGTCCTTAGCCTGGTTGTCAGCGCGGAGCTCGTTGATCTTAGCGTTCAGACCATCGATCTCAGCCTGGTCGCGGAGCTGCTCAATAGCGAAGTTGTGAGTACCATTGCTGCAACCGAACTTGTAGTTCACACCAGCCTTCAGAGAGAAAGTACCGTTGTACTTCTTGGGATCACCAACTCTGTAGAAGGGGTTAGCATACTGAACACCTGGCTCACCGAGAATAGCAGAAGGCTCGATGTAAACCTGCCAAGCCTTGTTGGCACCCAGGTTGAAAGCGAAGTCGATAGCAGCCTTAGCATTGATACCACCCTCATGTTTAGCCCAAGCGCGGCTGTAACCACCACCTACGAGAGCAATCACCTCGAAAGTACGGGGCTGACCTTTGTAACCAGCAAAAGCGTTGTTCAGGTTCCAAGTGGTCATCAGGTCGAAATCAGTAGCATCAATGAAAGTGGAGCTACCAAATGTGCTCTTAGCACGCCAACCATCCTCACGCTTACCATTCAGGAAATAAGCATTAACGTCCAAAGCCAGACCGAATACGGTTGTCAGATTCTTACCAATACGAACGCCGAACTCAGGAGTAAAGCCCTTGAAGAAGCCTGCGCCTTTATCACCAGCATTCTCCCAATCATACTTCTGCATGTTTGTACCAACACCAGCATTGATACCAGCATACCAGTTGTCACCAGCCTTGTTAGCAGTAACAGTTGTTCTCTGTGCAGACACAGAAGCTGTCAGCATAGCTGCAGCAAAGAGTAAAAATAACTTTTTCATTTTACTTACTAATTGATTTAATTACAAAAATAAACTGTTTGTCTCTTTGTTTTAATGCTGCAAAGTAACAAAAAATTTATATAACTTCCAAGTTTTTTTACTAAAAACACACAAAATATGCATGTTTTTTGCCTTATCTGCGTAAAAAACAGTAAAAAATGCTATCTTTGCAAGACATAAAACACTAATAACATTCTTATAACAACAGATGAAAAGACTACTTGTATTATGTCTGCTTGGCATTTCATTGCCTTGGACGATATTGGCTCAGACAGCTCGTGAAGATCTTAAGGCCAACCCATGGTTGGCGGGTTCGAATTATGTAGACTACGACCGACAGTTGCCTGATTTCAACTACACACAAGCGCCAAAGGGCTACGTACCCTTCTATTTCACCCATTATGGCCGACATGGTTCGCGCTGGCTCATCGCCCCAGATAGCTATGAACGTGTCATAAATCCACTGCGTAAAGCTAACGAACAGGGAAAGTTGACCAGTAAGGGAAAAGAGGTACTGGAGAAGTTGGAGAAGTTCAATAAAACTACTATCAAGCGTTTAGGCGACCTGAGCACCGTTGGCGAACGTCAGCACCACGGCATTGGCAAACGTATTGCAGAGCATTTCCCAGAGATTTTCCTTACCAAGAATCTGGCCATCGATGCCCGCAGCACTACTGTCAACCGCTGCATTCTGTCAATGGTAGCCGAATGCGAAGAACTGATGGCCGCCAATCCTACGGCACGCATCCATAACGACGTCAGCGAGAGCCTGCAATACTACTTGAATAATGAGCATGAAGGAAAGGTAAAGGAAGCCAGCAAGCACATTGACTGGCAAAAGATTGGCAAATATACGGAAAGCAAAACGCGCCCAGAGCGGCTGATGAAGGTGCTCTTCACCGATGAGCAATGGGCTGCCGACAGTATACATAGGCATTCACTGATGCGTCACTTGTTTGAGGTGGTCATCAACATGCAGAGCCACGACGATGGTCCAGACATGATCAATCTCTTTACAGAAGAAGAGCGCTACGACCAGTGGTGCATTTCGAATGTAAGCTGGTATGTGCGCTACGCCAACTCACCGATGTCAGACAATGCAAAGCCCTTCAGCCAATATAACCTGCTGAGAAACATTATCGAGACTGCCGATACCTGTGTAGCATTAGGAAAGCCACAAGCCACGATGCGCTTTGGCCACGAGGTCTGTGTTTTGCCGCTGGCCTGCCTGATGGAGCTGAACAACTGTAATGCCAGCATAGAGAATATTGATGAGTTGGACCAGCACTGGCAGAACTACAAGATATTCCCGATGGGTTGTAATATCCAACTCATCTTCTATAAGCCCAAGAATGGAAAAGGCGACATTCTGGTCAAAGCCCTGCTCAATGAGCGCGAGGCAACGTTACCCGTTCCGGCTACCAGTACACCTTATTATTATAAATGGAATGACCTTCGCCAATATTGGACAGAGAAGTTGGATAAGTTTAAAGAGCAATACAACTAAAAAAAGGGAACCGAAATCGGTTCCCTTTTTAGTTATCACAGTTTATTTACTTCACTTCTTCAATAATCTTGGCACCTTCTTTCAGAGCCTCCATATTCAAAGGAATCAGACCGTGATGGCGCTCAGGCAGTGTCTTGAAGAGAGCCTTCTCAACACCCTTGTCGCTCACGACGGGAGCTACCTTCAAGAGTCCACCGAGAATAATCATGTTAAAGACTTTGCTGTTCTTCATCTCAGCAGCCTTGTCCATAGCATTGATCTCATAGATGGTGATGTCCTTACGGGTGGGCTTGTTGATGATACCAAAGCCGTCGTAAATCAGGATACCACCAGGTTTGATCTTTGGCTCGAACTTCTCGAGTGAAGGCTGATTCAGCACCACAGCGATGTCGTATTTGCTGAGGATGGGCGAAGAGATACGCTCGTCGCTAACGATGACTGTTACGTTGGCTGTACCACCACGCTGCTCAGGACCATAGGCAGGCATCCATGTCACCTCTTTATCCTCCATCAGTCCACTATAAGCCAGAATCTTACCCATTGAGAGCACGCCCTGACCTCCGAAACCTGAAATTATTATCTCTTTCTTCATAACTTCTTACATCTTACATCAAACATCTTACTTCTCGCCTGTCGTATCTTTCAGGTCACCTTTAGGATAGAATGGGAACATGTTCTCCTTCATCCATTCATTAGCCTTAGCAGGAGTCAGCTTCCAACCGCTGTTACAGGTAGAGACGAACTCTACGAGCGAACTACCCTTGCCAGCCATCGAAGCCTCGAAAGCCTTGCGCAGTGCTTTCTTCGCCTTGAGGATAGAGCCTACACTCTCGACACTCTGACGAGTGACATAGCAGGTTCCCTCCAGCTGCGCAGCGATATCGGCCATCTTCAGGGGGTAACCATGAATCTCAGGGTCACGACCATAAGGACAAGTAGAGGTCTTCTGACCAATCAGCGTGGTAGGAGCCATCTGACCACCTGTCATACCATAGATGGCATTGTTGACGAAGATGATGACGATGTTCTCACCACGGTTTAGGGCATGGATGGTCTCACAAGTACCGATACAAGCCAAGTCACCATCACCTTGATAAGTGAATACCAGACGGTCAGGCCAGCAGCGCTTAATACCTGTAGCCAAAGCGGGAGCACGACCATGGGCAGCCTCCTGCCAGTCGATATCTATATAGTTGTACGCGAAGACAGCGCAGCCTACAGGCGATACGCCTACAGCCTTGTCTTCCATTCCCATTTCTTCGATGACCTCGGCAATCAGCTTATGCACCACACCGTGACTACAGCCGGGGCAGTAGTGCATATTGTTGTCGTTCATCAGCGTCGGCTTCTTGCAGACGATATTCTCGGGTTGAACTATCTGATTTCTATCCACCATGATATTTTACTATTTCACTATTTTACTATTTCACCATTTTACAATTGTCAAATCGTAAATTGTCAAATTGTCAAATGCTGTAAAGCTGTGACAATTTCTTCAGGATCAGGGACGATACCACCCAGACGACCAAACTGCTCGACGGGCACAGCACCGTTTACAGCAAGGCGCACATCCTGCACCATCTGACCTGCGTTGATCTCTGCTACGAGGATGCCCTTTACCTTCTTCGACAACTCAGCAATCTGCTTCTCGGGGAAGGGGAACAGTGTAATCGGGCGGAACAAGCCCACCTTGATGCCCTGCTCGCGGGCAATTTCTACAGACTTCTCTGCGATACGGGCTGCAGAACCAAAGGCCACGATAGCATATTCTGCATCGTCCATCTGCTGCTGCTCGAAGCGCACCTCATTCTCCTGAATCTTAGCATACTTCTCCTGGAGAGCAATATTACGCTTCTCCATGGCTTCGGGCTTCAACTCTAGTGAGGTGATGACCACACGCTCACGGTTCTTGGGTTTACCAGTAGAAGCCCAAGGACACTCCTTAATGACCTCCTCGTCGGTACGACGGGGCTTGTAGGGAGGCAGCACCACCTTCTCCATCATCTGACCGATGACGCCATCAGAGAGAATCATAGCGGGGTTGCGATACTTGAATGCCAACTCAAAGGCGAGGTCAACGAAATCTGCCATCTCCTGAACAGAAGAGGGAGCCAGCACGATGACTTTATAGTCACCATTACCACCACCACGGGTAGCCTGATTATAGTCCCCCTGTGAAGGCTGGATAGTACCCAGACCGGGACCACCACGCTGCACATTGACAAACACGCCAGGCACCTCGGCACCAGCCATATAGGTGATACCCTCCTGCATCAGAGCGATACCAGGAGATGATGAAGACGTCATCGCACGCTTACCAGCACCAGCAGCGCCATAGACCATATAAATAGAGGCCAGCTCACTCTCAGCCTGTACCACCTGCATACCAGTGGTCTCCCAAGGCTTGAGTTCTGCCAGCGTTTCAATCACTTCACTCTGCGGAGTAATAGGATAGCCGAAATAGCCGTCGCATCCGCAACGAATAGCAGCATGGGCGATAGCCTCATTGCCTTTCATCAATACAACTTCTCTTTCTTCTGCCATAGCTTACTCCTCCATTTTTTTACGATACACGGTGATACATCCGTCTGGGCAGACAATGCCACACGAAGCACAGCCCACACAGGCCTCTTCGTTGACTGCCTCCACATAGGGGTAGCCGTGCAGATTCACTTTGTTGGCCAGGGCGATGACCTTCTGAGGGCAGGCAATGATGCACAACTGGCATCCTTTACACCTCTCGGTATCCACCACAATGGCGCCTTTCATTTTTGCCATAATATCTAGTTTAATGCTTGAAGTCTGTATCTGTCTAAAAGAGCTACACTTGCTAAAGCAAGAATTCGGGGTGCAAAGGTATGCAAAAAAGCCGAAAGCACCAAACTTTCGGCTTATTTTCTTACGTACGCGTCTTTGTTTATTGATTTATCTGAAGAATTTATTTTACCTTCAGATGCGTACTACCATTGGGCATAGCCGCAGGAACTGTGACATTAGGCATTGCAATCTGACTCGTAAAGACGGCCACCTTCTCGTCTTCAGGACGGATATAGTCACCTACGATAAAATAGTGGTTCGTGATACAAGTCTTGCCTTTCTTTAAGTCAGACCTATTGTTATCGTATGACAAGCGGCCTGCCACTACACTCGACTTGACAAGCTTGTTGATGGGAGCATTCATTCTGAACTGCAAGAACGCAGGAATCTCTATGTCGCATTTTGAGCGTAAGGTTGGAATGCACTCTTGGAACACCCAGTCATAGAGGAATGTTGGACGAACGCTGGTAATGTTGTACTGGTATTCAATAATGCTACCTGGCTGAACGTCAGGAACAACGACATGCATGACCATGTAGTGATCGTCGACACGCTCCTTAACGAAACCATCAGTATTGACATTTCTTTTCTCGACCTTTCCCTTCTCGTTCTTGGTGAAAACCCTGATCTTCAAGTCCTGCAAGTCGTCGTACCATGATATTTTATCGTTATCACTAAAGTAGGTAATGTCAATATTGGCATGTTTGGCACCATCAGGTTTCAGAATCTTCGTGCGAAGGCCGATTTCATACTTCACAAGGATATTACTGTCGTCAATCTGGTTGGTCATATCCACAAGATTATCTATACTGATTTCTTGATCAGACATATTCGTGTTAAACATCTGGTCAGAAAGCTGATAGGTCACCTTCATGGTCTTGCATAGGATGATTGCATCAGCATTCACCGCATCACCCCAGCCATTAAAGTCCCATTCCATCTTTGATGGTTTGCCAAACTTCTCATTGGGTAGCTGGGCATTCGCTATTCCTGCACAAGCGGCAAATGCTACCAGCATAAACATTTTACGAAACATAGTATTCATCATTTCTGTTATCATTTTATAATTTGCTATCATTTAAGGAAAACGAAAACCCTGAGGACGGGGAGCAATCTCAGGCTCACCAAATACAGAAGCTTCAGCATCCTTGTCGTTCAACTTGAACACCATAAACTTTGGAGTCTTCCCAGTACAGGGTTTCCATGCCCCACCCTTCGGGCCATTGGGGTCGCTGTACTTGACGAAGTTAGTCCATGCGGTCAGCATCTTCTCAGAGAGGTCCCAGTCACCCTTGGTCCATGGACGCCAGCAGTGCTTCAGACTCTTGAAGACAAACCACAGGTCTGAAGAGTGGAAAGCACCCTTCAAACGCTGAGTCACCTCGGGATGAGAGCCATCGTCGGGCAACGGACGAGCAAACTCGTAAGCCCAGGCCTTGCCGCCCTTTTCAGCGCGTACCTTACAGAACTCGACGATGTTGGGAGCCATATTGCCCATATCGTTCAGCGTGAAACCAATCATATAAGGTACATCAGCCAGCGTGCCACCACGCGTAGCGTCGTCGAAGCTCTTCTCGCTGACATAGCCGTCAATCATCGGCATGAAGGGCAGACCTCTGAACATAGCAGCCATAGGGCCACCACCCTGTTGTCCGTCGCTGTTGATCTGGTGGTAGAGCGTGTTGAGGGCGAAAATGGTCTCAGTACTGGCAGCACGCATCTTCTGCAGGTCAGTCAAACCTGCCCAGTCGAACACCTTCTTGGCTCTGGCTTCAGCATCGGCAAAAGAGCCACCACTATAACGGCCACCCATCGGATTGCCGTTGGCATCGGGGATGCTCAGTCCCTGGGCACTCATAATGACGGCCTTGTGGAACAGACCGCGAGCCAGCGGACTCTCACACAGCGTACGAACACTACCGCCACCAGCACTTTGTCCGAAGATGGTCACGTTGTTGGGATCGCCACCAAACTGTGCAATATTCTTCTTGATCCACTTCAAAGCCTCAATCTGGTCGAGAATGCCATAGTTGCCTGATACGTGATGAGGACTCTCAGCAGAAAGGGCTGGATGTACGAGGAAACCGAAGACACCCAGTCGATAGTTGATGGTGACGAGCACCACATCCTTGGCGCCCCACTCCTGTCCGTCAAACTCAGGCTCAGAGCCGAAGCCCTCGCGATAGCCACCACCATGAATCCATAGGGCCACGGGCAACTTCTTGCCCACCTTACCAGGCGCCTTTGTCCATACGTTCAGATACAGACAGTCTTCGCTGAAGGCGGCCTCCTTGCCATAACCCCACTCGGTATAATAGCCACCCGTATACTGAATGGCCTGATAGCTCGGGCGACCGAAGGTATCGCAAATCTTCACGCCCTTCCAGGGCTGAACGGGTTGTGGCTCTTTCCAGCGGTTCTCGCGGATGGGGGGAGCAGCATAGGGAATACCACGATAGACAAACACGTCAGGATGGTCGTCGGCCAGCACGCCCTGTACCTGACCACCTTCAATCCTTAACACGGGGTTGTTCTGCGCATTTGCAGACACTGCTACCAAGAGCAGCAATGGTAAGAATAGTGTTTTCATATTAGCTGTTAGTTATTAATAGAATAGTCGTTAGTTAGAAACGCCTCACGGATTATACATATCCTTGCAGTAGAAGGCCATGATGTCATCCAACATGCGCTTGGCCTCGACAGCAGGACTATCGGGGTCAAGCGCAATGGCTTGGATGTAGTTGTTGATGGCTTCGTGCCACAAGCCTTGCTTGCGGGCCTCGTTGCCTTTCTCGTAATACTCTTCGGCGGTCATTTGTAATATTCTTTCTTGCCTGCTGCCAGCGTGTTCTTCATCAGCGAGCAGATGGTCATAGGTCCTACCCCACCAGGAACGGGCGTGATGAACGAGCACTTGGGAGCTACCTCGTCGAACTTTACGTCACCATTCAGACGGAAACCGCTCTTGCGGGTAGCATCAGGCACACGGGTAGTACCTACGTCAACGATGACGGCACCATCCTTTACCATATCAGCGGTAACGAAGTCGGGCTGTCCGATGGCAGCAATAATGATGTCGGCCTCCTGACACTCTTTCTTCAACGTCTTCGAACGCGAGTGGCATACGGTAACGGTAGCGTCGCCATACTGTTTCTGCATCATCAGCTGGGCCATAGGTTTGCCGACGATATTGCTTCGACCCAGGATGACGCACTTCTTGCCTGAGGTCTCAATGCCATAGCGCTTCAGCAGGGTCACTATTCCCAGCGGCGTAGCCGAGATGAAACAAGGCAGACCGATAGCCATACGGCCTACGTTGATGGGATGGAAACCGTCGACATCCTTGCGGTAGTCAATAGCCTCGATAATCTTCTGCTCGTCGATGTGCTTGGGCAAAGGCAACTGCACGATGAAGCCATCAACGTCGTCGTCCTTGTTCAATTTGTCGACACAGGTCAGAAGGTCTGCCTCAGTAATGTTGTCCTCGTAGCGGATGAGGGTCGACTTAAAACCGCAGGCCTCGCACGCGAGAACCTTATTTTTTACATAAGTCTCTGAACCACCATCGTGACCCACCAGCACAGCGGCCAAATGGGGCTGTTTACCACCACGGGCTACAATCTCTTTTACCTCTTCGGCAATTTCAGCCTTGATGGCCGCTGCCGTTGCTTTTCCGTCTATCAGTTGCATATTTTCTTATAGGACTTATAGGTCTTTATAGGACCTATGGGTTAAAATTTCGGCATTCCGCCACGCATCTTCATGGCTGCGGCCATCTGTGCCATCTTCGACGAACCGGCACCCGTCATCATGCGCATCACCTTACGCGTCTGGTCGAACTGCTTCATCAGGCGGTTCACCTCCTCAATCTTCGTACCGCTACCCTTCGCGATACGCAGGCGACGGCTTTGGTTGATGATATCGGGGTTGGCACGCTCCTTCGGCGTCATCGACTGGATGATGGCCTCAATGCCTTTGAAGGCGTTGTCGTCGATGTCGACATCCTTCAGCGCCTTGCCGACGCCAGGAATCATCGAAGCCAGGTCCTTGATGTTACCCATCTTCTTGATCTGCTGTATCTGACCCATGAAGTCATCGAAATCGAACTTGTTCTTGCGGATTTTCTTCTCCAAACGCTTAGCCTCTTCCTCGTCAAACTGTTCCTGGGCACGCTCAACGAGTGAGACGATATCGCCCATACCCAGTATGCGGTCGGCCATACGCTCAGGATGGAACACGTCCAAAGCTTCCATCTTCTCGCCAGTACCCACGAACTTGATGGGCTTGGTGACAACGGTACGGATAGACAACGCAGCACCACCACGGGTGTCACCATCGAGCTTGGTGAGTACCACACCATCGAAGTCCAGACGGTCGTTGAATTCCTTCGCAGTATTCACGGCATCCTGACCCGTCATCGAGTCGACGACAAACAGCGTCTCGTCGGGCTGAACAGCCTCCTTCAGCGTAGCTATCTCGTTCATCATCTCCTCGTCAACGGCCAGACGACCAGCGGTATCGATGATGACGACGTTATAGTTCTTCTGCTTAGCCTCCTTGATGGCGTTCTGGGCTATCTCCACCACGTTCTTGTTATCGGGCTCCGAATAGACGGGAACGCCGACACTCTCACCTACCACGTGCAACTGCTGGATAGCAGCAGGACGATATACGTCGCAGGCAACGAGCAGCGGATTCTTATGCTGCTTCTGCTTCAGCATGTTGGCCAGCTTACCAGAGAACGTGGTCTTACCAGAACCCTGCAAACCAGACATCAACACAATGGCGGGACGACCCTCTAGCTTCAGCTCTACCGCTTTGCCGCCCATCAGTTCGGCCAGTTCGTCGTGCACAATCTTCACCATCAGCTGGCTGGGCTTCACGGCCGTCAGCACGTTCATGCCCATCGCCTTCTGCTTCACGGTGTCCGTAAACTGCTTGGCAACCTTGTAGTTTACGTCAGCATCCAACAGCGCCTTGCGCACGTCTTTCAGCGTCTCCGCAACGTTTATCTCAGTGATTTTTCCCTCACCTTTCAGTATCTTGAACGACCGTTCAAGTCTATCGCTTAAATTCTCAAACATATATTTTTCTATAATTGCAATTATTGGGTGCAAAGTTACAACAAAAAAACGACACCCGCAAACATTAAGTGTCGTTTTTTCAATTATTGCCAATGAAAAAAAATGCGTTAGTTTGTTTAATTTCTGAGAAGTTATTCGTTATATTAGTGTAATGACACAAAAAGAGTTTACATATAAGGCCAGCGAGATGCGGACAACAGCCGTAGCAATAGCCCAGCGTTTCGGCTTTGCGCAGGACGATGCGGAGGACATTGCGCAGGACGTGATGCTGAAGCTTTGGAACCTGCACGAACAACTGAACGACGCGGCTCACCTGAAGGCTTCGGCCGTCATCACTACGAAACGGGTGTGCATCGACAAGTGGCGTACGGCTCATCAGCATGCGGAGATAGCCCACACGATGCCGCTGATAGACGAAGACTCGCTGCACGACCGACTGGAATACACGGAGCTGGAGCACTGGATAGGCGAACAGATAGACCATCTGCCTTCCACAGCGGGAATGGTGCTGCGAATGCGACAGTTGGAACACCGCGAGTTAGGCGAGATAGCCGACATCCTGGGCATCCGACAAGCATCGGTCTCTACCCTACTCTCGCGAGCCCGCAACGAATTACTAAACAAACTAAAAAGGAGGAATCAACAATGAAAAATCAGATTAAAAAACAGGAAATAGCCCAACTGCTCAGCAAGTTCATGGCTGGCGAAACCAGCGTTGCTGAGGAAGAGGTGCTGGCACAGTACTTCCGCACTCACGAGGTCGACGACGAGTGGGCAGAATATAAAGAGATGTTCACGCTGTTTGACAACGGTGAGGTGGACATTGAGCCCGAAGCGGATACATCGGCACAGTTGAACAATACGGATAGCGAAAAGATCAAGATGCTGCCCAAAGCTGTCAAGGGAAAACCAAAGATAGTCGCCCTCAGGTGGATGATGGTTGGCATCGCGGCAAGTGTCGTCCTGCTCGTTGCCTTCCATCTTGGAAGAAGTACCGCCGAGCAGCCTTCAGTGGTGGCAGAGAAAACAGTTGCCACGAAGGACAGCGCACAGCTCGCACCCAAAGCTATCATTCCTACAGCGACAACAGCGCAGACCATCGTAGCTCATGCTACTCCCGCTAAGCGTCCAACAGCTCAACAGCCTAACGCTCCAACGGTCGACTCTGCCTCGGCAGCTGAAGACCTGGCCAAATGCATTGCCCGTCTTGAGTCAGAAATGGAAAAACTAGACGATAGCGTTGGCTCGGCACAAGTGGAAAGACTCATCGCCGCTGATGTGCGCCTACAGCTCATGGTGAACCGCATCGTCGGCAAGCAAGTCGAGCAAGCAATCAATGAAATAAAAAAAGATACTACCACCAATTATATTAGCTTTTAAGAATTATGAAACACGTTATTATTACCATAGCACTCCTGCTGATGCCCATCAGTGCAATCTACGCTCAGGAGAACAAGCACGCACAGGCCATGCACACGGCCTTCAGGGAGACACTCGACCGCAGGGCCCCCAAATACATCTCGTCCACGTGGATACCAGGCAGCAAGGATAGCCTCAGCATCATCTATACGGCCCTCGACGGTGGCGGTCTGGTGCCCAAGAACAAGATTCACGTGGTACAACTTGGGAAGAACAGGGCAGACATAGGCCCTAACTACCTCGACGGCTGGAGCTTTGAGTTCCGCAACGTGCCCGATGACCCCAATCTGCCCTTACGCCAGATTCTCGACGCCTACGACAAACAGTCACCTCAGGCCTCCAGCTACTACAGCTATGTGGCTGGCGACGAACAGGCTGTATTCCCTGGTGTCAGCATCGCCTACGGCGAAAGTGGTGAGACCCTGCCCCTTCAGCTTCACCCCTCTATGAACGTGCGCATCATCGGCTTCAAGGATGACGACGGTTTCCGCTCGACCTATCTGCTCTCCTGGGCGAGCTATGAGGAGGACGAGCCCCTCGACAGGAAGCACAAATACTATATGACCAGAGGCATCATGTACGAGTTCCACTGCCCCAAACTCAAGTCGACACCCCAGATCAAGTCCTACGACGACGAGGAATACCTCGACCGCAGCAACACGGCTCTCAGCGTGGCACAGAACATGCTGTTTGAGATGCGGAAAAAGGAACCTGAGCGTGCCAAGGCGCTTGATACCGACACGCTGGCCGAGGTCTTCCAGTACAATTTCATTAAGATGGCACAGCAGCTCTACGACGAGCCCAAGACATATAACCTCAAGACCAGCTACGAGGCGCTGCATGCCAAGCTTTGGCTCATGACGGGTATCGGCAGCACGGCCACCCTCACAGAGCAGAAAGCTATCTGCTATACGCTCAATAAAGAGGTGGAAAGCTACCCCTACCTATTCTCCCAGCATCATGCTGACGAGCTGATGAATATGACCCGCGACATTATCAAAGATCTGCCCGACGACCTGAAGAAGCAGGCCAATATGGCTCAGGCAACTATCAATGCGCATCGCAACCTTACTGCCGGCATCGACAGTCTAAGCGACAACGACCAAGACTACCTGAACCGTAATCACTGGACGCTCATCCACCAACCTGTCAAATATCATCACGAAGACATGTTTACGGCTCGTGGCGAACACTATTCCGCTGACCAGCAGACGGGCTATCTCCACGTGAATCGCGAGAATTATGGCAGCAGCCTCCGTATTGAGAACACCCTCAAGAACCTGCGTCCTGGACGCTATCGTGTATCAGCAGTCGTTCGTGCCAAGAAGACCAACAGCGGACACTCTGGACTGCTCGTCTTTGCCCAAGTGGGCGACCAGACCGTACGAAAGGAGATTCCTGCCGACGGCGATGCGGGTGGCAACGTATGGTTCTCAGCCCTCAACCGTTTCTCACGTAAAGCCAACGCCCATGAAGGCGTCTTGGCCCTCGACCTCAACAAGGCATCGGCACATGGTGGACAAGGCTACGGCTGGAACCGTATCTACCTCGACGACATCATCGTACCTGACGACAGCCATAACAACCTTACCTACGGCGTCACACTCTCTCCCGATGGGGCCCTAAACTCAGCAGAGTGCAGCAAATGGTTCTCTGCCTGCGACTTCATCGTAGAAAAGGTTGACAAATAAAAGACCAGCGGGCTTCCTCAGTCCGCTGTTTTTTTATCAAATGACTTCGTCCATCAAGATATCGTGAGGCTCTGAGGGTACCTCGGCAACACGCTGGAAGGGAAAACAGACACCGATTTTCAGAGGTGAGAGAGCTGGAAAGTGAGAAGGTGAGTAAAGCTTTGAGAGGAAGCGGTCGTAATAGCCGCGACCACGACCCAAACGGTGGCCAGCAGCATCGAAAGCGACACCAGGAACCAGACAGACGTCTATCTGAGCGTAGTCGGTAAAGGGTTCGCCAATGGGCTCCATGATATGGAAGGCTCCTTCCTGAAGGTCGGCAGGCGAGGTGTAGCGGCGTAGCTCCATCGTATCGTCGCCAGTGACCTTGGGCAAGAGCACCACCCTACCCTGTGCCACCAAAGCGTCGAACAAGGGACGGATGTCAGGCTCGTCGGGCAAAGGCCAGTAGGCCATGATAGTGGAGAGTGGAGAGTGGAGAGTGGAGAGAGAAGAGTAAAGGCGCTCGACAACTTCTGCTGACAGCTTAGCCAACTGGTCTTGGTGCTGGCGCTTGGCCTCACGCATCTGGGCACGCAGCAAGGGTTTGGTGTTCGCCTCATTACGAGCCGAGAACTCACAGCCGCAATACTGCTGGTTATAAAATCCATATTCCTTGAGCAACTGGTTGCGACGCTCCTGCAGGCCACCCTTGCGCCAGTTCTGCGCCCAGAAGTGAACATCTTGCGTGTCTGCATTGACTGTTTCTTGAGCTGTGAGCCCAGCACGGTTAATCTGTTCCAGACTCTTCCAACGGCTGGAGGCCAACGTGGTGGCGAAATACGGAATGCCGAGTTCCTGTGCCTTACGGGCTGTCGCCGTCAGACGCACAAGGAAGCACTGCTCACAGCGATGTCCACGCTCAGGTTCACCCTCAAGTCCCTCGACACAGCGACGCCACGAGGTGTGGTCGTAGTCGCCATCAATCCACTGAATGCCCAACGACTCAGCGTGGCGTTTACTCTCGTCCTTGCGGATGTTATACTCCTCGCGAGGCCAGATATTGGGATTGTAATAGAAAATCGTGGGGCGCACACCATTGGCCAACAGCCACTCGACAATGGCTGACGAACAGGGAGCGCAGCAAGCATGTAGCAATACGCGGCTGACGCCATCAGGCACCACTATCTTATTAGAGACCACGGGCTTTCCAAATACGTTCTTTGGCATCATTAATCTGCTGGAACTTCTTCTCGGCGGCACGACGGATATCCTCGCCCAAAGCCGCTACCTTGTCAGGATGGTGCTCAAGGGCCAGCCGACGATAGGCCTTCTTCACCTCGTCGTCAGAAGCATCGGGCGACACACCCAAAACTTGATAGGCCGACGCTAAATCGTCCTTACCCATACCAAGCATAGAGTCGACCTCGTCGGCACTCATCGACATCCACTGGGCACACTCCTTCATCGCCGTCACCTCCGAGGGGTCGATACGCCCGTCGGCCTTGGAGATGATAACCAGGAAGTTGAGCAACTGCAGGCGCTGGGAATAGTCCATATTGCGGGCTATCTGCTGGCAACACTCGAGAACGGTCTGACGAAACTGCTGACTGCCTACACGCTTCTGCTCATCGAACAAGCGTCGCAGGATCTCATCGCCCTGCATACGGGCCGTCTCACCAAAATTCTGGCGCAGCATCTGTCGCACCGTTTCCATCTCGGAGTGCATCACCTTACCATCGGCCTTGATGATATAAGATGCGAGCACCAACATGGAAAACAGGAAACTGGAGCGCTGGCCGCTATTTGTATGTTGGGTGGAGGTGCCGTAGTCAAAAGCCTGCTGAGAATCTGGAGTATTGACGGCGTCGAGCATGTTGTCGAACAGTCCGCCCAACACGATACCTGCCAGCGCCCCCAAGGGGCCGGCACTCATAAAACCTAGGATGCCTCCTATCCACTTACCTAAAGCCATCTTGCGAATTGGGAATTGAGAATTGGGAATTATAGGCCACGAGCCTTGAGCAGACTCGAAGCGTCAGGTTGTTGCATACCTGTAAAATCGGTGAACATCTGCATGAGATCGCCCGTATTGCCACGACTCAATATCTTGTCGCGCATAGCCTGACCCGTTTCAGGCTTCAGGGCACCCAACTTGGCAAACGTGTCGGCCACATTGACAGCCAGCACCTCTGTCCACAGATAGCTGTAGTAGCCGGCAGCATAGCCTCCACCCCACACATGGTTGAAGTAGCTGGTCTTGTAGCGCGGTGGAATCTGTGCGTCGAGGATGCCATACTGCGTGAGGGCCTGTGTCTCGAACTCAGCACATTTGTCAGGAGCTGGCACATCCTTTGAGGCCAGCATGTGCCAGGCCATATCGAGCGAAGAGGCTGCAAGATTCTCGCCCAGCGCATACGCTGACTGGAAATTAATGCTCTTCAGCATGCGCTCCTTCAATTCGGCAGGCATGGGTTCGCCCGTCTCATAGTGGCGTGCATAGTGGTCGAAGACCTCAGGAATCGAAGCAAACGACTCGTTAAACTGCGACGGCATCTCGACAAAGTCGCGTGCCACGCTGGTGCCTGACAAGCTGTTATACTCGCAATTAGACAACATGCCGTGCAGGGCGTGACCAAACTCGTGGAACATCGTGGTCACTTCGTCCCACGTAATCAGCGAAGGCTGGCCCTCAGGGGCTTTGGCATTGTTGCATACATTAAAGATAATGGGCTTCTGCTGCCAGCGACGGCTCTGCTCGGCAAAGGCATCCATCCACGCACCACCACGCTTCGACGCACGACGGTAGTAGTCGCCATAGAAGAGGGCCAGCGACGTGCCGTCCTTGTCAATCACCTCGAAGACACGCATATCGGGATGGTAGGTGGGAATATCCTTACGCTCCTTGAACGTCAGGCCATAAACACGACCAGCGGCATAGAACACACCATTGATAAGTACACTGTCGACATTGAAGTATGGTTTCACCTCGTCGTCAGAGATGTCGAGCATGGCCTTCTTCATCTTCGCAGAATAGTAGAAACGGTCGTAAGGCTCCAATTTAGAGGTGAGAGGTAAGGGGTTAGAGGTGAGAGAACTGTTATGAGCAAACTCTTCTATAGCCTTTGTCTCGGCATCAGCCTTCGAACGGTAAGCAGCAACAAGTCCTTTCAGGAAGTTATTGACATTCTCAGGCGTCTTAGCCATTGTATCGTCCAGCGAATAGGCGGCATAGCAGGGATATCCCATGATTTCGGCCTTCTCAGCACGCAACTTCGCCATCTCGCTGACAATAGGGAATGTATTATACTTAGGATTAGTACCATCGGCACGATGGATGCTGGCCTCATAGACACGCTTGCGCAGTTCGCGGTTGTCGAGACTAGCAAGGGGAGCCTGCTGGGTGGTATTCATAATGACAATAGCATAAGGGGCTTTGCCACCACGACTCTCGGCATCCTTCTTACACTGGGCAATGTCGGCGTCGCTCATACCTGCCAGGTCTTCCTTCTTGTCGACCCAAACAATAGCATCGTTGGTGGCTGCCTGCAAGAGGTCGCCCCACTGTTGCTGCAGGTCGCTGATGCGCAGGTTGATTTCCTTCATACGGGCCATCTTGTCGTCAGACAGAAGGGCACCCTTGCGTACAAAATCCTTATAGATTTCCTCCAACAGCTTCTGGTCTTCGCCTGTCAGCATATCGTGCTGCTTATCGTATACCTGCTTGATACGCTCAAACAACGGTTTGTTGAACGAAATCTCGTTCTGCAGGTCAGTCAACATCGGCTGCACCTTCTTCTCTATCTCGCTGAGCTCGTCAGTTTTATCAGCCTCCGTCAGCGCGAAGAACACGGTGGAGACACGACCCAACAGACGTCCGCTGTCCTCGAAAGGCAGAATAGTATTATCGAACGTGGCCGAATCCTTGCAGTCCACAATAGCTTGGATATTGTCGCGCGTCTGCTGGATAGCCACCTCGAAGGCAGGCAGGTAGTCAGACGTCTTGATTTTGCTGAAGTCGGGAGCACCAAAAGGCAACTGGCTCTCCTCGAGCAGCGGATTGTCACTGTTGCCCGACTTACAGGCACTTTGTAGCATCACGGCAGATGCAATAGCAATAGTCATGAGTGTTGTTGTTAGTTTCATAAACCTTTGTTTTTGAATATTTTCTGCAAAGATACGCAGAAAAATCTACTCTGCCAAACTTTTCGACACAGAATCGCCATGTTTGTCGCAGAGATACATGCCTGCCAGTATCAATAGGGTGCCCAACAGGAACCATGGCGTGATGGGTTCGTCGAGCAGCCACCAGGCGAAAATAATGGTCGACACGGGGTTGACGAAGACGTAGTTAGTGGCAACAATAGCCCCTAACTTGTCCATCACCCACGTCCACAACAGGAAACACAGCATGGAAGCAACGATACCCAGATAGAGCAGGTTGAGCCATACCGAGGCGGACATCGTGGAGAGGACAGACACATCGAAAGGCTCGACCCACAGGAAATACGGCACGATGGTCAGCAAACCGTAGAAAAACACCTTGCGGGTGATGAAGACGGCATTGTAACGCTGGTTGGCAGGAATAATCAGCAGCGAATAGACAGCCCAGCAAAGACAGGCTCCAAAGGCCAGCGTATCGCCCAATGGCGACAGGTGAAGCACGAAATGTCCGTTCATCACCACCAGCACCAGTCCGACGACAGCCACCAGCATGCCCGCCATCTGCACACGTCCTAGCCGTTGCGAGCGGTAGAACCAGCCGATGAGCAGTGAGGCAAAGAGCGGACACGAGCAGACGATGAGCGACGTATTGGTCGTTGTGGTATAGCGCAGGGCCTCGTTCTCGACCAAAAAATACAGCGAGCCACCTGTCACACCCAGTCCTGCCATCAGCAGTTCGTCGCGCCACGAGGCACACCACCAGCGGTGGCCGTTACGCATCAGTGAGAAGCCCATGAGCAGGACGTAGGCAATAATGAAACGAAGCGTGAAGATGACGGCAGGCGACAAACCACTCAAGAGCAGCATCTTCGTAAATACGAAGGTGCTGCCCCAGATGACGACCACAATGAAGGTCACCAAATGATAATACAATGTCTTACCGCTCACCTCTTAATCTCAATATCCCGCTTGACGTTATTACGAATCTTGGTGAGATAGCCCTTCATACCCTGGGCATCCTTCTTGTCGATAATCTCCAGAAGTTCTTTCAGTTCCGTACGAATCTGGCTGACCTGATCGTGGGTATAGGGGTTAAACAGGATTTCCTGCAGCAGGTAGTCGTCTTCGTTGAGCACACCCTTGGCAATGCGCATGTGGCGCTTGAAGGTCGTTCCTGGCGCGTCCTGATGCTTCATCACAGCGGCAAAAACAAAAGTGGACACGAAAGGAATACTCAAAGAATAGGCCACCGTCTTGTCGTGCTCCTCGAAGGAATACTCGTAGATGTTGAGTCCCAGCTTCTGATAGAGGTCCTTGAAGAAGATGCGTCCCATATAGTCACCCTCACTGATGATGATGGCGTTCTCCTCAGAGAGCTGTTGCAGATTGGCAAACGTCGGGCCAAACATCGGGTGGGTAGACACATAGCGCATGCCTGTCTGCTCGTAGAAATCCTTCAGGTCGGTCTTCACAGAGGCAATATCGCTGATGATACACTCCTTGGGCAGGTAGGGTATCACCTCCTTGAACACAGGAATAGTGTATTTCAGCGTGACGGCATTGATCAGCAGTTCAGGCTTGAACTCCTGAATTTCCTCATACGACGTGAAGCGCTGACAATTATAGGTAAAGCGCATGCGCTTGGCATCACGCTCAAAGACAGCCACCTCGTGGTCGAAGCTCAGCAGGTCGATGAAGAAACTTCCCATCTTTCCTGCGCCCATGACTAATATCTTCATTTGTTGATGATCTCTATTTGTTGACGGACTGACTCTTCATGGATATTCTCGAACACGTGGGCCACAAACTCAGGAGCCATACCACAGAGCGAACCCTGTGCACCACGCTTGTTCAGAATCTCGTTGTAACGGTTAGCCTGCAAAACAGTCATGTTGTGCTCTTTCTTGTACTGACCAATCTCACGACAGACGCGCATACGCTTGGCCAGCAGCTCCATCAGCTGATTGTCGAGTTCGTCGATCTGCTTACGCAACTGACTGATACCCTCTGTGGTGGTCTTCTCATCGCGAATCACCAGCAGGCTCAGTATGTAGTCGAGCACATCGGGGGTTACCTGCTGCTTAGCATCGCTCCAGGCTTTGTCAGGGTCGCAATGGCTCTCGACAATCAGTCCGTCGAAGCCCAGGTCCATAGCCTGCTGACAAAGCGGAGCAATCAGTTCACGACGACCTCCGATATGCGAGGGGTCGCTGATGATGGGCAACTCAGGGATGCGACGACGCAGCTCAATGGGAATCTGCCACATGGGGGCATTACGGTAGATCTTCTGTTCGTAGCTTGAGAAACCACGATGGATGGCTCCCAGACGCTTTACGCCAGCCTGATTCAGACGCTCCAAGGCACCTATCCAGAGCTCGAGGTCAGGATTGACAGGATTCTTCACGAAGACAGGCACATCGGCACCCTGCAGGGCATCGGCCAAAGCCTGCATGGCAAAGGGGTTGGCCGTCGTACGGGCACCTATCCACAGGATATCGATACCATACTTCAGCGCCAGTTCCACATGCTCAGGGGTAGCCACCTCGGTAGACACCAGCATCTTGGTCTCTTTCTTCACCTGGGCCAGCCATACAAGGGCGGGCTCGCCGTTACCCTCGAAGCCACCAGGCTTGGTACGGGGCTTCCACACGCCAGCACGGAAGTTGTGGCAACCTTTCATCGCCAGCTCCTTAGCAGTAGTCATCACTTGTTCCTCTGTTTCTGCAGAGCAGGGGCCTGCAATCACGAAGGGACGTTCGTTGTCACTCGGTAAATTCAATGGTTGAAGTTCCAGTTCCATAATTATATTGCTTTTTTGATTCTTTCTAATGCTTCTTTTATTTTTTCTTCTTTGGCACAGAGTGAGATTCGGATATATCGTGCGCCATTGCTGCCGAAGATGAAGCCTGGGGTGATGAACACGCGGGCCTTATGCAGTATCTTCTCCGTCAGGTCCTCGACATTCTGGATGCTCTCAGGTATCTTGCCCCACAGGAACATACCCACCTGATTGGGATCGTAGGTACACCCCAGCACATCCATAATCTTTTCAGCCCACTGACGACGACGCGCATAGGTATTGATATTATACTCACGGTGCCAGGCCTCATCATTCCTATATGCCTCAGCAGCAGCAAGTTGTATGCCGCGGAACGTACCACTCTCGATATTCGACTGCACCTTCAGTATCCACTGGATGAACTGCGCGTTGGAGGCACAGAGTCCTACACGCCAACCAGGCATATTGTGCGACTTCGACATGGAGTTGAACTCGATACAACAGTCCTTGGCTCCAGGTATCTGCAGAATGCTCAGATGCTCTTCGCTGAGAATGAAGCTGTAGGGGTTATCGTTGACCACCACAATACCGTGGTCTTGGGCAAACTTCACCAGACGCTCGTAGGTCTCGCGCTGGGCACGTCCACCAGTAGGCATATTAGGATAGTTGGTCCACATCAGTTTTACGCGCGAAAGGTCCATTTTATCCAGCTCGTCGAAGTCGGGTTGCCAGCCGTTATCCTCGCGCAGGTCGTAGTTCACAATCTTTGCGCCCAGAATCTTGCTCAGCGACGTATAGGTGGGATAGCCAGGATTGGGCACCAGCACCTCGTCGCCAGGATTCACAAAGGCCAGCGTGACATGCAGGATACCTTCCTTCGAACCAATCAAAGGCAGCACCTCACTCTTCGGGTCGAGATCCACGTTGTACCAACGCTTGTAGAAGTCGGCCATCGCCTCGCGCAACTCTGGCGTACCCTGTGTGGGCTGGTAGCCGTGGGCATTAGGCTGACGGGCCACCTCACACAGCTTTTCGATGGTCTGCTCTGAAGGGGGCATATCTGGACTGCCAATGGCCAGACTGATGATGTCCTTGCCCTCGGCATTCAACTGTGCGACTTCCTTCAGCTTGCGGCTGAAGTAGTACTCTTGTACCAGACTAAGTCTGTCTGCGGGTTCAATTGGTTTGTTTGCCATCTTTATATTCTCCTAAAATCTTTAAATCTTTGGTTAGTGGAATAATCGCGTCAATAGACTGGCGATAGCGCGTCAGGTCGTCGTACATCACGTCGACATAGAACAGGTATTCCCATTCACGTCCGATAATCGGCAACGACTGAATCTTGGTGAGGTTGATCTTGTAGAACGAGAGAATGGCCAGCACATGGCTCAACGAACCTTCCTCGTGGGGCAGCGAGAAGACTATGCTCGACTTGTTAGCCTCTGTCAGCGGACGCAGCATGTCGGCCTTATTGGGATTGCTCACCACCAGGAAACGCGTAAAGTTATGCTTATTGTCTTCGATGTGGTCTTCCAGCACCTTCAGGCCATACAGGCGGGCGGCTTCAGCATGACAGATAGCGGCCCAGCCTCTCCTACCCTCTTCGGCAATCATCTTGGCCGAACCTGCCGTATCCTCGGCCTCGACATTCTTCAACTGCGGATGCTGAGCCAGGAACTGACGGCACTGCATCAGTGCCACAGGGTGCGAATGTACCTCGGTAATGGTGTCCCAGTCGTCGTCGGGCAGACAGCAGATGCAATGAGTAATATGCAGCTTGTGTTCACCTACGATGGTAGTTCCGCTGTCACGCAACAGCTCGTAGTTGTGGAGCAACGAACCTGCTATCGTATTCTCGATGGCCAGCATACCGATGGCTGTAGGGTCTTGCTTGATTTGCTGAAACACCTGTTCGAAGGTACTGCAACAGATCAGCTGAATCTGTTCGCCCTCGAAATAGAGGTGCGACGCAATATCGTGGAACGACCCTATCAGTCCTTGTATGGCTATTCTCTTCATAACTTATTATTACATCTTTTAAAAAAAATCCCGCTTTCACCTAAGTGAAGCGGGCTGTATTTATTTTCTCTTGTTTCTTACTTTTGAACACTCATACGATTTCCCGCTTCACAGTTGACTGCAAAGTAAAAATAAAAACCGTAAAAATAAGCGTTTAGCATGTTCATTGTCACTGTTTATTCTTTACAGGGTGCAAAAGTATAACTTTTTCTCGAATCTCGCAAACATTTTGAAAGAAAAATGCAGCTTTTTCTTCATTTTTCTACAAAAACGTCAGAATCGCGTAACACGGGGAACTTCTCACGGAAGCGACGTAACGCCTCCATATCCAGTTGGGCAGAGGCAGTAGACACACTGCTGTCGACACACATCGCCAGGGTGTGGCCATAGGCATCTATCACCACAGAGCCTCCTTGATAGTGGCACGCAGGATCACTGCCCACGCGGTTGACGCCAACGACAAAACACTGGTTTTCCAGAGCGCGTGCTTTGAGCAGCGTCTGCCAGACGTCTTGGCGCGAGAGGGGCCAGTTGGCAACATAGATAACGGCATCATAGTCACCCTTGTTGCGCGAAAAAACAGGAAAGCGCAGATCGTAGCACACCTGCAGCAGCCAGCGGACACCCCGCCACTGCGTCACCACGCGCTGTTCGCCAGCAACATACTCATCAGTCTCACCAGCATAACTGAAGAGGTGGCGCTTGTCGTAATAGTCGTAGCTGCCGTCTGGTCGCACGAAGAACAGGCGGTTGCGTAACTGCTGTTGCTCGTCCCTGATAGCCACACTGCCCACAATGGCAGCGTCGAGGCGACGGGCCTGCAGTTGCATCCATCCTACGACATCAGGCTTTTCGGCCAGCTCACCTTTGGCCAGGAATCCTGTGGCAAAGGTTTCGGCCAGCACATAGAGGTCGGCACCCTGCTGTTCGTCCAGCAAGGGCACCAACCGCTGGAGGTTCTGCTCCGGCTGGGCCCATATGATGTCGTGTTGTATGATGGCAACCTTCATGCGTCAATCGTGGTATGATTATTCATCTGGCAGGAAGAGGGGGTCTTCAGGCATCACCATGACGGGTTTCTGCGCATAGTCCTTCAACAGCTTGTTGCTGACATACTGCTTATTGACGACCAGACGGAACATATACTCACGGAACCAGCGGGCAGACATGATGAGACAACCCTTCTGTCCCCAGTCGCCACCCCACGAATTCTCGACCTTCCACTTCAGGGGCTTGCCATCAGCGTCGAGGTCGACGGCACAGAGCGTCATAGCGTGTGTCGACCCACTGTCGAAGGTGGAGATACGTTCGGCTTTGGTCATGTTGAATGTGGTGCCAAAGAGCGAGGCATAGTCGAAATTCTCCGTATCGCAGTAGCCACGCTTGCGGTCCAACTGCTTGCCGACATCATAGCTGGAATAGAGCTTACGGCCATCCTTCAGCGAGGCAATGGCCAGCGTCTCTATCTCCTCCATCGGCAAGTTCAGGTATTTCCAGTTGTGGCCGTCGTAGGTATGGCGGTCATACTCTACCTCATAGGTCTTGTAGTAGTCGCGACGCGGGTCGTTCATCACCATGATGAAGGTATCGTTAATCGGACCACCTACCGTCTCTTCGTAGAACGACTTCGGCGTATACTTCTTCGCTGCCGTCACAGCCTTGCCGTCTTTGTTCTTGAAAGCGTAGGTGAACTCCTTCACAGGTTCGCCAAGGGTGATGACCAGCATGTGGTAGATCTCTCCCAGCATCTCCGTCTTACGTTTCTCCAGGGCCTTGGCCTTCTGGCCGTCGGCAACCATCCGACGCAGCTCCAGGCCAAACTCGCGCAACTTCGACTTGATGATCGACGACATCTTCGACGTGTTTTCAGCCGAATAGGTCTCAGGACACACGTCGGCAGGCACCAGTCCGTACTTGTCAGCCAGGTCGGCAACGCCACAGAACGTGCCACCATCGTTCAGCGGATAGTGGAAGAAGAACTGTACGCGCTGGTCATCGATGGGCTTCTTTCCTGTATCAATGATGCCTTGCAGCATCAGGTTCGACTTCTCGAGCTGATCCCAGAAGAACAGGTAGTCCTGCGAGAAGGTCACTGTCAGCGAGTCTGTGCGCTTGGCAAAATTGGCACGCAACACGTTCATGCCGCTGAACATCCAGCAACGACCACTCTGTTTCTGGTCGGTAATCGACTGTTTCTTGGTCTCTACACTGAAATAGGTATCCAGCGCACGGGCGTTCTGCTGGTTCTTGGCCAGATTGTCAATAGCATTGGCGGCCAAAGCGTTGCGCAGGGCACGATCAGAGGCCGTAGGAGCGTTCTGACGTTCTATCTGCTGAAGCATCTCAGGTGACAGACCTCCCTGTTGGGCAACAGCTACGACTGTCACGCCCATCAAAAGCGTTGTTACGATTGTTCTTCTCATTATTTTTTCTTTTTAGTGGATATATGGAGGGTTTTGGTCACTTTCTTGCCATTAAGGGTGGCACCTGTACTCTGCTGATAGTACTGCATAGCCTCGGGCATCCAACCTTGAATCTGCTGGATACGGGTAGCATCACTGGGGTGCGTGCTCAGCCACGACGTAGAACCGCCACCAGTGGCCTGCGACATACGCTGCCAGAAGCTGACAGCCACCTGCGGATCATAGCCGGCCATAGCCGCAAAAATGATACCCAGATGGTCGGCCTCACTCTCATGGTCACGCGAATATTTGGCACTGGCACCTTGGGCTCCCAGTCCGAAGACGGTGCCTGCAATGTTTTGCAGACCACTGCTGACTCCTGCGCCCGCCATCAGCACATTCAGTGCCTGGGCACCATACTGCTGCTTGATGGCTGTCGACATCTGTTCGGCAGAGTGTTTGGCAACGGCATGGGCAATCTCGTGACCCAACACGATGGCCAGCGACGTCTCGTCCTTGGTGACGGGCAACAGACCTTCGTAGACCACAATCTTGCCGCCAGGCATACAGAAGGCATTCACCTGCTGGTCCTGTACCAGATTGAACTCCCACTTATACTGGGCGACCTCACTGCCCAAGCCGTTGGCGTTCAGATAGTTCACGACGGCAGTAGCCAACCGCTGTCCTACTCTCTTCACCATCTCCGTATTAGCCTTGTTCGTCGAAGGCTTAGCAGTCTTCATATATTCCGAATACTGCTGGTTCGATAAACTGAGCACCTGCTCGTCTGACACCATCAGGGTACGCTGGCGTCCTGTGATAGGTACTGTGGACTTGGTGCCGCAACTGACGAGTACAGCAGCCACCATCCACAACAATAAGAATCGAAAATGTCTCATGTGTCTTTTCATTTATATCGTTTTCTGCCTACAAAATTAGCACAAAATCCACAGTCTGCCAAATTTTTAGGCGAAAAAACAAAAAAGAGGGTACTGCCCTTACAGGCAATACCCCTCTCTTTCATAACGACTAACTAAAAAATCACTTTAAACCACGGTTTACCAGAGTGACATTCAACAGTCTCAGATACTTACGGTACTGATCCTTATTGAGAATGTAGTTCATATAGGCGAGGTCCTTGTTGATGGCTTTGTCCATCATCTTGGCGCGTTCGTCCTTGCCATACTGTGCGGCAAACATCATCTCTGCTGAGAAGGTCTTATGAACCTCTGCAACGCTCTCTACCTGATCATTCGAAAGATTCAAGGCTCTGGCCAGCTGTCTCATGTTCACTGTCATGTTATATGCCTCAGTGGTATTGAGGTTAGCTGCACTCTCGTTCTCAGCGAATGTCATTGTCATGCTCATCAGAGCAACAATCGTCAATACAATCTTTTTCATTTTCGTTACCCTTTCTTAATCTTTTTGTTATCCTTAATTTTTTACCTTGTCAACAGCTCTTTTCCTCTGATTGACGATGCAAAGTTAGGGCATTTTTGCTTACAAAACAAGCTTTTTGGGAAATTGTTTGCGAACACAGCCGTATTTTTGACCCATATCAACAAAAGGCCGCAATCCTTGATTTTCGTCAAATTTCGCTCGTTTTATTTGGTTTTTCGCCCGATTTACACTACCTTTGCGCCCAAATTATAATAAATAAGGTATATGGACAACAAAACAAACAAGTACATTGCCGCTACATACAAGCTGTATGTCGACGGCGATAACGGTAAAGAACTCATCGAAGAGGCTACCGCTGAGCGCCCCTTCTCCTTCATCACCGGCTTCGGCTTTGCGCTCGACAAGTTCGAGGAACAGATGCTTGCCACCCCCAAGGGACAGGCCTTCAATATCACGCTGAGCAAAGAAGATGGCTATGGTGAATATATGGATGAATACGTGCTCGACCTGGATCGCGAGACGTTCTGCATCAACGGCCACTTCGACCACGAGCACATCTACAAGGACGCCATCGTACCCCTGCAGAACGAACAGGGCGACCGTTTCAACGGACGCGTCGTAGAGATTGGCGAAGAGAAAGTCAAGATAGACCTCAACCACCCGTTGGCTGGCGAGACGCTGTATTTTGAAGGTACTGTGATAGAAAACCGCGACGCCACACAGCAGGAGATTGACCACCTCATCAAACACATGACAGGAGGCTGCGGAGGCCATTGTGACAGCTGTGGAGGCGGTTGCGACCATGACGACTGCGGTTGCGACCACGACCACGAGCACCATGAAGGCTGTGGCTGTGGACACTGCCACTAATCCCCAGTCCCATTAGCCCAATAAGCCCCATTAGCCCAATTAGCCCAATATGAACACAACAGGCAGAATATTCAGACTGACCACCTTCGGCGAGAGTCACGGCGAGGCCATCGGCGGCGTTGTCGACGGCATGCCGGCAGGTATCAGCATTGACGTGGATTTCATCCAACAGGAGCTCAATCGTCGCCGACCTGGCCAGAGTGCCATCACGACATCACGCAACGAAGCCGACCAGGTGGAACTGCTCAGTGGTGTCTTCGAGGGTAAGTCGACAGGCTGCCCTATTGGTTTCATCGTGCGCAACAGTAACCAGCACTCGTCTGACTACGACAACATGCGCGACGTTTTCCGTCCGTCACATGCCGACTACACCTATGCTTATAAGTATGGCATACGCGACCATCGGGGTGGAGGACGCTCGTCGGCACGCATCACCATCAGCCGTTGTGTGGCAGGAGCCTTGGCCAAACTGGCTCTCCGCCAGCTGGGTATCGACATTGTGGCCTATACGTCGCAGGTGGGCGACATTGCGCTGGAGCGCGACTACCACCTTTACGACCTGACACAGACAGAGCAGAACGCCGTACGCTGCCCCGACCAGGAGAAGGCGGCAGAGATGATTCGCCTTATCGAGCAGGTGAAAGCCGAGGGCGACACCATCGGTGGCGTTATCACCTGTGTCATCAAGGGTTGTCCGCCAGGACTGGGCGAGCCTGAGTTCGGCAAGCTGCACGCCATGCTGGGCGCTGCTATGCTGAGCATCAATGCCGTCAAGGGTTTTGAGTATGGCGAGGGCTTTGCGGGTGCTGCCTGGCGTGGTTCTGAGCAGAACGACATCTTCATCCCAGCCTCTGAGGCGACCTCTCACCTCTCACCTCTTTCCACTCCCCTCTCTACCACGACCAACCACAGCGGCGGCATACAAGGAGGCCTCTCCAACGGACAGGACATCTATTTCCGCGTAGCCTTCAAGCCCGTTGCGACGCTGTTGCGCGAACAGCAAACGGTGAATACGGCTGGCGAAGAGACCACCCTCACGGCCCGTGGACGCCACGACCCCTGCGTACTGCCTCGTGCCGTACCTGTCGTTGAAGCAATGGCTGCAATCACGATTTTAGATGCCTATTTGCTCGACGAAACCACGAAATTTGAGAAAAAATAGCATTAAAATACAAAAAAGTCGCAAAAAACCTTGCGATATAAAAAAATAATGCTAACTTTGCATTTGCAATTGAGGGTTTGTGAAAATCCCAATCTGCTTTAGTTAAGTCTAGTTTAGTTTTTGTGTTGGTTGAGAGCGGCTGATTGGCCGCTCTCAAATTGCTTTTATCCCACACAACCGATGATATCTGTCACCGACTGACAGCCGTGACTGTTGAGCCATTGGTCAATGCCGTCACGCACCTTGATGGTCACTGCTGGGTCAAGGAAATTGGCAGTACCAATCTCTATAGCCGTCGCACCAGCCATCAGAAACTCAATAGCGTCTTCAGCCGTACAGATACCTCCCAGGCCCACGACGGGAATCTTTACGGCCTTAGCTACCTGCCACACCATACGCACGGCAACGGGCTTGACGCAAGGACCACTCAGTCCGCCAGTACCAATGCTCAGCCGCGAACGGCGACGCTCAATGTCAATGCTCATACCCATCAGGGTGTTGATGAGCGACACACTGTCAGCGCCCTGAGCCTCGCAGGCACGGGCTATCTCGGCAATATTAGTGACGTTGGGCGACAGTTTTACGATCAACGTCTTGTGATAGCGCTCACGCACAGCTTTCACCACGCTCTCTGCCCCCTGACACGTCGTACCGAAGGCCATGCCGCCGTCTTTCACGTTCGGACACGAGATATTCAACTCGATAGCCGGAATATGCTCCAAAGCGTCTATACGCGCTGCACACTCGGCATAGTCCTCAGGCGACGAACCGCTGACGTTGACTATCATGTTGGTATCGATATCCTTGATCTGCGGATAGATGTGCTCGCAGAAGTAGTCGACACCCTTGTTCTGCAGTCCCACACAGTTGAGCATACCGCTGGCCGTCTCTGCCATTCGCGGATAGTCGTTGCCCTCGCGAGGTTTCATGGTCGTACCCTTCACAATAATACCGCCCAGACCACTCAGGTCGATAAAATCGGCAAACTCCAGACCATAGCCGAAGGTGCCAGAAGCCGTCATCACAGGGTTTTTCAGCTGCAGTGCGCCGATATTTACGTCTAACTTTGCCATAACAGTCTTTTGATATTAAATACGGGACCTTCCTTACAGACGCACAGGTTACCCTCCGTAGTTTTCTCTACACAACACAGACAGGCGCCCAGGCCACAGGCCATCAGGTTCTCCAGCGAGGCCTCACAGCCGATAGCCTTTTCGTTGGCATAGCGGGCCACAGCCTTCATCATAGGCGTAGGACCACACGTAAAGATCTGGTCAAACGTTTCGTTCAGCACGGAATGGTTGGTCACGAAACCCTTTTCGCCCAGCGAGCCGTCCTCTGTCGTCACGCATACGCGCCCGAACTTTTTGAATAATTCAAGTTCCAAAAGATCGGTCTTTGTACGACCACCCAGCAGAAACGTCGGCTCGACGCCCTGGCGCTGCAATTCTGCACCCAGATACAGCAATGGAGCAACACCTACGCCGCCACCCACTAATAAGGGGTGAGAGGCAAGAGGTGAGAGGTGAGAGGTGAAGCCGTTACCCAGCGGCAACACACAGTTCAGCAGGTCGCCAGGCTTCAGTTCACCCAGTTTACGGGTGCCGTCGCCCACCATAGCCACCAACAGCCACATCTCATTATTTTCGTGGTCAACAAAGTTAATAGAAATCGGACGACGCAGGAAAGTCGATGATGAGCCATCTACGCGTACCTCTACAAACTGTCCAGGCAGCATCTCAGGCAGTGCGTCTGCGTGCGTCAGCTTCAGCAATACGTGGCGCTCGCTAAGGCGTTCTACGCTGCTAATCGTTAAATCTAGAATATGTTTCTTCATAACGCCTGCAAAGGTACGAAAAGTCGAGCGAAATACAAAACAAACATGTTTGTTTTTATTTCCGAAGACGGAGTACCTTCGCGCTTAAAGAGCGCACAAGTACATAAAAACGATACGAAAATACTTAACAAATGGGACAAAACACGGAAAAAGTCTTTATGGAACTAAATGTGAAGAAAACAAAAAGGCGAAAAAAAGTGCGGGAAAAATTTGGAAAATCAGATTTAAAATTATAAATTTGCGATTGTTATGTATAAGAATTATGTATAAGAATATCATATTTTCCATCATTTGCATCATCATATGCATGCTGTTCAACCTACAGCACGGCATCAGCATGCTGCCTAAAGAGGGGCCTGTTGACGTGGTGTTTGAGGTTTGGCACATGCCCTCTATACCGTATCTGGACAAGAATGATACGCAGCAGGTACCAGTAATTAAGAAAAGTGAACACCTGACCTGCCAGCACACCAGAGCCGGAACCCCCTCCCTACTACATTTACAGTCCTGATGTCCATTGACATAGGCTGTATGACATCGTACCCTGTACGATGGCCACTATCTTCATGCCTTATTTTTCAGAAAGTGAGTATTTAGAAAATTATTTACCTTATTACTTTTTAGCAGGCACAAACGTCTCATAGGTCTGATCGTCGTAATAGACACGTATTTCAGTCACCTTGCGGGGCTCTTTCTCAATGATTCGTACCTCTTCAAAGGCCCGTTCTGACGGTGTATTTTTCACACCATGCTGAAAATTGGACGGAGAAACGACATTTTGAGGGCTATTTGACGAATTAGAAACGGGAGCATCAAAGTTCAAAAACAGATCCTGAGTGCTTTCTGGTGTAGCCGACTGCTCGCCAGAAGTTTCGCGAGGGTGGGATACGTACATCTCACCTGTACCATAGAGTAGCCACTCGATAGAAATGTCAGGAATTTTCGCTTTTATTGCATCCACGATATTCAGGGTTGGACGAGTTCTTCCATTGAAGATACTCGATAGGGTGGCAGGTGACTGCTGAAGGAAGTCAGCGAACACTTGTTGCGTCATGTGCTGCTCTTCCATGATCTGTCTGATACGATCTTTTGTTTCCATTTGCTTCAAAATAGGGTAAAAATGCCATTTTTTTGTTGATTTTACAAAGGTAAAGCATTTTTTTGAACTGTGCAAGAAATCTAAAGACTTTTTCATTTCTAAAGTTTTAATTTTTGTTTTAGAATTTTAAATTCAAAAGTTTGCAAGCGTAAATTTGGTGCTTCACAATTACAAATCTGAAAAGCAAATGAATAACATAGGTAAACGAATTGTAAAGGCATTTGTCGTAAATAATTGGTTATAAAGAACCTACTTACACACGAAACGCTTCTACGAGGGTAATATACATAGCTGGAGAGGTTTCGACGACCATATTTTTAAGCAAATACTTTGCAAAAGCACATAACTAACTGGGTTTTAGGCATATATGTGTAATAAAGAGCCATGAATAACGATGAATACACGTTTCTAAATATGCGGATTTCGGTTTTAAAATACAAACACCAACACCCTAATTTGGATTTACAAACACACGATTCTGCCAAATAGTAGATTTACGAAGTATGTATTTTGTAAATATTTGAATATTTAAATTCGGCTACCAAAATCATAATATTTATTAAATCTGAATTTTCACGCTTTTTAAAGGCTAAAATTTTGCATTTTGCGCAAATTCCGCACGTCTGGCGGAATTTTTAGAAATACGAAAAATATGAGGGCCAATAATTGTACAGAAATCTAATGGGAATGGGCCTTTGCGACCAGTTTTTTCTGTCAGCAAAAAAATGATTCTAGAAAAATAAGATACCAGAAAACGGCATCTTTTAGTGAAATGTAAAGAAAATTAACTCCTTAACCAACTCCTCTGCTGGGGTATTGGGGTTATCCAAGCCCTTACTTTTGGCGTCGATTTCTCTTATTTTCGAAATAATCTGCAACACTTTCATTGCAGAGTAATTTCGCATGCCCGTCATATAATCGCGCGCAGCCCAAGGAGATTTCATGTCGAGCCATTGAGCCAAAGCCTCTTGACTACCCTTCTGTGGACAATAGTAGGCAAGCATCAGATTCTGGAAATAATTGAAAAGCATGGGAAGAAACGAATAAATGCTTCCAGCCTTCGGATTATCATCAAAATACTTAATAATCTGATTGGCCTTGAAAATATTGCGATTGACGATGGCATCACGCAGCTCATAGCTATTGAAGTCCTTGCTCACCCCTATCTGATCCTGCACAATCTGGGGTGTCACTCGCCTATTCTCTGCTGGAAGAGACAGCAGCACCTTGTCCAGTTCGCCCGTCAGACGGTTCAGGTCGGCACCTATCGAATCTGCAATAATCTGTGTCGACTTAGGGTCGATAGACGCCTCGTGGGCCTTCAGATAGCGTTCGATGAACGCTGGCAGCTCGCGCTCGCTGAGTTTCTTGCTTTCAAACAGCACGCCATGCTCGCGGATAGCCTTCACATAGCCCGTCTTGCGCCCGTCTATCTTGCCGTTTTTGTGACACATCACGAGGATGGTCGACGGCATGGGGTGCTGGAAATACTTCTCCAGCGGCTCCGTATTCTTGATATTCTGCGCCTCCTTGACGATGAGCACCTGGCGTTCGGCCATCATCGGATAGCGTTTCGCCGCGTCAGCAATCTGCGACGCATTGACGTCAGAGCCAAACAGAATGGTCTGGTTGAAGTCCTTTTCCTCCGGCTGTAGCACGTTCTCCGCTATCCAGTCGGCTATCTTGTCGATATAGTACGGCTCGTCGCCCATCAGATAGTAGACGGGCTGAAACTGGCGCTCCTCGAGTGCCTGCATCACGCTTTCGTATGTCACTGCTGCTTGAGCCATATCGGGCACAAAATTACTAAAAATATGATAATTCACAAAATATTTTCGTAATTTTGCATCCCAGAATGGAACAATTGAATCTGCCGACATATCAGGTGAATATTAGAGGTACGCGCGAAATGCCTGAGATTTTCGACTTTCTGCGTCGCCGCTACGTGGCCCTGACGCCCGAAGAGTGGGTGCGCCAGCACTTCACCCATTTCCTGGTCGACCACAAGGGCTACCCCAAGGGCCTGTTGGCCAACGAGGTCGCGCTGAGGTGTGGCGAGAAGACGCTGCGCTGCGACTCCCTTGTCTACAGCGCGGACATGCACCCCCTGATGATCGTCGAGTACAAGGCCCCCGACGTTCCCCTGTCGCAGCGGGTGTTCACCCAGATTTCCGCCTACAACCTGCTGCTCCATGTCGACTACCTCATCGTCTCCAACGGCCTGCAGCACTACTGTTGCCGCATGGACTACGAGCGCCAGACCTACCATTTCCTGGACGAGATACCCCCCTATCCGTCGTTATTGCCGCTCAAAGATGACTGATCAGGAAATCATAAAAGGACTTATAGCCCGTGACAATCGTATCACGGAGGAATTCTTCTTTGTCAAATGCCGCCCATTATTCTATAAGGTTATGGGACTAATATTCAATTTTGAGGTAGACTACGACGAACTGGTGAATGAGTTGTATGTCTACCTCATGGAAGACGACGCCATCAAACTCCGCAACTTCCAGTACCGCAGTTCTGTATACCAATGGCTAAAGGTGCTTTCCATCAGATACTTTATCAAGAGACAAGCCCAAATGACGGATAACAAGAAGCTAAAGACCCCCTATGACGTAGAGAGTCAACCCACTCAGACACCAAGTGCAGCCAGATATGATCTTGAACGACTTCTTAAGGCCATGCCAACCAAACGTTATGTATATGTCATCCGGCGACTGATTCTTGAAGGCTGTGAGCCTGAAAAGTTGGCGCACGAGATGAATATCACCACTGCAAACCTATATAATATCAAACGGCGCTCTATGGCACAGCTAACCCGTATCGCCCTAAACGACATCAGAGAATATGGCAAATAAAGACATGATATCCGACGAATTGCTGGCCGCCTATCTCGACGGAAATACCAGTGAGGAGGAAACCCAACAGGTGCTTCAGTTGCTCAGAACGGACAAGCAATTGCAGAAAGTTTTAGACGTTGCCCTTCAGACGGAAGATAGCGCCTCACCGCTGCCACAGAAAACTTATAGCAGTAACGAAAGAGACAGATAAAAACCTCAGGTTAAACGAAGCCGACCTTTCCTTTTACTCTACCATCCCATTTAAAATGCGAGACATCTTGAAGGGTGACAAGCCGTTCTCCAGCTGATTTAGCCAGTCTTAACTGGGTGATATGCGCAATGGTCTGGGCCAAATGGAAGACGGTTCTGGCATTAACTGGTGAATCTTTCGTCTCACTCGCCTTGACACTCTCTAAATATTTACGCACCCTTGACTTCGCTTCTGGCATGATTTCAAGCTGATACTCTTTCTGAAGCAGAGAAGCAAGGATCTCTGACAGTTCGGAAACAGAGAAGTCATTGAACACGACAGAATTGCGATACGATGCAATGCCGTTATCTGCCAAATTCTGAGCAATCATATCCTCTGATGCCTTGACTTGTGCAAAGACCAATGCCGTGGTTTGCCTCAATTCACGCAGTTTATTGAATATCCACATTCGCAGATGATTCAGATTGACATTCTTGACATTAGGTGCATCCATATCCAGGAACAGCAGTCCATCCTTAGCTTCTTTAATAACCCGCTCCAGCACCTGATAACTGTCGTTGCCATTCAATTCATCCGCATTGACGCAGACCGTTTGACCACGTTTCAGGATTCCAAGACCTTGCAGTATCTTGCCCAGAATCTCTGCAACGGTACTTTTTCCCGTTCCCGTCTTACCGATAAAGTCCCAGCATAGGCTTTGATGGGTGACCTTCAATGTCTTGTGCTGATGACTCAGGCGTGAGATGGCCACATAATCATTCAATGCCTGCTTGGCATTGTGCAATCCAGTTAGCATATTCAGTTTCTCAAGCGATTCTCTCAAAATCGTCTCGTCCAGGTCATTCACTTGATATGCTTTCGATTTAACATCCGGTATGTCACAAGCCTCAATCGTTGTCATTTCCTCCAAACTTATCTGGTCTATCGGCTTATTAAGCAAACGTTGGCTGAGCGATGGAATAATGCTGGTGGTTATCAGGCGTGTAATAAAGCGACCATTACCAAAATGCTCGTCCTTATGGTCGTATTCATAGATGACATATTTTGCCAGTTTACGCTCTGCCTCCTCTGTCAGCGTATAATGCTCCTCTTCCAGCACCTTCTTGCCAATCTGCATGAGCTGTTCAGGTATATAGTCTTCAAACTGGAAGATATACGGGAAACGGCTTTTCATTCCTGGATTGGCCTCCAGCATCCTGTTCATCTCCCCCGTATATCCTGCCAAGACAACAATCATATCCGTATCGTCAGAGCCGAGATACGTCAGCAGCGTTTCAATGACGCGCATACCATAGTCTTTCGTGTCTTCACGTCCTGATACGAACAAATTGTATGCTTCATCTATAAACAGCACACCACCACTCGCACTGTTAATCGCATTCAGGGTATTCTTCTCCGCATCGCCGATAAACTCGCCAACCAATTTCGAACGGTCAGTGACGACGACATGGCCTGACGACAACACCCCAATACTATGGTATATCTCACCAATATACTTGGCAATAGTTGTCTTACCCGTACCCGGATTACCAGTAAACACCATGTGCATGGGTGGCATCTTGTTGTGCAGTCCCTTGGCTGCCCTTATACTGTTCAGTTTGACAAGGGCCGTATGATCCAGAATCTGCTTTTTGATATCATCCAGGCCAACCAGCGATTTCAGCTTCTGGATGGCCTTCTCCGTATCAGTATGAGTGATTGTCGGCAGGTCCTCAGGCATTATTGTTACCAAGTCCAGCTGTTCTGGAGGCAGGCTTGACTTCATCACCCTCTCCGACATGTTCGGCACGATGTATCTGTCAAAAATCTCCTCAAGGAAACAAGTATTCCTGAAATTCGAGCCTCGCAGCTTGTAAGCATGATCCAGATAGTCTTTCAGCACAGCCTCTGTAGAAGGGTCAAGCATGTAGTTCTTGCTGTTGACATACTCCACCATAAACTGATACAAGGCATCAGGTGTAAGGTCTTCGAAGCGAAAGATATACGGAAACCATTCCCTGGCCTTCTCATGGCCTTTCACCAACTCCACCAACTGGTTGTTCTTCCCTGACAGGACGACGATGCTATTGGTCATATTGGGCATCCTGCTGCACAGCTCCTCTATACCCGTCCTATTGTTTATGTGAGCCTTCATATTCAGACGCTCTGCATTTCCTATACATATCAGCGTATTGTCCTTACAGGCCTCCAAGACAGAACTGGCATAACCCTCATTGAAATCATACATCGTCAAGGCATCATGATAAGCGTAATCCGATATCTTATAGATGCTCTTCACTCGTTCATAGATTTCCTGAATCGCAGCACGTATTCCCACACCTTCATTGCCCGTCAGCACATAATGCTGATGGCTAGCGCTGAATCCCAGTTCACAACGAACTCTTGCACTATTAAACTTGGCCGTATTGTCTAAGACTCTAAGGTGCTCTTTAAAATCGTCTGGTGCGTAGGCTAATAGATTCATATCCCTGAACTTTTATTTTCTTGAGTTGAAGTTTGTTGCAAAGATAGACAAAATTTTCGGCAATTCCCTATTTTTGCTCGGCTAAAATAGCCAAATATAGAATAATTTTTGTATTTTTGCACTATGATAGCTCATTTACCTACATACGACGAAGCACGCTTGGCCATCAGAGACGGCAAGAACCCAATGGCTTTCTTATATTTAGGCATCATCTATGCCAACGGCATTGGTGTCAGACAGAATCACGTCCTTGCCTGCTATTTCTATAAGAAAGCCCTGGCCCTTGGCTGCCAGGAGGCAGAACGGTTTCTGAGTACGGAATACGAATCCGGAATCAAGGATTTTGAGACAGATATCAGTGCGGCAATGGATGACTCGCCCTCGCCTGAGACGATGGTCAAACTGAAAAAGCGTATCGAGCAAGAACGTAAGGCAGGCAATTACGGAAACCTCTCAAAAATACGAAAGCACCTGCCATTGTTCTATCCGTCATACAACAAAGAGAAAGCCATCTCCGATATTCTTCACTACCGTGATACGACAGATGCCGACATCCTTTACGTTCTGAGCACTTTCGACAACAGGTCAGAAGTATATATTGATTCGCAGGAGAGCGTCCTCAAGCAACTCTACGCCCCTATTTCAAAGGACAAGATGAAGGGCGACATAAATTCCGACCTCTTGAGTAAAGACGAAAGCGAACTGGCCCAGTGCCTTGTAAACATGAACGAGTCGTATGACGAAATCTGCCAGAAGTTTGACATCGACAGAAAAGAGCTCTGTCCGTTCGAGTCGTTAGAGCTCTTCCCCTATATCCCTATTTCGTCATTGATACAGCTGAGAAAGCAGGCTTTCAGATGCCTTCTGTCTATCAAAGACATCGATTCAAAAATCCAAGACCGCTTCCTTGACTGTTTAGACAGCGACGAGCAACTGCTGAACATCTGCGAAGAGATAAAGGACCAAAGCGTCCAGCTGTTCCTCATCTCCTTTGTGGAGCTCAATATCGATGTCGAAACATTAGAAATAGCCTCTCTCGCCTTATTACATGCATTCAGAAACGGCGACCTCATGCCACTTGCTGACCATCTCAACGCCTTTGTTGACAGACTGACAGCAGCCGGCATCAAGCACGACTTCCCCCACTTTTCCACAGAGAATCTTCCCCCTATCCGATTGTCCAACTGATTCTGCTGAGCGTTATCAGGACTTCGTGCCACAGGCCTCCCTCTTCCTGGTTCCTGAGCATGACATCCATTCCCTTTTCTTAAAGAGTATTAAAATGAATACTTTTCCGAGGTTTTTGCTTGCAAAATGGTATTCTTTTTATTACCTTTGCAGCAACAGAGAGTACAAACATGAAAGCATATAAGGTTATTGAAGTCATCAAAATGCTTGAAGCTGACGGATGGGTCCTTGTAGCCACCAAAGGTGACCATCGACAATACAAACATCCTCAGAAGAAAGGTAAGGTAACCATCAGAGGACACAAGAATGAGGTGTTAAGCCAATTCCTCTTGAATAGTATTTGGAAACAGGCCGGTTGGAAATAATAAAAGAAACGGATATGGAAAAAATTATTGTAAATGTATCTTGGTGTGACAAGAATTATGGTGCAGCTCTGAGCGAGAATGTACCTGGTGCTGTGGTTGTTACTGCCAAATCGTACGAAGAGCTGGTTGACGAGGTGCGCAACACCCTCAACTTCCATGTAGAAGGAATGGTGGCAGATGGCGATGATATCCCTCAATGGCTTCGCGATGGCGACTACGAGTTCGAGTACCATTTGGATGCTGCTGCCTTGTTGCAGAAGTGCTCTCCTTATGCCTCTATTGCTGCTATAAGCCGAGTTTCTGGTATCAATCAACATCAGCTTAGCCACTATGCTAACGGTATTAAAAGGCCTCGTCCAGAACAGCGTCGTCGCATCGTTGAAGGTCTGCATAAAATAGGCCGCGAACTTATTGCAGTAGAATAATACTTTATCATATAAAAGACAACGGCAGGCATCTCACTATGATACCTGCCGTTTTTTAATATCATTTCCCTTCTCTCTTCCTGGTTCCTGAGCAAGTCGAAGGACTTCCCTCTTTCCTTTCATGTCAAGTACCTGTTCCCTGACATATTGGATTGTTGATGAAGACCGTAGCTGGGGTGTCTATGCCAACGGAAAGGCTTGGGAGGAGAGAATCGTTTTCGATGGCATGGTCGATTTCAAGGAAGATCCCGATGACGTGATGGCATTATCCAGTGTGTCATATAGATTGAATATTCTGCCAGACCATCTGGAACTCAGGTTCTATGCGGACAAGGGGAAGACAACCCGAACCAAAGACGGTAAGCCGGCAGGATTAAGAGATGGTGATAGCCGCGGAGGCTTCCTCTTTTATGCTAAAAAGGAATAACCAAATAACCTAAGAACCCCTCGCGATGAATCATCGGAGGGGTTCTTCACTCTTCACTCTTCACTTTTCACTATTCACTATTCACTAGCGAAGCGCTTAAAATGGTCCTTGCCCCATGCAACTGGTAGTTGTGATGGCTGTCAGGAAGGCGGTGAGTGCGGCTACTACTACCTTCACCGCAATCTCAATGAAACTTTGCTTCTTCATAGCTAGTTGTTGTCACCTGTTTCACCACCAGCGTTACCACCTCCATTATTGTCGCCGCCGGTATTCTCACCACCGCCGCTAGGTGTCAGGGAGCCTGTGCCACCACCGTTTTCGCCCGTGTTCGAACCACCGTTCTCCGTAGATCCGTTGTTTCCAGATTCCGTAGATCCATTCTCCTGCTCGGGGTCCTCCACCTCGCCAGAGGTTGAAGTCACTCGCTTCACCTCGTTACCGTTTCGGTCGATGCAGGTAATCTGTACGCTGGTGTTGGCCAGTTCCTCCTTCAGGTCTACGCTGGGGGTAAAGATGATGCGACGGCTTGAGATCAGACTCGTCTTCACGTCGTTGACGTTCTCCACAGCCTTGCTTCGCAGTCCGAAGCGCATCGAACCCAGTCCGGGCAGTGCCACCGAGTGGCCTTCCGTTGCCCACGCCTTGATAACCTCACCGGCTGCATCCCAGCAAGCCTTCATCACACCCTGACTTACACCGCTGCGCAGGGCAGCCTCCTTGATGACCTTCTGCTGTGTCAGGCTTCCGTACATCTCGGGCTTCATCACATAGCGGTACTTGCCCGCCGATTCCTTGTCAAACTTCAGCAGTCTCTCTACTGCTTTAACCTTAAGTGCCATAATTGCTATAAATTTTAAGGGTTGTAAAACTTTTTCCTATTCCTTAAAACCTATTCCTTAATCCTTGTTTTTGCCGCTACGCCATGCAGAACTTCCTCGTGCACTAGGAAAAATTTGCGCTATGGCTATGCCGCAATTTTTAGACGCTTTTGCCCTTTTTGCATCTATGATGCAAAGGTACGAAATTTTCATGATATATGCAAGAAAAAGAGCAATTATTTTTAGAAAAATTGTCAGGTCTGAAGTATTCAAGTATTCATCTATTCAAGTAGGACAGGAAGGTTTTGGATTTCTTCATTTTCCTGTATTATATATATTATAATATATATAATATTAATATTAGTATAAAATTTAAATTTTCCTAATACCACTTAACCCATCGGGAAGGGCTGACGAGTTGGCCCATTCATTTTCAAAACCTTCTTGTCCTAGTTGAATACTTGAATAGATGAATACTTTGGAATAATCTGGAAAGTTAATTAGGTAAGTTCATAGGACAAGGAGTGACGAAAGGGACAGATACCATTGACATTGCGACTTAACAAAATTTAACTCAAAAAGTGGTTGACGTATTCTATTTTTTTGTACCTTTGTCAACAAATGCAGAAAAATATAATTAATATAGGTATGGAAAACGATTTAATGACCTTCGCAAAGCGTCTCCAGCAGGCTCGCCTCAAAGCTCGGCTTTCTATGGAAAAGCTATGCGAAAAAATGAATGGATTAGTAACCAAGCAGGCTATCTCCAAATACGAGAAGGCTAAGATGATGCCCAGTAGCACCATCCTTATCTCTTTGGCCGAAGTTCTTGACTGCGACATCGACTACTTTTTCCGTCCATTCACCTTCGAACTCGACCAGTTCAAAGTGTCCTTTCGTAAGAAGTCAGACACCACCGCTGGTGATCAGAAAGCACTCAAAGTCCAGATTCAGGACGAAGTGGAACGCTATCTGGAAATCGAAGATGTTCTTCAACTCAAGCCCACCGCCCTGCTTTCCGAGCCATTAGTCCCGTCACAGCCCTTGTCATCAAGCAGCGACATGGTTGAGATGGCTCAAAAGGTCAGAGAGGCATGGCAATTGGGCAATGCCCCCATCCTTAATGCCATGGAATTGTTAGAAGCCCATGGCATAAAAGTGCTGCTCACGGAGGCACCAGAGGATTTCGATGGAGTCAGTGGTATTGTCAACGACATCACCCCTGTCATCGTACTCAACAGTACTAACACGCATATCGAGCGTCGCCGACTCACTTCATTCCATGAGCTTAGTCACCTCCTATTCAACGACTATTTCTCCACCAATCTCACCGAACATCAAAAGGAGAACCTCTGCAATGCCTTCGCCAACGAGATGTTACTACCTAGCGCCGTTCTATTGTCACAGTTTGAAGGAAAAAACCAGATCGCTTATGCAGAACTCGAAGCGCTCAGCGTCAACTATGGCATTTCCATCGATGCAATTATCTATAAACTCAAAGACCTTGGCATTGTTGGCGATAAGCGCTATAGAGCCTTCTGCATCCAGAAGAGGAAAAGCCCGGCCTTCAATGAGTTCATTGTTAAGTCTCGCTTCACTGAGAAAGCCACCACCCGCTTCAAAACGATGGTATACAACGCCTTAGTTCAGGAACTCATCTCCACCTCCAAAGCTGCGTCTCTTCTCGGTGAGAGCATTAACACTGTTCGTAAATACGCCAATTCACTCTAATGGAAACAATTGTAGTCAGCGATACAAACATCCTTATCGACCTGATAGAAACAGGCGTACTGGAGCAGTTCTTCCTCCTCCCCGTGAAGGTTCACACCACCGACATCGTCATTTCCGAAGTGAAAATTCCTGAGCAGAAGGCACAAGTGAGAACTCTGGTCCAGACACGCTGCCTCACCGTTAAAGCTTTCACACCTGATGAGATGGCAAAATTAGTCGTCTTTGTCAATAGCCGACGGAGAATAGCCAATCTACGTATAGCCGATTTCAGCGTATGGCAATATGCTGCTGAAAACAGCTATATTCTCCTGACAGGCGATGGCAACTTGCGAAAACTGGCAGCAGAAGATGGTGTCGAAGTCCACGGCACCATCTACATCTTCGACAAGATGGTCGAACACAAGGTACTCACCCCTGCCATAGCTGCTGATAAACTCGAACTTTTATATAGTATCAACCATAGACTCCCCAAACCAGAGATAGATCTTCGTATCGAAAAATGGCGCGGCAGTCTCTAACTGAAAGGAGGACATGAACACGCAAACGAAATATTAAATATGAAAAAAGCCCTGACCTGTAGGGGACTACGGCAGGGCGAGGAGCTGGACTCTACTAGTTTACGAGGCTCGGAGAGTCGGCGGCACTTTACGCCAACGGGAGTGGCCATAAAGCATTTGCAAAGTTAAAACAAATAAAGCAAAATGCAAAACAAAGAGCCTGATCCCGAACGAGAATTAAAAAAGTTTTGGTTAAATGCATATATTTTAAAAATATGTCAGATAACATACAACTTGAGCTTTTCGCCGAATTTGGCTCTGAAAAACTAAATGAGGACAAGACAGATGTTGGTTGGCACGGCATATTCCAGCCTACCAACCAGTTCAGTATGTCATTGTGTGAGAACGTGAACTTTACATCTAAGTACCAGATGCCGAAAGTCTCTACATGTACCATTGAGACACCTCGCGACATCTGTTGTTACTATCGTCTCGGAAACACTACGGTAGATGGTGTAATACCGCATTTCTACACGCCCGACAAGAATCTGATACCATTCATTAATGACCCGTATGGTCATTATGACAAGATTGCCCACCACAAGGTGATGATCGGATTGGATATCTCAATCAAGCCCGAAATGCCAATACCGATGAAAATGGCTGTTTCGTTCTACAACAAGCTACACATGGCTTGGGTGGGAACAAGAGGAAACATCGTGGTACCCAATGTGGTGGTGGATCCCGCTATCATTGAGGCTTGTCTTGATGGCTATCCCAAACATTCAGTGATAGCCATGAACAGTTCTGGCATTGGTAATGATAAGAGGGCCAAGGAGAATTGGCAGATTATCTATCCTTACGTCATAGACATTCTCCAGCCACTCCACATCCTGCGTTATGGTGCTAAACAACCTAACGAAGTGGAGAGTATCAGTACGTATTTCTTAAACGACAACGAAAAATCATCACGCTATGGGAGGAAATGGTTCTTACTCTAAGGAGTTTGGGGGAGTGCCTGAAGCCAGTCGCACCCACATTGAAACTGAATATCGGATAGATGGGCACAAAGTGTTGCTATTCGGTGAAAATGTCGAGCATGATAAGATTATAATGAATGCAAATTCAGATAGTCCTACATACTTGTTCGCCTCAGTGGATAAGAAAACCGGGAAGATTGTTGTTACCGGTATAGGTATATACCAGAAAGAAAAACTTTCTGTGAGTGTTGACTTGAAGTTTGACAGTCATGGAAACCTCATCCCGTTTTCCAAAAATGAGAATGGTTCGCATTCTCATCTATGGGGCGAAATCTCACCTGGTATAATTGGAAGAAAGAGCCATGACAAGTCCAACTACTTTCCTATTGATTCTAAGTTGGATTCGCTCATTGCTAAGATCGTGGATTTTAATCAAAAGGGAAAGATATGGAAAAAAGACACAAATTAGGAAACAGAACTATTGTGGTCAAGGATTTCTTTGGAGCTAACGAGCATCTTTATCTTGACCAACTAGGATGGACTGCACGCGAAAAGCAGGAAGCCCGCTCCTTCGTCTCGAAGGAGATATTCGAGTTCGAAGTAGTGAAAGTTGGGTTGAATCTGGCTTTCTACTACGTGGATAATGATACTTTCTATGGTATCCACACAGAGCGTACTCCCATAGAAGTGAAGGTGCTCCCTCGTGATATAGATTCCAGCCCTTATATCAACTCCCAATGTAAGGGCGACACCCATGTAGAGGGTGAAGTAATCTTCTCGTGTGAAGATCGTGTTTTACTTTGGGACGGTATCAGAATTGATGGCAAAACATTGGAAGAGGTACTTAATAGGTCATATATTATTACGCTGAACTAATATGTCAACTCTTTTGTTATGCTTCAATTTAAAAATCCCTGATATTCTTTTGGAGTATCGGGGATTTTTCTTATCTTTGCACTCGGTTCGGGGAGAAATCCGGACTAACAAAGAAGCATTTGCTATTATTTCGCGCATAGCCAAAAAGCCTCGCAAACTTTTAATTGGTATAAAAAGCATCGAAATAATAAGTGACGGGTAGCTCGTTGTGGGCTTTCTGTTTCCGCTTGGATGGCGATGCACAACGCTTAGGCGTGGTGTATTCAAGCGGGACAGAGGTACCAATGCGAGGCTTGCCTCTTGCTATGCGCAAAGTGCATCACGCTCTTTTTGCGCCATGGCGTGATTGATAGTCGATGCTGAAAACGATTAACTATCAATCTATGGCAAATACTAACTTAGCAAATGCGAAGACTGCAAAGAATGACGAGTTCTATACGCAGTACAACGATATCCAGAAAGAAATTAATGCTTATCTGGAGTTTGACCTAGATGTCTTTCGCGGAAAGACAGTGCTACTGCCTTGTGACGATCCAGAATGGAGCAACTTTACCAAGTTCTTTGCACAGAACTTTGAGGCTTATGGATTGAAGAAGTTGATAAGTACAAGTTATGCCGTTGAATCCAAGAAAATAAAGGAATGGGAACCGACGCTCTTTGAGACAGAAAGCCCCTACTACGATGCAGACAAGAGTCGCACACATGGAAAAATATTCGTGTTGGATGAGGATATTAACGGTGATGGACGTTTCAATATGAACGATTTGCAATGGTCATATCTTGAAGGCGATGGTGACTTCCGTAGTGATGAAGTTAAGGCTTTGCGAGACGAAGCAGATATAATTATCACCAATCCTCCTTTCTCACTCTTCCGCGAATTCTTTTTGTGGATAATGGAATCTAAGAAGAAATTTGTTATTATAGGGAATGTGAATGCGGTTTCATATAAGGAAATATTTCCATATATTAAGGAAGAGAAAGTTTGGTTGGGGAACGGCTTTAGCAATGGTAATGCTTATTTTCGTATAGTTGGCGAAGCGAATTATGTTGATGGAGTTTATGATGAACAAACAGGGTTGGTTAAATTTAGAAATTGCTGTTGGTACACTAACATTGATCATGGTCGACGTCACGAACCCCTCCCGTTGATGACAATGGAAGACAACATCCTTTATTCAAAGCATAAAGAGATACGTGGCAAAGGATATGTTCACTATGAAAACTATGATGCGATAGATGTTCCTTATACTGATGCTATTCCATCAGATTATGAGGGCCTGATGGGGGTACCTCGAACATTTCTGGATAAATACTGTCCAGAGCAGTTTGAGATAATAGGTAGTGCTGAGGGGGATGCGGGGAAAGAACTTGGCTTTAAACCATACCCTCGTGAATTAAGGAAACTCAATAAAAGCTTACGAGACGGGCAACCATACTATTTTGATGAGAACGGTTTCCCTCAGAAGCCTTTTGGTAGAATTATAATCCGCAAAAAACGATAGAACTATGCAAACGACATTACTAACCGACTTGACAGTCAAAGAAATATGCGAGGGCTTTGTTTATAACCAATTGGAAGGCAAAGGTCTGAACGGCTGGGCTGGAAAGCTGACTATACAGCCAGAGTATCAGCGTAACTATCTCTATCTTGAGAATGACGGCAAAAAGGAAATGGCTGTCATCGATAGTATGTTAAAGGATTATCCTATTGGACTTATCTATTTCAATGAACCGGAGCAAGGCAAATATGAGATTCTCGACGGTCAGCAACGCATCACCAGTATTGGCCGCTTTGTCACGGGTAAGTTTGCCATCAAAGACAAGTTCGGCATGGAGCAATATTTTACTGGGCTGACCAAGGAAGAGCAAGATAAGATTCACAATTACCGGCTACTGATATACATCTGTAACGGAACTGAGAAGGAAATTAAAGAATGGTTTGAAACTATCAATATAGCAGGTGTTCCGTTGAATAAGCAGGAACTACTTAATGCAACCTATAGTGGCCCGTTTGTCACGGAGGCAAAAAGAATATTCAGTAACTCGCGTAGTCCACAACTACAGAAATGGAGTTCTTACGTAAAAGGAAATGCGAATCGCCAGGATATTTTGCACACCGCTCTTGGATGGGTAGCGAAAGGAGAGGATAATATTGGTGGCTACATGAGCCAGCACCGTTACGAGAATAGCATTGAGGAACTGAAGACTTATTTCGATACGGTGATTGAATGGGCAAAGATGTTATTTGGCTCACCCAAGGACGAAATGCGAGGGTTGGAATGGGGCGAATTCTATGAAAAGTATCATTCCAATTCCTATAACCCAGCCTTGCTACAGCAGCGGGTGAACGAACTATATGCAGATGAAGCCGTAACCAACAAGCGGGGAGTGTTTGAATACCTTCTTGGCGGAGAAAAAGAGAAGAGTCTGCTAAATATCCGTATCTTTGAAGAGAGTGTGAAGAAAACGGTGTATGCCCGTCAGACAAATGAGGCACGAGTGCAGGGTATTAGCAACTGCCCTGAATGTGCCAAAGGACATGATAATGTTCGTACCAAGATTTACAAGTTCAACGAAATGGATGCTGACCATGTAACAGCGTGGAGCAAAAACGGACCAACGGATATAAAGAATTGCCAAATGTTGTGCAAGACGCATAATAGAATGAAAGGTAACAGATAAACAAACTTAAACAAAAATCAATATGAGAAAACTATTTTTATTTGTAATGCTGCTGGGCGTAATAGTTGCTTCTGCGCAAACTGGTTGGGATGTCAAAAAAGAAAGTGCCGATCCACTAAAAGGAATAGCCGAACGAACACGCTATAAATGGCAGGAGGGAGAAACTATGGCATTTTCTTTTTATTATCCAGGTGGCGAATGGAAAGTTGGAGTAGGTAGAAATGCGTTTAAAGCAGATCCTCGTGGACTGACAAAAAATAATAACTTTATGACGTATGCTAAAGTTGGAATCTATGATGCAGAAGATAATTTAGTAGAAGCGTGGGATAATTTCCATATGGAGCTAACGGACATGTATAGAGTTGCTACCTCAATGAATGACAGCAAGAAACAACGGACTGCAAATCAAAAAATAATAGAACACTTACTTACTGGTCATGGCTGTATACGAATACTTATGGAAACACATTTTGGGAATGGTTTTGATATGAAGATTCCTTGTCTTTTAGATTGTCAGTAACAGAAACTTATAAGAAAATGACAAGGTGAGCCAAGGGACTGACACTTATACGGAAACAGAAAACACTTGGGACTGGTATCTGTTTCACTCTTTAACGTAGCCGCCGTGGAATAAGAATAATAGAATAGCACTCCGTCCTTGCAAAGAGCAGACTGCAGGAACGGAGTGCTATTAATTAATAAGGTGTCAGCTAGCGACGACGAGTTTGCGCGAATCACAGGGGTTCCTTGATCCGCTTTTATCTTAAATAGACTTGCGCAATTTGTCAGGATGCATACGCATATCCCAGAAAGCAGCAATACGCAAGATGTCGCCTTGAACATAATATATCAATTTATAGTATGAATTATTCACTTCTCCATCACCACTCTCAATCCCAAGCTGCGGTATCTTAGGTCGGGTTCGTCGTCGCCACGATAGGACACGCGGCAGCGGTCGTGTTCTCTATTCCATCCTCCGCCTCGGCAGATGCGCTCGTCGCCTTCTTCCGGACCAGTCGGATTGGTCTGTTCGTCATCAGTAAAGTCACCTTTCCAATCCTGCACCCATTCCCAGATGTTTCCGCTCATGTCGTACAGTCCCAATTCGTTGGGTGCCTTTTGCCCTATCTCATGGGATGTGCCACCACTATTCTCGTTGTACCAGGCCACCTGTGTTAACAGGTCTCCACCACTGTATTTGTGGCCTTTGCCTTTGTTGCCTCCACGTGCTGCATATTCCCATTCTGCTTCTGTAGGCAGGCGAAATGTCAAGCCCGTCATTTTGCTGAGCTTCTCAACAAAGGCCTGACAGTCCATCCAGTTCACCTGCTCTACGGGATGTCGTTCTCCTTGGAAATAAGAGGGGTTACTACCCATGACGGCTTTCCATTGTTCTTGGGTAACGGGATAGCACCCGATGTGGAATGTCGACACAGTCACTTTGTGGGGTGGTTTCTCGTCGTTAAAGGCTTCTTCGCCTTGTTCTGGCGTACCGCCCATTAGGAAGGTTCCCCCTTCTACCTCTACCATATTGTTAATCAGCTCCATAATTGGCGATGGCAGATTCGTCGTAAGTTTCTCTGGAGCCTTATTTCCACTGGCCAGCCCACTCCATAGACGTCGGTGCGTATTTAGACGCTTCTCGTCCAGTTTCTTGGATGTAAAAGGCACAAAAGCCCATCCGCATCTAGGACAATACAGACTGTTTATCTCGTTGGTCTCGCCACATACCGGACAGTCCATAGTACCCACGCCAATCTGCCTCTTCTTGTTGGCAACCTCGTCATAGATTCTTTTCTGTTGCGAGTAGTGATGATTTTCTTTTCGTATACTGCCACATCAATTTCCTTGGCAGTCCACTCTGACTTATTGGACGACTCTGACGAGATGAATACAAAAACGTCTGCCGCCTCAATTGCTGATGCGAGCACTCCTTTGAACTTGTCACCATGATAGATACCTTTTTTGTCTATCCAATAAGAAATTCCATACCTTTCAAAGGTCTCTAATATCTTAGATACGCAATTACCTGGTATTACATTCTGGCTGTCATCTACAAAGTCGTGGCGTGAGTAGCTGACAAACACGTTTCGTTTCAAATCTTCATGTCCCATATCCGTATGGTTTTTAGTTTTTTCCAATAAAAGGCGTTAGTATAGGTTTCTGCAAAGGTAAGAAAAAATCTGGACAACGCAAATAGTTGACAAGAAAAATTCCAACATTCATGCCGATAAGTTTGTAGCTTTACGGATTATTTGCTATATTTGCAGTCTGTAACGACGACCGTTTATGACCAAAGACGTAGCATTAGTATTATCAAGCGGTGGTGCAAGGGGACTTGCACATATCGGCGCCATCGAGGAGCTCGAGGCCCAGGGCTACCGCATCACCTCCATAGCGGGCTGCTCGATGGGCGCCCTCATCGGCGGCGTCTATGCTGCCGGCAAGCTCGAGGAGTTCCGCGAGTGGATGAAGACCATCGACCGCAAGAAGATGCTCGGACTCACCGACTTCTCGCTCAGCCTGAACCACATCGTCAAGGGCACCCGCATCATCGAGGCCATCATGGAGTTTGTGCCCGACATGCCCATCGAGAAACTGCCCATACCCTACTGTTGCGTAGCCACCGACTGGAAGGCCGGCCACGAGGTAGTCATCAGCAGCGGCAGCCTGTTCGAGGCCATCCGCGCCAGCATCTCCCTACCCTCGTTCTACGAGCCCGTGCGCCGCGACGGCATGATACTCATCGACGGCGGCGTCGTCAACCCCATCCCCCTGAACCGCGTCCAGCGCCACGACGGCGACCTGCTGGTGGGCGTCGACGTCAGCGGCCACGACTACGAGGCCCAGTGGGAAAGGGTCCACAAGCACATCGAGCGGCTGAAGCACGACAAGTCGCTGAAGGGCAAGCTGCTCGACAGGCTCATCCCCGACAACATCGACTTCAACTACTACACCCTGCTCTCGCGCACCAGCTCGCTGATGATCCGCCAGAACTCCCTGCTCATGGCCCAGCTGATGCACCCCGACATCCTCGTCGACATCCAGATGAACCACTACGGAAGCTTCGACTACGACAAGTCCGAAAAGCTCATTGCCGTAGGCCGCCAGATGACCCAGCAGGCCATCGAGGAGTACAATGCGGAGGAATAGATAAAGGAATGGGGTTACGCGCGCGTGTGAGAATTTTGTGATTTTTGCCGCCACCTGCCACAAAACGGTATAATCGGCTGTAAAGCAACACGTTAATATGTTGTGGCAGATAGTGGTAGTGTGGCAGCAATTGACGAAATTGCTGCTTTTTTTCGAGAAAAACAGGAAATTTTCTTGGTTTTTCGCTCAAAATTTTGTATCTTTGTATGCAGAAAAGCTATGTTTTCAGTCACTCAATACTATGTATTCACGCAGTCAAAACTATGTATTCACTCGGTCAAAACTACGTATTAACACTGTTAAAGCGCAACTTTGAAGGCGTCGATGTGGCACTTTGTGACCGTCTATGTGGCACTTTGTGACCATTTATGTGGCACTTGCTGGTCGGCAAAGCGTAACTTGATCGACGGCAAAGTGCCGTTTGATTGACGGCGAAGCGTAACTTGCTGACTGACAAAGTGGCAGAAAGGAATAACGAAAACAGGAATAAGACATCATTAAAAATCAAGAACTATGAAATTATCACTCGTACTCAGAGACAAGAAAAACGCACTGAAACTCTCGAGCAAGACCTTAGAGGGCTTCATTGAACGCATCAAACGCGACACGAAGGACGGCACAGTCGCCCGTCGTCGCCAGCAGATCAGCATGGATAACAACGTCGACAGCTACGACCGGCAGAACCCATCGCACCAGGTCTACCCCTCGGTAGAATGGGAGAAGGACGACAGCGACAACCTGCGCATGCGCCACTTCAACAGCGTGGTGGCGCTGACCGTCGACGGACTGTTGCGCCAGGCCGACCTTGACGCTGTGAAGCAGGCGGTACAGATACTGCACTACACGCTGGCAGCCTTCACGGGACCGACGGGCCGCGAGGTGATCATCCTGGTCAAGATTGAGGCCGACAACCAGCAGCCTACGGAAGAAGAGGCCGACACCCTCTGCCAGCAAGGCCACCAGCTGGTCTCGGCGCTCTATAACAGCATACTGCCCAGACCCGTACGTCAGGAGACGGCCTCCACACGCAGTCATTTCCGCATGCCGCTGGACGCAGAGCCATATTTCAACCCAAAGGCTATAGCGCTGAGAGTCAGCCCGTTGCAAACCATCAAACAGACCAGCCAGCCCCACAGCGAACTGCCCCATGCCGACAGCGACCTCTACCAGCAATACGAGCAGATGTACCGTCGGGCAGCAGACATCGCCTACGACCAGACGCAAGAAACGCCCGACGACCAGCGCCCACAGGCCTACCTCACCGCTCTCGCCCACCAGATGAGCACGATGGGCGTTCCCGAAGAGGAAGCCGCCCTGCACATTCGCAACCACCACCAGTTTCATCAGGGCTACGACGAGCTGGAGATGCGCACCATCGTCGAGACGGTCTATGCCGAAAACAGCCAGGACAAGCGTCGCACCACGCCTGCCGACGACACAGGTCGCGAGGCCCGTCGGCTGATGGACTTCCTCACCACCCGCTGGCAGTTCCGCTATAACACCATCATGGGCTATACCGAATATCGGCCCAATAACACCTACTATTCCGACTGGCAACCTATAGACGACCGCAACCTGAGAGGCATCACGATGGAGGTGCGTCTGGCAGGCATTGACGCACGCGACAACGACGTCCGCCGCTACGTGCAGTCGAACATGATACGCCAGTACGACCCCATCGGCGACTACCTCTGGAGCCTGCATGGCCGGTGGGACGGCAAAGACCGCATACGGCAGTTGGCACGTACCGTTCCGACAGACAATCCGCATTGGGAGGACTGGTTCTACACATGGTTTCTGGGCATGGTGCGCCAATGGCTGGTCAACAACATGGCGAAGTACGGCAACCAGTCGGTACCCCTGCTCATCTCGACGCAGGGATGGAACAAGACCACCTTCTGCGAACAGCTGCTGCCACCCGAACTGCGCTGGGGATATACCGGCAACCAACTGCTGGACGACAAGCGCCAGGTGTTGCAGCAGATGGCGCAGATGCTACTCATCAATCTCGACGAGTTCAACCAGATCTCGCCTAAGATACAGCAGGGATTCCTGAAGAACATCATCACCCTCTCGTCTGTCAAGATCAAACGACCCTACGGGCGCCACGTCGAAGACTTCCCACGTCGCGCCTCGTTCATTGCCGCCACCAACCAGACGGACGTGCTGGCCGACCCCACGGGCAGTCGCCGATTCCTGGGCATCAGGCTGACGGGCCCCATCGACGTGAGCACCCCACCCAACTACGAACAGCTCTACGCCCAGGCCATGGAGGCACTCAGCGACCACGAGCCCTACTACTTCGGACCCGAGCAGACCCAGCAGATCGTCGAGTCGAACCAACAATTCTGTACGCAGACTGCCGCCGAGCAGTTCTTCCTCGACTACTTCGAACCTGCCGACAACGAGCAGGACGGCCAGTGGACCAGCGCCTCAGCCATCTTCGAGTTCCTAAAGGGAAAAGTGGGTGTCAGCCTGCTAAGACCCGCCAACGTCGCCGCCTTCGGTCGCCGACTCTCAAACTTTCCTGGACTGAAAAAGCGCGAAACAAACCACAATTCCGAATACTTAGTCAAGAAAAAGCTGTAATAAAGCCCATTGCTGCCACACTGCCACACATCTGCCACAAGAAGAACGCACTCACAATCAACACGTTACAACTTCCTGTGGCAGAGTGGCGGCAAAAATCGCAAAAATAAAAAAAATCAGTCTTTATATACGCCGTAGAAGAGAGACCTTCGTGTTTCTTTTACTTCCATGCACGAGGAAATGTCGTAAATGTACAAACCACCTGGCAATGAAAAGAAGAAGAAAAGTTGTCAGCAAAAACAGCCTGATATCTTGTAAATTCTTGGACACAAGATTTTTTGTATAGAATTCGTTCTTAAAGGAAGTATTCTTATCGAAGTGTGTAAAACTGAGTGACTTTGAAGATAGCACTCCATGAGGCTGCTGCATGCTGGAGAATTCGACTATTTCGTTGGAACTCCACACAATGGTATCATTCAAGAGATTGTCGGGTTCAATGGCCATTTTGTAATAAGTCAAAGATATGTCGTAGGGTTTGAACAGCGAAGGTTCTACTGTCTCACGGTAATTGCTAACAGTAATTATCCGTGTTGGCGATATACATATAATGACGATGATAACTATAATGACCATCGACAAAGACGCATAAATGCCAGACAACTTCAGATGACTTCTCTTACTAATAGAGTAGCTTACGCCATGTTTACGTCGGTAATGATACTGAAACAGTTCATATAAGTTGAATCCCAATATAGCGATAAAAAAAGTGAACACTTCTGACAAGAAGAATGTCCTGATAGTCTGAAGATTTTCGGATAACAACAATTTTGTATAAAATGAAATCTCAGGATGTTCAGGAAAGACTACCAGCATGTCTCTACTCTTAATGGTTAAGGGATGGCCCGTGTTAGACCACTCAGCTCCCTCGTAATTACGCATGAAAGTGTATCTTTTCCTGCCTGACACTTGAGGAAGCAAATAAGAGTACTCCTCTTTTGATATATCGTGGAGTGCAAACAAATTGCTGATAGAATAAGGGTAAGACTCCAAGAGAAACTCAGTAGAGTCCTTCATTTCTCCATTTCTTAAATCAGTAATATGGACAGGGACTTCATTGCTTAAAGATAGCGACCAATAAACATACTGAAATGACCAGAGTGTATGCCACCTCTATGCTTTTCTTTTTTATGACGCCTTCGTATTTCATAGATTGCTATTTGTTTGTATGTTTTACTGACTTGAAAAGCACGCCTGCCAGTTTTACTATGGACAACAAAGATTCCGTAAGGAAGAAGCCAAGTAATGTAGTAAGTAAAAACAGTCTGAACCACTGAAGTTTCTCAGAGGATACGTATTTTACCCAAAAAGAAAGACTGTTTTCATGTCCTTTTTGCCGATAGTAGGAAAGATGGAAATCTGCATTTCGGCGACCAACGTTACTATACAAATACTTATTATCTGAAGAATAAGTCGCTTCGCCATAAGTGGTAATATCGTCAAAATATAATGCCTGATAACTCTCGGCCGAAGGCTCACGGTTTTGAGGCGATAATTCTACCTTCTCGTCAAAGCGGAGAGTCAGTGACATTGTATCAATGGCTTCTGAATGGATGATAAAACTATGCCTTTCACGAGTTATGTCACAGGGCTCAAAAAACTTAGAAATCCACTTCATTACGCCTTGTGCAGAGTGTTTCGATTCTAACTCAACCTCTTTACCTGGTGACGTAAGCACGTAATAAGACTTGTTGACAAGTCGTTGGTTGCCATAGAAAAAAATGCTGTTGCTATGATATTGCTTCTCTTGTTCAATAGCACATTTCAGTACATTCTCAACAAGATAGGCATGGGTGATCCTGAAATCATTATCTCCCATCAGAAATTCACGATGGACGAATATGCTTTTCTGCCTTGGGGTGATGTCTTCGCTGTATTTAATGTCTGGACTGCTTGCCGTTTCCAAATTGACCACAGCATACAGATTTGTCAAGGAGTCTACAGGAACACCCGCTCTCAACGCATAACCGGCAATTTCATTAAGTGACAGACCAGATAAGCGCGTGACATCTTCCATATTGTAATATAGCGGTGCGAGCACACTGTCCCTGTGTGGACTGTTGTCAGAGACAAACTTATATGACATCTCACAGTCCCCCCCTATATTAGTCAAATAGTAGCAAATCCCAGCTTTTAAGCTATTCCTGTTTTCTAGAGTAGCCACAGGGTGTGAGACAAAAAGATAATGGTGGTGAGACTTGACCTTGAGGCAAAGCAAAAGGATATAGGACAGGATACCTGCCATAGCAAAACAGCCTATGCAACATAGCAGTGTCTTAACGATTTTCATTGATTTCCCTTTTTTGTATTTTTCTGACCATAATCCATAAATACTCAGAAAGCGTCTTCAGGAAGAAGCCTAATGCAAAAGAACAAAGCGTCATCAGAAGAAACATTCGGACGAGCTGAGCATTTTCCGATTCTAAGTTCTTAGTGTAAAACCTAATCATTTGGCTTCCACTTAGCCCAGCCTGATCGGAATAGCATTCTCCACTTATTTTTACACTGATAGCATTATCTTCGAGTTTAGCATTCGCAAACGGATGTGAAATTTCCATCATCTCATTCGCTTTGAACGTCAGTTCAACCTCATCGATACATTGCGTTAATATGCAGAATTCATAATAGTGTCTAGATATGTCATGCAATTTAAACAGGCCTTTTGTCCAGGTGTTTAGTTGCGTAGATTTTGACGTCTTAGTAAAAACTGACACTTCATCGTTGGCTGGGAATACAATATAATACCAATCGACGTTAAAGTCTCCAGAAAAACTTACATGGCCGTCTGACAGCTTTTTATGAAGTTTCTCACCCAAGGGTAATTTTAAGCAATACGGATCATTCTCTATGACGAAAGTGTGCAATGCACCATAACGCCCTTTGTGTTCTTTGTCAATATCCTCTTGTATAAGACAGCGAAAGGGCTCGCCTTTTTGAATCTCTGTATAGTCACAATTGTAATAATGTCCGAGGACTAGCAAATTCCCAGGTTCGCTTATAGGGAAAAACTTTGAAGACAGTGAATCACCACTAATAATAATGCTGTCCTGTAAATAGTAGTTGAGACTTTTGATGTCATTATGAAAAGGAAGTGGTACCTTCTTGCCATGATCCAGACGCGAAGGCATCAGCCTTACGGAATGTTCATAGACATAAGGATCACTATCCCTGTTTTTTAATGTATACCCCTCGGTCGTTCTGATTTCAAGTCCGACCTTCATAGCGTGATTTGACGCTGTGTCAACTGTTATCGGATGGGATAAATAAACTACATGTTTTGATGTGTGAATAAAAGACCACCTATACATTAACCATACTGATCCGACAACAACGGCCAAAGACAGACAAAAGATTACAAATCGTTTAACTCTACCACCTTTAACTCTGGCATGAATAATACCCAACAACAGGGAATACAGATTCTGAAAGTAATTCATTAATTATGGTAATGCAATAACATTGGTAATTCTTTCGATATCTTTTCAAATCGTTTAAATGAACCTAATCCCTATGCCAGTCAGAGCCGTCGTATCTGTATTCATTGCCATTATCCCCATGGAAACGGTCGCCACCATTATAGCCGTGCCCAGTAATGTGGCCTTCACCTTCGACATAGATGGTGGGGACATGGGCAGAACCACTGCCTCCGCAGGCTCCAATGAGTATCAGGAAGAAGGCAACAGGATGATCTGATATCAGAGAACCCAACATATACAAAGCTGCAGCAAGCCAAGCCAGTCCTGTGACCACGCCAACAATGCCCAGCAACGGGTACGAGAACAACTCTCCAATCAGCTTCAAATGTTCCCAGGCAGTCCTGAAAGAAAACGAGAGGAAGGCGATGGTAAGAATAAACCCTACTATCCATCGCAACCAGTGCTCACCATCCCCCCACTCCAAGAACCAGTACTTGTCGCCATAAAGGCGCGAATAAAGGATGATGGTAACAGCAGAAGCAAGACTGGCAGCAAATGCCACCCACGGGCTCTCCTCGGCCAATGCGCTGAATGCCACATAACATCCTACGGCAATGATGAAGAACCACCAAAAGGCATCTTCGGCCCTGAGGGCACCAAACATTGAAGCTAATAAGAAGTCACTCATAACAATATGTTTTATCTAGTATTTTAAAATAGTCTTACTTTTAGGTTTCTGCAAAGGTAAGAAAAAATCTCGACAACACAAGTGGTTAAAGAGATTTTTTTCGACATAAATGCCGATATATTTGTCACTTTGCGATATTATTGCTATATTTGCAGTCTAGAACCACTATAAATAAATTACGAAATATGGACACGGCAATAGCAATAGTAACTCTAAGCATCTCGATTATAACGATTCTCATATCGTTGGTCGTCTATATGATACAGCAACAGATTCAAAATGCGAATTTGTTTAACAGATGTGCGAGATCTCTCCATTCAAGCAACCCTATGGAGCAAAATACGGCAGCAATACTACTACGGACTTTCCTGAGACATAAACGCAGACATGTCTTAGGGCGCGACTTCAAAAGGGAAGCAAAGAACCTGATGGTGGTGCTACTACGTGATTCTATTCCCACAACTTTACAAAAAACGCTAGCAGACGGATTTTCCTATGCAGAAGACTTAAAAGGTCAGGATATGCAATTCGTTAACATGTTAGGAGCTCTTATTAAACCCCAAAGTTGGATAGATTATGAAATCACTAAAAAAGAAAAATATAGATACAATCGTCTGTCATTGAAGAAGGCAGATTTCTATTACGCTGTCCTTCAGGAGTGTAGCATTAACAGTGTGGATGCAACTGGTGCAATCTTCTATTGTGCGATAATGCCGTCGACAAAATTCAGGAATTGCATATTAAGAGACGCAAATTTCACTTGCAGTAATATCAAACACGTGGAATTTGATGAAAATTGTGATTTGGAAGGTGCCATGTTTGATGGAGCAATAGGGCTGGATTTAGCAAAGGTCAAAGTGAAAGAGACCATTAACGGAGATGTCAAAATAGAAAAATACAGTATTAGTGATTTCTTAGATGCTAAAGGAGTATTCCATTACGACAGGTCGCTAGGTAACAAGTATAATCCACATAAGGGTGATATTAATATTTTTGTCAGCAAACTAGGTGCAATGGACTCTCAGCAGACTCTTCATTATGAGGCAATCCAAAGTATTATAGGCGGATACGACAACTTTAAGCTACGTTCAATAGAACGTTCACAATACAGGCCTGTCTCACAGTTAATTGATATAGAGACCAAACTTCAGAGATGCTATGGTTGCGTTATTTTTGCATTCGAGTATTTGAAAGTGGAAAGTGGTGTAATCCATCAGAATGTAGTTGGAAACGATCATCAAGTCATAAAAGACAAGAACTATGCATCTCCTTGGCTTCACATAGAAACAGCCCTTGCCAATGGAAAGCAAATGCCATGCTTAATTATTTACGATCAGGACTTGCAACGTAATGGAATGTTTGATGAAATGATTTCACGTTCAGACAAGAACCTTATTTGCTTGCCATTCTCTAGTGGAATCAATAAAAACACCCCAGAAATTCTTGAATGGGTACAACGGGTTAATGAATACTATCAGAGAAAAAGACAAGAAAACTGATGGTCTGCCTCGTGTTGGCATTGATGATGGCTTTGTATTATGGACTGTATACCATTTATTTGACGCACTTAGGCAGGTTTCTCTGTTTCAACAAATAAGAAATATCTCAAGTTCGTTGTGGAAGAAAAAATTCAAGCATGCTCACCCTGATGCTTCAAAAGAAGATATGGATAATGCCTGGAAGTCAAACAGGCCATTTACGACGAAATATTTGTTTTCTGAAATCTGGGTGACTGCACACTTGCTTTTGGGTGTTTTATGTAGCTTAATTATGATATATACACCATACTTGTGGTTGGGATATGTTATACTGGGCTATGCTATGCTTAGATCCTTCGAAATATTTGTATATCATGTTAATGTATTGCTTTTCGATCCGCTAAAGGCTGGAGTAGAAAATTATAAAATAAAGTCGGCTACAAGGATGATTATATTGCTCTTCTGTAATATAGCGGAATATATCATATGGTTCTCTGTCATCTATATTGTTGTTCTTCGCTTAGACAATGAAGATATTATGGGGAAGCACGTATTGACAAGGAGTATAATGACGTTGGCTAATATTTCAGATCCCAATGAATATATTAATTGGAAAATAGCTATGGTAGCAAATATAGAATCGGTCATTGGCATTTTTATGAATATTGTTTGCTTGGCTCGTTTTATTTCTATATTACCTTCAGTACATACAATTGACAAAAACTAGTCTACGGGTGCCGTCTTCAGCTGCTCCAGTGCCCTGCAGAGCTGGTCGGGACAGGAGGTGGACTTGCTGCCACAGCGTATGCCGTTGAGGCGAGGGATGACATCGTCGATGTGCTGTCCGCACACCAACTGGCTGATGCCCTGAAGGTTGCCACTGCATCCGCCGAGGAAGAAGACCTGCTGGATGATGTTGTTCTCGTCGGCCGTCACGTCTATGAGCTGTGAACAGGTGCCGTGTGTCTGGTATTGTACGTGTTTTGTTTTCATCGTTGCAAATTTACGAAGTTTTTTCAAATTATACAAATGGTTGGCAAGGAAATTTTGAACAAAAATGGCGATATATTTGCAGTTTTGCAGATTATTTGCTATATTTGCACACTGGAACGACTATAAATATAGAAGATAAGGTATATGACGATGAGAAGACATATGACTGCGACGATGAGGAAAGCCATCGTGATGCTGCTGGGAATGATGCTGACGACAACGGTCAGCGCACAGAGTAGTACAAGTCTGCTGAACAGCTATGTACAGCAACGTTTCGACGAGCTGTTGCCAGGCTATGCGCAAAGCCATTCGCTGCGCCGCAGTGCCAAGGACGGGCTGACGGGCAACAATCTGTTGGCTTACGACTATCTGAAAGGGATTATCCAGCAGGTTGCTGCCGGTAGTGTGGAATCGACGGTATTTGAGATTCCGCTGAACGAAATCATGACGAAAACAAAGTGGACGGCAAACAGGTGGAGCATCCTCAGAAGGGTATTTATATTGTCCGCATGAGCGACCAGACAAAACGCAAGGTGGTGGTGAAATAGATGAGGACAACAAAAAAAGTCGGGAAAAAATTTGGAGGGAACGAAGTTTTTATATACATTTGCAGGCGATAATCATCAGTTTATCACAAAACAAAGAAAAAAGTAGCAATAAAAAATGAACGAAATGACAATGACAACAGTCCGATGTCGAGCGGTTCAGAGAAGAGGATGACACCCATTCTATGAATCGGCGGGAGGATTGTTTCTTGTCGAAAAAAGCGGTCATTGACTTATTGCTACAAAAAACGTCGAGGTTTTGTGATAGAGTAGTTTCGCAAAAATACTCTATATAGACACTCAGTAGGCTGGTGCCCAAGGCACTATGCCTATTTACTCTTGTGCCCCAAAGGAGGGGGCTATACCTTATTTTATATAGTTGTGATTTAGACTGATGATTATGCAAATGGATAATAGACTGATTGACGATTTCTGGAAACAGACGGATGCCAGCATCTGGAAGCACATGCGGGCTATGGCGGTGAACTATGCCGTGTATTCGAACCACCTGAGGGGGATAGCCCCCTTCCTGAACGAGAACGACGTGTACTTCTATGTCAGCACAGAGGCGATGGTGGTGGTATGCGTGGACTGCAACCAGCAGGGAAAACGCTCGTACGAGGAGTCGGACGGCATGAACGCCTTAATCTACCGGAAGGGTGCTGAACCGCAGGAGAGCATGGTGTGGAAGCTGAAGGAGACGCTACGCATCATTGAGCGGCGACTGGAGGGCTGTAAGTTTGACCTGAAGGTCTATGGTTTCTTGCTGACGGAGGCAGAGATTACGAATGCCTACTATATGGAGGATACATGGGAGAAGCAGCACATCAAGGTGATAGACAGCATGATACGTCTGCGCTACAAGCGGGCAGAGGTGAACAACGACGAGGACATGATGATGGAAAGGCTGTATTTCACCGTGGCTACCGATGCCATGCTGGACACGGAGCTGCAAAAGGCGGAAGAGACGCCTTTTCCTCCCCTACCCGCTGAAGAGCCGAAAGAGACGGAGCAGACGGAGGACAATGAGTTTGACAGACTGCTGGACGAGTTTATCAACAAGGACTACAGCGTGGTGGACGAAGAAGAGCCTGACGACGAGGAGAACACTACGGACAACGAGGATGACGACGACATGGATGACGACCTGGACGACATTCTGATTCCCAGCGGCGAGATAGAACAGAACCAGAACATCAGCGTGAAGGTGGAGATACTGCGGCCCATTGCCCATCCGCGCGAAGAGCTGGAGAAGCTGGTGGGGTGTGCTGACATCAAGCGCAGGATGGACGAGCTGGTGGCGCTGACCAGCTACAACAAGATGATGCACGAGGCGTTTCCAGACAGCAAGCAGCACGAGGTGTCGCTGCACAGCGTATTCCTGGGACGCCCAGGAACGGGAAAGACAACGGTGTGCAAGATATTCGGCTCGCTGCTGCGACAGGCTGGCGCGCTGTCGAAGGGCCACGTGGTGGTGTGTGACCGCGGAACGTTCATCGGCACGCTGTGGGGCGACGAGGAGCGCTCTATGCGCCAGGTGCTGGAAATGGCCAAGGGCGGTGTGCTGATGATAGACGAGGCGTATCTGCTGAACGGCAAGCACGACAACGACCCGGGAAAGCTGGTCATTCAGCTGCTGATGAACATCCTGGCTGACGAAACGCAGCGCGACATTGCCGTGGTGCTGTGTGGCTACAAGACGCAGATGCTGAAGCTGCTGGACATGAATCCGGGCCTGCAGTCGCGCTTTCCCAACAGGTTTGAGTTTCAGGACTTCACCATCGACGAGCTGCTGGAAATCACCCAGCGCCGCGTCAGGTGTTTCGACTACCAGTTCACCACTACGGCCTGGGAGAAATACAGCGGTATGCTGTCGCAAGCCTATCAGGTGCGCGACCCAGAGTCGTGGGGTAACGCCCGCTTTGTGGGCAACCTGCTGGAACGCATCTATATACAGCATGCCGCCCGCTGCGTCAGACAACAGCCGCAAGACAAGCAGCAACTGCGACTGATTACCCCTGAAGACATCGTGCCCATCGAGATGCCACGACCCAAGGCGAAAATCGGATTCTAAAAAAACGCGAAACGTTATGAGAAGACGAATAATCGACAGGGTGTGCCGATGCATGCCCGATGGCGCCGTGACCTATCTGGAGGCACGGCTGCTGAAAGAACTGGTGAACCGCGAGATACACCCCATACGCTGTGCGTCGAGCTGTGGACGAAAGGGGCAGAAAGGTCTGATGCTCGGCAATCTGTGTGCAGAAGCCCACCACCCCATGTGGGCACTGAAGATATGGAAATTCACGTTGCACCAGATTCACGCGAAGGACTATGACGACTGGATTGACGTATGGTTTAACACTGAGCGTGTACGTCTGAAGGATGTGATCTCCGACGGCATCTGCGAGATCATCGGCAGGCGGATAGACGAGGTGGAGCGTAGCCTGAAGCTGTCGGACGCCCAAGGGCGCGACAGCTGGGCATACTGGGCTGGTGACGGGTGGTACGACGGCTTGTTCTATGAGAAATACGACTCAGACTGGGACAGCATGCGCGACTACTTTGTGGCACTGCGCGACGAGGCCGTCGAGCGTCAGCACGTGGAGCGTTTCTTCCATGAGGTGCAGGGCGACCAGCCGCCGCAAGCGCAGGACTTCTTCAACTACTGGAGCGACTACGATCCGACAGCACAGGAAGACTACTACTTCCAGGTGGATGACTGGGACGAGAACTGATTTCGACAGCGTGATTTGACGAAAATTAGTCGTCGAAAAACTTGCAATTATCAGGATAATTTCGTATCTTTGCAACAAAGTTAACGCATTATCTAAAAAATACTAAGACTATGAACAGCAAGGAAAGATTTGTTATCACCATCAGTCGCCAGTTTGGCACTGGAGGCCACGAGATTGGAATGGAGCTGGCCCGACGGCTCGGAGTGAAGCTGCTTGACAAGCAGATACTGAACGCAGTGGCCTCGCGCATGAATGCTGTAGAGGAGGCTGTGGAGAAGATTGAGCTACGCAACCCGCTGTGGCGCGACGACTTCACAAATTTCTACCGCACCTACATGGCACATGCCGAATATAACGGGCAGGAGAAAGACCAGACCAGCCATGCGCTGTTTCGTGCACAGGCAGAGGCTATCCGCCAGATTGCCAAGGAGGAGTCGTGCGTCATCATCGGACGCTGCGGCTTCGACATCTTTGCCGACGAGCCCAATGCGCTGAAGATTTTCATCCACTCCAGCCTGGACTGCCGCAAGCGTCGCATTGCCGAGAAATACGACATCAGCGAGCAGGACGCCGCAGCCATGATTGTCGACAACGACTTCAGCCGCGAGCTCTATACCAAGACGTTTACGGGGCGCGACTGGACGGATGCCTGCAACTACGACATCTCGCTGGACGTCCGCAAGTTTGGCGTCAACGGTGCCGTCGACTTCCTGATGCACTGCATTGAGTAGACGACCATAAAAAAAGACTCGCCAACTGGCGAGCCTTTCTCTTTTAAGTCTTTCGCTTTATGCCTCCTCGGGAACGTCGACAGTTTCAGCAGCGTCGTCCTTCTTGACAGTCTTGCGAATGGCGCGCTTGCGCGTCTTCTTCTCTGCAGCAGGAGCAGCGCTCTCAATTTTGACACCAGCCAGTTCGGGGTCAATCATGATGCGTCCGCAATACTCGCAGACGATAATCTTCTTGTGCATCTTGATGTCGAGCTGACGCTGGGGCGGAATCTTGTTGAAGCAACCACCGCAGGCATCACGCTGCACGTAGACGATACCCAGTCCGTTGCGGGCATTCTTACGAATACGCTTGAACGAGGTGAGCAGACGGGGCTCAATCTTGATTTCCAGCTCCTTGACCTTAGCCTTCAGCTTTTCTTCCTCGGCGCGGGTCTCTTCCATGATCTCGTCGAGCTCGCCCTTCTTCATCTCCAGAGCCTGACGGCGATCGTCGATGATTTCCTGGTTCTGAGCCAGCTCGGCCTTCTTCTCTTCAATACGGATGTTGGCCTCCTTGATCTTCTTGTTGCAGAGCTCGATTTCCAACTCCTGGAACTCGATTTCCTTCGACAGCGTGTCGTACTCGCGGTTGTTCTTTACCTCGTTGAGCTGGGCCTTATAGCGCTCAACGCTGGCCTTAGCCGTCTCAATCTCGCCCTTCTTCTGTGACACAGCACGATCGAAGTCGTTGATGTCCGACTGAATCTTCTCGATACGGGTGGTCAGACCTTCAATCTCGTCTTCCAGGTCTTGTACTTCCAGAGGCAGCTCACCTCTGAGGGCACGCTTCTCGTCGATAGACGACAGCGTGGTCTGCAGTTGATAGAGGGTTTTCAGGCGCTCTTCTACTGACAGGTCTGTAGGATCTTTCTTTGCCATAATTCTTACTATTTTTTCGTTATTTCGATGTTTCGAAGTTTCGATGTTTCGACTAAAGGTAAACGATGGGGTTGGTGCAGGTCTCGGCAATGCAAGTCGTGACACCAGGACACTCCTTCTGGATGATGTCGCGGAAAATCTCGCTGGTGTACTGCTCCGACTGGTAGTGACCAATGACGCACAGCTGGATGCGCTGCTCGTAGCCAAAGTACTGATGGTAGTGCATCTCGCCCGTGATAAACGCGTCGGCACCCTGCGCCACAGCATCGGGTAACAGGAAATCGCCAGCGCCACCACAGATGGCCACCTTGCGGATAGGACGCTCGAGCAACTCGTTGCACATGGCGCACTGCACGCCAAACTGCTGTTTCACCAGTTCAATAAAGGCACGGGCATCCAGCGCTGAGGGCAACTCCCCTACTACGCCACTGCCAGCCTCCATGCCGTCGACCATCTTCTGGGCGAAGAACTGGCAGCCCTGCAGTCCCAAGCGCTCAGCAATCTTCCAATTGACGCCACCCTGGGCATTGTCCATATTGGTATGCAGCGACACCACCACAATGTCGTTCTTCAGGGCCTTGATGACGCTACGCTGCACATAGTCGGCACCGCTAATTTGCTTCAGTCCGCGGAACAGCAACGGATGGTGGCTCACCACGAGGTTGCAGCCACGACGAATGGCCTCGTCAATGATTTGTTCGTTGACGTCCAGACACAATAATGCCCCTGAAACCTCCGCCTCCGTCAGTCCCAACTGCAGGCCAGCATTGTCCCAGCTTTCCTGCAAGGGCAGAGGCGCGAACTGTTCAAGGGCGTCGAGCACTTGTCGTATTTTCACGCTTCTAAAATGAAATTAGACTGCAAAGGTACGAAAAAAACAGCGGACTACATGGGGAATCCGCCGTTTTTATACTTTTTTAATTATTCCTTTTTATGTAAACCACTTCTCGTTGTCCTTCTCGTGACAATAGCTGGAGCCATCGAAACAGTGGGTACAGATGCTGTCTTTAGGCAGTCCGATAGACGCTATCAGGTCTTCGATGGTGGCAAACTTCAGGCTGGTCAGTCCCAGTCGACGGGCTATCTCCTTCACCATACGTTCGTATTGGGGCGTACCCGTCTTGGCATACTCTGTGAGGTTCTTGTGGTCGTCGCCCTCGAAGTCGCGAATGATACGACGGCTGATAAGCTCGAGGTCGCTCTTCGACGACGTGAAGCCGATGAACGGACAACCATAGACCAGCGGGGGACAGGAGATGCGGACGTGCACTTCCTTGGCACCATTTTCGAAGAAGGTACGCACATTGTCGCGCAACTGCGTGCCACGAACGATGGAGTCGTCGCAGAACACGATACGCTGGCCTTTCAGAATGGCGGGATTAGGGATGAGCTTCATCTTAGCCACGAGGTCGCGGCGGTTCTGGTTGCCAGGGGTAAACGAGCGTGGCCACGTCGGCGTATACTTCAGCACAGCACGCTTGTAGGGTACCTTCTTACCCTCAGAATAGCCCAGCGCCATACCTACACCTGAATCGGGAATGCCACACACAAGGTCGGCCTCGACGTCGTTATCTTTCTCGCCCAACAGACGACCATTCTTCTCGCGGACATACTCGGTATTGATGCCCTCGTAGTCGCTGGCGGGGAATCCATAGTACACCCACAGGAACGAACATATCTGACAACGGGTGAACGGCTTCTGCAACACCTCTATGCCGTCAGCCTTGAGCTTGACGATTTCGCCTGGACCAACGTCGCGCAGCACCTTGTAGTCGAGGTTGGGGAAGCTCGTCGTCTCACTGGAGACAGCATATCCCTCGATGTGCTCGTCAGTACCGATGGGCGACAAGCGGTGAATGGACTTCTTACCAATGACAATAGGTGTACGTCCCAGAAAGTCGCGTGCGGCAATGATGCCGTCCTCAGTAAGGATGAGCATCGAGCACGAACCCTCAATCTTCTGGTAGACGCGGTTGATGCCCTCGACAAACGAGTTGCCCATATTGATGAGCAGGGCCACCAGCTCCGTCTGGTTGATATTGTTGGCAGACATCTCGCTGAAGTGCATACGCTGTTTCAGCAGTTCGTCGGCAATCTCGCGTAGGTTGTTGATCTTGGCAACGGTGACCACCGCATAGCGTCCCAGGTGCGAATTGACGATGATGGGCTGTGGGTCGGTATCGCTGATGACGCCTATGCCCTGATGGCCACGAAAGCTGTCGAGTTCGTCTTCAAAACGGGAGCGGAAATACTGGCGCTCCAACGAGTGGATAGAGCGGTGAAAACCACTTTCCTCATTGAAAGTCACCATTCCGGCGCGTTTTGTTCCTAAGTGCGAGTTGTAGTCAGTCCCGTAAAACAAGTCGTTTACGCAGTCCTTTGTAGAGATTGTGCCAAAGAAGCCACCCATAATGTTTTTACCTTTTGTGTGTCAATAATACCTTTATGGGGTGCAAAGGTACAAAAAAAATAGGAACTACAAAACGCCGTTCCTGATTTTTTTTGCAGAAAAAACACTTTCTAACATCTAAGCAAGCCACCATATCAATAGTCCGAAGGCCAGCAGCACCAGCCACAGGCGCCACATGGACAATAGGGGCAACAGTGAGCGTTGCAGGGCATGACGATAGAACGGCCATAGCGATTGCCACTCAGTAGCACCATTGCCCAACAAGTATTCGCGTAGCGAGTCGTGCTGCATGCGGTCCTTTCGCCAGGTATTGATGCCACGTTTCCCGGCATAGTAGCCCTTCCACACGAAGACAGCCAGCAATACTATGATATAAAAGATCTTCATAGGCATATCACGTTAGGAGTGGTCAAGGCACCTGCTGCCACAATGGTAGCGCCACGCTGGGATGCCTGCGCCAGCAGACGCTCGACAGCCTCGTGGGCATTGTCGTCAAGGGGATATGGTGGCTCATCAATCACGAGTATCGGCTTGCCCGAGAGCACCGCCTGCTGAACCAGCAGGACATAGTCGGTAGGCACCTTATCATAGCCGTCAGGCACGGAGAGGTGCTGGGGCACATAAGCCATAAAGCGCCGGAAGTACGGTGCAGACTGGGGCGTCAGCAGTTCACCATCAATACTGATATGGCCACCATCAATAGGAATAAAGCCCAACAGCGCACGCAACAGCGTGGTCTTCCCTGCGCCCTGAGCACCCGAGAAGCACACCGTTTGTCCGTCGTCAACGGTTGCCGACAGCCCTTTTATCAGCTGTCCGATGGTCACATCGTGCAATTCTATCATCATAATCAACCGCAAAAGTATAAAAAATCCGCGAATTACACGAATTATACGAATTATTTTTATACTTTTGCAACATGATTGCAAGAAAACGACGCATGCCCGCTGAATGGGAACCACAGAGTATGGTGCAGTTGACGTGGCCTCACGAGGCCACTGACTGGGCACCCATATTGGCAGACATCACGGCTGTCTATGAAGAGATGGCACGCGAAATCAGCAAGCGCGAAGGTTTGTTGATTGTTGCACCAGAGGGGACTCACCTCCCATCACCCCTCACCCATCACCTAACACCCATTACTTCCAACGACACATGGGCAAGAGACCACGGCTTCATCACAGTGGAAGAGCTATCACCCATCACCCATCAGCCATCACCCATTCTCCTTGACTTTTGCTTCAACGGCTGGGGTGAGAAGTTCGAGGCGACGCTTGACAACCAGATCAATCGCCACCTCTACGAGCAGGGCTTGGTAAAAGGCACATACGAAGACCATCTGGATTTTGTGCTGGAGGGCGGCAGTATAGAAAGCGACGGCAAGGGCACTATCTTCACGACGTCGTGCTGTCTGATGGCACCCCACCGCAACCAGCCGCTGTCACGACAGGAGATTGAAGAAAGGCTGAAAACATACTTAGGTGCCGAGCGCATTGTCTGGCTGGAGCACGGCAGTCTTATGGGTGACGATACTGACGGACACATCGACACGCTGGTGCGCATCTGTCCTGACGACACCTTATTATATACTGGGGGCGACGAAGACCATCCGGATTTGGCGCTCATGGAACAGGAACTGCAGGCACTGAGGACGCTGGACGGTAAGCCCTATCGTTTGTTGAAGTTGCCTCTGCCCCGCCCCGTCTACGACGAAGGTGAGCGTCTGCCAGCCACCTATGCCAACTACTTGGTTATCAACGGGGCTGTGCTGGTGCCCACTTATAACCAGCCCGACCTCGACGCAGAGGCTCTGCGCACTATCGGTGAGGCTTTTCCTGACAGGGAAATTGTTGGTATTGACTGCCGGGCCGTGATTAAGCAGCATGGCAGTCTGCATTGCTGCACCATGCAGTACTATTAGAAGTGAGAAAGTGAGAAGGTGAGAAATTAAAAATAAAGCAATGAAGATAGGAATCATACAACAGCACAACACGGCTGACCGCGAGGACAACAAGCGGAGGCTGGCCGAGAAGATCACGAAGTTAGCCCAACAGGGCGCAGAACTTATTGTTTTGCAGGAGCTGCACAACGGATTGTACTTCTGTCAGGAGGAAAACGTCGACATCTTCGACCAGGCAGAGCCTATTCCCGGACCTTCGACGGAGTTCTTCGGAGCATTAGCAAAAGAGCTGCAGGTGGTGATTGTCACCTCGCTGTTTGAGCGTCGTGCACCAGGCTTATACCACAACACAGCAGTGGTGATGGAGAAAGACGGCACCATAGCCGGCAAGTACCGTAAGATGCACATCCCCGACGACCCAGGCTACTACGAGAAGTTCTACTTTACGCCAGGTGATCTGGGCTTCCAGCCGATTCAGACGTCAGTAGGCAAGCTGGGCGTGCTGGTATGCTGGGACCAGTGGTATCCCGAGGCAGCACGACTGATGGCGCTGGCTGGTGCCGAACTGCTGATCTACCCCACGGCCATTGGCTATGACCCCAATGACAGCCAGGATGAACAGGAGCGTCAGCGCATGGCCTGGCAGACAGTACAGCGTGGACACGCAGTGGCCAACGGACTACCCGTCGTCACAGTGAATCGTGTGGGCGACGAGGATGGGGTGCCGTTCTGGGGCACGAGCTTTGTTGCCGGACCACAGGGTGAACTGCTCTATGAGGCACCTGTCGACGAAGAGACGGAAGCCGTAGTGGATGTTGACATGAAGCGCTCGGAACACGTGCGCCGCTGGTGGCCCTTCCTGCGTGATCGCCGCATAGACAGCTACGATGCGCTGACACAACGCTTCATAGATGAATAAAAGAAGAAACCCGCGAATTTCGCGGGTTTCTTTTTTATCCTTATCGTTTATCCATGTAACTCGAGAACGAAGCGCGTTCCCTTTGTAAACTCTTCGCTGATGGTGAGGTCACCATTCATCTTCAGCGCCATCTGCTTACAGATAGGCAGTCCGAGACCATCACCCTGCGTCAGGTCGTGAATCTCGGCAAAGGGCGTAAACACACTGTCACGCTTCTCTTCCGGAATGGGCTCACCCGTATTCGACACGAGGAACTGGTAGGTATGCTGGCCACGTTTCTTGTATTCCAGCCAGATATGTCCTTCCTCGGGAGTATACTCCGCAGCATTGACCAACAGGTGGCGCAGAATGTGAGACACCATCTCACGATTGATGTTTGCACTCATCTTGGGCGCATTGACTGTCAGCGTCACCTCAGACTTGACACTGTCGCGAATCTCGTCCATCAGCGACTCGCAGAATGTGGCCACCTGAGTTTCCTCCTGTTCTACGACAGCGTCGGCAGGACGATTCTCCAATTCCGACAGCGTCTGTACGTGTTTCGAGAAGTCCAGCAGGGCCTGCACCTCAGGCTGGCGGCTGTCCAGCTTGCGCAAGGTGGGCTCCAACTGTGCCGACATATTGCTGATGAACTGCGCCTTTAGGGCGTTGCTCTCGTTGGCCAGCTTGATAGTCTTCTGCTGCTTGCGTGTCAACAGGATATAGCGGAGCAGTATGATAGCACCAATCACCAAAGCTGCTGCAAGGGCGGCCACCACCACACAAAGGCCAATGATGAACACCCAACGTGTAGACAAAGCGCTATCCTTATCGGCAATCACAGCCTCGTTGTCGGCAATCTGCTTTTTCAGCGCACCTATCTCGTCGGCACGCTTCAGGGCGTTCACAGAGTCTTTCCAAACAATATAGCTGCTGTAAGCCTGAGCAACCATGTTGGCACTACCCGACTTACGGCCATTGGCTATCAGCGTCTGGTACACTTCGTCGACCTTGTCGTAGGCCTTCTCTGAAGTCAGCTTGCTGGCCATTTCCTGAAAGACAGCATTACCCTGGGCGTTGTGACCAAACGTATAGAAATAGATAGCCTTCTGATAGAGGAGGTCGTTCTTCAACGTCTCCTTACCAGCTGTGCTTACCTGTCCTTCCATGATGTCCAACTGAGCCTTGGCACTCTCCGCACGACGCATCTTGATATACATCTGCATACGTTCACGGGTCATCTGGTAGTGCAGGGCGGCCTTCTCAGCATTCACCTGCTTGCTCGACGACACCAACTGATCGGATTCACGCAACAAGTCGAAAGCTTCCTGATAGGAGTTCTCCTGGTAGTACAATGCCGAGGCTTTGGCAGCACACTCTACAGCCTCGCGAATCTGTCCCTTTCTGGAATAGTCGTGATAAGCCTGAATAAACAGCGAGCGCGCCTGTGCTACGTTCTCTTTGGGATTCAAGGCTTCCGCACGTTTCTGTAAGTCACTCTTTTGTGCTTCCTGAGCGCTCACGACAGCACCCCACAAGATGACACAACATAATAAGGAAATAATTTTTTGGGTCATAGCAGAATAAATACGTTTCACTTTACCTTGCAAAATTAAGCAATAATTTGATTTTCTCCAAATATCTTGGGGATTTTTCTATTTTTATTTGTACTTTTGCAGCCAATAAAAACTTTAAGGTGACAAAAGCATGGCAAATAATTTAAGATTCCAGGTAGTAGAAGAAGCCTTTAAAAAGAAGGCCGTTGAGGTAAAAGCACCCAAGGAACGTCCGTCGGAGTATTTCGGCAAATACGTGTTCAATAAGGAGAAAATGTACCGTTATCTGCCGAAAAACGTCTACGACGCCATGATTGACGTGATAGACAATGGTGCCCGACTAGACCGCTCCATCGCTGATGCGGTAGCCGACGGCATGAAGAAATGGGCTTTAGAGATGGGCGTGACCCACTATACGCACTGGTTTCAACCGCTGACCGAGGGTACAGCTGAAAAGCACGACGCCTTTGTAGAGCACGACGGCAAGGGTGGCATGATAGAGAAGTTCTCTGGCAAGCTGCTCGTACAGCAGGAGCCTGACGCCTCGTCGTTCCCCAATGGCGGCATCAGAAATACTTTCGAGGCTCGCGGCTATTCAGCCTGGGACCCCACCAGTCCTGTGTTTATCATTGACGACACGCTGTGTATTCCCACCATCTTTATCGCTTATACGGGTGAGGCACTTGACTACAAGGCTCCCCTGTTGCGTGCTCTGCACGCTGTCGACAAGGCAGCTACCGATGTATGCTCGCTGTTCTACGACAACGTCACCAAGGTTCAGGTCAATCTGGGTTGGGAACAGGAATATTTCCTCGTCGACGAGGGACTCTACTCGGCCCGTCCCGACCTGCTGATGACAGGTCGTACGCTGATGGGTCACGAGAGTGCCAAAAACCAGCAGATGGACGACCACTACTTTGGCACCATCCCTGATCGTGTGCAGGCCTTTATGAAGGACCTGGAGATTCAGGCCCTGGAGTTGGCCATTCCCGTAAAGACGCGCCACAACGAGGTGGCTCCCAATCAGTTTGAGCTGGCTCCCATCTTCGAGGAGTGCAACCTCGCCGTCGACCATAACATGCTGTTGATGTCGCTGATGAAGAAGGTAGCTCGCAACCACGGATTCCGCGTGCTGTTGCACGAAAAGCCGTTCGATGGTATTAACGGTAGTGGCAAGCACCAGAACTGGAGCCTCAGCTCAGACAACGGCGTACTGCTGCATGCACCAGGCAAGACCCCTGAGGAGAACCTGCGCTTTGTGACCTTCATTGTCGAGACGCTGATGGCTGTGTACAAGCATAACGGACTGCTCAAGGCATCGATTATGAGTGCCACCAATGCCCACCGACTGGGTGGCAACGAGGCTCCTCCCGCCATTATCTCGTCGTTCCTGGGCACCCAGCTGACGGAATTGCTCAACCACATCGAGGTATCAGAGACCAACGAGTTGTTTAACCTGAAAGGTAAGCAGGGCATGGAGATTGACATTCCACAGATTCCCGACCTTATCGTTGACAATACAGACCGCAACCGCACATCACCTTTTGCCTTTACGGGTAACAGATTTGAGTTCCGTGCACCAGGCTCGAGCGTCAACTGCGCCAGCGCCATGATTGCCCTAAATGCCGCTATGGCCGAGGCACTCACCTCATTTAAGGAGCGTGTAGACAGCAAGATAGCACAAGGGAAAGACAAGATTCCTGCTATTCTCGAGGTGCTGAAAGACGATGTGAAGGCCTGCAAGCCTGTCCGTTTCGACGGCAACGGCTATTCTGACGAGTGGGTCAAGGAGGCAGCCCGTCGTGGTCTCGACGTCGAGAAGTCGTGTCCCGTCATCTTCGAGCACTACCTTGACGACTCTAGCGTGCAGATGTTTGAGAGCACCAAGGTGATGAACCGCAAGGAACTGGAGGCTCGCAACGAGGTGAAATGGGAGATGTACGTCAAGACGGTACAGATCGAGGCCCGCGTGCTGGGCGACCTGGCCATGAACCACATCATCCCTGTGGCCACACACTACCAGAGCCAGCTTATCAAGAATGTACAGGGCATGAAGGGCGTCTTTTCACAGGAGCGCGCCGAGCGTCTGTCGAGCCGTAACATGAAGCTCATTGAGGAGATTGCTGAGCGCACGGAAAAGATTGAGCAGTTTGTGGAAGACCTGACGGAGGCCCGCCGTGTGGCCAACCGCATAGAGGATATCCACCAGCGCGCCATCAGCTATCACGACACGGTATGTCCGCACATGGAGGCCATCCGCAACCAGATTGACAAACTGGAGCTCATCGTGGAGGATGGCCTGTGGACGTTGCCGAAATACCGCGAACTACTGTTTATCAGATAAGAGGTGAGTAGAAAGAGGTGAGAGGTGAGTAGTTACTTCTCGAAATGCTGATAGTCTTTCAACGACTTCCAGTTTCCTCCCCAACGAAAACCACGACTAACAAAGAGGCGATAACACAAGTCGCCTCTTTTTATTTTGTAGGGATGACTGGCTTTTCTATTCACATACGGTTTAGCTGTCGAAGGCTGAATCAGCAGCGTGCCGTCCTTTTGACGACGCACACAAGGGTTATACAACGGATTGATGTCTATGGCCAGTCCCTGGGCATGTTTGGAGAGTTTCTTGCTGCCTGCAATGGGACGATAGCAGTAGCACGACGTGTTGTTGGCCCGCATGGAGCGTTCGTCGTCGTCAGCATAGTCAGAGATAGGCCGTATGCGCTCGATGGGATACTTCGCTTTATACAGTTCGGCAAAGATGTCGCGCAGATCTTTGCTGATGCTTTTATTGCAGATGATGACGCCCTCACGGGTTTGTCCCTCGAAGTCAACATGCTGCACATGCAACGTGTCGAGAACGACGCCGGCAGGCTGGGCAGACAAGCCAACAGCCCCAAGCCAACAGCCAACAGCTAAAAACATTATTCGAATCATATTTCCAAAATTTGACAAGGGCGTTCTACGAAGGTCGTAGCACCGTGTTCCAGTAAAAAGGGTTTGTCGCGAAAGCCCCACAACACGCTGATACACGGCAGACCGCTATTGCGTGCCGTCGCCAGGTCGACGTCGCTGTCGCCCACATAGACAACAGAGGTAAGAGGTGAGAGGTCAGAGGTATGAGGGACGCCCAACTGGCGCAGGGCCTCAAAGACGGTATCGGGAGCGGGCTTCTTACGAATGCCTGCCGCCTCATGCTCACCAATGGCCACCTCTATTTCCGGAAAGAAGTGGCGCACGAGCTCCTGCGTGGCCGCCATCATCTTGTTGCTGACCACCGCCATGTGGCAACCACGCGCCTTCAACTCGTGAATCAGTTCGGGAATGCCGTCGTAGGGACGTGTGGTGTCGAGCGAGTGCTGCATATAGTGCTGGCGGAAGGTGGCGAAAGTGGCGTCGAACGCCGGATTGGCGGCACCCTCGGGAATGGCGCGCTCCATCAGCACACGCACCCCATTGCCCACAAATCGGCGCACATCGTCTATGCTGTGCGTGGGCATTCCGTGCTGACTCAGCGCATAGTTTACGCTGTTGGCCAGATCCTGCAGGGTGTCGAGTAGCGTGCCGTCGAGGTCGAAGATGAAAGTGTTGTATTTCATAATGGGGCTAATGGGGCTAATGGGACTTATGGGGTCATCTTCTGCTGCGCTGGATCATGGTTTTCACCTTGTTATTATATCGTGTAGCCTCCAGCAGCTGTTCTATGGTGACATGCATGCGGTATTGCCAGCGGTTATACGGATCGCTGGGCACGTTGATGCGTTCCTGTCGGGGCTGTTTCGAGCGCAACTCCGTATCCATTGCCAGCCAGTCTTGCAACTGCAGGATGCAGAGCATGGACGGGCAGTAGAGGTGGCGGGCGATGATCTCTTCAGCCAGATGGACAGGCAACTGTTCGGGTGCCCTACCCTCTTTCTGCAACATCGTAACGTAGTAACGCTGGCGACGCTCGGGCTGTTCCTGCCACCACTGTCGCAACGGCGCCATATCGTGCGTCGAGATGGTACACACGCTGCGTATCGGATTGGCCTCCAGATGGGTATACTCAAAGCCTTGTTGTTTGGGCATCTGCTGCACCTCCAGCGTCAGGATGCGCAACTGGTCGAGCACGGGCTCCACGCAGTCGGGCAACATGCCCAAGTCCTCGGCACATATCAACATGCGACAGCCGTTCAGGATGGCCGGCAGACGCTTCAAGGCCTGATGTCCCCAGAAGAACGAGTGGCGCTGGTAAAAATAGTTGTTGTACAGCCGCAGGAAGGCATCTTTCTCCTCAGAGGTCAGCGCCTCGTAGACGGGCTCGTTGATGACACCCATACGCGGATGGTACATCTCTGGCTGACGCGGGTCTTCCACAAACAGCACGTTGCAGACCAGCCGCATCAGTCCGTCGCGAATCCACAGGCTGTTCTCGTCGCGTCGTTCGCTGAAAAGCTGTTGTATACGGCGTTGTGTGCAGCATTCGTCCTTCAGGTCGTACAGCCCGTAGGCCTTGTGCGTCAAGTAGTTCTCGCGTACGAAATTAGCATGAATGCCAAACAGGCGGTCAATGAGTTTGTCGTTGATAAATGGCCGCGTATAGAGTTCCTTGCGGAACGGCAGTCCGAAATACTCTATCTCGTCGACAGTCATCGGCAGGGCTGGCGAGAAATGACCCAACACGCCCGACACGGCCTCTTCGGGTATCTCCCAAATGCGGAAGTAGCCCAGCACATGGTCTATGCGCATGGCATCAAAGTACTGCGACAGATGGCTCAGGCGCTTTCTAAACACGGCATACAAGGCGTCGCCCCAGCAGTAGGTGGGATATCCCCAATTGTGTCCTTGCGGCGAGAAATTGTCTGGAGGCGTTCCTGCCTGACAGTTCAGATGGAACAGCTCTGGATGTTGCTTGACCTCAACGCTATCCGGATGACACCCGATAGGCAGATCGCCCATCAGCGCCACACCCTTCTCGCGGGCATAGTCGGCAGCAGCTTTCAGCTGACTGTGCAATAAAAATTGCACAAAGTGCACGTAGTCTGCGGACTCATTACAATAATCCGCATACGGTTTCAGCCACTCCTCGTTGGCTTCCACAAAGGCCTTAAAGTCCTTCGACTCTACCACCTTCTTGCCCTGTTCGGCAAAGAGCTGTTGCAGATATTCGTTCTTCACGCGGTCGACAGCCTCATAGTCGCTATAGGGCAACGCATTCAGCTCCTGGCGACGACGCAGAAACTGCGTCATCTGCGTCTTAGAGCGCAACGTGCCTGCCGCCTCCAAGTCGACATAATGGGGATGCAGGGCAAAGTAGCTCATCAGGTTGTAGGGACACGAGTCCGACCACTGGTGGCTCAGCGTAGTATCGTTGACAGGCAACAGTTGGATGACTTTCATGCCCGTAGCCACCGCCCAGTCGACGAAACGGCGCAGGTCGCCGAAGTCGCCCACGCCATAGCTATGCTCGCTACGCAGCGCAAAAACGGGAATGCTGACACCAGCCAGTCGCCAAGGCTCCTCACAGAGACGCAACGGGTCGCCATAGAGCACCAGCACTTCGCCGTCGTTCACTTCGACGTCGACCGTCCTGTTGTCGCCCTCCTCCCATTGCAGTAAGGTGTGCGTAGCCGTGTCGACCACCACGAACTTATACTCTACAGGCAGTAGCCAGCCCATCGCATTGACGGAGAGCATCCACTCAGAACGTCCCACAGGCTCCATCACCACATAGCGCGACGTGTTCCACGAGCCCAGCGCCGGATGGCTGCCACAGACGGCAACGGCCTGACCTGCTTTCAGTTGGGGTGCCGACACGCGGAAGATGATGGTGCGGCGAAACAAGGGCAGACGTGCTATCTGCACCTGTTCGTCAGACGTTCCCTGACTGGTGGTCTGGTAGGCTGCACTATACAGATGGTAGGGCAACGGACGATCTCGCCACTGGTCTGGAAAGATATAGTCTTGCGAGGCGTCGAAATGATAAATGCGGGGTATCTCGTCCCACTCGCTACGCAACACTTCACCCTCGGCGTTTTCCACCTGATAATTATATATAAGGTGTGACAAGGGGTGTTGCCTGCTGGTCAATGCGGCCGTCTCCAGCGTCCATAGCTCACCATCCTCTGTCTGCATGGTCAGATTCTGGCGTCTGACGGTGCCGTCCTGACGATAATAGCCGACAACCACATGCATGCTTTCTCCCCATGCTGTACGATAGCGTATACAGAACTTCAGTTTCATGTTTTTCAGTTTGTTTTTGCAAAAATACAAAATAATTGCGAATTATGCGTTATGAATTATGAATTATTTTGTAACTTTGGCGCCGTAAACTGACAATACGATGAAAAAAATCAATGCACGCATCAACTTATACCTTGCCGCTTGCGGCATTCTGATCATACTGTTACTGCCTGTCTTCTACCTGTTAACACCTGTTTCGAAGAGCGACACCACAGAGTTTCTGTATATCGACGGCGACGATACGCAAGACTCTGTGCTGACGAAAATCAGCGCTTTCAGCCATACGGCAGGACTCACAGGACTGAGCACGCTGATACGCCACAGCAGCTACGCCGACCATATTCGCACAGGCCGTTATGCCATTGAGCCCCGCGAAGGTGCCTTCGTCATCTTCCGCCACCTGAAGAACGGCCAGCAGAAAAGCCTCAGCCTCACCATTCCTGAGGTGCGCACGATGGACCGTCTGGCCGCTGTGTTGTCCCATCGCCTGATGCTCGACTCGGCCACCATTGCCCAGGCACTCACCAGCGACTCCGTCTGCCGACAGCTGGGCTACGACACCTGCACCATTGCGGCAATGTTTGTGCCCAACACCTACGACGTCTATTGGAATGTCAGCATTGATGCCCTGCTGACACGCATGAGCAATGAGCACGACCGCTTCTGGCAGGGCGACCGCCAGGCCAAAGCCAACAATATGGGACTGACACCCAACGAGGTATGCACGCTGGCCAGCATCATTGACGAGGAGACGGCAAATACCACTGAGAAGCCCATGATAGCAGGCATGTACCTCAACCGCCTGAAGGCCGACATGCCCCTGCAGGCCGACCCCACCATCAAGTTTGCACTCAAACAGTTTGAGCTGAAGCGCATCTACAACAAACTGCTCTCCGTCGACAGTCCCTACAATACCTATCGCAACGAGGGACTGCCCCCTGGCCCCATCAAGATTGCCAGCATCCGCGGCATTGACGCCGTACTGAACCACGTGCAGCACGACTACCTCTACATGTGTGCCAAAGAAGACTTTTCAGGCACCCACAACTTCGCCCGCACCTATCAGGAGCACCTGCAGAATGCCTCGAAATACTCGAAGGCGTTGAACGAACAGGGAATCAAATAATTAGCAACTTATGTAACTAACGCCCTTAAATTAGCGTAAAGACCTCTACCCTCAGCACCCAATTCAGGGATTCGCTGAGGGTTTCTTTGTGTTGCTTCTTGAAAAAAACTGCTGTGCGTTTTTACTTTTCCACTTTTTGAGGATCATATATTTAGAAGCAAACAATACGAAGAAGATGATTTATTGACGAACAAACAAAAACCAAACTACAATGAAAAAGATTCTATCCTTTACACTCTGCGCCACCATGATGGCTGTTTGCAGCACCACCGCACAGGCACAGACAAGACCGAGTGACCGTTTCCTGTGTGACGGCTCGTGCGACCCAGACGCATCAGGTGTTGCCAAGTTTAATGTGGTGAGTCCCGTAGGCTTCTCGACAGTTGAGCCGATAAAGATGGGGCCACGATTGTCGACCCTCGATGGAAAGACCATTGCCATCGTGGGCGAGGACTTTATGTACAACATCACACATCCTGAACTGAAGCGCCTTATCCATGAGCACTATCCCACAGCCAAAGTGATTATGTACGACGAACTGCCTATTGCTGGGCCATATCCTGCACCTGGCATTACGCGCCAGAGTACTGAGCAGTTTCGGCAGTCGCAAGGATGGTGGAGAGCATAGCTTCAACCAGTATCTAAGTCATATCGTAAAAGCCGAGGGTGGTCAGAAAACCGCAACGCCTGTATGGTACGATACCAGTGCACAAACGATGACCACCATTCGCACGATGCAAAAAGGCCAGACGGCATTCCTCATTACAGGCGATGGCTCGCGCAACAAAGTACAGACCATGCCTGGCGGTGGCTTCTCTATGGTCCGCATTGAACTGCCTGCAAACTGGGATGCACTCATGGCGGCAAAGGGGTATCCAGCCCTGCGCGATATGTATCTGACTCCAAACAACTGAGAGATATAACAAAAAAAATACCCCTCACTTCCCAGTGAAGAGCACTTTAGTCTAATTGGTATTAGCCTTTAAGGTAAAAAGATTGTATTCAGGATAACAGTTGCAAAGATAGTTGATTTATATCAATCCTCCAAACTTTTTCGCAACTTTTTTCATATTTATAAAAAAAAATGTTGCTTTCTGGACAAACCCTCCTTAACTGCCCCTCTACACACACTCCACACCCACCATGAATTTTCTCAACAAAACAGCCGCTGAGAATCGCGTAAAATCCACCAAACGCTCAGCGAGGGTCAAATTCGTGAAATATGACGCGTTATACGCAACGGCTTGATATACAAATCGTTATATTTATAGGCTCCTTTTGGCGCCCCAAAACATTGTCCGTTTTATCCACCAATATCACCCAAAACACCCATAAAACCACGATTTTTGCACTATGAAAGTGCCGTTTTCACATCGCGAATACGTAACTTTGAGGTCATAAAAGTGGTACTTTGTGACCTCCGATACGTAACTTCGTCACCCGCTATGTCCCACTTCGTGACTTATCAACCGTAATCGCGAGCCTCATCTTCCTAGATGTCCAGAAAAGCCAAGCACAATTTTCGGCACTTTTTCTTTACAAATATCCAGTAAAAATGTGGCACATTTACACTCATCGACCCCTACTTCAATCGTCAAGTAACACAACTTTTTCCTGAAATTGCCTTGCTTTTGCATATTATTTTGTACCTTTGCACTCACAAATACACATTATATATAATATGGAAGAGAAAAACATGACGACAGGCGAGGAGAAGAAAAGCCTGAGCTTTGTAGAGCAGTTTGTAAAGGAGGATTTGGAGGCTGGCAAGAACGGCGGAAGACTGCAGACGCGTTTTCCACCAGAGCCTAACGGATATATCCACATCGGCCACGCCAAGGCTATCTGCATGGACTTCGGCGTCGCTGAGGAGTTTGGCGGCATCTGCAACCTGCGCTTCGACGATACGAACCCGACGAAGGAGAACACAGAATACGTGGAGAACATCATGAGCGACATCAAGTGGCTCGGATTCAAGTGGGGCAACATCTACTATGCCTCAGACTACTTCGAGAAACTGTGGGACTTTGCCGTGTGGCTCATCAAGAAAGGACTGGCCTACGTCGACGAGCAGACCTCTGAGCAGATAGCCGAGCAGAAAGGCACGCCCACTCAGCCTGGACGTCCCAGCCCGTTCCGCGATCGCCCCATCGAGGAGAACCTGCGCCTGTTTGAGCAGATGAACACGCCGGAGGCCGTAGAGGGTAGCATGGTATTGCGCGCCAAGTTGGATATGGCGAACCCCAACATGCACTTCCGCGACCCCATCATCTATCGCATCATCCAGATTCCCCACCATCGTACAGGCACCAAGTGGCACGCCTACCCCATGTACGATTTCGCTCACGGCCAGTCGGACTACTTCGAAGGTGTCACCCACTCTATCTGTACGCTGGAGTTTGTGCCCCACCGTCCTCTGTACGACAAGTTCGTCGACCTGCTGCGCGAATACATCAAGGAGCAGAAAGCCAACGCCGCTTGAACATCACGTATAATGTGATGTCGAAGCGCAAGCTGAAGGCGCTGGTAGACGAGAAACTGGTCAGCGGATGGGACGACCCCCGCATGCCGACTGTCTGTGGTATGCGTCGTCGCGGATTCTCATCGCAGAGCATCCGCAACTTCATCGACGCCATTGGCTACACCAAGTTCGACGCCCTGAACGACTATGCGCTGCTGGAGGCTTCTGTACGCGAGGACCTGAACAAGAAGGCCACTCGTGTCAGCGCCGTGCTGAACCCCGTGAAGCTGGTCATCACCAACTATCCGGAAGGCAAGACCGAGGAGCTCGTGGCCGTCAACAACCCTGAGAATGAAGCCGACGGCACACATACCGTCACCTTCAGCCGCGAGTTGTGGATTGAGCGCGACGACTTCATGGAAGTGGCCGAGAAGAAGTTCCAGCGCCTGGCTCCTGGCAAGGAGGTGCGCCTGAAGAACGCCTACATCATCAAGTGTGACGAGGAGCACCCCTGCGACAAGGACAACGAGGGCAACGTGACCACCGTCTACGCCACCTACGACCCAGAGACACGTAGCGGAATGCCTGGTGCCGACCGCAAAATCAAGGGTAAGACACTGCACTGGCTGAACTGTCAGGATGCCGTACAGGCCGAGGTACGCCTATACGACCGTCTCTTCGACTTCCGCGACCTGCTGAACCCCGACTCGCTGAAGGTGCTGACAAACTGCTACGTCGAGCCATTCCTGAAAGAGAAGAAGGCCGGCGACTTCCTGCAGTTCCAGCGCACAGGATACTTCACGCTGGATCTGGACTCAACGCCTGAGCACCTCGTGTTCAACAAGACGGTAGGACTGAAAGACTCTTGGAAAAAGTAAAAAGGTAAAAGAGTAAAAAAGTAAAGGCACTTGAACTTCGACGAAGAGTATTTTACCAGCGAAGAGTTCCAGAACATTCTGGAAAGCTACGAGACATCCATGAACGAGGGGAATGCCCCGTTCATGGATGCTGACGACTTGGTAGACATTGCCGACTACTACAACTGGCAGGGCGAATACGACAAGGCCGACGAGACGATAGAATATGCTTTGTCACTCTATCCACACGCCACGCTACCCAATGTCTACAAAGCCCGTCAGGCCTTGCAGCTCAAGGATTTTGAGGGCGCACGCCAGTATGCCGCCAACATTGAACAGCAGGACGACCCTGACTATCACTACCTGACGGCAGAGATACTGATTGCCGAGGAGCGCATTGACGAAAGTGACCGCTATCTGCGCGACTATGCACTAAGGGTTGACGACGACGAGTATCAGGACTTCGTCAAGGACTGTGCCAACCTCTATGTCGACTACGGCTATAGCGACAAGGCCTACGAGTGGATGACACGGCTGAAGGGCGACGATAGCGACGACTTCAAGGAGCTGATGGCCCGCACGCTCTTCGGACTGGGTAAATACCAGGACTCTGAGCAGCTCTTCAACGAACTCATAGACCGCAACCCCTTCTCTGGGCTCTACTGGAATGCGCTGGCCAGCAGCCAGTATATGCGTGAGAACTACAGCGACTCCATCACCAGTAGCGAGTACGCTATTGCCATTGACCCCAGCGACCCGGAAGCCCTGCTCATCAAGGCTAACAGCCTGCAGCAGTTAGGCAACGAAGAGGAAGCCGTCAAGTACTTTCAGCGCTATACGGAGGCGACAGATGCTGACGACCCGCAACTGCCTCAGATCTATACGGAGATGGCTTTCTGCTATAGCGACATGGGACAGCACGACAAAGCCTTAGAGATGCTGAACCGTATCGAGCCTCAATCAGAAGGCCAGGACGAGCTGTTGGTACTTCGCGGACATCTGCTGCTGAGTGGTGGTAAGGTGGCCGAGGCCGAAGCAGCTTTCAGGCAAGCCATCATCCTGTCGGACAGCTCGCCGCTGGTGCTGTTACGCATCATCGTGTCACTCTACGACAACCGCTATCTGGAGGCCAGCTACAAGATGTTCAAGAAGTTCTTCTCCATTGTCAACAAGTTGGACGACCAATTCCATAGCGGCTATGCCTATATGGCACTGGTCTGTCACGACATGAAGAAGACCGACGAGTTTCTGAAATACCTGCGGCTGGCTGTAGAGTATAATCCACAAGAAGCGAAAACGGTACTGGGCAGTCTTTTCCCTGAAGGTACGCCCGTCAACAAATATGTAGAATATATGGAAGGAGTTAAAGAATCATAGACAATGAATTTTATCACAACATTACTCAGCAATCTCAACTACGGCACCATTCTGTTTCTGATGCTATTGGAAAGTACGGTAGTACCCGTTCCGTCAGAATTCGTCGTAACACCTGCCGCCTATCATGCTGCCAGCGGACAGCTGGACGTGTGGTTGGTCATCCTGTTTGCGACTATCGGAGCAGACCTCGGCGCCAGCATCAACTACGTGGTGGCCTACTACGTCGGACGCCCCGTTATCTACAAGTTTGCCAACAGCCGTTGGGGTAAGATGTGCCTGTTGAATCAGGAGAAAGTAGAAAAGAGCGAGCGCTACTTCGACGATCACGGCATTGTGGCCACGCTGACGGGGCGCCTGATACCCGGCATACGCCACCTAATCAGCATTCCTGCAGGACTGGCTCGCATGAACTACTGGAAGTTCCTGCTTTACACCACCATTGGTGCAGGCTGTTGGCACGCCATATTGGCCGCTTTGGGCTGGTATCTTCATGCCATCGTACCTGAGGATCAGCTGAACGACAAGATCGAAGAATATGCTGAATACATCAAACTGATCATCGTAGCAATAGTCGTCATTGCGATAGGCTATTTCCTCATAAAATCGCTCTTAAAGAAAAAACATTCATAATTATTTCTTCTATATGGAAGAAAAGTTGTATATTTGCAGGATAAATATTAGTGAATTGAATCATTATGGCAAGAATTAACAATCACCTGGTCATTATGGCAGGCGGCGTAGGCAGCCGTTTCTGGCCCATGAGTACTGCCGAGAAGCCCAAACAGTTTATTGACGTATTAGGCGTTGGCAAGTCGCTTTTACAACTCACGGTTGATCGATTCTCAACCATAGTAGCCCCAGAGAACGTCTGGGTAGTAACCAACAAGACATATGCCGAGACTGTTGCAGAACAGTTGCCCGCCATGCCTCGTGACCACATACTGTGCGAACCGTGTCGTCGCAACACGGCACCATGTATTGCCTATGTGTCGTGGCGCATTAAATCAAAAGACCCCAAGGCGAATATCGTCGTATCGCCCAGCGACCATGTTGTTCTGGACGTTCAGGAATTCCGCCGCGTCATCACACAATGCATGAAGTTCACCAGCGATAGCGACGCCATTGTTACTTTAGGAATGAAACCCAACCGTCCCGAGACGGGTTACGGATATATCGAGGCCAACTTGTCTGCCAACTCTTTGCGAAACAAGGAGATATTCCGTGTAGACTCCTTCCGCGAGAAACCCGACCTGGAAACGGCTAAGCATTACATTTCGAGAAACGATTACTTCTGGAATGCAGGCATTTTCATTTGGAACGTGTCGACCATCGTCAATGCTTTCCGCATCTATCAGCCGACAATGGCAAAAATCTTTGAGAGTCTGCTGCCTATCTATGGTACTGCTCAGGAGCAGGAGAAGATAGACCAGCTGTTCCCTGAATGCGAGAACATCAGCGTCGACTATGCCATCATGGAGAAAGCCGAGGAGATATTCGTATGTCCGGCAGACTTCGGATGGAGCGACCTAGGCACATGGGGGTCGCTGCACCAACAGACCAAGAAGGATCTTTACGGCAACGCCTGCATCGGACAGGACATCAACGTCTTTGAGACGTACAACTGTATGATTCATACCACGCAAGAGAAGAAAGTGGTTATTCAGGGCCTTGACGGCTATATCGTTGCCGAGAACAACGACACGCTGTTGATTTGCAAACTCTCAGAAGAACAGCGCATCAAACAGTTCAGCGGACAAGACAAATAACCCATTAGACTTATTAGACCCATTAGCCCCATCAATATGAAAAAAATAGCACTCATCACCGGTATCACAGGCCAAGACGGTTCTTATCTGGCAGAATTCCTTTTAGAGAAAGGTTACGAGGTTCACGGCACCATTCGCCGTTCATCGGTAGACTTCCGTGAGCGTATCGCTCACCTGGAGGGCAAGCCCCATTTTCACCTGCACTATGCAGACCTGGGAGACTCGATGAGTATCCTTGGCGTCATTGGCAAGGTGCGCCCCACGGAGATCTACAATCTGGCCGCACAAAGCCACGTACAGGTGAGCTTCGACTCGCCTGAGTTTACGGCTGACGTAGATGCCGTAGGTGTTCTGCGTATTCTGGAAGCTGTGCGCCAATTAGGACTGACGGAGCAATGCCGCATCTATCAGGCTTCAACCTCTGAACTCTACGGTAAGGTTGAGGAAGTGCCACAAAACGAGAATACCCCATTCCACCCATATAGTCCATATGCTGTGGCCAAGCAATACGGCTTCTGGATTGTCAAGGAATACCGTGAGGCATACAACATGTATTGCTGCTCGGGCATCCTGTTCAACCACGAGAGTGAACGTCGTGGTGAGACCTTTGTGACCCGTAAGATATCTTTGGCAGCAGCCCGCATCAAACAAGGCAAGCAGGACAAGCTTTATTTAGGTAACCTCGGCAGTCTGCGCGACTGGGGATATGCCAAAGACTATGTAGAGTGTATGTGGCTCATTCTGCAGCAAGACAAACCTGAAGACTTTGTGATAGCCACAGGTGTGCAACACTCGGTTCGCGAGTTCTGCTACTATGCTTTCAAGCGTGTCGGCATTGAACTGGAGTTCAAGGGCGAGGGCGCCGACGAGAAAGGTATCGACAAGGCTACTGGCAACGTGCTCATCGAGGTTTCTCCTGACTTCTATCGTCCTACGGATGTCGTCAACCTATGGGGAGACCCCACGAAGGCCAAGGCAAAGTTAGGTTGGAACCCCAGCAAGACCAGCTTTGAGGAACTGGTAAACCTGATGGTAGACCACGATATGGCCAAAGTGGCTTCGGAAGGAGTTGCTGAGAAAGTACGCACGAATCTGGCAGAATATCTTGAAAAAGGAATCGTAAAATAGCGGAACGCTAATCGACAGACAAGAGCAATAACCTTAAAAACCACATTACTATGCAACCTATCAGAACACTAAACGACATGATTGTCTTCCTGCAAGAGCGGGGCGACCGCAAACGTGTTGCCGTAGTATGTGCTAATGATGCCAGCACCCGTTATGCAGTAGAGAAAGGCAGAGAAATGGGATTCATTGAGCCCATATATGTTGATGGAGACGACAAGGAAGAATGCGCCCGTCGTGCCGTCGCACTATGTAAGAACGGCGAGGCCGACATCCTGATGAAAGGCCTTATCAATACTGACGTACTGCTACGTGCCATCCTTGACAAGGAAAAAGGAATCATTCGTCCAGGTCATGTATTGACACATGTCGCTATGGCAGAGATTCCCAAATATGACAAGCTGCTTTTCTTTACCGATGCCGCTGTTATTCCCGTTCCTACCCCAGCCCAACGGCGCCAGCAGATTCACTATATGAACTATGTGTGCCACGCCCTCGGCATTGAGGAGCCACGCATCTCACTCATCCATTGTGCCGAGAAGGTTAGCGCCAAGGCTTTTCCCTATACTACCGACTACCTCGAAATCATTGCCGAGGCACAAACGGGAGCTTTCGGACATTGTATCATTGACGGTCCGTTAGACTTGAAGACATCACTCGATTCGGTCAGTCTGCGCGAGAAAGGTATCCATAGCATTATTGACGGGCAAGCAGATGCGCTTATCTTTCCTGATATCGTTGCAGGCAATGTCTTCTACAAGACGTTAACGCTTTTTGCCTATGCCAAAACGGCTGGCGTACTCCAAGGTACACAGTGTTGCTGTGTGCTGCCATCACGTGCCGACAGTCCAGAATCCAAGTATTATTCACTAGCGCTTGCTGCGATATGAAAATTCTTGTCATCAATCCTGGCTCTACAAGCACAAAGATGGCTGTCTATGAAAACGAGAGCCCCATACTGCTACGCAACATCTCTCACAGCGCTGAAGATTTGGCACCTTTCGGCAACATTACCGAACAGCAGGATTTCCGACGGCAATTGGTGCTCGACGAGTTGAAAGCCGCTGATATCCCATTGGATTTTGATGCCGTTATCGGACGAGGCGGACTAGTCAAGCCCATCAGTGGTGGTGTCTATGAAATCAATCAGCGCATGCTGGATGACACATTACATGGATGTGTCATGCACAGCCATGCCTGCAATCTGGGATGTTTGATTGCTCACGAGATTGCCCAAATGATTCCTGGCTGCAAGTCTTTCATTGCCGATCCGGGTGTTGTCGATGAACTGTCGCCACTGGCCCGTATCAGCGGGTCGCCACTGATGCCACGCATAGCTATCTGGCACGCACTAAACCAGCGAGCCATCGCTCGTCGCTTTGCACGAGGGATAGGCAAGGAATACGAAGATCTGAACTTGATTATCTGTCATTTGGGAGGCGGCATCAGTGTGGCTGCTCACGAAAGGGGAAAAGCTATTGATGCCAACAACGCGCTGGATGGCGAAGGGCCTTTTTCTCCGGAACGTGCCGGAAGTCTGCCTGCCGTAGATCTTATCCGGCTTTGTTTTAGCGGAAAGTACAATGAGCAGCAACTGCTGAAACGTATTGCCGGTAAAGCGGGGCTGAACGCTCATTTAGGCACCAATGACATGCGAGAAATTCTCAAGCGCATCAAGGAAGGCGATGAGCATGCCAAACTGATTGTTGATGCCATGATATTTCATATTGCAAAAAATATAGCTGCCGAAGCAGCTGTTCTTTGCGGCGACATCAATGCCATCCTGATTACAGGTGGCATGGCCCATAGCGAATATATCATCTCTGAACTGCGACGCCGAATCGGCTTTCTGGCACCAGTCTATACGTTTCCTGGCGAAGACGAGATGGAGGCATTGGCCTTAAACGCTCTCGCCGTCCTGACGGGACGGCGAGAGGCAAAGGTCTACAATTAAATCTTAGCGTTTAGCGTTTCCTTCCAGCGGGCATAAGCCTCTGCATATGCCTGGCGGTCTGCTGCATTCGGCTCGATAACCTGTAGTTTCTCCAGCGAAGCAAAAGCCTCATCAGCATTCTTATAGATACCGGCTCCGATTCCGGCTCCCTTTGCAGCACCTACAGAACCGTCTGTATCGTAGAGTTCGATAGTGGCACCACTTACGCCTGCCAATGTATCACGGAACAGGGGCGAGAGGAACATATTGGCTTTACCTGCATGAATTTTCTTAACATCCATACCCATCTGCTGCATAATTTCCATGCCATAGCAGAACGAGAAGACAATACCCTCTTGGGCAGCACGAACCAAATGAGCCTTATTGTGCTTATTAAAGTTCAAACCATTAATTGAGCAACCGATTTCTCTATTCTCCAAAACACGCTCCGCACCGTTTCCAAATGGGATTACGGTCACGCCCTCACTACCAATAGGCACACTTGCTGCCAAGTCATTCATCTCAGCATAGCCAATCTCCGGTGTGATGTTACGATGCGTCCAAGCATTCAAAATGCCCGTACCATTGATGCACAGCAACACACCCAAACGGGTCTGGTCGTTCGTATGGTTCACATGAGCAAATGTATTTACACGGCTCTGCTTGTCATAGTTCACTTCACCCAGCACTCCATAGACCACACCAGATGTTCCTGCTGTAGCAGCAATCTCGCCAGGATTCAGCACATTCAGCGAAAGTGCATTATTCGGCTGGTCGCCACCACGATAGGTTATCGGCGTGCCAGCTTTGAGACCCAGCTCAGCGGCAGCCTCAGCAGACACTTCACTCTGTACGCTGAATGTCGGAACAATGTCAGCAATCATCGAGGCGTCAAAGCCATAATACTTCATCAAGAAGTCAGCCACCTGATTGTTCTTGAAATCCCAGAACATACCCTCGCTCAGTCCGCTTACCGTAGTGTTAGCAACACCAGAAAGGCGCATGGCAATATAGTCACCAGGCAGCATTACCTTATAAATCTTTGAATATATCTCAGGTTCATTCTCCTTAACCCATGCCAGCTTTGCTGCCGTAAAGTTTCCTGGAGAGTTGAGCAAATGACTCAGGCACTGGTCAGCGCCCAAATCACGGAAAGCCTTCTCGCCATAAGGAACAGCACGCGAATCACACCAGATGATTGAAGGACGCAAAGCCTTCAGGTCTTTATCAACGCAGACCAAGCCATGCATCTGATACGAAATACCAATTGCCTTTACATCGTCTGCCGAAGCACCGGCTTCAGCCATAATTTTCTTCAAGGCCAATTTAGCATTATCCCACCACATCTGAGGATCCTGTTCAGCCCAGCCGGCCTTAACAGCCATAATCGGAGCCTCCTTTTCAGGATAGAAAGCTGTTGCCACACACTTGCCACTATCGGCACAAACCAGTGATGCCTTGACAGAAGAACTGCCGACATCGAAACCTAATAGATACCTGTTTGCCATTATTTTCGTTTTTAAAACATTACATTACATATACGATTTACTCTACAAAATTCCCTAAATTATTTTTAAAAACCAACTTTTTTACAGTTTTTCGGATTTTTTTTATTATTATTTGACTTCAATTAAAATTATTTTTTTACCTTTGCATCCAAATGAATGCTAATATAGGCTAAGTTTATTTCATATATGAAAAAGAAGATTCTAATACTTGATGACAAAGAGACTATTGCTAAAGTACTCTCTATTTACCTGATGAGCGACTATGACGTACAATGGTTGCCCGACGGTTTACAAGGTGTAAAATGGTTACAGGCTGGCAACACCCCCGACCTCATCATTTCCGACATCCGTATGCCGGGAATGCGTGGTGATGACTTCTTGGAGTGGATTAAGCAGAACGAATTGTTTCGCCACATCCCTGTCATCATGTTATCTAGTGAAGACTCCACGAGTGAGCGAATCCGCCTGTTAGAGATAGGAGCTGTCGACTATATTGTCAAGCCCTTCAATCCTATGGAACTGAAGATTCGCGTCAAGAAGATTCTACCTAACTAAATTCCGTTTCATCAAAGTATCACTTATGATAGGTGTTGTTTATTTAGGAAATAACCCTAAGACACAAGAGCGTCTAAAATACATCCCCGGGCAATTGGTTCGTGTGACCAATGCCTATAAAGATGCTGCTCAGATATGCACTCCGCACGTTTCCAATGAACATTTTTTGGTATTCTTTGAGCGTAGTGTTCGCAGTGAAGACATCACGGCCATCACCTATCTTCGCAAGAAATGCCGCAACGTCTATATTGTTCTCATCACAGAGACGATGACTCCTGAAGAGCGTAACATCTATATCAAATACGGTATTAATGACACGATTCAACAGGCAGCATCCGTTACTGAACTAAACAAAAAAATACAGTTTATTTCAGACCGCGAAAACATACTGTTTGATGACGAAGCGCCCAAATACGGTATCTTAAAATTTAAGATTCCTGTTTGGAAACGATTGTTTGACATTGTATTCTCCTGTCTTGCCATCATCGTTTTATCGCCAATATTCATTCTAACTGCTATTGCAATTCGGTTAGAAAGCAAAGGTCCGATATTGTTCAAGTCAAAGCGTGTTGGTACTAATTATACGATTTTTGATTTCCTTAAGTTCCGTAGCATGTATGTTGATGCTGAGCAACGCCTCAAAGAGCTGAGCCAAGACCACAATCAATATGCAGAAGCGCGTGACGACAAGGAAGAGCAGAAGACCACTATTACGGCACCACTTGGAGATCAGGCCGAAATGGACATGCTGAATATGGGCATGGAATCTGAGATGATGATTAGCGACGAGGAGATTATGCTTGTTGGTGACGACTTCGTTGTAGCCGAAAGTGACTTCAACAAGAAGAAAGAAGAAGAAATCAACAATGCTTTCGTTAAGATTGAAAACGACCCGCGTGTCACGAAAGTCGGTAAATTCATACGTAAATTCAGCATTGACGAGCTACCACAGTTCTTCAACATCCTAAAGGGTGACATGTCGATTGTCGGCAACCGTCCTCTCCCACTTTACGAAGCAGAGAAATTGACTGCCGATGCCAGCATCGACCGCTTTATGGCTCCCGCGGGCCTGACGGGTCTCTGGCAGGTCGAAGAGCGCGGAAAAGGTGGTAACATGTCTGCTGAAGAGCGCAAGCAACTGGATATCACCTACGGCCAGACATATAACTTCCTCCTTGACATGAAGATTATTTTCCGTACGCTGACAGCATTTGTCCAAAAAGAGAATGTATAATTTACTTTAAGTGACTTCCAGCTATGAGCGGTATAAGGCATATCCTATTTACAATGGCATTTGTTGCTTTTGCGCCTATTTGCCATGCGCAATATAACAACAGTGGAATAGCGGCAGGGTTCTTTGACTCCAGTGAATCGAATTCTATCAATTTCTCCAATTTCCATTTGCCGCCTTTGGCCGTATTGTATGAGAATGCCAAGCAAAACCCTCAGATATTGTCTTTAGAGAAAGCTCAGGAGATAGCTCAAGCAGAAGTCGCTAAGCAGAAACGGCATATCTTCTCTTATGTGTATGGCCATGCCAGCTATAGTTATGGTAAGACCGATATGTGGGGTAACAATAGTTCCACACAGAGCTACACAACAATATATCAGTTCCAGGGCAGTGAGCAGAGTTATTGGAACGTTGGTGTCAACGTGAGTGTTCCATTGGAAGACATCCTTGATTTGAAGGCAGCTGTTAAGCGAAAGAAATTGCTTGTTGACCAGGCTCGCATTGAGAAAGACCTGGCATACGATAACCTAAAGAAAGACATCGCCTCCTTGTACATTAAGATTACAAACAACTTGGTAACCTTGAAGACACAAAGTGAATCTGCAGCTATATACCAAGGTGCCGGTGCACTCAATCAGGAAGACTTTCATCAGGGCAATATGACGATTGAAAAGTTTGCTGAAACGAAATTGCATGAAGTCAGTTTGGTTAATGCCTATCAAGGCATGCAAACTGAGATTACTACAGACATTATCACTTTAGAGCTCCTGACGCATACGCCCATTTTGACCAACACCACCACTGACATCACGTTAGATGACGGCAATGAGAAGTCAGAAAAACAGATCCGAAAAGAAAATAAGGCGATAGAGAAGAGCATCCGCAAAGCGGCCATTGCTGACGAGAAACGCTATCGCAAGATGGAACAGGCTGAGCGTAACGCTGTCCAAAAAGCCAAAGCACAAAAATAGCAATATCCAAAATATTCTATAAGACATGGATTTATTCAGATATCTCGTTCGATTCCTATATAAGATACGCTGGTACTTGGTCATTTTGCCCATGATAGCGCTGATTGTTGCATGGTTCTCTACCCGCAACATGGAGCGCATCTATGATACTAACACCACCATCTATACCGGTATGATTACCGCCTACAACATTGAGGGCGGATCAGGTACTGCAGGTGGTAATGCCCAGACCAACATCAATAATTTGATGTTGATTATCACGACAGACAACACCATCCACGAAGTAGCTTTGCGTCTTTTTGGCCGTTGTATGATGTATGGTAATCCAAACAAAGACAACAACTATATATCGGCAGAGCATTTCCGTCAACTCAGTGCAACTGTTCCTGCTGATGTCAAGGCGCTCATCAATCACAACAGTGAATCTGCGACATACGCCAACCTCAAAGCCTACGAAAAGCCCTCTCAGGACAACTATCTTTTTGGTATCCTGAACTACCACCCCTATTTTGGCATTAATAGTATCACCAGCCGCCTCAAGGTGCTACAACTCACTGGTAGTGACATTATTGATATTGCTTATACTTCTAATGATGCAGGAATCGCCTACAATACGCTCGACATTTTGAACGAAGTCTTTGCTCGCCAGTACCAACAGCTACGCTACGGTGAAACCAACAACGTCATCAAGTTTTTTGAGCGAGAGGTAGCGCGTCTGTATCGCATTCTTACCAATGCAGAGGACGATCTGATTCGTTACAATATCTCCAAACGCATCATCAACTATGGTGAACAGACCAAGCAGCTGACCGTTTTGGAAGCGCAGCAACAGAATTTCCGCAACGACCAGTTGATGAACTACACCACCTCTAAGGCATTGATGGACTATCTGGAGCGCCAGTTAGGTAATCGTGCTCAGGTTATCCGCTCCAACAAGGAGTTCACAAGCCGTGTTCGTGATATCTCACGCATTCAGTCACGCATCTCAAACCTCAAGTTAATGAGCAGTGAAGGTGGTGGTAACAACAACGAGGCACAAGAAGAATTGGCCAAGGCACAACGCGATTTACAGGCAGCTACAGGTCGTGTTACCCAGCTAACCAAAGATATCGAGGCGTCCACCTATAGTACCGAGACGGGTGTCAAGGCCCAGGACATGTTGGGCAGATGGCTGGAACAACTGCTACTCTTAGAAAAGACCAAGGCAGAGATGACAGCTACCGACATCATGAAGAACAACTTAGACAAACAATACCTCTTCTACGCCCCCATTGGTGCCACACTTGACCGTAAGGCTCGTCACATTGGTTTCATCGAGGGCAATTACATGGAGATGTTGAAAGCGTTGAATTCAGCCCGTTTGCGCCAGAAGAACCTGCAGATGTCTACGGCCACACTACGCGTGCTCAATCCGCCCATGTTCCCGCTCAATGCTCAGCCCACCAACCGTATGATGGTGCTATTGGGAGCCTTCATGCTCACCTTCATGCTGACAGCCCTCTATTTTCTCATCATCGAGATGCTCGACCGTACCTTACGCGACCGTATGCGTTCAGAGCGCATCACCAAGGTGCCTGTCATGGGCTGCTTCCCGAAAGAAAGCAACTTGCGTTATCGCCGTTATAACAAGACCATTGCCGATATGGCCATGAAGCAGTTAAGTAAAGCCCTGCTCCCCCACTTCCAGGAAGGCCAGCAAAATGTACTTAACCTACTTTCTACTGACTCTGGAAACGGAAAGAGCTACTTGGCTCAGGAATTGGAGAACTACTGGATATCTATTGGCTTACAAGTACGCCGTTTGACTTACGATGAAGACTTCTTGGCAGAAGACAGCAAGTTTATCTTAGCAAGAAGCATCAAAGACCTTTGCCCGGACATTCTGCCCGACGAAATTGCCATTATTGAATATCCACATTTGGACGACAACTCTATTTCCCCTGCCCTATTAAATATGGGTACTGTCAATCTGATGGTCACTCGCGCCAATCGTACTTGGAAGGATGTTGACCAGAAGTCTCTCAACGAAGTACTGGCAATGCTTGACGAGGAACATAAGAATACGCTCTTCATGTACCTGACAGAGGCCAGCCGCTATGCCGTTGAGGAGTTCGTTGGTCAGTTGCCGCCTTACACGAAGTTCAACAATTTCGTCTATCGCTTGTCACAATTAGGTCTGACTGCTACTGAGAACGAACACGCAAAATAAATGGCAAATACGGCATTCAAACAATATGCAAGCGAAAATGGAGGAAGAGTATTATTACTCTTTCTCCTGTTTTTGCTTGCCCTGTACGAACTTGTTACAGCAGGTTTTAATGCTTTCGCTATTATTTGTATTCTTCCTATCTTGAGTCTTGCGGTTATAGCCATTTTCCATTATCGCATGCTTACTTTTTGGATTCTGATAATACTGAATTATCTCATTATGTGGCACGGCATGCGCTTACCTCAAGGAATACCCTTGTCGCTATATAACGAAATGTTGGAGATTATTCTTATCGCATTAGCAATTATTAATGTAAAAGATGCAAAATTTGAGCGGTGCGCCAACATGATGCTATTTGCACTCATTCTATGGTGTACTTATTGTACTATAGAGATTCTCAATGACACATGTGGCTTAGGCATTAACATGGCAGCATGGTTTCAAGGAGTTCGACTAATAGCATTCCAACTGATGTATGCCTTTATCGTTTTTACATTATACATAACTAATCCAAAAATATTAACACGATATCTATTTATTTGGGGAGGACTTGCCCTACTGGCAGTCTTTACTGTTTGGAAGCAAAAATATATAGGTTTATCACCCGAAGACAATGCGTGGTTACATGGCCCTTCAGGTCGCCAACATCTTATATCGGGTGGAACGCTTATCAGATATTGGTCTATCTATAGTGACGCTGCCAATTTTGGTATTGGTATAGCGTCCACTGCTGTCGCATTCATTATATTTGGTATAACCAGCAAGATTAAGAAGCATAAGATATTTTTCTTAGTAACTGGTTTCGCCTGTTTCTGGGCAATGTTCCCTTCTGGAACTCGAACTGCAATCGCCTGTCTGATGGCTGGTTTTTTGTCTTACATCTTTCTTTCTAAGTCATTCAAAATCGCTATTCCTGTTACGATAGTCTTTGGTCTGTTTGTTTTTATTCTTGCTTTCACCAACATAGGGCAAGGCAATCAGCAAATACGCCGTATGCGCTCTGCATTTGACAAAAACGACGCTTCTGCTGGAGCAAGAGAAATTAACCAAGAGACTATGCGGAAATACATGAAAGAGGCTCCCTTCGGCATTGGCATAGGTATGAGCAATGTACCAGCTAACAACAAATACAACAAAATTGTTAACCTACCTGCGGATTCTGAATATGTCTATATTTGGTTGCGCACAGGCAAGATTGGCATCACGCTTTTCTTAATATGTACAGCAATTATGATTGGAGGAGCCTGTTGGATTGTATTATTCATACTAAAGAGTCCCTCCCTTCGAGGAATTGGTGCAGGGCTATGTTGTGCCATGATATCTCAACAATTAGGAGGATACGGCAACCAGGTTCTCATGCAGTTTCCTAATTGCTTAACCTTCTATGGAGGATTAGCTCTTGTTTACATTTTGCCACACATCGAAAGCGAATGGATTGAATACGAAAAAGAACAACTCGCCATACAAGAAGAGAAGAAACGTCTAAAACTGGAGAAGAAACGTGCATCAAGAGTGTAAATTGTCTATCATCACCATCAACTACAACGGCCTGAAAGATACCTGCGAATTGTTGGAAACATTACCTTTAGAGGACAATTCCTTAGAGGTAATCGTGGTAGACAATGCTTCAAAAGAAAACGAAGCGTCCATTATTGAGCAACGCTATCCGATGGTAAAGGTCATTCGCAGCCCGCAAAACTTAGGCTTTGCTGGTGGCAACAACCTCGGCATCAAGGCCGCTCATGGAGAATACCTGTTCTTCCTCAACAACGATACAGTTCTCAGACATCAGACATCAGACATCAGACCTCTCATTAACCGCTTAGAGAGCTCAGATAAGATTGGGGCCGTCTGTCCGAAAATACGGTTCTCGTGGGAGCATCATCCTATCCAATATGCCGGCTACACGCCCTTGTCGCCTATCACTATGCGAAACCACGCTATAGGTTTTGGCGAAGACGATCATGGGCAATACGACACGCCCCATCCTACTCCTTATGCCCACGGAGCTGCCATGATGGTCAAGCGCGAAGTCATCGACAAGGCTGGTCTCATGCCCGAATGCTACTTCCTCTATTACGAAGAACTCGACTGGTCAATGATGATACGCCGTGCCGGCTATGATATATGGTACGAGCCGGCATGCACGATTTACCATAAAGAAAGTCAGACCACAGGACAGACCAGCGCACTGCGTACCTACTATGTCACTCGCAACCGTCTGCTCTTCGTCAGACGCAACAACAGGTCTCATACCAGATATGTGACCTACCTCTATCTCATCATTGTCGTTGCCGGCAAAGACCTGCTCAAGCATCTGCTTCAGCGTCGCACGGATTTGGCAAAAGCCACTATTCGCGGCATCCTTCACTTTGTAAAACTATAGCAATATGTATTTCTGGACGATTTTATCATATATAGACACCATTCTCTTCATACTCGTTGCACTGACGGTAGCGTATATGGGTGTTTTTGCCCTACTGTCAATGATGAGTAAGAACACCGAGCCGCCCAAGTCGCGCAAAGAGAATCGCTTTATCATACTGATTCCGGCCTACAAGAATGGTGCAGGAACTTTACAGACAGTCCACTCCATTTTAGGACAGACCTACCCACAACGTCTTTTCGACGTTACGGTCATCTCCGACCACTTGGATGAGATGAGCAATTTCCGTTTAGCCCAAGAACCCATCACGCTACTTACTCCAGTCTTCCAGAAGAGTTCACGAGCAAAATCTCTCCAGGTGGCTATCAACAATCTGCCACAGTTTAAGCTCTACGACATTGTTGTCATTCTCAATCCTGGAAGCGTCGTTGAACCTGAGTTCCTAATGCAGATGAACGATGCCTACGAAGCGGCCGGCACACGGGCAATTCAGGCACACCGCATGTCTAAAAACCGCGACACGGCACCTGCCCGCCTAAGCTCGATTTTTGAAGAGATCAACAACTCCATCTTCCGTCGCGGCCATATCTATATCGGACTCTCTGCAGCCTGTTCCAACTCAGCCATGGCTTTCGACTTCAGTTGGTTTAAGAAGAATATTATGACTGCCAAGACCTCCTGGGACGACAAGGAATTAGAGATGCTGCTATTGCGCCAGCATATTTATGTCGATTACTTTGATAATATCGTGGTACTCGAAGAGAAAGTGCGTCTGGCAGAAGATTTCAACCGCCAGCGACGCCGTTGGCTCGTCTCACAAGTAGAAACTTTCATACGCAATATCCACTATCTTCCCGGTGCTATTCTCAATCGTCATTACGACCTGATAGACAAGATTCTTCAATGGATGCTACTCCCCCGTATGATTATGATGGCTGTGATTGTCTTTATGGGAATCCTCATGCCTCACATCTACTTCACCCTGGCCCTTAAGTGGTGGATGCTCTTTGCCGTCGTATTATTAATCTTTGCTTTGGCAACGCCCAATTATCTGGTTGACGACAAATGGAACCGCACATTCTTTATGATACCCATCATATTCCTTAGTTCCCTATTGGCTAAGACGCCCCTTGGCCCGAAACTAAAAAGATACGTCAACAAGAAAAACTAAAACTTAACCATATAACTTATGCTTTGGCAAATAATTCATATCATTGAAATTCTGCTCTGGCTGCTGTTAGCCGCTTCCGGAGCGTATATCCTGTTCTTCGCACTGGTTTCCATGCTTTGGAAAAAGCCGGTATCTCCCCTGACCAAATATCTGAGTGGACAGATGGATGCCTTGCGAACGAAACAGTATTATCGTTTTCTTGTGCTCTATCCGGCTTATAACGAAGACCGTGTCATCGTCAACTCCGTCCAGACCTTCCTTGGACAGTACTACCCGTATCAGAACTTCCACGTCTGCGTCATCTCAGATCACATGACAGACGAGACCAATAAGACACTGGCAGAACTGCCCATTACGCTGTTACAGCCTTTCTTCGAGAAGAGCAGCAAGGCTAAAGCCATGCAATACGCTATGGACATACTCGAAGGCGACTACGACTTTGTGGTTATCCTGGATGCAGACAACGTAGTAGACATTGATTTCCTTCAAAAGCTCAATGACGTCTGCGCCAAAGGCTACAAAGCCATCCAGTGCCACCGCTGCGCCAAGAACTCGAACAACGACATTGCCGTACTCGATGGTGTCAGCGAGGAAATCAACAATACCATTTTCCGCAAGGCCCACAACCGTATCGGCCTCTCGTCAGCACTTATTGGTTCTGGTATGTGCTTCGATTTCAATTGGTTCCGCGAGAATGTCTTCAAGTTGACTACAGCAGGTGAAGACCGCGAGCTGGAAGCCCTCCTGCTCAAACAGAAAGTCCACATTCGCTATGAGCCAGACATTCATGTCTTCGACGAAAAAGTCAGCAACAAGGACAACTTCCAGAAGCAGCGCCTGCGTTGGATGACCGCTCAGATACAGAGTCTGTTCAATCTGCTGCCCTACATCCCCAAGGCTATTATAACGGGGAATATCGACTTTATCGACAAGACCATTCAGCAGGCACTCATTCCTCGCTCCATGCTTATCGTGCTGACCTTCATGCTCTCGCTGCTGATGACAATCATCTCCCGCGAGTGGTGCATCAAATGGTGGCTGCTGTTCCTCTTCATCTGCATTTCACTCTATGTGTCTACCCCCCGTCAGTTGCGCAGCCACAGCGTCTATGGCAAGATACTCTCCCTGCCCACCCTGGTCTGGAAGATGCTTCTGAATATCCTTAAGATAGACCGCAAGAATACAGACTTCATCCATACTACTCACGACAAATAGGCCATGGGAGAAAGAGTACATAAGAGTATCTTAAATGCGGAAGTAAATCTCATTTTTTACTTCCTATCGCTTATCTGTGCTTTTTTCTCCCGCCGAATATTCCTTGACTATCTCGGTGCTGAATTCATTGGCCTGACAGGAACATTAGGAAACATATTAGGCTATCTTAATTTAGCAGAACTCGGTATAACTGCCAGCATAGGTTATTTCCTCTTCAAGCCCCTGCAAATGGGCGACCGCAAGGAAATTCAGAACATTTTGTCTCTGCTTGGATACCTCTACGACCGCATTGGTTTAGTCATCTTTTTAGGAGCCTTTATCGTCAGTCTCTTCTTTCCTTTAATTTTTTCTCACACCACTATCGGATTGGGCATTATCTACTTTGCCTTCTATTCTTTCTTGGGATCTTCACTGATTGGCTACTTCATCAATTATCGTCAGATTCTCCTGACAGCAGACCAAAAGAACTATCTGGTAGCCATCTACTTCCAGTCGGCCAATATTCTGAAAATCATCTTACAGTTATTTCTTGCCTATATATATCAGAATCTGTATCTCTGGGTGGGAATAGAATTCCTTTTCGGAATCATTGGATGTATAATTCTGAATTGGAAGATTAACAAGGAGTATCCTTGGCTGCAAGTAAACAAAAGCCAGGGGAAATCCTTGCTCAAGCAATATCCTGAAGTTATTGCAAAAACCAAACAAGTATTCATTCATCGTATTAAGGATTTTGCACTTATAAAAAGCGATGAACTATTTATCTTTCTTTTCGTTTCGCTGAAAATGGTAGCCTATTACGGCAACTACATGATTGTCGTATCGAAATTCATCACACTATTTAATTCAATCACAGGTAGTGTTGGTGCCAGCATTGGCAATCTGGTGGCCGAAGGAGACAAGAAAAAGATGATGAAAGTATTCTGGGAATACACAACCATTCAACATACTATTGCTGCGACTATTTGTTTCTCTCTTTACGCTTTCATTGAACCTTTTATCGCTCATTGGCTTGGTGCAGAATATATCATGGACCATAGAATTCTCATCATGCTGATGTTCTTTTTATACATCTCCAATTCCAGGGGCTCTGTCGATGCGTTCAACTATGCTCACGGTCTCTATGCTGATGTATGGTCTGCATGGACAGAGCTGATTCTAAATGTGTCCATCACCATTATAGCGGGATTAAAAGGGGGGATTCTCGGAATTTTATTAGGTAAAATTGTTAGTTTGTTGGCAATTGTTGTGTTATGGAAACCTTATTATTTGTTTTCATCAGGTTTTAATCTGCCCGTATCAATCTATTGGAAAGGTGTTATCCGAAACTACATCATCTCCATATCAACATTTGCCCTGTCTATCTATACAATCCAGTACATACCCATTAATCCTTATCGTAGTATATGGGACTGGGGCCAGTACTCAGCCATTGGTTTGGTTATCTTCTTAGTCCTCAATCTCAGCACCACACTATTATTTGCCAGAGGTGCCAAAGATTGCTTTTATCGGATAAAGAGCATCATTTACAGAAACAAACAGAAATAACGAGAGCTATGAAATATTCTATTATTACTGTCAACTTCAACAATAAAGACGGATTGCGAAAAACTATTGAGAGCGTGATTCGTCAGAGTTTCCAGGATTTTGAATTCATTGTCATCGATGGTGGCTCTACTGATGGTAGTACTGATATTTTAAAAGAATATGATGCAAAAATAGACTATTGGGGTTCAGAGCCTGATGGAGGAATCTACCAAGGCATGAACAAAGGCATAAAGAAAGCCACGGGCGAATACCTCAACTTCATGAACTCGGGAGATTGCTTTTATGATGAGAGGCGGCTTGAACTCGTCGACAACTGCCATTTCTCAACAGACATCATTGTTGGTTCAGACTATCATTACGACCCCATTAAGGGGCAAGGTTTTACAACGATTCTTCCTCCGCGTATGAATATGTATGCTTTGTATAAAGGAAGTTTTCCACATCAAAGTGCTTTCTTCCGCAGGGAGTTATTTAACGATTGCTTATATGATGAGAATCTGAGGATGGTCTCTGACTGGAAATTCTTCATACAGAAAATCATTATTGAAGACTGTAGCGTTAGTTTCTTCCGTGATAAGGTTTGTCAACGAGACTGTGAAGATGGCATTTGTGCTATTTATCCAGATATACTGGATAAAGAGAAAGACCGACTTCTTAATGAATTCTTACCTCACAGAGTCAAAAACGACTACGAAATATTGGCTAAAATCGACAACTCGACATTTTACAAACTGCAATATATATGCGAGAACAAAAAGCTACTTCGCTACCTCACAGTTTTTATAAAAGTTATATACAAGCTGTATAACTGGTCTAAACATCACTAATAATATGATTTCAGTCATTATTCCGGTTTACAACAAATGTCATTTTGTTGCAAAGACACTAGAATCAGTCCTTGCACAAACATATCAGGACTGGGAAGCCATTATCATTGATGATGGCTCAACAGATAATAGTGTTGAAGCAATAAAGACTATTCATGATCCGCGAATTCAACTATACCAGCAAGATAATCATGGAGTCTCTTATACGCGCAATAAAGGAATAGAAATAGCAAAAGGTGACTTTATTGCTTTACTAGATGCTGATGACATCTGGTTTCCTGACTATCTTGAAACGATGGTAACGCTTGTAGAAAAATACCCTCACCACTCTGTTTTTTGCGTAGCTCAAAAAGACAGGCCAATCAACACACTTCCGTCAGGCATCTCTATTATCGAAGACTATTGCTCATATCCTTACATTTTCTGGACAGGAGGGTTGTTGATTAAAAAAGAAGTCTATTTATCCGTTGGTGGATTCCCAGTTGGAATACAACTTGGAGAAGATCTAGATATGTGGCTTCGAGTGAGTTGCAAGTATGACACCGTCTACTTAAATGAAGCTCATGTTGACCATCCGTATGTGACAGAAAACAACCTCGCACGTACCATTAACCCTAAAACGACTTACCCCTTTTGGCAATGGTATAGCTATCCCTATCCGAATAAAAGCAAGTTACAGAGATACACTACCAATATTATCACTTCATTTGCCAATCATTTTGCAGATGAAAAACAATACTCCTATGCAAGAAAATATCTGTTTAAGACGAGAGGCTTCAGCGCGATATGTCCCAGATTGAGACTTCTCTTTAAAATAATTTTTCATAAATAGTAATCGGATGAAAACTATTGTTATTATTTTCCCCTATTTTGGGTCATTACCAATACAATATAAAATGTGGCGAGAATCTGCGCTACACAATCCATCCGTTGACTTTATGTTCTTTACTGATGCCGACGTTGAGCCTGCCAAGAACATCATCGTGCATCAAATGCAATTCTGCGATTTCCAACAATTGGTACAGAACGCCTTCGACTTTCCTATAGTTTTAGACCGTCCCTACAAGTTGTGCGAATACAAACAGGCCTATGGTTACATCTTGAAAGACTATATTAATGACTACAACTTCTGGGGATTTGGCGACCTTGATTTGGTATATGGCGACATCCGTTCTTTCTTTACAGACAATGTCTTGACGCATAAGTTTCTGTTAGGATGGGGACACTTAACATTGCTACATAACGATGAGGACACCAATACCTATTTTATGAAACAAATAGCAGGCTACCAGAATTACAAGGACGCCTTCACTACGAGCAAGATAACTTTCTTTGATGAATACGGCTTTAATGGTTGTAGTGACAAGTGGCGAGACTGCCGACCTGAAGACTGTTGGCTGGAATGGCCTTTTGATAATGTCTCAAAGCCCAAGGAGTCTTATCATTTCAATAGCATGACTCGTTGGTGGCAACAGGTCATTTTCGAACATATAGGCAACAAACTATATATGCTACGTTTCAACCACGGGAAGTTGGAGAAGAAAGAATCGCTCTATGCCCATTTCCAGCATCGCGGTTTTATGAAGGACAGTGTCACAGACTATAGTCATTTCCTTGTAACACCAAGAGCCATAGTAGATTATCCCAAATTACTTGTCAACATTCGACTTCGCTGGATGTGCCGGAACCGTTCATTGATGACAAAGTATTACCAGTGGAAAGACCGTATTATCTGGAGATTGGGACTCAGTAAAACAAAATAACAATCCGCCAATTAAGACTATGAATATCGCAATTATTAATATTGGCATACTGCCTGTTCCTGCTGTACAAGGAGGAGCTGTAGAGAATTTGACTGACTTCTATTTGGCGTATAACGACAAGCATAAGCTTCACAATATTACTGTATACAGCGTTGGGGACCCCAAAGTCAGTACCCATCCTGCACTATCCTCTGACGTCAATCACTATTATTATATTGATGTCACTAGTTTCAAAGCTAGAATAGCAAGAAGGCTGCGCAAATACTTCCATTTATCTAAAGAGTACTACAACTATTTTATTGAATATTACTTTGAGCAAGTTTACAAAGACCTTAAGAAAAAACATTTCGACTGTATCGTTTTAGAGAATAGTCCTGGACACGCCTACAAGTTATCTCAAAGAGGCTATAATAATATTATTTTACATTTAAACAATGACTTGCTGAACTCCCAGTCAAGATATCATGACGTCATATTCAATGGTCTTAGCAAAATCCTGACCTGTTCCAATTATATCAAAGACAGGGTATCTACCATTTCTCCCAGCAATAAGATCCAGACTCTCTATAATGCCATTGACATAAAACGTTTCTCTGTCAAACACGATTCTGCTATCAACCGCAAGTCAATAGGGCTATCAGAAGATGACTTTGTGATGGTATATAGCGGACGAATCAACAAGGACAAGGGCGTTTCAGAATTGATTGCCGCTATGCTCCTACTGAAAGAGAATCCACATCTCAAACTGCTGATTATAGGTGGTTCCTTCTTTGGTAATACTACTAGCGAAGATAGCTTTATTAGTTCATTAAAAGATAAAGCAAAATGTCTGGCAGATAGAATCGTGTTCACAGGATTCGTTCCATATGAAAACATTCCCGACTATTTACATCTAGCCGACATTGCCGTCCTTCCATCAATGTGGGACGAACCATTCGGATTGACTATTGTCGAAGCCCTGGCGGCAGGTCTGCCTCTCATCACTACACGAAGTGGCGGAATTCCTGAAATCTGCGAAGGAGTTGCTACGATTGTTGATAGAAATGACGTCGTCAACAATCTTGTAGCAGCTATCCTTAATCTTTATGAGCATCCAGAAAAACGCCAGCAGATGTCTTCCGCATCTATTGAACGAGCCTGGGCCTTTGACAAGGAACGCTATGCCGCGAATTTCTTTGCCGCTATTGAACGAGCATAATGCCATTGGGGTATAGATGGTAAAAGTTAGGTTTAGGGAAGCTGAATCTTCTCACCTATCATCCTTTGGAACTTCATTGTAAAGTGATTATTCATACCAGAGAATGCGAAGAAAGTCATCTCACCAAAATAGATTTTTCCACGAACATTATATAAATCTACCCTTACCTGAGGAAAACCCTGAGCAATCTTCTCTGCTATTTCTATCATTCGTTCCAGATTCTCCGGACGTGGTACGTTACGATATTTTACGCCATCATCTGCCAAAAATTGACGCATAGGTTGCCATGTGTGAATATCATACAGGTCATAAACGGTCTTACTGCCACCACTTCCACTTTCTAGACTCCGGTCATAACAAACCATATCGTACTGCGCCTTACCATCAATACACCTTATCTTATGGTCAACGGTAGTTTCCGAAGAGAACTCCTCGCTATTGTCCATCTCTATCAAACTCTCAGCCATCAATCGGGGCTTTATCGCTATATAGTGTGGTTCACAGGAATCGTAGCCATACCGCACGGATACGTGCTTGTCCAGAAAGTCGAGTAGTTCCTTTTTGTTCATCTTACTCTTGTCACGCACAATGACGGTACTGCCACAGTCATGGGTACATTTCAGCACGAACTTATCAGGAAGCTTGTCAAAATCGATATCCTCTACCCTATCCCACACTCCATAGCATTCCGTGAGAATATCCTTCAGTCCAAGACTTTCAATATGCTTGCGAACTTCATACTTGTCGGTATACTCTGTCCATTTCGAGGTATCGGTATATACTTCCATCCACGTAAGTTTCTCGTTCAGCGTCCGCGGATTCTTCCATGAGAACTTCCTTCTGTAGAATCGGTTCCACTTCATATCAAAAGCTTTCTTCGGATCTGTAGCCACTATCTCACGCCATTTGTCAGTAAACTGAATATTGCGGTCGAAATACCAAGCCCTATACGTCCTGACAGGATGCAACACAGACCAAAGACGCAATCTGGTTTTATAAGAAAGGAAACCCATATAAAACAATATTTCTTTAATTTATAATTTTCATGGCAAAGTTACAATAAAAAAATCAAATTACTTGGACTATTTATCAGAAATTTGTAAATTTGCAGGGAAATACACCTTAATATGATTAAAGTCAGCGTCATATTGCCCATCTATAATGTTGCCCCTTATCTGGACGACGCTTTCCAGTCGCTATTGACACAAACGCTATCGGATATCGAGATAATTGCTGTCAACGACGGTTCTACGGATAACAGTCAGGAACGGATAGACCACTATGCGGCAAAAGACAGTCGCATCATTGCACTCCGACAAGAAAACCAAGGACTTTCTGGTGCCAGAAACACTGCACTTCAACACGCACGAGGTGAATACATCTATATGATGGACTCAGACGACATCTTAAGCAGTCCTGACGCATTAAGAAAATGTTATGAATACGCCGTTAAGAATCAGGCAGATTTCATTTTCTTTGATGGAGACAGATTCTTAGATGGCGGAAGCGATTGCATCTCAACTATCAAAAGGACGCATCTCGTAGAAGAAAACAAAAAATATGATGGCGAATACCTACTAAATCTGATGCTCGATACCGGATGCCACAACAGTGCGGTTTGGCTATTACTAATTAATCACGACTACATGAAACGCCATGAACTCATGTTCTATCCAGGTATCATCCATGAAGACGAACTGTTCACAACAGTGCTCACATTAAATAGTAATGCCATCTACTGTCTGAAACAGTCATTCGTAAGACATCGTGTCAGGTCTTCATCAATTATGGGACTGCGATATACAAAGAGAAATATCAGCTGTTACCTGACTGTTGCCGACGAACTATTGAAATTCCAACGTTCACCCATCATTCAGAAGTTCCTACGATACACCCTCAGCAAAGTTTTCTACACGGGTCATCTGATTCCCGTCAAGGACAAGCCAGCCGTATTCTGGCGTGCCTTGCGGTCTGGGTATCTTAAGTACATTGGTTGGAAATCATCCATCGTATTTTGGGTTAAGTCTGCCTCATAAATATACGTTCTACCCATGAAAAAACTATTGTACATAATTCTTCTTCTATCAGTTCTTGTTTCATGTCACAGTACTTACGAGCACAAAACTGTAATTTGTATCCCTGTATATGGCCAAAGTCTTGCCTTGGGAGAAGAAGCAGAGCGTATTACGGATTTCGACTCGCTGGCCGCCTATGCCAATGGGCGTATTGTGACAGAGAATCTTGACCACAACTTTGGCTACTTTGACAATAACGACTTTAAACAGTTTGCAAAAAAAATAGTGAACTATCAAAAAAGAGCTTTTGAACTATCACTTTATAATATGGCAAAACAATTAGCAGATGCCACTGGTAGTGATACTTTGATTTGTATCTTCCCTGGCGGACAAGGAGCCACAGCTATTGCCAACCTAAGCAAAGGCTCCATGCCTTATCAAAAATTTATAGAAAATATTAAAACGGCATACGAAGAGGCGAAAGATCGCGGTTGGGACTTCCAAGTACCTGCTATCTGTTGGATGCAAGGAGAATCTGACATCGTCGACTATCTCAATACAGACTATGATCAGTTGCTCAAGCAAATCAGGGAAGACATGAATGCTGACATCAAAAGCATCACACATCAAGACGCAGAAATTCCATTTATCTGCTATCAAGCAAATTCATTAACAAGAGCTGAGAAATTTAATGCCAACAATTATAAATGTCGTGAGACTTATGTTCCTCAAACTTTTGTAAATCTGTTAATTGCTGATGAACATTTTTGGGCCAGCGGGCCAACCTATCCCTACGCCTGCGTCAACGAGAAGATACATATTGATGCCGAAGGTCAGCAGAGCATTGGGGCTTTGGCAGCTACATCTGCTCTTGGAATTCTAAGAGGCAAGGAGCGGTTTAAAGGATTGATTCCTCTGAATATTACAACCAACGATACAATTGTCACCATCCACATGGATGTACCTTGTCCACCTTTAGTTATAGATACAATTAAGGTCAACAAGGCTGACAACTACGGATTTAGTGTCATCAATCGTCAAAACTTGAACATCGCCAAGTCAATTGTCGTAGGAGGGGATTCGGTCGTGATCTACTGCTCTGAAACTCCTAAGAATTGTCGCTTTAGATACGCAGTTAATGGCGACCACATGAAAAGTGGACGACTTCATGGCCCACGGGGTAATTTAAGAGACTCAAGCAATAATTGGTGCTACATGTTTGACATTAGTATTTAACTTGCGATATAATGATTTCAGTTTTGGGAAAAGGAAATGTATAAGATACCTATGTCTGCTCTACTAAACAAAAAAGAGCATACAAACATTGAAGATTTCAATCGAGACATATCCAAATATAGAACAGCTATAATGGGGATCGCCATGATTTCCGTTATGCTCTTCCATCAATATTTCACAAGTGTTATTCCTTTCAATCTATTCCACAACTTTGGTTCGTGGGGAGTTGACGTCTTTCTGTTTTTGTCTGGAATGGGAATAGTAAGATCGTTGAACAACAACAGTTTAAAAGTTTATTATTTGCGCAGGCTTAAACGAATCCTGCCAAGTTGTATACTTTGCGGATCAATAAAGTATAGTATATTTCTATTATTAGGTTCATCTGTTGCTATCCTTAAAGAAGTCCTTAATATTGGGGGGTGGTCTTTTCTAAGTTTTGATTTATGGTTTATACCATCAATTATCATCTTGTATACAATCTCACCGATATTGCATTGGTTAATAAAATATTGGTTAAACCCCTTAGTACTTTTGACAACCATTATTTTCTTTATCAATGGAATATTCATTTCACCACAAATTGGCTATGAATGGATGTCACCTATAGGGATATTTGCATGGACTACGAGCCGTTTACCTGTATTCCTGCTTGGGATGTATATAGCAAACAAGAATTATTGGTGGAATAGAATTTTATTCTTTTCATATTTGTTCTTAGTAATAGCTCTATGTCTAAAGATTCTGGATAAAAGCGGCACATCATTTCAAGGAATTAATGATTGCATACTCTTTGCACTAATGATAGGCATGCCTGCATTAATCAAACTGAATCTAAAAGTATTAAGAAAACTTTCTCCTATGCTTTTATCATTAGTTAATTTCTTTGGCAAATATTCTTTAGAACTGTATCTAGTTCATGAATTCATTTTCTGGACATTAAAAATACTCTGTAAAGATGTCTGCGTATGGATTCTACTGCCAGTTTGGTTAGGCCTGTCTTGTTTTAGTGCCTATTTATGCAAAAATATCATCAACTATTCATTTTATTTAGCTCAAAACAAAAAGTAAGAACGCATAAAAAGAAAACACGATGACAATGCTGATTATGGCCACCGTGTTTTCAAAACTCTTCCTTAACCCCGTTTAGAGATGTCTGTTTCTCAGCGTTGCAGTAAGGATGCGCATATAGGTGTGGAACTGTTTGTCGTTAAGCACCTGTCTCATCTGCTCGGCATCCTTTCTGACCGTCTGACGGATGCCATGTCTTAGCTGCCAGCCCTTCAGCGAGGCCAGCGCCTGCATCTCGTCGCTGAATCGGTCTTGAATCATTTCTACGGCATCCATCTGCTCTTCGTCCAGGTCGAGCGTGACCGAAAGGCGATAGATATCGCAACTCATGTCGAATCGTTTGTCTGCACTACTCTTTGCAAAACCAGACATTACTGCCATCATGGCCACCAGTGTTAAAATCATCTTTTTCATGTTCGTTTCGTTTTTGTGTTAAACTTTTATGTTGTTGTTTTTGTGTTGTTCTGCTTCTTTGATACAACAAAACATGAAAAGTTTAATCGACACTATTTTATTTCAGCGAACACCCGTTATTCTTCAGCAAACGACCACCGCAAAAGGCAATATTTTAGACACACATTCTTCTTACTCCCTCATCTTCACCCAATATACGGTGCCGGTATTCGTGTGCTTGCTCTTGAACTGGTACTCCGGACGGCTGAGGTAGGAGCCGATTTTGCGGAAGGTGCCCGCCTCTTCTTTATAACCGTTAAAGTGCTGTTTCAAGAGTGCCGAGATATCTTTGAGCGACATCCATTGGCCGTCTTCATTGTTTGCGGGACGTTCTAGGACGGAGAGCAGCATCTCGCCGAGTCCGCTGACCTGCTGGTAGGCAAGGTTTCGCTGTATGAGCTGCTGTTCCTGTTCGCGCGTCGGCCAGTAGCGCTCGCCATTGTTGATTTCGTGTAGCAGCTGGGCATAAAGCTGGGCATAGCCGATGGGCGTGCGGAAGTCGATGTCGCCCTCGACCTTTACGCAGACGAAGCGGCGGGCTCCACTGGGGTCTGTCAGCGGCATCATCTCGTTGGTGGTGCCGATGAACGACGCGAAGCGGCGATGTTCCGAATAGGCCTTGCCGTAGGGCGGACGGAATTTCAGGTCGGAAGTCGATACGAGGTACTTCAATACAATCTGCTGGCGCTGGGTAATCTTGTCGAACTCATCGAGGTTGATGAGGCCGAACGACGTCAGTCCCAGATTCAGGTCGGTTTCGTTCTTGAAATTGATGCGGTCGTTATAGTAGTCGCGCAGGTTGTTGGGCAACAGGATGCGACAGAAACTGGACTTTCCACAACCCTGACGACCTATTAATATAGGTACGAGCGAGTTGCCCGTCAGCTGACCCTTGCCCATCCACATGGCCACCATCGAACGCATCCACAGGTGGAACAACTCGGGCCACTCCTCATAGCTGGTGGGAATACGCCGCGCCAGTTCTTTCACACGGTCTTTGCCGTCCCATGCGGGCAGCGACTCCAGGAATTCGTTCATCGGGTCGTACAGTTCAATGTCTTCCGAGTTGACGTAGCGGCGGATATCCTTGTCCCAACACTTGATACCCAGTCGCAGGGCCTTCATGGTGATGCTGTTGCGCGCCTCTTCCGTCAGGTCGCGGAACGAGAATCCGATGCCCGTCCGGGCCCTGAACTCCGCCACGCCGCGCATCACATTCTTTCGTATCTCGTAGTTCTCGTTCAGGAATACGTCAATCTTCATCGTCAGCAGCGTCTCGGCGGGAATGTTCTTCTCGGGCTTGTAACCCTTGCGTTCCTCGTAGCGCTTCATCACCTCCGGCCGATAGACGTTAGCAAATACCTCGTTGATGAGGTCATCATTCTCACCGAGGTCTGCCGAACGGTAACGCGTCATACGGCGGGCTACCGCCATTGGGATGCCCGTCTCCAGACAATGAATGGCCAGTCGGGTAAGCAAGGCATGGGCGAGGTCGTCACCCAGCAGCCCCTCACACTCGTCGTAGGCTTTCGAGAGGTTGAACTCAAAGATCTGATGCTGCGTGAAATGGCGGTTCACTCCTGGATAGTCCTTCTCCTTTTCAAGTGTTGACGTACGAACCAGCGAAAGGGCCTGCGTTGGCTTTTCGGCACGAGCATAGAACGGGATAGCCATCGGATTGTATACCACCTCATCGTCCTTGCTGACGTAGCACGTGCGGTCGACGCGCGGTTCCAATTTCTCAATGGTCACACCCAGCTGCGCATTATAGGCCAAACGGGCACGTTCGTAGAGGTTCTCGTGGAACAGGGCAATGTCTTCGGTTGTCATGGGCAACGCCCCGCCGTCCTTTCGTTCGCTGGGGAACAGTTCACCGCGACACACTATCTTCACGCTACGCCCTGAAGCACCCACAAAGGCCATCAGCGTCTGGGGCACCTCGCCGGCACCCTTGCGAATGGCGTCGGCCTCAACGTAACCCGTCAGGTTGTTGACCTCGAGCAGCACCAGTCCAGTATAGCCCAACGTGACGCGCTGACGATTGCGGTTCTCCATCTTCGAGGCAAAGCAGATGCGCGGCAACTTGTTGGCTATGAGGTCGCTACCACTGACTGAGCCGTCAGCCTCGCGCCTCAGCTCGAGCATCGGATAGTAGCTGCGCAGGTCGTTGATGAGTTCGGCATAACTGTCACTCCTCAACAGTTCTACGATGTCTGTCTCGGTATAGAGACGCAATGTTTCCGACTGGCGATAGGGTTTGATGAGTGTGATTTCTGACATAGCTATTGTTTGTTTTAAGTTCCTGCTGCGAAGGTACGAAAAAAGGTTGAGACTACAAAACAATCTTTCAGAAAAACTTCTGCTTTATAACGTCACCTCGTCACTTTCTTATTTATTCCATTGAATATCATTATTTTAATAGGTGACATTAAACGTCACTTTCTCGTGCCATAACGTCACTTTTTTGATGTGTCGTGAAAAGTGTTTTTGTGTTTAGCATATGCTAAAACATGTTGTTTCATACTTTCTCACCATGCAAAACACTTTGTTTTCTCATATAAAATACTTTGTTTTTCTATGCAAAACACTTTGTTTGGCAATAATAATTGCGTTAGAAACACATTGTTAATCAATATATTAAGTTAATATTAATGCTAAAAAGTAAAAGAAATAGCTAAGAAGTGACGTTATCATCTATAACATCACCATATAACATCACTACTTAATTGCCTTATATTTAATAGCTTACAAAGATAATGACGAAGTGACGTTATATTTTATATTCTTTTCTATAGAAATTGTTTGTCTATCACAAAATTATTTCGTATCTTTGCGACAAATAACATCCATGTAATAAGAAAAAGCCTTTAGAACTATGACCATCGAAGAAAGATTCCGCCAACAGTCGCTCCACTACCTGCAGTGCTTCGTCAACGAGTGCCCACGCCATGAGACCTGTCTGCACTGGCTGACAGGCCAGCATAGTGGCGTCGAGGACTACGCATTGACCACCATCAACCCCATGAACCCTGACGTCAGGGCCGGAGAGTGCAAGTACTACCGTCAGAATGTTAAGGTGCAGTACGCCGTCGGTTTCATGCACCTCTTTGACGACATTCCTTATGCAGTGGCCAAAAACATCAAGCAGCGCCTCATCAACCTTTTCACGCGCACCCGCTTCTACCAATATCGTAATGGCGAGCGTCCCATTCCTCCTGAACAGCAACAGCAGATAGCCCGAATCTGCCAAGAGGAAGGATGGACGGGCGACATACAATATGACGGTTGGCAAGAAGATTTCCTGTGGTAACCTTCTTATGTCACGCCCTCTTTTTTCGGAAATATATCGCGATATGGTGGAAAAATGAAAAAAAAGTGTTATCTTTGCACTCGAAATATCAACTATTCATTTTCACATTGCCTAAAATAAAATAAGAGTATATGAAGAGAACACTGGTAACCATGCTGATGACGGCCGCTGTGGTGGCTGGTCACGCACAAGAGAAGTTGTATGCCGACGAGTTTCCCCTCGGCGATGTAACGCTGTTGGACGGTCCGCTGAAGCGGGCACGCGACCTGAACATCAAGACGCTGCTGCAGTACGACTGCGACCGCCTACTGGCACCGTATCTGAAGGAGGCCGGGCTGACACCGAAGGGGCAGTCGTATCGCAACTGGGACGGACTGGACGGACACGTGGGTGGCCACTATCTGACGGCGATGGCCATCAATGCTGCTACGGGCAGCAAAGAGTGTGAAGAGCGCATGAACTACTTCATCAGCGAGTTGCAACGCTGTGCCGACGCCAATGCGAAGAACCACCCCGACTGGGGTAAGGGCTACGTGGGCGGCGTGCCTGGCAGCGACCGTGTATGGGGCGGTTTCAAAAAGGGCAACTTCGGCGCGTACTATGGTGCGTGGGTACCTTTCTATAATATCCACAAGATGTATGCCGGCCTGCGCGACGCATGGCTCTACTGCGGCAACGAGCAGGCCAGACAGCTGTTCTTAGGCTTCTGCGACTGGGCCATCGACCTGACGGCAGAGCTCACGGACGCACAGGTGGAACATGCCCTCGACACCGAGCATGGCGGCATGAACGAGGTGCTGGCCGATGCTTACGCGATGACGGGTGAGAGAAAGTACCTCGACGCAGCCAAGCGTTTCTCGCACCGCCGGCTGCTGACCCCGCTGTCGCAGCGTCGCGACTGTCTGGACAACATGCACGCCAACACGCAGGTGCCGAAGGTGATAGGCTTTGAGCGCATAGCCGAACTGGCTGGCGACGAGGCATACCACAATGCCGGTGCTTTCTTCTGGGATATCGTGACGGGCGAACGCTCGCTGGCCTTTGGTGGCAACTCGCGCCGTGAACACTTCCCCAGCCGCGAGGCTTGTCAGGACTTTGTGCAGGACATCGACGGTCCTGAGACCTGCAACACCAATAATATGCTTAAGCTGACCGAGGACCTGCACCGCCGCAATCCGGAGGCCCGCTATGCCGACTACTACGAGTTGGCAACGTTCAACCACATCCTCTCGTCGCAGCATCCTGAGCACGGCGGCTACGTGTATTTCACCTCAGCCCGCCCACGCCACTACCGTAACTACTCGGCACCCAACGAAGCTATGTGGTGCTGCGTGGGAACGGGAATGGAGAATCACGGCAAGTACGGACAGTTCATCTATACCCACGTGGGCGACGCCCTGTTTGTGAACCTCTTCGTCAGCTCTGAGCTGAACTGGCGCGAGAAGGGCCTCACGCTGAAGCAGGAAACGGCATTCCCCTATGCTGAGACAAGTAAAATCACCATCACTAAGGGAAAGGGTAAGTTTGCCCTACAGGTGCGCTATCCGGGTTGGGTCAGCCCAGGCCAGTTCTCGGTAAAGGTGAACGGCCAGCCCGTCAGCATCATTACTGGTCCGTCAAGCTATGTCACCATCGACCGCCAATGGAAGAAGGGCGACGTGGTGGAAGTGTCCTTCCCCATGCACAACAGCGTAAAATATCTGCCTAACCTCACGCAGTATGTCGCCCTGATGCACGGGCCCATCATGCTGGCCATGAAGACGGGTACGGAAGACCTCGCCATGCTGATAGCCGACGACAGCCGCTTCGGACAGTTGGCCGTGGGCAAGAAGCTGCCCATCGACCAGGCACCCATCTTAATCAACAACGATATCGAGAGCATTGCCAACCAGTTGCAGCCTGTGGCTGGCAAGCCGTTGCACTTCACGCTGACGACCAAGATGGTCAATGAGATTCGTAACGAGCTGATGCCGTTCTTCGAACTGCACGACAGCCGTTACATGATGTACTGGCTGGCGCTGTCGGAAGACAACTATCAGGGCTATCTCGACAATCTGGCCAAGCAGGAGCAGGAGCGACAGGAGCTGGAAGCCCGCACCACCGACAAGGTACAGCCGGGCGAGCAACAGCCTGAGAGCGACCACTTTATGGAAACCGACCACTCGTTTACAGGCAATACCAATGACGTCTTCTTCCGTGATGCCCGCAACGGCAACTACTTCAGCTATCTGATGCAAACCGTCGGCAATACCGACCTCGCCCTGCGCCTGCAGTACTGGGGTGTAGGCGAATGGAAGAGCCACGAGTTCGACATTCTCGTCGACGACCAGCTGGTGACGTCGGTCAACAACACTGGCAAATACCGCATCTCCAAGTTTGTCTATGAGACCTACGACATCCCTGCCGAACTGCTGAAAGGCAAGAAGCAGGTCCGCGTGAAATTCGTGGCCAAGCCTGGCAAGCAGATTGGCGAGATCTACGGCGTGAGACTCATCAAACGATGAACGGTCGCTTTATCAGGAGACCCTGAATAGGAGTCGGACTATTTCATGCCAGCGGCAGAATAGTCCGACTCGTTCATAAACAGGTAGGAGGGTTTGTAGCCACCAAAGTCAACAACGATCTTCTCAAAGACCAGACCTGGATGCTGCGGACGCAGCGTCAGCTCGTGAATGCCATCCTTACCGACAGGCAACGTTACTTCCTTCTCGATAACGCGACGGGCTATCGTCGGATAGAACACAGAGTACATATAGGGTTGCTTGTCGAGAAGGGTCTTGTTGAAGTTGATGGTCTCAGGCTGTCCACCATCGAGGCTCACCAGACACTCGTGACCGCCAACATTCAGGAAGTCAAGGGTTGACTTGACGATGATGCGCACCTTGACCTGCTGGGTGCCTTCAGGCAGGGCGAAACGATAGGTCAGCGAAGCATTGCCGACAGGCTGTGTGTAGGGCGTCAGAGCCACAGCACTACGTGTGCGACCATAATAGGGATAGACGCTCCACTGGGTACCCTGCGAAGCCTCGGCACGATAGTAGTGTTCGGCCTCCATCGAGACATAGCCGTTGCTGGGCTGGAAGGTGTAGCCCACTGGAGATTGCAACGCCACACTTCGATCTTTAGTCGAAGAACCAGCGGGAACGGTGGTGGTAGCGGGAAGCATATCTGCGCGGAAGTTGTCGTTCCAGGAGCGGTATCCAATATGTTTCTGAATCATCATACCATTCCATTTGCCACCGGCAATATCGGTGTTGTAGGCAGCACAGAGCAGCGAGTCGCGACGGAAACATTGTGCCACACGATCGGCCCACACGTTGGCATCAGGGCTACCCGCCTTAGCCAGACGGTGGTTCATGGCTTGTGCATAGTACATATCGTAGAGGTTGGCCATGGCCTGCACAGGGAAGAGCACCAACTGGCGATAGAAATCACGTGCATTGGCAGGAATCTGTTCATAGAGTCGCAAAGCACGTAGTTCCAAGCGCTGATAGTCGTCGGCCACCTGGCGCCATTCACCCGTCTCGATATTATAGGTTTCAGCGTCGAGCATCTCTGGGGTGACGCGAGCCATATACTGGCAGTTGCGGTTGTAGATATCGGCAGCTTCATCTGCGATTGAAGATTGACCAAGAGCAGAAGCGAAGAAGCGACGGGTATGGTCGGTAACAGTCTGTTGGGTATATTCCTTCGGATGCCAAGCCATATCCATAAAGAGCTGGATGGGATACTCCATCGGCTTCAGATCGCCAACATTCAGAATCCACATGCGCCGGATGCCGAAGTCGTAGGCCAGCGACAGTTGTTCGAACATCTGCTGCGTCTGCGTAACGTTGAGCCACTTGGAGTTACGTGGAGCACCCACATAGTCCACGTGATAATAGATACCCCAGCCGCCCTTGCGGCTACGCTCTTTCTCGTTGATGGGTACACGACGGATATCGCCCCAGTTGTCGTCGCTGATGAGAATCATCACGTCGTCGGGCACCTTAAGGCCGGCATCATAGTAGTCCTGTACCTCTTTATACAGTGCCCATACCTGAGTGGTTTTCTCGGCAGGCTTGCCCGTCACTTCCTTGATAATACGGCGCTGGTTGTTGATGATACGCTCCATCAGCTTGGTGTCGGCCTTGTCGCTCATGGCTTCGTCGCCATCGCCACGCATGCCGATGGTCACGATGTCCTCAGTACCCTTCATACGCTCGATACCCTCACGGAAGAATTGGTCGAGTTTTTCCTGATTGGTCTGGTAGTTCCAGGCGCCCCACTTCTGGCGGTGGCGGGCATACTCCTGATGGTTGCGGGCCATTGGCTCGTGGTGGGAGGTACCCATCATCACACCCATACGGTCGGCCAGGCGGCCGTTCTCTGGATCATCAGCATAGAACGCCCATCCCCACATGGCGGGCCACATCATATTGCCCTTCAGACGAAGAATCAGTTCAAAGACTTTAGCATAAAACGCACGACCACCATATTCGGTACCGAAGGTGTTTTTTACCCAAGTAGTGAGGCAGGGAGCCTCGTCGTTGAGGAAGATGCCACGAAACTCAACAGCAGGTTCACCATCGGTATAGGAACCTTTGATGACATAAGCATTGTCGTGTTGCGCAATAGGAGCATCAGCCCACCAATACCAAGGTGACACGCCTAACTGACGGCTCAACTCGTAGATGCCATAGATGGTACCGCGCTTGTCGCTACCGGCAATAACCAGCTGTTGGTCTACGGTGGTGATGATATATTTCTCACGCTTCCCTTTCAGGTCGGTCAGCTTCAGTTTGTCTATCTCTTTGTTCTTGCCCAAGGTTCCAATCAAGATGGTGGGAACATCCTTCGATTCGGCAGGAATGGTGCCGAGCACATGCCACATGTCCTCACGAAGATTCTGAATGGCCATCTTCACCCCTTCGTATTCCTGTTCACTATAGCCAATGGTGGCATCCTTCAGCGACAGCGTCTCGCTCTGGGGAGTGAAAGTGATAAATGTTTCTGTAGCAAGCGCTCCATTGTAAACTGCAAAGAAGGCGAAAAGTACTGCAATTGTTTTACGTATCATAGTTCTTATAATTTATTTATCGTCGATTTGGGTTACAAAGATACAGATATTACGCCAATTACGCAATATCTAAACCATTTTTTTATCACGTCTTTCTCTTTTCTCTCACTAATTTTGTAACTTTGCAGCGAAGCTTACGACATAGCTATGAGACCAAAGACACAGATAAGCACATGGGCAATAGCCACCCTGCTCCTATTGCTTGCACTCAATGCCACAGCGCAAAGCCGCAAACTGTCGGCATGGGTACGGCAGGCTGTAAGCACGCAGCAGAGTCAACGGAGAGCAGCAGCGGCACCACGCTACCTGACAGCTTTCGTCGAAACTAACGACGAGGCAGTACTGAGCGACTATGGCTGTACGACATACGCCCGACTGGGTGATATCAGCATTGCCACCATCCCGCTGTCGCAGGTCGAGGTACTCGCCCAGCATCCGGCTATCAGTCGTATCGAGGCCAGCCAACCGGCCCACACACTGATGGACACGGTGCCTAAGGTGATTGACCTGCTTCCCGTATGGGAGTCGACGCCACAGCATGCCGCCTTTACAGGTCGCGGAGTGGTCGTGGGACTGATGGATATAGGCTTCGACCTGACACACCCGAACTTCTACGACACGGCGACACAACATTGTCGCATTAGTGCTTTCTGGGACCAGCTGTCGCCAGACACCATTGGCAGTGCTTTTCCCGTAGGTCGCGACTTCGTGGGGACTGACGCCATACTCGCACAACGCTGCGCCACAGACAGTCCGACCGAGTGTCATGGTACCCACACGCTGGGCATTGCCGCAGGCAGCGGTTACGACACGCCCTATCGCGGGGTGGCCTTCGACAGCGACATCTGTCTGGTGGCCAATGCGGTGACCAACGACACCATCTACATCAACCCGAAAGACTACTACAAATATACGTCGGCAACAGACGCGCTGGGATTCAAATATCTCTTCGACTATGCCGACCAGCAGGGCAAGCCCTGTGTGGCATCGTTCAGCGAAGGCTACACGCCCTATCTGGACGAGGAAGACCGACTGTTCAGTGAGTTTCTGGAACGACTGACGGGACCAGGCCGTATCATTGTGGCCTCAGCAGGCAACGAGAGCCTGTATACTACGTATGCCGAGAAGCCTGAGGGAGTAGCTGCGGCAGGGGCCTTCATCGACGCCAACAAGAAAGCGGCACGCTATATGTTAAAAGCAAACGGATACATCAATATCGTGCTCTATGCCTATGGTGACGGCTCGACAGTCACCCAGACGCTTCGCATAGCCTCGGATGACGAGCGGTTGGAGAAGTCACTCGTTGACACTTTGTTTATCAATGAGGACACATGCGCCGTCAGCGTCAGCAAATATGCCTCGGAGTTCGAAGAGGGTATCACGATGTATCTGTTGGAAATGACTGCCAACAGAGAACTAAGGCAATTGCCACACATCGCCTTGGTAGCAGAGGGGCAGGACAGTCGTGTGGAAATCTTCGGCAGTTCGTCGGCCAAGCTTGCCAATCGTGATACCGACAAACGTTGGAATGCAGCGACCAAAGGACACAACATCCTGGCACCAGGCTGCTTCCCATCAGTCATCTGTGTAGGAGCGACAACGCACCGCATGTACAGAAGAGATATCGACGGCAAGTACCACCAGAACAGCTATGGTGGCGAACAAGGCCTGTGGGCCACCTACTCGTCGACAGGTCCCGCCATGAACGGAATCAACAAGCCCGACGTGACGGCACCTGGCACCAACGTCAACGGAAGTCACAACAGCGTCTACATGGAACACCATCCCACAGCGACAGGAGGCTGCATAGGCTTTTCCGAGTTTAACGGCCGACAGTATCCCTGGCGAGTGGATAGCGGCACATCGATGTCGACACCTATAGTTGCAGCCACGATTGCGTTATGGCTGGAGGCCAACCCGTTGCTGACGCGCGACGACATCATGGGTGTACTGAGCCGTACCTGCCAACATCCGGAGCCGACACTCACCTACCCCAACAACCGCTACGGCTATGGCGAGATTGACGCCTACCGAGGATTGCTCGACGTACTTGGCATCACGGGAATCAAGGAAATCAGCCAGACACAGGCAAAAGATGTCAGCATCTGGGCAGAAGGCGGACAACTGCACCTGTTGTTCGACCAGTTGCCCGAGGCACCTTTCAGCTTCACCATCTACAGTACCAATGGTGCGGTGAAATACCAGACAACGCTCCCAGTCATCCAGACACATACAACGCTGCCCCTACCCGCTTTGAGCCGAGGCGTCTATGTCGTTCAAACGGCCAATGGCTCGGTCCTTATCAGGATTTAACCTTGTTGTCCTCGCTATCTTCGTAATGGTCGGTTGAATAGAAAATGCGCGTGATATCCTTCAGTTGTATGCGCACATGATTGACAAAGCTCTGCCATATGGACTGCTGGCCAATGGTGCCATAACCCGTGATAGCACGGCAACGACGATCACGCACAAAGACGATTCTGCCGTACTTTTTCAGGTTCAGCGCCATAGAGCCATCCTCGCCACGAATGATGTCTACACGATAAGGTTCCTGACGACCGTAGTCGGCATTGTAGGCAAAAACCAAACCACGAACGCTGAGCTCAGGACGCTTAAAATGCTGAATCCACAGGAAGAGGTCGCGCGACATCTCAAATAGGCGCAGACTCAGTTTTGAGTGATGCTCATCAGGAAAATAGCTCCACGTTGCCGACACACAGCTGACACCTGGTTTCAGCAACTGTTCGAGCATCAGTTCATAGTACTGAGGCGGATAGAGTGTATCACTATCCACATCAAAATAAAAACGCCCTTTGGCATGCTGCAAGCCACAACGACGCGCATAGCCGCAAGAGTGCTGGTACTCCGTATAAAAAGGTATGCCCGAGCGTTCATAGATCTCGGCCGTACGATCCTTCGAATCGTTGTCGACACCGATAATCTCGACGGGATACTTACATTGTATCTCGCTGATAGCCCACAGACAAGCCTGCAGGTGTGTCTCCTCGTTATAGGCTATCACCACGATACTGGCCAATGGTTCTGCACTCTGCAGACGTGCCAGCCGTTCGCGCGTACCTTTTATCACTTCTTCCGGCACCTCCGCAAAGGGCTTGCCGTAAACGGTCATGTATTTATCGTACCAGTTTGTCATAATTACTAATGATTTAGAAATGGGAAAGACGGGTGAACAATCGTTTCCATTGAGGTATTATATATGACGCTGAATAACGCTGAGCAACGTGACGGGCTGTCAGTCCCATACGCTGACGAAGTGTTTCGTCCTCTATCAGTTGGCAGACTTTATCTGCAAAAGCTGTAATATCCCGATTCTTGACGAGGAAGCCATCCTTGCCATCGGAAATGATACTGCTGGGGCCATCGCCCTCAAAGGACACTACAGGCACTCCGCATGACATCGCCTCGGGAATCACCAGGCCGAACGGCTCCCAGCGTGAGGTCAATACCAACACAGAACTCTCACCATATTTTGACCAGATATCATCAACAGGCGAAAAGACCTGCAGCCCTTTCACAGATTGGCACATACGCGCCAATTCTCCCTCGCCATATACATCCAATTGCCAATCTGGATGGCGCTCATATATTATGCGCCACGCGGCGATAAGTTCTGGAATACCTTTCTGCTCTGCCAGCCGTCCCACAAAGAGGATACGTTTCTGAGCAAGCTCACTATATTGATCTGTCGGATTCAGATGAACGACGTTGGGTATTACTTGTACTTGAGGGTACGCCGTGCGCCACTTCCGCGCATCACTCTCTGTCAGCGAGACAATAGCATCTGCATTTTTCAACAAACGATAGCGAGTGCAAATATCCCTACGGTGTTTCCAATTCATCAAAGGATAGTCTATCAGATGGTCGTAGCCACCATGCGACTCAACAACCAATGGCGTCGCCCCCTTCAACCGCAACAGCAGCGAAAGATCGCCGAAAGTGGCTGTCACCAACACATCTGGGGCTATTTCTTTTAACGTTCGCTGCAGACGCTGACACAGCCAACGACTACGTTTCCAGCCCTCCCACAGACGGCACAGTCCCCGATAGCGGTACTTGGCATGGAGACGCACATCCAAGTCAATATGACGAACGCGCTTGTCTAACGCATAAGAAACAGGATGCGCCCCCTGATTATAAGTCAACAGATACACCTCACAATCAAGTTCACGGGCCAAGAGGTTCATCTTATCAACCAAGATGCGTTCCACACCACCTTTGGCAGCCACTGCCGAATATACATACACAATCTTCATGGGCGGCGTTGACTTATTAAGGTATCAAACAATTCCGTCCATTGATGCATCACGACAGACTGCGAGAAACGCTGAATATTCTGTCTGGCTTTTGCACCAAGCTGCTTTCTCAAAGCCTCATCCTCTATCAGCTTGCAAATACCATCGGCCAAGGCCTGCGGATTAAGATACTCCACCAACAGTCCATCTTCACCATCACGGATGATATTGCGAGGACCATGAGGACAGTCGAATGACACACAGGGCACGCCACAGGCCATAGCCTCAAGCAGAACCATCGGGAATGCTTCATAGCGGGAACTCATCACAAAGATGGAACTGTCAAGATACTGCTCCATAATATTGTCGACAGGTTCGTGTAGCACCATGCTTGTGCTCAGATGGCGCTGCTGAATCCAACGAATGACGTCGTCGTGCAACTCACCAGAGCCATACACATTCAGCGTCCAATCTGGATGGCGCTCATGCACCTTTTGCCACGCTTCAACCATATAGTTATATCCTTTGGCGTCATTATAGCGAGCCACCATCAGAATCTGTTTATTATCCAAGGTACTGCAACGTTCTGGGAATTGTGGAACGGCATTGGGAATCACAAAAGTCTGTTGGGCCTCGGTCCAACAGTCGGCATCCTGCTGTGTCAACAATACCATTGCATTTAAGCGTGATACCTTCCTGCTGATATGCCAACGGATGAGCCGAGCCATAAAGCGACGAAGCCAACCTTTCCGCTCCATCACATTCAGGCTTCTCACATTGGCCTTTACGCTATGGGCCTCACCAATCTTTATGCTACCATCATGTATACTCGAAATAAAGTCAATACTGCGTCCCATCGCCGTAATTACGATATCGGGACATTCCTCCATGAGTGTTGTCTCTAGTTTTTTCTTATATTGATGTAACAGCCCTAAGTAAGTCCACAATCTACGTATACCATGTTGAGTATATTGACGGTTGAAATCAATTCCCATATCTATATGCCTCACCTTCTCGTCAAGAGAAAATGACAGTTCCCTACCCATTTGTGCCTCGGTAACTAACGTGACCCGATAGCCGTGAGCGGCAAAGTAATTGGCCTTCTCGACAATCACTTTGTCTGCCCCACCCTTGATGGTTATTTCTGGATAAATATAAAGGATATGCATAAATATGAATTAGAGAATACTATTCTTTCCAATATACATTTGAAATATGATGGGCTATTTGTTTCTCTTTTGGTGGTAACTGCATATAATCTCCATAGATACTACGAAGCCACTGATCATAACCTATTGGTATTCGATATTGTTTCCCTTCAAACTGATGAAAAACAGAGTCTTGAAACACGGAAGTATCAACTATTTCACAAATTCCATAACTTTCCAAGAAAATTGTAGCCTTAGCAGTTGTTCCGAAAGCATATTTTCTGGCATTCCTATCTGCAAATTTCAGAATGTCATATACAGAAAAAGGTAGGCACACTGCCTTCACCAAACAATTTATGAAGTTCTTTACAAACGACCTTTCTGTGAAATTTGCTTTCTTGGCATGCAATACCTTATCAATCTTCCGAGCTAAACGCATCCTAAAAGTCCCTTTCACGCCATCTATAGGGAACACATCAATATATACGCCATAATTTTCCTTTCTGTACTTATATTCATCAAGCCATGTACGATCATCGTAGACTTTCGCAAATTGCACCCCGTATGTTTTATCTATTGCAATGTCAATAACCTTTTTATGGGAATCTTTCTTGTTATATGACATGATAAACTTATCGTAATCAGGACGAGGCATGGCTATATCAATATCGTCATCCCAAGGTATATATCCATTATGCCGTATTGCACCTATCAAAGTACCATAAGCGAGGAAATAGGTTAAGCCATTAGTTTCACAGAAATCAGCGATATCACTTAACAAATCTAACTGAATAGACTTTACTTCATCAAATGGAATTTGTCTCATTGAACTGCCTTTACACTATTAAAATGTTATTACTTACTATGCTACTCATAACTGATCAACAACCCACTGCATCTGAATCTTCCACGCCAGATGTTCAACGGTCTTGCGAATCTCTTCAGGCTTCATCTGGAAATGATCTACAAAGTCAATGATACGCTGTATGTCTATAGGAGACTCGTCGGCAGGAGCCTTAATGACGTAAGGCTGCTGGTCGAAGTCGCTGTCTTGTTCACTATAGATAAAAGGTAAGCCACGGGTGGCGTACTCACGATTCTTCAGCGTCTTAACAACAGTGATGCCACTGCGGTGACGGGCCAGCGAACCAATAGCAAACTGGCACTGATTGAAGACCTGCGTTAGCTCGTCGCCAAACAAGGTTCCGTGGAAGATGACCTTATCATGTATGCCATACTTATCGATAAGTGTCTGGAAACCTGGTGCCTGTGGCATATCAGTCATATAGAAGGGATGCACACCTCCCACAATATGGAAATAGACCTCAAGCTGTCCTCCTTGTTTATAATACTCTCCTAATCCCGCCACCAAGCGGTCGAAGCCATGCCAGAAATGCACCTCGGCAACGCCAATGAGGTGAAGGGATGAGGGATGAGGGATGAGGGATGAGGGATGGTGCAGGGGGATACTGTCGAAGTCGACACCATTGCTAATGCGGATAGTGCGTTGTCCGAAGATTTGTTCAGCATCAGAGAAGGTCACCAAAGCATTTTGTTGGTGATACAACTCGCAACGATACCGCTTATCCATCCATAAATCCAACTTCATGTTCCAGTCACTGACACAAGTAAATTCCTGGTCGTAAGGATAGGTAGGTATCTCAGTGACAGACTTCACCCCCGCCTTTCTGAGTTTCTTAAAGAAGCGGATAAGCCAAGGATTCGCATTCATAAAACAGCGGGCATACACAAACTCTATTTTATTATGCACACAATAGTCATAAATACAGTCATAATCCATTCGTTGGCGAAGACCTGCCCACTTTCCTTTACCATAGTCTTTTAGCAGTTTACCATCAACGAAACGGCAGCTATGTCCACGCTCATCAAAGTCGTAGTAGCACAGATGTACGTCGTGGCCGTTCTCTCGCAGTCCCTTCACCTGATAGTGTATCTTCTTCGAGATACCGCTATGTTCTGAGAATCCATGATAGACAAGAAACAATATCTTCATTTCTTTTCGTTCATTACGTTGTTAAACACATGAAGCCATTGATTCGCTATGGTTTCTATCTCGAAACGTTTAACATTAACGATAGCCTTCTCAGCCATGGATTGCCGTAAAACCTCATCGCCCATCAAGCGAGAAAGAGCATCAGCCAATGCTTCGACATTGCCATTCTCTACCAACAATCCATCTTCACCGTCACTAATGATAGAGCGCGGTCCACACGGACAGTCGAAGGCCACAACAGGCAAGCCACAAGCCATGGCTTCAACTATCACCATTCCGAACCCTTCAAAACGAGAACTAAGAACAAAGAGGCTGCTGTTGAGATACTCTTGTTCCACATCGTCAGTACGGCCATTCAGCCAACAACGGGTACGATCAATGCCCAACGTATCTATTAGCTGCTCAAAGGAAGTCTTGTCTCCATCTCCAAAGATTTCCAACTGCCAATCTTCTACTTTCTTCTCAGCAATAGCCCAAGCCTTCAACAACAGGTCTATGCCTTTCTCGTGGGAATAGCGGGCAATGGCCACAACGCGTTTCTTACTCAACGGACTAACAGATGAAGGGACAAAGGGCAGGGGGTCAGGAAGGGCTACTACGTTATCCAATTCTGTCCATGCTTCACGATCTTTCTCCGTTAACACTACCAGTCTATCCAACTTTCTCAATTTCTGTAGCAGACTATAGGACCACCATCGGGCAAAAAGGCGTTTTATCAAACCAACTTTCTCTGTGTTATAATTCCGATAGTTGGCACGATTCACATGCAGTTCCCCAATCTTCTTGCTACCATCCTTGATACTGGTCAGGAAATTGATTTCACGGCGTAGCAGACTGATGGTAATATCAGGGCGCAGACGCATCAGTTCCTGCTCGACCATCTTCCTATATTGCCGCTGCTTCTTGAGATAGACCACAATTTTCTTAAGAAAGCTGCACGTCCAAAGTTCCTCAAAGCCAATATTCAGATTGATAATCCTCACCTTCTCAGACAACGGATAGAACAAAGGTTTATCCTTGCCTTCCGTCAGGATGATGGAGATATCATACCCGAAATGTTCAGCAAAATAATTGGCTTTAAGCGTCAGCACACGCTCAACGCCTCCTGCCATATAAAGTGCCGGAGTGAGATAGACAATTTTGAGTTTTGAGGTCGTTTCAGGCATTTATTCCATCTATTAATGCCACAAAATTACAAATAAATTTTGGAATAACAAACATTTTGGTTATTTTTGCAGCCAAATGAGCCATCAAATATGAATGACAAAGAGCATCTACGTGAAAGACTGAAGGGCAGTCCACTACTAAAACGATGGATTGACTACCTTGTGATGAACCAGCGCGAAGCGCGGCCACGATGGTATATTCGCCTGCTGGCACCCCTGTACCAGCACCGTGGTCGCCACTCGAAGATATACTGGAGCGTGCGCATGGACACCCCACCCTATAGGAAATTCTCATTAGGAAGACACAGCGTGGTGGAGTCGTTCTCGTGCATCAACAATGCCGTCGGCGACGTCATCATTGGCGATCAAACCCGCATCGGTCTTCACAACACCATCATCGGCCCAGTGACTATCGGTAGTCACGTCAATCTGGCACAGGGTATCACCGTCACAGCTCTCAATCACAACTTCGAGGATGCTACGCGATGCATTGACGAGCTGGGTGTCAGCACGAAGCCTGTCGTCATTAACGACGATGTCTGGATTGGTGCTAATGCCGTCATATTGCCTGGCGTCACCATTGGCCGTCACAGTGTGGTAGCCGCTGGTGCCGTCGTCACTAAAGATGTACCCGAAAACACCGTCGTTGGTGGCGTACCAGCTAAAGTAATGTCGGTTATTGGTTAACGGTTATTGGTTATGAAGATAGGTATCGAGGCCCAGCGTATCTTCCGCAAAAACAAGCACGGCATGGACTATGTTGTGCTGCAAGAGATTCTGGAACTACAGAAGATGGATACCGGCGACGAATACTATGTGTTTGTCAAACCCGACGAAGACCGCTGCGTAGAAAGCAGCGAACATGTCCACATTGTCGAGCTGCACTGTCCCTCCTATCCGCTTTGGGAGCAATGGGCCCTACCTCGTGCCGCCAGGAAATACGGCGTAGAGCTACTGCACTGTACCAGCAATACGGCTCCCCTCTGGTGCGACATTCCCTTGGTACTCACGCTGCATGACATCATCTTCCTCGAGCCTCGCGACAAGTCGAACAAGTCGCTATATCAGAACATGGGATGGCTCTATCGTCGGCTGGTCGTACCACGCATCCTCGACAAATGCAGCCGCATCATTACCGTCAGCAACTTCGAAAAGCAGAATATCATCCATAAGCTCCAGATACCACAAGAGCGTATGGCCATGATTTACAATGGCTACAACGAGTGGTTCAAACCCACTACGACACCATTACCCGCCTACCTCAAGTCACTCACGGACCAAGCATACTTCTTCTTTTTGGGCAATACTGACCCCAAGAAGAATACCGAACGCACGCTGGTGGCTTACTCCAAATACCTGAAACGTTCAGCTTTCAAGCGCCAGCTACTGATGGCCGATCTGGACAGTACATTCCTGAACGACATCATTGCCCGCAATGATATTGAGAATATCCGTCAACACATCCTCATGCCCGGCTATATCGTCAATAGCGATCTGCCCTCGGTCTACAGTCACGCCTTTGCCTTCCTCTACACCTCCCTACGTGAGAGTTTCGGTATTCCACTATTGGAGGCAATGGCCTGCGGCACACCCGTCATCACCAGCAACACGTCGTCAATGCCAGAGATTGGTGGCCCCGAAGCTATTCTCGTTGACCCTACCAGCAGTGACCAGATAGCCGAAATGATGCTTCGCCTGGAAGAAGACGACGCATTCCGCCAACAACAAAAGTCGGTGGGATTAGAGCGTGCACGCCTGTTCTCGTGGCACAAGACCGCCGAACAACTGCACCAGTTATATCATTCCGTCAAATAAATCCAGCGAGAGGTCTTCCGACTGTTTCACATTCTCTACAGGCTGTTGCTCGTCGTGAAACAATAGCATCAGCTGTTGGGCATCCTGCGACCCCGTGGTATTCAGGCGGTAACAGCCACGCTGACCAGTGCTTTCTATGAGCGACTGCTGCGACTTCGAGTTCTTCAGCAGATACTGCTGTACGTAACTACGTACCTCTTCATAGTCTGGCTGATGAAAAAAAGTACAGTTCAGGTTATAAACGTGCCTGCTGATGTTCTGCACGCTTATACCCCGTTCACCAGCCTCGGTGAGAATCTTCAGTATCTGTTGGTCGTAAGTCACTCCTAATTCTTAACTAAAAAAAGGGCCGGTATGCCTTGTAGCTTACCAGCCCCTTCCTATTGTTCTTAACTTATTGATTAAGCCAATGTAATCTTCTCGTCAGCAGCAACCAGCTTGCCCTCCTTGAAGAGCCAGCCAAGACCCAGCAGAGTCTCTTCCTCGCTAATCTTTGCAGCCTTAGCAATCTCCTTAACGGTCAGAGCCTTCTCAGCAGCAGCCAGAGCCTGGTAAACATCACCAGCCTTGAAACCTGCGTTCTCTGCGTTAAAAGCAACAACTGCCTTCTTAGCAGCAGTAGCACTCTTCTTTACGGTTGCCTTCTTGGGCTCTACTGCCTTCTCTGCAGCGGCCTTCTTTGTAGTTTTCTTTTCTGCCATAGTTCGTTAAATTTATACACTAGAAAATAGTTATTCTATATTCTGCGTGCAAAATTAAGAATTTTTGGCATATCACACGCCTACAAAGAGACGATTTTTTGTGATAAACACACTATTCTTGACTTAGGTCAATCCGTAAGTTCAACTCTTCCAGCTGTTTGGGGTCCAGTTCGCCAGGGGCGTCAAGCATCACGTCACGACCAGAATTGTTCTTCGGGAAGGCAATACAGTCGCGAATCGAGTCGAGTCCGGCCATGATGCTCACGAAGCGGTCCAGTCCGAAAGCCAGACCGGCATGAGGCGGTGCTCCATACTTGAAGGCGTTGATCAGGAAGCCGAACTGAGCCATTGCACGCTCGGGGGTGAAGCCCAGTATTTGGAACATCTTCTCCTGCAGCTTGCCGTCGTGGATACGCAGCGAGCCGCCGCCCACCTCGATACCGTTGCAGACGAAGTCGTAGGCCACGGCGCGCACCTTCTCGGGAGCTGTGTCGAGCAGGGGAATATCGTCAGGATTTGGCAACGTAAACGGATGGTGTGTAGCCATCAGACGCTGCTCCTCGTCGCTCCACTCGAACAGGGGGAAGTCGACAATCCACAGACACTTGAACACGTTCTTATCACGGAGTCCCAGGCGGTCGCCCATCTCCAGACGCAATGTGCAGAGCTGTGTGCGCGTCTTGTTGGCCTTGTCGCCACTCAGAATCAGCACCAGGTCACCATCCTTGGCACCCGTCTTCTCCTTCAGCTTCTGCCAAACCTCGGGCTGGTAGAACTTATCGATGCTTGACTTCACCGTGCCGTCGCTATTGAACTTCACATATACCAAGCCCTTCGCACCCACCTGAGGACGCTTCACGAAGTCGGTCAACTGATCTAACTGCTTGCGGGTATATTCAGCACAGCCAGGTACCACGATACCACCAATATATTCAGCCTCGTTGAATACCGGGAACTCGCCCGTACCCTTCAGCACGTCCATCAGTTCCACAAACTCCATGCCGAAGCGCAGGTCGGGCTTGTCACTGCCGAAGCGGCGCATGGCCTCGTGCCACGTCATACGCTCAAGTGCGGGCAACTCAACGCCACGCACCTCCTTGAACAGGTGGCGGGCCAAGTCCTCAAAGATCTGCAACACATCCTCCTGATCGGCAAACGACATCTCACAGTCTATCTGTGTAAACTCAGGCTGACGGTCGGCACGCAAGTCCTCGTCACGGAAACACTTGGCAATCTGGAAGTAACGGTCGAAACCACTCACCATCAGCAGCTGCTTCAGCGTCTGCGGACTCTGGGGTAGCGCATAGAACTGTCCTGGATTCATGCGGCTGGGCACCACGAAGTCGCGGGCACCCTCAGGCGTCGAGCCAATCAGGATAGGCGTCTCCACCTCAATGAAGTTCAGGTTGTCCAGGAAGTTACGTATCAGGATGGTCATCTTATGGCGCAGCTCCAGGTTCTTGCGAACACAGGGACGGCGCAAGTCCAGATAGCGGTACTTCATGCGGATATCGTCGCCACCATCCGTCTGGTCCTCAATGGTGAATGGCGGTGTCTGGCTCTCGCTCAGCACGTTCAGTTTCTCTGTCAGTATCTCAATGTCGCCCGTATCCATCTTCGGGTTCTTCGACTCTCGTTCGCTCACCTGCCCCGTCACCTGGATGCACCACTCACGGCCCAGCTTGTTAGCTTGTTCACACAGAGCGGCATCCTTCGACTCGTCAAACACCAATTGCGTGATGCCATAGCGGTCGCGCAGGTCGACAAACGTCATACCGCCCATCTTTCTCGTTTTCTGTACCCATCCGGCCAGTGTTACCTCGCTGCCGGCATCGGTGAGACGCAGCTCACCACAAGTTTTTGTCCTGTACATATATTTATATGTTATATTTTTCGTTTCAAGGGCACAAAGGTACAAATAAACGAGCGAAAAACCTATACTTAATTATTAAAATATTCAAAAAAGACGGCCAAAAACGTACAAGTCTCAAGAAAAAGGGTTACTTTTGCAACGTCTTATGTACAATAAAAAAGGATAAAAGATGAAAAAGATGATACTCATGGCCCTGATGCTGGTTGGCTCAATGACTGCCGCCATGGCCCAGAATGCCGACCAGAAGGGTACCAAGAACGAACTAAAACCCGCTCAGATCAAGTTCGAGAAGACCACCCATAACTTCGGTTCTTTCTCGGAGAAGAATCCTGTGGTCACCTGCACGTTCAGCTATACCAACATTGGCGAACAGCCTTTGGTCGTCAATCAGGCCATTGCCTCGTGCGGCTGCACTGTTCCTGAATACACCAAGACCCCTGTCCAGCCCGGTGACAAAGGCGAGATCAAGGTTACCTACAATGGCGAGGGAAAATTCCCAGGCCATTTTAAAAAGTCCATCACCATACGCACTAATGGTGCCGTTGAGATGACCCGCCTCTACATCGAAGGCGACATGACCGAAGCGGAAAAGTAAAAGGGTAAAAAAGTAAAAAGGCAAAAAAGGCTGTGCATCAGTTGATGTACAGCCTTTTATGTCAGGCATATTTTTTACCCTTTTACCTTTTTACCTTTAAAAATTATAGGTCAATCCTATACTACTGTACTCCTGGAACTGGAAGTAGCCCATGTCGTCGTCGCGGGCATTGGCGTCGTCGAAGCGAGGATAGAGAAAGAGGTTGGCGGAGATGTACTTCGTGACCTTCAGCTCGAACTGGTTTTCCCACTCGATGAGTCCGCGGTGGTAGGATGTATAGGCAAAGAGGCGCGTCTTCCACGACAGCTGGTCGAGCAACTGCCACTTCAGTTCGCCAGTAAACTGGGAACCAAAGTCTTCCATGGTCCGGTGGTCGCCACGAATGCCGTACTTGGGAGCGAGGTCCCAGCGTGCGACATAGCGGAAGTTGAATGAAAGCGGCAGGAAGTTGAGCGTACCGATCAGCCGCTTGTTGAGGGCCTCGACCTTATACTCCATACCAAGACCGAGGTTGAGGTCGAAGGGCGACGTGAAGTCGGAGTAGACGTTCTCGTCGTTGGCCTTCAGACCACGTGCAAACTGCGTATAGGCCAGCAACTGCAGGGTATAGTACCAGCGTTTGTGGGCCTGTATGCCGAGCTTGCTGGTGAGACGCAACAGGTCGTTGTTGGTCTTAAACTTATGAACGGTGTCGGACGGCGACGTCTGTATGCCGAGTTTCGCCTCGAGTTTGTTGTCGAAGGTGAAACGGTCGTGGTCGTTGTAGTTGAGCTCCAAGGTAGCGGCAGCAACGGCCGAATAGTTGGACTCGCCACCCTTGTGCCAGTTGTCGGAGACATAGTTCTGTAGGAACTGCATGTAGCCGTCGCCCTTGAACTTCCAGAAGTTGGGTTTCTGTACCACCAGACGGACAGGTACGGCCTCAGGCTCTTCGGGGGTGGGCTCTGCCAGATTGGTCAGGTCGACCTGCTGGCTCATCTCGCGGTTGACATCTTCGCGAATGGTGCCTACCTTGCGGAGGTTGCTCTCGTTGTTTTCAACCAGGTCGGGACGACGCATGTAGAGCTGCATCATAGCCTCGTCGACGGAAGCAGCCACGTCGTCACGACTATTTTCGGTGAGCGACAGTGCGCTTTTTGCCCCTGAATGGTAGAAGGTGGGAGGAGCAAACAGACGGAAGTAGCGGCCGTCGTCAGCCTCCTGACGCAACTGGGTGTTGACGCGCTGGAGGGAGTCGAGCTGCTGGCGCAACGACGTCAGCGAGTCGATATAGTCTTTTACTACCTGCGCGGTGTCAGGTTTCCTGTCGACAGCCACGGCTTCGCGGCCTTTGCGCTGTGCTGACGCGAAAGTCACCGTCAGCAACGCCATCATCAGTAATAGATACTTGTATTTCATAACTGTCTGCAAAGATACGAAAAAAAGCTTAATGCATCACGCAGAATGCTTAATATTTTTCAAGTAACAAGAATTTTTTACGATTCACTTTCCACTTTTGCCTTTTTTTTTGTACCTTTGCACTTCGTATTTAATAATTAGGTAAAGAGAGACAATGAATAAGGACACCATTATTGGTTTCATACTGATTGGCGCGGTACTCATCGGGTTCAGTTGGTGGAACCAGCCGTCGGCAGAGGATATTGAAGCCGCACGTATGCAGGACAGCATAGCAGCTGTCGCGAAGGAAAAGGCAGAGAAAGCCCAGCAGCAGGCTGCACAACAGGCTGCCGCAAAAGCCGACTCGGCAGTGGCAGCAGACACGACAGCACTGTTTCATGCCGCCCAGAGCGGTACCTCACAGCAGGTGGTGCTGAAGAACCAGAAGCTGGAGTTGACGCTCGACACCAAGGGCGGCGTCATCAAGAAAGCCGTCATCAAGGATTTCAAGAACATCGACGGAAAACCCGACGTAACTCTGTTTGACGAGGGCGACCAGCAGCTGAACTTCATGCTTGCCGGCAAGCAGGAGAACATCGTCACGCAAGACCTGTACTTCACCCCGTCAGAGCAGACCGACACGACAGTCACCATGACAGCTACGGCTGCTGGTGGCGGACAGATGATCATGCGCTACCGTCTGGGGCGCGACTACATGGTCAGCCTGTCGCTGCAGGCCAAGGGTCTAGCAGGAATGTTTGCCCCGTCGTACAAGGAAGTGGAGATTGCCTGGAGCGACCACTGTCGCCAGCAGGAGAAGGGATTCTCGTTTGAGAGCCGCTATACAGGCCTGTTCTACAAGGAGGCCAAAGGTAGTACCGACAATCTGTCGGAGACCAGCGACGAGACGGAAACCGTCGAGGAGCGTCTGGACTGGGTAGCCTTCCGCAACCAGTTCTTCTCGGTAGCCTTGATTTCGAAGGACGACTTCACAGGTGGTGCCAAGCTCTCGAGCATTCAGGACGAGAAAGGTTCGGGCTATCTGAAACAGTTTGACGCCACACTGAAGACCGACTTCGACCCCACGGGCCAGAAAGCGTCAGAGTTTGAGATGTATATCGGCCCCAACGACTTCCGACTGATTCAGGAGGTAGAACAGCAGAGCCAGTTTGGCAAGGACCTCGACCTCGAACAGTTGGTCAACCTCGGCTGGTGGCTGTTGCGCTGGATCAACCGCTGGTTTACGCTGTATGTCTTCGACTGGCTGACCGGTCTGGGACTGAACATGGGTATCGTGCTCATCCTCATCACCATTCTGCTGAAGGCCATCACCTTCCCGATGGTGAAGAAGAGCTACATGTCGAGTGCCAAGATGCGCGTGCTTAAACCCAAGTTCGAAGAGGCTACCAAGCAGTACGACAAACCCGAAGACCAGATGAAGAAGCAGCAAGAGATGATGTCGCTCTACTCGAAATATGGCGTCAGCCCCCTGTCAGGATGTCTGCCCATGCTCATCCAAATGCCTATCTGGCTGGCTATGTTCTTCTTCGTGCCTAACGCCATCCAGCTGCGCGGACAGTCGTTCCTTTGGATGAACGACCTCAGCACCTACGACCCCATCTGGGAGTGGGGCACCAACATCTGGGGTATTGGCGACCACCTCTCGCTGACGTGCATCCTGTTCTGTGCCGCCCAGCTGATCTACACATGGTTCTCGATGCAGCAGCAGAAAGACCAGATGGTGGGCCAGCAGGCTGAGCAGATGAAGATGATGCAATGGATGATGTACATCATGCCACTGATGTTCTTCTTCATCTTCAACGACTATTCCAGCGGTCTGAACTTCTACTACTTCATCTCGCTGTTCATGTCAGCAGCTATCATGTACACGTTGCGCAAAACCACCGACGACGCCAAGTTGCTGGCCATTCTGGAGGCCAACTATCAGGCAAACAAGAACAATCCCAAGAAAGCCTCAGGACTGGCTGCCCGTCTGGAAGCCATGCAGAAGCAAGCAGAGGAGATGCAAAAACAACGTAAAAGATGAAAATAGGATTTGACAACGATAAGTATCTGAAGATACAATCAGAGCATATTCGTGAGCGTATCGCCCAGTTCGATGGTAAACTTTACCTCGAACTAGGCGGTAAACTCTTTGACGACCACCACGCCAGCCGCGTACTGCCCGGCTTCAAGCCCGACAGCAAGCTGAGGATGTTTGCCCAGCTGCGCGACCAGATGGAAATCGTCATTGTGGTCAGCGCCGAGGACATCGAGAAGAACAAGGTACGCTCAGACCTGGGCATCACTTACGACGAGGACGTGCTACGTCTGCGCGAGGAGTTCCAGAGCCGCGACTTCATGGTGGGTTCGGTAGTTATCACCCACTATAACGGTCAGCACGCCGCCGACCAATTCCGCCATCGTCTGGAGAAATTGGGCATACGCGCGTACGTACATTATTTAATTGACGGCTATCCCCACAATGTCGACCTGATAGCCTCGGACGAAGGCTTTGGCAAGAACGACTATGTGGAGACCAGCCGCGAGCTGGTCATCGTCACAGCCCCAGGACCGGGTAGTGGCAAGATGGCAGTCTGTCTGTCACAGCTGTACAACGAGAACAAGCGCGGTATACGTGCCGGCTATGCCAAGTTCGAGACATTCCCCGTGTGGAGCCTGCCGCTGAAGCACCCCGTCAACATTGCCTACGAGGCTGCTACTGCCGACCTGAACGACGTCAATATGATTGACCCGTTCCATCTGGAGGCTTACGACAAGATAGCCATCAATTACAACCGCGATATCGAGATATTCCCCGTACTGAACGCCCTGTTTGAAGGCATCTACGGCGAAAGCCCCTACAAGTCGCCGACGGATATGGGTGTCAACATGGTGGGTTTCTGCATCTCTGACGACGAAGTGTGCTGCAATGCCAGCCGCGACGAGATTATTCGCCGCTACTACGACGCCACAAACAAGATGGCCGACGGTGCTGACAACGAGGCAGAGGTGAACAAGATACTGATGCTGTTCAATCAGGCAAAGATTACGACGGCCTATCGCCGCGTCACCGTTGCCGCTGCTGCCAAACAGGAGCTGAGCGGACATACTGCCGCCGCTATGGAACTCGAGGACGGCACCATCATCACTGCCAAGTCGTCTCCCCTTCTCGGCTGTTCAGCAGCACTGTTGCTCAACGCCATGAAGCATCTGGCACATATTGACCATGAGGTGAAGCTGATTCCACAGAGTCTGATAGAACCCGTTCAGAAGACGAAGATTGAATATCTGGGAGGCCGCAATCCCCGCCTGCATACCGACGAGGTGCTCGTAGCCCTCAGCGTGCTGTCGAAAGATGACGAGCAGTGTCGCCAGGCCTTGGAACAGCTGCCGCGTCTGCGTGGCTGTCAGGTGCATTCTACGGTGATGCTGTCAGAGGTAGACCGCAAAATCTTCAAGAAGCTGGGCTGTGGACTCACCTGTGACCCTGTGAAGAAAAAGTAGCGGCCATAGGCCTAGTGAATAACGAAAAGTGAATAGCTATGAAGAAAAACCTATTTATCCTATTAGCCCTATTAGTCCCATTTGTCTCATCAACAAGTATAGCACAAGACAACGTGATAGGTAAACAGAATATCAAACTGCAGAGCCGAATGATGACCCCAGAGGCCCTTTGGGCGATGGGACGCATCGGCAGTTATCAGGCAGCCCCCGACGGCAAGCATATCGTCTATCAGGTGGGCTACTATAGTGTCAAGCAGAATAAGAGCCATCAGGTGCTCTACATGATGAACCCTGATGGTAGCGGCCAGCAGTTGCTGACCAAAAGCGCCAAGAGCGAGACCGATCCCGCTTGGCTGGACAACGAGACCATTGCCTTCATTACTGGTGGCGAGATATGGGCCATGAAACTGGACGGCACCGAGCGTCGCCAGCTGTCAAAGACCGACGGCAAGGTGGAGGGTTTCCAATTTTCGCCTGACCGTCAAAAAGTGATTATCTTGAAGTCACTGCCCTACTACGAGGTCATCAAGAAGAACCCCGACGACCTGCCCAAAGCAACGGGCCGTCATGTCACCGACCTGATGTATCGTCATTGGGACCACTATGTGGAGAGCATCCAGCATCCCTTCGTTGCCACTGTGACTGATGGCTTTTCCATCGGTTCAGACATGACAGACATCCTCGAGGGTGAACCCTACGAGTGCCCGATGGAGCCGTTTGGCGGCATGGAGCAACTGGCGTGGAGCCCCGACTCGAAGAGCATTGCCTACACCTGTCGCAAGAAGACAGGCCTGAAGTACTCTATCTCTACCGACTCGGACATTTTCCTCTATGACGTTGCCAACAAGACGACGCGCAACCTCTGCAAGCCGGCCGACTATCAGGCACCTGCCGTTGACCCCACACGTACGCTGGCCATCCAGGCTGTGAACGCCAAGGAGAACCTGAAGAACAATGTGGGCTACGACCAGAATCCACAGTTCTCGCCCGACGGCAAGTACGTTGCCTGGCTGTCGATGGAGCGCGACGGCTATGAGGCCGACCTCAACCGTCTGTGCATCTACGAGATGGCTACTGGCGTAAAAACTTATGTCGACTGGAAGAGCGACGTTGATGCCTTCTGCTGGGCTCCTGCCACTAAGAAGCAAGAGACGCTACTCTATTTCCTGAGTGTATGGCACGGTTGCTGCAACCTGTATAGTGTCGACAGCAAGAAGGCAGTAAAGCAACTCACCGAAGACTGGGCCGACTGGACGGGTCTGCAGATGGCTAACAACGGTCAGCAGATTCTGGCTTCGCGCCAAAGCCTCAGCGCTCCTACCGACCTCTATATGGTCACGCCCCCTGTGAAGAAGCAGGGAACCCAGATCAAGCAGATCACCTTTGAGAACAAGCAGATTCTCGACCAGCTGACGTTTGGCAAGATGGAGCAGTACTGGGTACCCACCACCGACGGCAAGAAGGAGTTGGTATGGGTGATGCTGCCCGCAAACTACGAGCAAGGCAAGAAATACCCCACCCTGCTGTTCTGCGAGGGTGGTCCGCAGAGTCCTGTAAGCCAGTTCTGGAGCTATCGCTGGAACTTCCAGATGATGGCCGCCAACGGCTATGTCGTCATTGCGCCTAACCGTCACGGACTGCCCGGCTTCGGACAGGAGTGGAAGGAAGAGATCAGCGGCGACTGGACGGGCCAGTGCATGAGCGACTATCTGGCAGCCATTGACTTTGCCGCCGACTCACTGCCATACGTTGACAAGAACCGTCTGGGTGCCGTAGGTGCCTCATTTGGCGGATTCAGCGTCTACTATCTGGCAGGTATCCACGAGAAGCGCTTCAAGGCCTTCATTGCCCACGACGGTGCGTTCAATCTGGCAGCAATGTATACAGAGACCGAGGAGAACTGGTTTAGCAACTGGGAATACGACGAAGCCTACTGGCACCGTCCGCAGATGCCGCGCGCCAAAAAGACCTATCACGACTCGCCACACAAGATGGTGGAGAAGTGGGACACGCCTATTCTCTGCATCCACGGCGAGAAGGACTACCGCATCAATGCCACACAAGGCATGTCGGCCTTCAATGCCGCCCGCATGAAGGGTATCCCCGCTGAGCTGCTAATCTTCCCCGACGAGAACCACTGGGTGCTCAAGCCCCAGAACGGTGTGCTCTGGCAGCGCACGTTCTTTGACTTCTTGGATAAATGGCTGAAGAAATAACGATATAACGAAAAAGTAAGAATAATGACTGAACAAATTCAAAAAACATTGAGAGATTCAGCAGCCATGCGATGGACTGCTTTGCTGCTCTTGGCATTGGCCATGTTCTGCAGCTACATCTTCATGGACATCCTGTCGCCCATCAAGGACCTGATGCAGGAAACCCGCGGATGGGACTCGACGGCCTTTGGCACCATGCAGGGCTCAGAGGTATTCCTTAACGTATTCGTATTCTTCCTCATCTTCGCAGGTATCATCCTCGACAAGATGGGCGTACGCTTCACAGCTGTCCTGTCGGCCGCAGTGATGCTCGTGGGTGCCATTATCAAATGGTATGCCGTCAGCGAGAGCTTTATCGGCAGTTCGCTGGACACATGGTTTACCAACAACCTGAATTACATCCCCGTCTTCGACGAGCTCGGCGTGTCGCCGTTCTACGAGGGTATGCCCGCCTCAGCGAAGTTTGCCGCCTGCGGCTTTATGATCTTCGGCTGTGGTTGTGAGATGGCGGGCATCACCGTCAGCCGTGGTATTGTGAAGTGGTTCAAGGGCCGCGAGATGGCCTTGGCTATGGGTTCCGAGATGGCGCTGGCCCGTCTGGGTGTGGCTACATGTATGATTTTCTCGCCGTTCTTTGCCAAGCTCGGCGGAGAGGTCAGCGTATCGCGCTCAGTGGCCTTTGGTGTCGTACTGCTGTGCATTGCTCTGATGATGACCATCGTCTATTTCTTCATGGACCGCAAGCTCGACAGTCAGACAGGCGAGGCTGAGGAAAAAGACGACCCGTTCAAGATTAGCGACCTCGGACAAATTCTGACCAGCAGCGGTTTCTGGCTTGTTGCCCTGCTGTGTGTGCTCTACTACTCAGCCATCTTCCCCTTCCAGAAGTATGCCGTCAACATGCTGCAGTGCAACTTGACGCTGGTAGCACCTGAAGAAGGCTCTTTCTGGGCAGACAGCTCAGTGACCATCATCCAGTATCTCATCATGCTGCTGGTGGCTGCTTTCGGCTTTGCCAGCAACTTCCAGAAGAAGAAAAACAACCAGTATGCTATGCTGGCCATCAGCATTCTGGCACTCATTACCTATTGTTATATGGGTTACATGCGCCAGTCGGCCGAGAGTATCTTTGCCGTATTCCCCCTGCTGGCTGTACTCATCACACCAATCCTCGGCTCCTATGTCGACCACAAGGGTAAGGCTGCATCTATGCTGATTCTGGGTTCACTCCTGCTCATCGGCTGTCACCTCACCTTTGCCTTCATTCTGCCGTTGTTCAAGGGCTCTACCGTGGGCGGCATCATCATTGCCTATGCCACCATTCTGGTGCTGGGCAGCTCGTTCTCACTGGTTCCCGCCTCGCTGTGGCCCAGCGTTCCCAAGCTGGTAGACGCCAAGGTCATCGGTTCGGCCTATGCCCTCATCTTCTGGATTCAGAATATCGGCCTGTGGCTGTTCCCCCTGCTCATCGGCAAGGTGCTCGACAACACCAATCCAGGTGTGACCGACCAGACACAGCTCGACTATACCGCTCCACTCATCATGCTGGCTTGCCTCGGTGTGGCCGCCCTCATTCTGGGCTTCATCCTCAAGGCTGTCGACAAGAAGAAGGGTATCGGACTCGAAGAGCCGAATATCAAATAAGAGGCAAGAGGTGAGAGGTAAGAGGTAAGAGATTAGAAGTTTAGGCGGACCACCAGCGGCAGATGGTCGCTGAAGCCACGCTGATAACGATAACCGTTAAAGGTACGGAGGGGTTTTACTCCTCCGTATTTTTTGTCTTCTTCCAACAGGAAGGGCGCGTCGTTGATATAGGTCTGTTTGACGGAATCGAGCAGTCTGCCGCTGACAAACACATGGTCGATGCTCTGCCAACGGCCCTGATAGCGATAGGTGGCCTTCGCCCCATGAGTACCTGTAGCACCTGCCGTCACATTGTGCAGGCCATGACCCTCGAGAAAGCGCAGGGCAGGGTCTGTAGCTCCGTCGTTGAAGTCGCCGGCAACAATGACCTTCGACCCTTTAGGCAACAGGCTGATGACGCCCATCAGACGGTCTGCAATCAACTGCCGGTTAGGACGTGTCTGTTTCTCACCGCCAAAGCGGCTTGGCGCATGTACCACAAAGACATGCAGTGTATCGCCACTCAACGTCTCGCCCTGTACGTACAGGATGTCACGCGTAGGTCGCATACCCTCCCGAGGTTGGATTTCCAGCATGTCATAACAGATAGGCCGAAACGTCATGGGTTGATACAACAGCGCCACATCTATGCCTCGCACATCGGGCGACTGCGTCATCAGATAGTCATAGCGGGCCCCACGTAGCAACGAACGGCGCGTAAGGTCAAAGAGGCACGTATCATTTTCAACCTCCACAAGGGCCACAAGGTCGGGCACGCCATCCTCCTGACACGACAGAATCTCCTGTCCTATATGGTTCAACTTTCGCCAATAACGGGCAGGCGTCCATTTTCTGACTCCGTCAGGGAGCCATTCGGTGTCTTGCTTCAGCGAGTCGTGATGGCAGTCAAAAAGATTCTCGCAGTTTAGCTCAACGAGCGTCAGAAAGCCAGTAAGTAAAAGACTTAGGAACATGTGCGCTTAATCTTCCATCCAAAAGAAGCCACAAAGATACTCATCAGCGGCGAGAGGTAGTTAAAAAAGCAATAGGGAAGATAGGTCAGCGTGGCCACACCCAGCACAGTGCTTTGCGTGAGTCCACACGTGTTCCACGGCACCAGTACAGAGGTGACAGTAGCACCATCCTCGCATGAACGGCTGAGCAGTTGCGGTTCATAGCCCCGCTGGCGATAGGTGTCACGGAACATCGAGCTGGAGAGCATGATAGACAGATACTGGTCGGCCATGGCAATATTGCAAAAACAGGCCGTACCGACTGTCGAAGCCACCAGCGAAGCCGTTCCACGTGCAAAATGCAAGATCAGGCGCATCAGGTCTTGCAGTTGACCAGTAGCCGTCAAAGCACCGCCAAACGTCTGTGCACAGATGATGAGCCAGATGGTAGGCATCATTCCCGACATACCGCTGGTGTGTACCAACTCGTTGAGCACGGCATTACCTGTATCAATATCAGTACTGCCATAGCACACGCGCATCATCCCTTTATAGGATGCCAACAAGCCCTGTCCATCTTCTCCTGCTATGCGAAGCACCAAATCCGACTGCACCAACAAGGCCACGACGACGGCTAACAGGATGGCCATAAACAGCACCACCATCGACGGCCAGCGGCGGGCTATCATGACACCCGTCAGCACAGGAACAAGCAGCAACCAGGGTGAGATGACGAAGGTGTGCTGCAGGCCCTCCATAAACTCATGGACATTGCCCTGCCCCGACACATTCATCGTAAAACCGGCAATGAGAAAGATGGTCAGCGAAATAAAGAACGTGGGCACAGTGGTATACAGCATATAGCGGATATGCGTAAACAGCGGTGTACCCGACACGCTGGACGCCAGCACCGTCGTGTCAGACAGGGGCGACAGTTTATCGCCGAAATAGGCTCCCGTAATGATGGAGCCCGCTATCCAACCATCATCAAAGCCATGGGCCTTACCAATACCCATCAGTGCCAGACCAATGGTGGCTACTGTCGTCCATGAAGAGCCAATCATCAGGCTGACCAGCGCACAAAGCACACTACTGCTGACCAGAAACACCTCGGGCTGGATAATCTGCATACCATAATAAATCATGGTGGGCACAATGCCTGCCACCATCCACGTGCCACCAATGGCACCAATCAACAACAAGATAATGATGGCGGGCGTACAGCTCGCAATCTTGTCAGAAATCTCCTTTTCCAGATTCTCCCATTCCAACCGCTTCGAGAAGTGGCCTATTAGCACGCTGACGGCCGAGGCCACCAGCAGTGAGACCTGTGATGCACCATCAAGTGTTGCACTGCCAAAAACGGCAATGCAACACGTGATGAGTACAATGAGTATAAGGAATGGGATGAAACTTAGCATACCTTCTCCAGGCGCTTCATCATGGCAAACATGAAGATAGCAGCTACGAGACAGACGCCCAAGAATACGCTCCAGCAGAGCCACAGGGGAACGGCACCCCACAGCAGGCCGCCGACGACGACGAGCTGGTTGCCAATAGCGGTAGCTACAAACCAGCCACCCATCATCATACCCTTATACTTGGGGGGAGCCACCTTCGAGACAAACGAGATACCCATCGGCGACAGCAACAACTCACCAAAGGTCAATACCAGATAGACCATAATCAGCAGGTTGGGTGTGACGTCAGCAACATGCACTGCCACAGGATTACCATCGGCACCCATCTGGGTCTGCGGCATGGGCAGTCCAAACGAGGCGAAGGCCATCAGCGCATAGGCAATAGCGGCCACAATCATACCATAGGCTATCTTACGCGGAGCAGAGGGTTCCTTGCCCTTGGCAGCCAACGAGCCGAAGATAGCCATCGACACGGGTGTCAGGGCTACCACATAGAACGGGTTGAACTGCTGGAAGATAGGAGCAGACACAGAGATGCTGCCATCAGCGTCGTATGACATACAGAGGAACGCCAAGGATATAAGAATAACTGTAGCTGAAGCAGCCTTAGCCTTGCCCGTCTTCGACTGGAACAGCGAGAACAGGGCATAGACGATAAATATGACAGCTACGAGATTCCACACGTTAAAGCACATCGCCTGCAGACCCTCGGCCGACTGAGCGGTAAACTCGTCAGCAAAGTAGGTCAGCGACAATCCGTTCTGATGGAAGGCCATCCAGAAGAAGATTACCACGGCAAACACAAGGCAGAGTGCCACAATGCGCTGTTTGGTCTCCTCTTTCGACAACTCTTCGACGGGAGCGGCGTCAGCAGCCTTGGCGTCCTTCTTCGTACCACCTTCGGTATGACGGAAAGTACTACGGAAGAGGTAATAGATGGCAATAGACAGAATCAGCGAGGCGCAAGCCACAGCAAACGAGAAGTGGTAGGCGTCGTTGCTGCTGTAGCCCAGCGAGGTCTCTGCATACTCCTTAATCTTAATAGCGGCAGTAGGTGCAAACAACGCACCGATGTTGATGGCCATATAGAAGATAGAGAATCCAGCGTCTCGCTTGTCCTTGTACTGCGGATCGTTGTAGAGGTCACCCACCATCACCTGCAGGTTACCCTTAAAGAGGCCTGTACCAAAGCCGATGAGCAGCAGGGCACCCAGCATCACCACTAGTGCGAACGTGTCGCCGCCCAGAGGTATGCTCAGCAGCAGATAGCCGGCAAACATGATGATGATACCTGTCGTCACCATCTTGCCGAAGCCGAACTTGTCGGCCAGCATGCCGCCAAACAGCGGGAAGAAGTAGACAAACATAAGGAACGAGCTGTAGATGGTGCCTGCCACAGCGGGCGACAGGCCATAGTTCGCTCTCAGGAACAAGGCAAAGACGGCTAGCATGGTGTAGTAGCCAAAGCGCTCGCCGGTGTTGGCCAACGCCAACGCAAATAGACCTTTCGGTTGGTTTTCAAACATAGTATTAATTTTAAATTATTTGATTTTGTTGTTTTTCGTTCTCACGAGGTCAAACAGGTAGGTCGCCTTGATGACGATCTGTCCGAAGTTCGAGCGTCCGAAGTAGTCGCTCTTCGAGTTTTTGTAGATGTCGCCTAGTCCGTAGTAGTAGCGGCCCTCTAGCAAGAAGTGGCCCACCTTGGGCAGCGACAGTTCCACGCCTGCTCCCACCACAATGCCGTAGTCAAACTTATTCTGCACGCTCATGGTGTCCTGGGCAACGATAGACGACGCACGGTCTGTCTGTGTCTCAGCGCCAGCGACGAGAGTGCTCTTCGACGACTCGCTGAGGAAACAGCCTATCTGGGGTCCCAGCTGTATGAAGGCCTGCAAGCCTTTGCGCTCTCGTCCCCACCCCAGTCGTGCCAGAAAGGGCACCTGCAGATAGGTCATGCGGCGCTCGTAAGCCAGTGGACTGGTACGTTCCGTATCAAACTTGTAATATACAGGTTGTCCGTCGGCGTCGCGGATTTGCTCTTTCCATCCCGTCTGTGCAATGTTCACCTCGCCTACAATGGCGCAGATGCTGCTAAAGTACTTCTCGCAGGTATAGCGCACCGTCAGTCCGGCAGTAAATCCGCCCAGCATACTCTGTGGCACGTCAGGTATGAAACCTACATTGCTCATCGTATAGCCCGCACTGCCACCCACAGCGAAGTCGGTACGATAGTCGCCGACCTGCGCCCTTGCTGGGATAAATGATAAATGATAAATGATAAATGATAAACTTATCATCATCCATCTATTTATTTTATGATCTGCCATCCCAATTATCATTTGTCATTTCTCATTTACAATTTAGGACGAAGTCCACTAAAAATTGATTGTTTCTATGCGGTTCGCTGGTGTATAGTGAACAAACAGCATGGCGCGATTTTGCATACCGCCATTGCCGATGCGCTCGAAGTGCAGGGGCGTCTGCAGCGGGGTATATCCCACTGTGCCCGAGGCTCCTGTGAAGCGCTTGCCATACATGTGCAGTCCCTTGATCATAAAGTATGCTTGGTCGAAACCCGTCACGGCAAAGCGCTGGTGGTAGGCCTGCATCTCCTGATGGAAATTCCAGCGGTACTTCTTCTTGAAGTGCTCCGTACGCGCCGACAGCGGACTCATATAATATGTCGACGGAATGTACGTGTCGAACTTATAGTAGTTGTCCAGGTGCTGGCGGGTGTACATCAGCCACTCGGTATATCCGAACATGGATATCTGCAGGTTGGGCGCAGTCATCAGCAGTCCGTTGAGCTTGGCAAAGGCGACGTTCAACTCGGCCGAGCGGCTGGTATTCAGGATGACGACATTACGCTTCGACGTTGAGAAACACTTTTTGAACATCCCCTCACTCGACTTCAGGTTGGTGATGCTGTATTCGATAGACTCCTGCTCCAGCTTGCGGCGCAGGGCAGAGGTAAACGGGCCCTTCGTGCTCGTCGTGTCGTTGCAGTCGATGATGACGGGGTGGCAGTCCTTGAAGCGCTCGTAAAAGTGGCTCACATAGGCGAGGTTCAGCGCATTGCCGTTCTGGAACACCTGAAAGATGTTGCCGTTGTCATACACAGCATTGCTGTTGATGGAGAACGGAATGAGCAGCTGAATGCCATGCGACTGGACAAAGTCGCCCAGCGCCTGTACTTGCTTGGTGTATAGCGGACCGATAATCAGGTCGCGGTCAGCGGCATGCTCGTCGCGGAGTATCTGCTGGATGTCGGCATCCTCGGCCACGTTCCAAGCGCGGACATCAGTAGAGATGCCGTTGGCCTTCAGACTGTCGCAAGCCATCAACACACCACGATAGTACTCCACCATGCGTTTGCCGTCGCCATTGTCGTTGTGCAAGGGCAGCATCACACCGAGTCGTATCTCGCGCTGGCGCATGTCCTTTTCCTGTACGGCAGGCTTGGTAGGCATCTGCGGAGCCTGTGGGGCTCCGTTGGCTGTTGCCGACTGCTGACCAGCCGGATAGGGTATCTTGATGTAGTCGCCCTTCTTCAGCTCGTAGCCCGGGGTGTTCATCTCGGGATTGGCCTTAATCAGCTCGTCGATGGTCAGTCCGTTCTCACGGGCAATGCCAAAGATGGTTTCCTTGCGCTTCACCTTGTGCAGCTCCTTATAGTTTTGCACCTGTGCCATAGCAGTTTCTGCCAGAAAACAGCAGATTACCACCATGAGGAAATAACCGATATTTCGTTTCATAAATGACTTTTTTTTGCTTCTATGGTGCAAAATTACAAAAAAAAATACGTAAGTCCGACTTTTTTCCGTAATTTTGCAAAAATTATCGCACATGAAAATGAAAAAACGTCTTATATGCATCCTTGCAGCCCTCTTCGGGCTGGTCGGCAAGTCGTTGGCAACCATTGAAATCCAGGCCACCTATACCGACAAGAACGGCACCGAGGTAGTGGCCACCGAATCTATCGACACCGAGGCCCCCCTGCATGTCCATTTCACCTATACCTCTGCAGGTGTCGACCCTGGGGCATCCTACGAGTGGCACATCCGCAACACCGTGGCAGGCATTGACATCACGCGCTACGACGAAACGGTCGACTACGACTTCACCGTTGCCGGCACCACCGTGGTAACGGTCCAGGCCACGCTCGACGGCGATGTAGTCGACCAGGCTACACTGACCGTTAAAATCAGCGACAGCGTGCTGGAGATGCCCAACGCCTTCTCGCCGAACGGCGACGGCATCAACGACCACTATCAGGCCAAGTCGACATCGAGGAGCATCGTCGAGTTCCACGCCTATATCTTCAACCGCTATGGTCAGAAGTTGTTCGACTGGACCGACTGGACTAATCAGGATGGTGGCTGGGACGGCACCTACAAGGGCCACCCCGTCAAGGATGGCGTCTACTTCGTCTATGTGAAGGCCCGCGGTGCCGATGGTCGCGAGTACGACATCCGACGCGACGTCAACCTGCTGCGCAACCACAACTTGCCAGAGACCACCAACCCCTAATTCCCATTTGCCCTATTAGCCCTATTAGTCCCATGGAAAAAATCCAAGTCTTTGGTGCTCGCGTACATAATTTAAAGAATATCGACGTCGACATTCCGCGCCACTCGCTGACCGTTATCACGGGCCTCAGCGGTTCAGGCAAGTCGTCGTTGGCCTTCGACACCATCTTTGCCGAGGGTCAGCGCCGCTATATCGAGACCTTCTCGGCTTATGCGCGCAACTTCCTGGGCGGCATGGAGCGTCCTGATGTCGACAAGATCACAGGTCTCTCACCCGTCATCAGCATTGAGCAGAAGACCACCAACAAGAATCCGCGCTCTACCGTAGGCACCACCACCGAGATCTACGACTACCTGCGTCTGCTCTTTGCCCGTGCTGGCCGTGCCTATAGCTATATGACGGGCGAGCCAATGGTGAAGTATACCGAGGAGAAAGTCATCGACATGATTACCCACGACTATGCCGGTCGCAAGATACTCATCCTGGCACCACTGGTACGTAGCCGCAAGGGCCACTACCGCGAGCTCTTCGAGTCGATGCGCAAGAAGGGCTACCTGCACATCCGTATCGACGGCGAGGTGAAGGAGATTGTCCAAGGCATGAAGGTCGACCGCTACAAGAACCACGACATCGAGGTGGTCATCGACCGTATGGCGGTAAAATCCTCTGACGAACGTCTGCGCAAGTCCGTACAGATGGCCATGAAGCAGGGCGAGGGTCTTGTGATGGTGATGGACCACGAGACGGGCGCCGTCAAGCACTTCTCCAAGCGTCTGATGTGTCCCACTACGGGCATTTCGTATAGCGACCCTGCGCCCAATCTCTTCTCGTTCAACTCGCCACAGGGTGCCTGTCCGCGCTGCAAGGGCCTGGGCTACATCCACGAGATCGACCTCGACAAGGTCATTCCCAACCGCAAGCTCAGCATCCACGAGGGTGCCATTGTGCCGTTGGGCAAGTATAAGAACCAGATGATTTTCTGGCAGATCGACGCCATTCTGCATAAATACGACCACGACCTGAAGACGCCCGTCAGCGATATTGCCGACGAGGCGCTCAACGAAATTCTCTACGGCTCGCTCGAGCGCGTGCGTATCGACAAGGATGTCGTCCATACGTCCAGCGACTATTTCGTCGACTTCGACGGCGTCATCAAGTACCTGCGCTCCGTCATGGAGAGCGACGACAGCGGCGCCGGCGCCAAGTGGGCCGACCAGTTTCTGGCCGAGTGTCGTTGTCCTGAGTGTCAGGGGCAGCGCCTCAACCGCGAAGCGCTGTCATACCGCGTGGCCGACAAGAATATTGCCGAGCTGGCCGACATGGATATCAGCGAACTGCGCCAGTGGATTGACGACGTCGAGACACATCTTGACAACCAGCAGCGGCAGATTGCTGCGGAGATTCTTAAGGAGATTCGCACGCGCCTCGACTTCCTGCTCGACGTCGGCCTCGACTATCTTTCGCTCAACCGCCAGTCGGCCTCGCTGTCGGGTGGTGAGAGCCAGCGCATCCGTCTGGCCACGCAGATCGGCTCACAGCTCGTCAATGTGCTCTACATCCTCGACGAGCCCTCCATCGGACTGCACCAACGCGACAACGACCGCCTCATCCGTTCGCTGAAGGAGCTGCGCGACCTGGGCAATACCGTCATTGTCGTCGAGCACGACCGCGACATGATGCTCCATGCCGACTACATCGTCGACATCGGTCCGCGTGCCGGTCGCAAGGGTGGCGAGGTGGTCTTCCAAGGCACCCCTGCCGAGATGATGAAGGCCGACACGCTCACGGCCCGCTATCTCAACGGCACCATGGGTAACGACGTTCCTCTCACCTCTCACCCCTCACCTCTCACCACTATTACCATAAAGGGGTGTACAGGCAACAACCTCAAGCATATCGACGTATCGTTCCCCCTGGGCCGTCTCGTGCTCGTCACGGGTGTCAGCGGCTCCGGCAAGTCTACGCTCATCAACGAGACGCTCTACCCCCTACTCTCCCAGCATTTCTACCACTCGCTGCAGGCACCCCTGCCCTACGACAGCGTCGAGGGTCTGGAACACGTCGACAAGGTCATCTGTGTCGACCAGACGCCCATCGGCCGTACGCCGCGCTCCAATCCAGCCACCTATACCGGTGTGTTCAGCGACATCCGCTCGCTGTTCGTCGGCTTGCCTGAAGCCCAGATTCGTGGTTACAAGCCCGGCCGTTTCTCGTTCAACGTCAAGGGAGGCCGCTGCGAGGCCTGTGGCGGCAATGGCTATAAGACCATCGAGATGAATTTCCTGCCGAATATCCAGGTGCCCTGCGAGGTGTGCCACGGCAAGCGGTACAATCGCGAGACCCTTGAGGTGCGCTATAAAGGCAAGTCCATTGCCGACGTGCTTGACATGACCATCAATCAGGCCTGCGAATTCTTCGAGAACGTCCCCGACATCCTGCGCAAGATCAAGACCATTCAGGACGTCGGCCTCGGCTATATCAAGCTCGGACAGCCCTCCACCACCCTCTCTGGTGGTGAGAGCCAGCGCATCAAGCTTGCCGCCGAGTTGTCGAAGCGCGACACCGGCCGCACCGTCTATATCCTCGACGAGCCCACCACCGGTCTGCATTTCGAGGACATCCGCATCCTCATGGACGTTCTGCGCCGTCTCGTCTCCCGCGGCAACACCGTCATCGTCATCGAGCACAACCTCGACGTCATCCGTCAGGCCGACTGGATTATCGACATGGGGCCTGAGGGTGGCCGTGGTGGTGGCACCGTGCTCTCCTGCGGAACGCCGCAAGACGTTGCCAACAGCGACAAGGGCTACACGCCCCGCTTCCTCAAGGAGGTGTTGTAACACCATACAGATATTTGTATCTTTGCAGCACGCCGCTGGGCGAACACGATTTCATGTATGTGGCCGACCGCCATAAGAAGGAGTTCGACTATCCCATCCATTGCCATGAGGTGATGGAGCTGAATTTCGGTGAGAGTTGGGAGATCAGCGGCGTGCCTGGTCACGAAAGTGTGGCTGTGGAGCGCGGCCTCGTCGATGATGTCGACGTGGGGCTGAACCTCACCCATGCAGGACGTCATTGCCACCCACGAGGCCCACGTCGGCGACCTCTACTTCCTGCCGGCAGGCCGCCTGCACGCCATTGGTGCCGGCAACTTCCTCGCCGAGATTCAGGAGACCAGCGACATGGACAAGCTCTTTGCCGAGGGACAGAGCCAGGGTGGTGCACTGACCGTTGCTGCTGCCGCACTGAGTGGTCGTACGTTCTTGGCCATCGCACCGGCCATCACCTTCATGGGCTTCTTCAAGAAATATCTGGACAAGGCAACAGGCATGGGCGACACTTTGCGTCTAAATGATAAAGGAGAAATGATAAATGATAGTGTCTACAACCTACAAGGCCAGCGTCTGACTACGCGCCCTACTAGAGGCCTGTATATTCATAATAGGCGGTCTTCATCGCCTCAACGAGTTCAGGGATGGTCCACTGTGGCACGCTGCGGTCGGCACCGTCAATAAGCGTCATCCAGTAGAAGACGGGAATATTGAGTGCCTTACCCTGGCGAATAACGTCAGCGATATGTTTGGCAGCCTCTGTCTTCTTGGCTTTGATGGCGTCGGTGTCAACATCGTTTTCGCCAATGATGCCGCACTCACCAATGATGACGGGGACGCCCTGGCTGATGAACTTACTTTTCAGACGGGTGTACATATCTCTGATGAAATTACTTTGGGTGGTGCCCCAAGTGCCTGCTGTCGCCAGCCAGTCGTATGGGTCGTAGCTGTGTATCTCGGCAATGAGGTGACCGCTGACGTTGTCGGTAGGAACGTTAAAGCTGGTGAGTGCGTTCCAAGTAGCTGCCGAATAGGGGGTGACGATGAGGTTACGCGTAGCGTTGTTGCCCCCCGTGGCACGGACGGTATTCACAAAGCTTTGGGCGAACTGGTTGACGGCCGTATAGCTGCTGGCGTCCTTGGCATCCGTCCACGTGTTGGCATCGTCGAGCATTTCGTTATAGCCTTCGAAGAGCAGACGCTGGTCGTAGCTGATGAAACGGGTGGCTATCTGCTGCCAAATCTTTTGGAAGCGGACGTTCATCTGGTCGAACTTGCTGATGTCGGCTCGCAGCCAATGCTGGTCAGCAGAACCGCTGCCTGTGTCGTGGTGGACGTTGATGATGCAGTACATGCCTTGGCTGATAACATAGTCGACAATCTCTTGTACGCGTTTCATCCATGAATCATCAATGTTGTCATTGCTGTCCAGATGCTGCCACCAAGTGACAGGCACGCGGACGGCATTGAACCCCTCGCGCTTGAGGAAAGCCATCAGCTCGGGCTTGGTGACGGGTTGGCCCCAGCAGGTCTCGTACTTCTCGGGCTCTTTATTGTTGCCAACACCAGTGCTGAAAGCATCGAGCGTATTGCCAAGGTTCCATGCCAAACGCATATTCTTGACGGCGCTGACAGCACTCTCTTCAACGTATGTAGCATCAAGACGTACCTGGTCGCGAGTAATGACAAACGACTGATTAAAAGCATTCGCCCACCAACTGTTGGACGGCATGGTTGACGAGCCGTACCACGGCATGAACCACGACCAGCGGGCACCGGCATTCCAGAAGGCGACTACCTCGGAAAAAGAGGCACCTGTGCTACTGTTGTTGCCACACTCGGCGAGGGTTATCATCTTATGTGGATAACGGGCTGTGAGCTCGCGATATTCCTGCTCGTTCTGAGCGGCAGTATAGCCGTAAAGGTCACGGGCGATGATGTCAACGAGGTCGTCGCCAGGATACCAGTCAGCATCGTTGTTGTATGCCGAACTGTTGCCGTTGTTATTCTGAGAAGTCCATACATAGATGAGGTTGTGGACACCTTTCTCGCGCAAACGGTTGAAAAGCGCTTGCCATAATGCCTTGAAAGTGTCGGCACCATCGGCACCCCACCAGAACCAGGCCGAACCGCTGCCATTCTTCGCCGTAGCATTGCCGGCAGCTTCGTGGAAGGGACGCCACAAAGCGGCGACACCTGCATTCTGCAGTTGCAGCAGGACGTTGGCCACCTTGTCGACCTGTTCGTAGAACCATTTGTTCTCCCAGGTGCCGCTGACCAATGCGTTAGCAGCCTTGAAAGTGGTCTCGTAGGGGCGTACGGTGCCTCCTGAGCCGTTTTTCTGGATGGTGGTGGTCTCGTTGTAGGGTACGTTGAAGTGCCACATCAGCGACACCAGTCCACCGGCATTGCTCCACGTAGTGACGGGGGTGATGTCGCTATAGTCAATCCAACCATTGCCGTCGGGCACGTGGATATGGATGAAGTCGTAGCAGTTGATGGCAGGGTACTTGCCCGTGGCAGCAAAGATATTCTCGGCCTCGCGGTTGTTCCAACTGACATCGGCAATGACCGACGAGAGCGTCTTCACGCCATAGTTCAGGCGCAGGTACTTATACAACTGCTTGGCATTGTCGTTAGCGGCATTGTCAGCCAGTTTGATATCGCTAACATCAGACGCATGATAGATGTCGAAGGTAACGCTCTCGATGTTATCAATACTGGTGCCAATCCTCGATTCCTGGCCTATCTTATGGATATATTGCTTATTATCTTTGTAGGTAATGCGGTCGTACGCTTTCAATGAATAGTTGGTTGTACTACCGTCAGTGCGCTGAACGGTAAATTTGTCGTTGGCCGACTGAGCCACGGCTGTCAGCGACAGCAGGGCGGCGAGCAGGGTGGTATATAGCTTCTTCATGGCTTCAGGAATTTGAGGGTGTTACCATTGATGTTGATAATGTACAGGCCGGAGGTCAGACCGTCGAGGTAGACTTCACCGCCAATGGTCGGAACGTTGACAGCCTTGCCGTCTAAGGTGTATATGCTCACATGGTTGCTCTTGACACGGAGGCCTTTCACTTCGTGGACAGCCGTTGAAGCCCCGAAGGTGAACTGCTTGACGCGCCATAGTTCGTAGCTCAGCGTCGTAGTGCCAGCCACCACCGTCATGGTGCCATCAGTCATGGTGATGGCAGGATTGTCAGCCATAGCGAACTCGGCCTTACTGCCGTCGTTGAACGTGATGAACAGCGACTTGCCCTGGGCCTGAACCATCAAGGTGCTGAACACAACCGTCATTATTAGTAGTAATCGTCTCATATTTGTTTTATATTATAGTATGCTGACTGCAAAGATACGGATTATTTTGTAAACAGCCAAGCGTTAGAGGGAAAAAGAGGCGCACTACATGTGTGCGCCTCTATATTCCGATACCATTCTATTATGGAAGAACGGTAATCTTTGTTATTGACATACCATCACCTTGGATAATAAAAGCTGTATCGCTCCATCCGTCAGCAATGACACCATTGACACAATCCATCCCTTAGTGATGTAGCCAATGTAACTGATGACTAAGGTCTGGCCCCGCCAGGAGCGCGTTCTTACTGAAAAATAGATTCATACGTAGTTTATTATGTTAATAGTAAAGAGAAATTCTCTGATTATTCGTAGTTTTCGTATGCAAAGATATTTTTTTTTAAAAACAACTAATAGTTTTATGCTCTTTTTTTATACATTTTTTGTATTGTATCAAAGATAAGCAAAAAAGTATTATGCACTTTCGGATTATTATTCTATCTTTGCACATGAAAACTAAAAGCCAACGGCTCATGATGAAAAAAATATTCTTGATATTCTTTGGGGTGATGCTCCTCGGTCTGCAGACTATGCAGGCTCAAATTCGGGGTAACAGTATCCAAGTAGTGGTGGTTCCCGACCATCAGGACTGGCGTTATGAAGTTGGCGAGACTGCTACATTCCATGTAAGCGTAACCAACTCTAATACCTTATTAAATAATATAAAGGTAGACTATGCCGCTGGTCCGGAGATGTATCAGAATGTGAAGAAGCAAAGCGTGGTGCTGAAGGATGGCACCTTGACGCTGAAAGGTAAGATGACCAAGCCCGGCTTCTATCGTGTTGATGTAACAGCACATATTAACGGAAAAGAGTATAAGGGTGCCTGTGGTGCCGCCTTCTCACCAGAAAAGATACAGCCGACAACTGTGATGCCCCAAGATTTTCGCGAGTATTGGATGAATGCTATCGAACAAGCCCGCCAGACAGACCTTATGCCTACTAAACGTCTATTGCCTGAACGCTGCACTAAAGATGTGAACGTCTATGAGGTATCGTTCCAGAACATGCAGTGGAACTGGCGCACCTACGGTATCTTATGCGTGCCTGTAAAGCCTGGCAAATATCCGGCATTGCTACGTGTACCTGGTGCTGGCGTACGTCCGTATGGCGGTGATGTATGGACAGCCTCGCAAGGAGTCATAACATTGGAAATAGGTATTCATGGCATCTCGGTAACCATGGATCAGAAAGTATATGACGACGTCTTCAATGGAGCATTGATGAACTACTGGAACTTCGGCAATGACAATCGTGACGACAGCTACTACAAGCGCGTCGTGCTGGGCTGTATCCGTGCTATAGACTATATTGAGCAGTACACGCCTTGGAATGGAAAGCAACTGGGTGTGACCGGTTCCAGTCAAGGCGGTTTCCTGAGTCTGGCCACAGCAGGTCTGGACAAACGCGTCACCTGCTATGCTCCCGTTCATGCTGCTATGTGTGACCATACCGCCTCACTGAAGGCCGTGGCCTGCGGATGGCCCCACTACTTTTATGGAGTGAAGGAGGGGAGCAGTAAGGAGATGAGTAGTAAGATTGAGACCAGTCGCTATTACGACGGTGTGAATTTTTCCCGCCTGATTACTGGCGGGCAGAAAGGATGGTTTTCGTTTGGCTATAACGACGATGTTGTACCACCGACTACTGCTTGGGCAACTTATAACACGGTGACTGGTCCAAAGGAGATATCGCCTTATCAGGCCACATGGCATTTCTGGTTCCAGGAACAGTGGGACGAATGGGAAGCATGGCTGCTGAAGGAGCTGGCTGTTGACGATTAGAAAAAGAAATTATATGAAGACAAACCGTTTGATTGTCATGGGAGCTCTGCTCCTGGGAATGCATCCATCACAAGCCTGGAATGGCGATGTGACAGTAGAAACACCAACGATTCGACTCTTGCTGCATGCAGACGAGGGACAAGATTTGCGTATGGCTTACTTCGGCAGTAAGTCGGCAACGCTGCAGGCATTGCGCGATGCTGGCGAAGACGCGAACTTCGCTGCACTGCCAGCCTTTGGCACTGTCGACATGATTCATCTGCCTGCCGTCCAGCTGCAACATGCCAACGGCGACCAGAACTTGGAGCTGAAGGTGACGGACTACACTACAGCGGATGATGGTTCCGCCATCATCCATACCATCACGATGAAAGACAAGCTACAGCCCGTGACGGTGCAGGTCTTTTACAAAGCCTACAAGACGGTAGACGTTATTGAAACGTGGACGGTCATCAGTCACCAGGAGAAGAAAGCCATCACGCTGAAACGCTTCGATTCCGGTCATTTGGCCATTCGTCGCGGTGATGTGTGGCTGACGCACCTGCATGGTGACTGGGCATCTGAAACTGAAGTGACGCAGGAACCGTTGACACGTGGCCTGAAGACGATACGCAATAGCGACGGCGCCCGTAACTCCCACCTGGATGCTCCTGAGATAATGCTGTCGCTCGACGGCCAGCCACAGGAGAACACAGGGCGCACCATTGGCGCAGCCCTCTGTTGGAATGGTAATTTCGAGATACGCATCAACACCACCGACAAGGACTTTCATCACCTCTATGCGGGCATAGCCCCCCAGGCCTCCGAGTATGTGCTGGAGCCGAAGCAGCTGTTCGAGACCCCCCATCTGGCGCTATCCTATAGCGAGGAGGGTATGGGTGGTGTCAGCCGTAACTTCCACCGCTGGGCACGTACTTGTGGCATGCTGCATCGTGGCATGAACATGGGAAACATCCTGCTGAACTCATGGGAAGGGCTCTATTTTGATATTAACGAAGAGCGTATGCTTCAGATGATGGATGACATCTCAAAGCTGGGTGGCGAACTCTTTGTGATGGATGACGGCTGGTTTGGCGACAAGTACCAGCGTAACAACGACTCATCGACTCTCGGTGACTGGGTAGTGGACAAGAAAAAGCTACCCAACGGTCTGAAGGTACTTACCGATGGTACCAAGCAGCGTGGCATCAAGTTTGGTATCTGGATAGAGCCCGAGATGGCGAACACCAAGAGCGAACTCTTCGAGAAACATCCTGAGTGGGTGCTGCAGACAAAGGGACGTGAGTTGAAGCTGGGACGTGGCGGCACGCAGGTGGTGCTTGACATGACCAATCCACAGGTGCAGGATTTCGTCTTCAAGGTCGTCGACGACCTAATGACACAAAACCCCGAAATCGCCTACATCAAGTGGGATGCTAACGCCTCGATACAGAACCTTGGCTCACTTAACCTGCCCATGACGAAGCAGTCGAACCTTTATGTGGACTATCACCTGGGACTGCTGAAGGTGCTCCAGCGTATCCGCGAGAAATATCCTGATCTCATCATGCAGGACTGCGCATCAGGTGGTGGTCGGGCGAACTACGGTCTATTGCCCTACTACGACGAATTCTGGGTCTCCGACAATACCGATGCCTTGCAGCGTGTCTACATTCAGTGGGGCACCTCGCTCTTCTTCCCTGCCAATGCGATGGCAGCTCACATCAACCACTGCCCTTACTGGAACACTGGCGGGCGAGTCATTCCCGTGAAGTTCCGTTGCGACGTTGCCATGAGCGGGCGTCTGGGCATTGAGCTGCAGCCAAAGGACATGACGCAGGAGGAACGTCAGCAGGTGGAGACCTGTTTCAAGGATTACAAGACGCTGCGTCCTGTGGTTCAGACGGGCAACCTTTACCGTCTCATATCACCTTACGACAGAAAAGGTCTGTCATCGCTGATGTACGTTGATGATAGCCAGTCACAGGCAGTTCTCTTTGTCTATAAGGTAGAGAATCTCTACGGGCAGACGCTACCGCGTGTCCGATTGGCAGGTTTGAATCCCCATTCCGTATATACCCTTCAGGAGATGAATGTGCGCAATGGACAGAAGCCCTGTTCCCTCGACGGCAAGCAATTCACGGGGCAGTTCCTGATGAACGTTGGCATCGAGCTGCCTTTGAGAGAAGACTACGGCAGCCGTGTATTCCTGATCAACGGAGAACAAGGACGTCAGCAACTGTTGAATCGTTTAACTGTCCTGCAACAGAAAGGCTATATGGCCGGTCATCAGGACGACCCGTTCTATGGCGTCAACTGGGCCTATGAAAAGGGGAAGAGCGACGTGTTGCTGACCGTTGGCGACTATCCTGCCGTGATGGGGTTCGATCTGGGTGGCATTGAGATGGGCGACGCCAAGAACCTCGATTCTGTACCGTTCACCCGCATCCATGATGAGTTGATAGCACACCATGAGCGTGGTGGTATTGTCACCCTCAGCTGGCATCCGCGTAATCCAGTGACAACAGGTGAACAAGGAGGGCGATTCCCTGAGGGCTCTTCATGGGACACCAGCGACTCGACAGTAGTTCGCAGCGTGCTGCCTGGCGGTGCGCAGTATGAGCGTTTTCAGACATGGATGCAGCGTGTGGGCGACTTCATCGCGACGCTGACAGACAAGGACGGCAAGCCTGTTCCCATCATCTTTCGTCCGTGGCACGAGAACAACGGTTCATGGTTCTGGTGGGGACAGAAACTCTGTTCGGACGACGAGTTCCGCGGTCTATGGAATATGCTGCAAGACTATCTGCGTGACGAGCGTGGCTTCGACAACCTGCTATGGAGCTACTCCCCCAACCTCGACGGCCAGTGGACAGAGGAGCGTTTCCTGCAGCGTTATCCCGGCAACGAACGTGTCATGCTGATTGGTGAAGACGCCTACCAGTGGGGCACAGAGGAGGACTTTGTCAGGCAGGTGACTGCCGACCTGGATTTCATCAGCACTTTTGCCAAGAAGAACGGCAAGCTCATCGCACTGACAGAGTGCGGACTGAAGAACATGACCGATGCCACATGGTATACCCGCGTGTTGCAACCCGTCATGGACAAGTATCCGCTGAGCTATTTCCTCTTATGGCGCAACTATAAAGAAGAATACTTCGGACCGGTACCTGGCACACCCTGCGGCGACGACTACAAGAAGTTGTATGAGGCTGGGAATACTTTGTTTCTGAAAGACATTATATCGAAATAACGACAATAACCATAACAACAATGACAACATTTGCAGAGAAAGTAAAGGCACTGCGCGCTCATCATGAAGAATTGCTGACGCGCAAGAATGAACCACTAAAGTGGGGAAACGGCATCTACGAAAAGTACAAGTACCCCATTCTGACGGCCGAGCACACACCACTGGAGTGGAAGTATGACTTCTGTGAGAAGGACAACCCCTATCTGATGCAGCGCATCATGATGAATGCCACGCTGAATGCCGGCGCCATCAAGCTGAACGACAAATATATATTAGTAGTACGCGTAGAGGGTGCCGACCGTAAGTCGTTCTTCGCCGTGGCTGAGTCGCCCAACGGCATTGACAACTTCCGCTTCTGGGAAGAGCCTGTCACCATGCCCGACGAAGAGGTGCCTGCCACGAATATCTACGATATGCGTATCACACAGCATGAAGACGGATGGATCTATGGCGTGTTCTGTGCTGAGCGCCACGACGACTCACAGCCCGGCAACCTGAGTGCTGCAACGGCTACAGCAGCCATTGCCCGCACCAAGGACCTGAAGACCTGGGAGCGTCTGCCTGACCTGAAGACGAAGTCACAGCAGCGTAACGTGGTGCTACACCCAGAGTTCGTCGATGGCAAGTATGCCTTTTATACCCGTCCACAGGATGGCTTCATCGATACCGGCAGTGGTGGCGGCATCGGCTGGGCACTGGTCGACGACATCACTCATGCCGAGATTAAGGAAGAGAAGATTATCTACGAGCGGAAATACCATACCATTACGGAGGTGAAGAATGGCGAAGGCCCCCACCCCATCAAGACCCCAAAGGGTTGGCTGCATCTGGCCCATGGCGTACGTGGTACGGCTGATGGTCTGCGCTATGTGCTGTATATGTATATGACGGCGCTTGATGACCCCACGAAGATCATCGCCCGTCCCGGCGGTTTCTTCCTTGTCCCAGAGGGCGATGAATATCTTGGCGACGTGATGAACGTGGCCTTTGCCAACGGCTGGATAGCTGATCCAGACGGCAAGGTGTTCATCTACTATGCCTCGGCAGACACCCGCCTGCATGTGGCCACCTCGACCATCGACAAGCTGGTAGACTACTGCATGAACACCCCTGAGGATGGCTACTACACTGCCGCCTCGGTGGAAACCATTAAGAAACTCATCACTAAAAACAAGCAACATGGTTAAGTCGCGACTGAAAGAGAAAATCGCCTATGGTTTTGGCGACATGTCCTCCAGCATGTTCTGGAAGATTTTTTCCTACTATCTGCCGTTCTTTTACAGCAACATCTTCGGACTGTCACTGATTGATGCCGGCGTGCTGGTGCTGGTAACCCGTATCTGGGATGCGGTCTCCGACCCGATGATGGGTGTGATAGCCGATCGCACCAATACGCGGTGGGGCAAGTATCGTCCCTATCTGTTGTGGATAGCTCCGTTCTTCTCTATCTGCGGCATCCTGCTATTTACCACCCCCGATTTGAATTATGGCGGAAAACTCATCTGGGCGTATGTCACCTATATCCTGATGATGACGGCCTATACGTGCGTCAATGTGCCGTATGGCGCTATGCTGGGTGTGATGACCGACGATTCGAACGAGAAGACGGTCTTCTCGTCGTTCCGTATGTTCTTTGCCTATGGTGGCTCGTTTATCTCGCTGTTCCTTTGGGAACCGTTGACCGATATGATGGGTGGCTACAATACCCCTGAGGGCTGGTTTTGGGGTATGGTGGTCATTGCCACGGCCTGTTTCTTCATGTTCATCATCTGCTTTATGATTACCCGCGAACACCTGAAAACGGTGTCAACGGTATCAGTAGGCAGCGACTTCAGGGCACTACTCATCAATAAGCCCTGGTGGCTGCTCATCGGTGCTGCTTTGTGCTTCAACCTGTTCAATACCATTCGTGGTGCCACGGTGGCCTACTTCTTCCAGGATATCATCGGCGCCGATGTCAGTCTGATGTTCTTCGGGATGATGTTTGCCTTCTATGCCGGTCTGTTCCTGGGCGTCGGCGAGGTAAGCAACATGATTGGTGTGGCGTCGTGCGTACCTATTTCCAATAAGTTGGGAAAGAAGACGACGTTTATTCTGGTCAACGCTTCACTGGTGGTGCTGAGCAGCCTATTCTTCTTCATTCCCTGTACACCGACAGGCTACTGGCTGATGCTAGTGTTCCAGGTGCTCATCTCTATCCTGACGGGTATTATGTCACCACTGGTTTGGTCAATGTATGCCGATGTCAGCGACTATGCCGAGTTAGAGTTCAAGACCGCTTCGACGGGTCTTATCTTCTCCAGCTCGTCCATGGCACAGAAGTTTGGTGGAGCCATTGGCGGTGCAGCTGTGCTGTGGCTACTGTCCAGCTTCGGATATATTACTGATATCAACCTGTTGGCAGGCGGTGCCGAACAGCCTGCAGAGGCACTGACCTGTCTGCGCTGGCTGATGAGTTTCATTCCCGCTTTTGTCGCTCTGATAGCGGTCTGCGTGGTATGGTTCTACCCACTGACGACGAAACGCATCAACGAGATTAATGCTGAACTGAAGAACATGCGTGAAATCGATGACTGAGATGACTGAGACCATCAAACGTGAAATGCAGGATGTGTTGCAGAACAACATCCTGCGCTTCTGGCTCGACAAAATGCAGGACCACGAGCATGGAGGTTTCTATGGTCGTATTGACGGCAACGGCGTACTGCACCCCGAGGCAGAGAAAGGGGCTATTCTCAATGCCCGCATCCTGTGGTCGTTCTCGGCAGCCTACAGAGTGTTGTCGACCCATGACCCTAATGGGGCCAATGAGGCCCATGAGTATCTGGCGGCAGCCACCCGTGCCAAGGATTATATCATCGACCACTTCATCGACCCCGAATATGGAGGTGTCTATTGGAGTGTCGACAGTCAGGGCAACCCCCTCGACACTAAGAAGCAGTTCTATGCCATTGGTTTCGCTGTCTACGGCCTGTCGGAATATGTGCGGGCCACGGGTGACCGAGAGGCATTGGAATATGCACTGGACCTATACGAATGTATTGAGGAGCACGCCTTTGACCATGAGCATAACGGCTATATCGAGGCCTGCACCCGAGAATGGGGCGAGATTGCCGATATGCGTCTATCGGCGTTCGATGCCAACTTCCCCAAATCACAGAACACCCATCTGCACATCATCGAACCCTATACGAACCTCTATCGCTGTCTGAAGGAGTTGCACGCCCAAGAGTCATGCAACTATGTGCCAGTGCTAGGCTCGGTATTGCCTGTGGGTGTAACGGTGCCACCTGAGCTGTTGCTGCGTGTTGAAGGCTCTCTGCGTAATCTGATAGATATCTTTACCGACAAAATCCTGAATCCCGAGACTCACCACCTCGACCTCTTCTTCGAGATGGACTGGACACGTGGTGCAGGACGGCTGGAGAGCTATGGACATGATATCGAATGTTCGTGGCTGATGCACGAGGCCGCACTGGTGCTGGGTGACCCGAAGGTGTTGACAAAGGTAGAACCCATCGTACAGATGGTGGCGAAAGCCAGCGAAAAAGGTCTTCGCCCTGACGGCTCGATGATTCACGAGGCCAATCTCGACACGGGCCATGTCGACGACGACCTGCACTGGTGGGTACAGGCTGAGAACGTCGTGGGATGGGTGAATATCTACCAGTATTTCCACGACGAGGAAGCACTGCAGAAAGCCCTGCGCTGCTGGCAGTATGTGAAGCATCAGCTCATCGACTACGACAACGGCGAATGGTTTTGGAGCCGCCATGCCGACGGCAGGTTGAACACCACTGACGACAAGGCTGGCTTCTGGAAATGTCCCTACCATAACAGCCGTATGTGTTTGGAAATCATAGAGCGTCCATTCTGATTCGTCATAAAGCCGTTACCCGTCGGGGTGACGGCTTTTTTATTATTTCTTATCTTTTTCTATATTTATGCCTTTTCTTTGCGTTTTTTTTATTACCTTTGCAGCCGCTAAGAAAGCATACAATATTGTAACATTATATTTTTTATGAACTTTACTTTGTTGATTACCGTCCTGGTGACGGCTTTAACATTGGTGGTAGCGGCTTATGTTGTAGCCAAGCTGATAGGTCCTCGGTCCTATGCGAAGGTGAAAGGTGAGCCGTATGAGAGTGGTATCCCCACGCGAGGCAGCTCGTGGTTGCCCATGTCTGTAGGATTCTACCTCTTTGCCATCTTGTTCCTCATGTTTGATATAGAAACAGTGTTTCTGTATCCATGGGCAGTAGTAGTGAAGGAGTTCGGCGCAATGGCTCTGCTGAGCATCGGCTTCTTCCTAGTAGTTCTAGTTTTAGGCTTGGCATATGCCTGGCGGAAAGGAGACTTGGAATGGAAGTAAGGAAACCGCACATCAAGAGTATTCCCTACGAGGAGTGGAACGATAACGCCTCGCTGGAGAAGATTGTTGACGAGCTCCATGAGGGAGGCGTCAACGTGATTACGGGCTCGCTCGACCAGTTAATTAACTGGGGACGTTCCAATTCTCTCTGGTCATTGACCTTTGCCACCTCGTGCTGTGGTATTGAGTTCATGGCCTGTGGCTGTGCCCGTTACGACTTCGCACGCTTCGGCTTCGAGGTGACGCGTAACTCTCCCCGTCAGGCCGACCTGATTATGTGTGCAGGTACCATCACCCACAAGATGGCCCCCGCCCTGAAGCGTCTGTACGACGAGATGGCCGAACCCAAGTATGTGATTGCCGTAGGTGGCTGTGCCATCAGCGGCGGGCCATTCAAGTCAAGCTACCACGTAGTAAAAGGTATCGAGGAAATTGTACCTGTAGATGTGTTTATTCCTGGTTGTCCCCCACGTCCGGAGGCTATCATGTATGGTATGATGCAACTGCAGCGTAAGGTGAAGATTGAGAAATTCTTCGGTGGTGCCAACCACAAGCAGACCGCTGAGGAGGCTAAATTGGGCGTATCTAACGAGGAGCTGACCTTCCGTTCGAAGCACAACGACCATCGTCGTGAGCCAATCGTTGTTACTGAGGTACCTAAAGAATTTACAGAAGAGCTAAAGGCTAACAGCCAAGAGCCAACAGCAAATAAAGAGGAGGAGAAGGCATGAAGTTAGAGTTCTTATCATTTGATTTTGACAAGTTCGCACAGGAGATGCAGAACTTGAAGGACAAGAAAGGCTTTGACTATCTTGTCACCATCGTCGGCGAGGATTTTGGTAAAGAGGAAGGCCTTGGCTGTGTCTATATCCTTGAGAATACCAAGACCCATGAGCGTTGTAGCGTCAAGATGATTGCCAAGCAGCAGGTTTGCGGTGATGGTATGTCGTCAAACGGTACTGGCGAGATGGATGGTCAGACGGTAGCCTATTTGCCTACTGTTTCTAACATCTGGCGCGTTGCCGACCTGTTGGAGCGTGAGGTTTACGATTTCTACGGCATTGTGTTCCTTGGTCATCCCGATATGCGTCGTTTGTTCCTGCGCTCAGACTTCAAGGGCTATCCCTTCCGCAAGGACTGGACGTTCAACGACAAGTACACCCTCGAGGATGATGTAGAGCCCGACTACGGTCTGGAGTTCTATCTCGACAAGGACGGTGTGCTGCAGTCGAAGCAGAACCGTCTCTTCGGCTCTGACGACTATGTCATCAACATCGGTCCCCAGCACCCAGCCACCCATGGTGTGCTCCGCTTGCAGACCGTGCTGGACGGCGAGACCGTGAAGCGCATCTATCCGCACCTGGGTTACATCCATCGTGCTATTGAGAAGATGTGGGAGGGTATGACCTATCCTCAGACACTGGCGCTGACCGACCGTTTGAACTATCTGGGTGCCATGCAGCACCGTCACGCGCTGGTAGGTGTAATTGAGGAGGCTTTAGAGGTAGAGTTGACAGACCGTATCAAGTACATCCGTACCATTATGGATGAGCTTCAGCGTCTCGACTCCCACCTGCTCTATACCTCGTGTGTCGCACAGGACCTCGGTGCTCTTACCGGTATGCTTTATGGTATGCGCGACCGTGAACACGTGCTGAACGTCATGGAGGAGACCACCGGTGGACGTCTGATCCAGAACTATTATAGAATAGGTGGACTGCAGGATGACATCGATCCTAACTTTGTCAAGAACTGCAAGGACCTCGTGAAGTATCTGCGTCCTACCATTCAGGAGTATATGGACATCTTCGGCGACAACGTCATCACCCACAACCGTCTGGAGAACTGTGGTCCGATGAGTCTCGAAGATTGTATCAACTACGCTGTGACCGGTCCTGCCGGACGTGCTTCAGGTTGGAAGAACGATGTGCGTAAGAACCATCCGTACGACATGTACGACAAGGTGGAGTGGGAACAGTGCACGCTGACTGGCTGCGACTCTATGGACCGTTACCTCGTTCACATCAACGAGATGTACCAGAGCCTGAACATCATTGAACAGCTCATCGACAACATTCCTGAGGGTGACTTCTACGTGAAGCAGAAGCCCATCATCAAGGTGCCCGAAGGACAGTGGTACTACTCTGTTGAGGGTGTGGCTGGTGAGTTTGGTGTATATCTCGACTCTCGTGGTGATAAGAGCCCGTACCGCATGAAGATGCGTCCGATGGGTCTCTCGCTGGTAGGTGCTTTTGACCCCATGCTGCGTGGTCAGAAGATTGCCGACCTCATCGCAACGTGTGCCGCTATTGATGTAGTAATTCCTGATATTGACAGATAATATTATGTTCGATTTTTCTATAGTAACACAATGGTTCGACCAACTGCTGCAGGTGACATTAGGCTGTCCTGAATGGTTGGCGATATTAATTGAGTGCGTGTTGGTGGGTACGGCTATCCTCGTGGGATATGCCCTCATCGCCATCGTACTGATTTTTATGGAGCGTAAGGTTTGTGCCTACTTCCAGTGCCGTCTGGGCCCGATGCGAGTAGGTTACTGGGGCTTGCTACAGGTGTTTGCCGACGTGTTTAAGATGCTTGTAAAGGAGATCTTCATCGTCGACCGTGCTGACAAGCTGCTCTATCTCGTTGCTCCTCTTCTGGTGATTATCGGCTCTGTGGGTGCCTTCTCGTTCCTGCCTTGGAACAATGGTGCTACCATCCTCGACTTCAACGTCGGTGTATTCCTGCTTACAGCCATCTCTTCGATTGGTGTGGTAGGTATCTTCCTCGCCGGTTGGGGCTCTAACAACAAGTACTCAGTGGTGTCTGCCATGCGTGGTGCTGTACAGATGATTTCTTACGAGATGTCGCTCTGCCTCTGTCTGATTACTGCAGTCATCCTGACGGGTACGATGCAGATGTCAGGTATCGTCGAGGCACAGACCGGTCCGTGGAAGTGGCTCATCTTCCAGGGTCATATCCCTGCCATTATCGCCTTCTTCGTGTTCCTCATTGCAGGTAACGCTGAGGCTAACCGTGGCCCGTTCGATATGGCTGAGGCCGAGAGTGAGCTGACCGCTGGTCATCATACTGAGTATTCAGGTATGGGCTTCGGCTTCTTCTACCTCGCAGAGTTCCTGAACCTCTTTATCATTGCAGGTATTGCCGCTACCGTATTCCTCGGTGGTTGGGCTCCTGTCAACATTGGTATCGAGGCTTTCGACGCTGTGATGAACTACATTCCCGGTATCGTCTGGTTCATGGGTAAGGCCTTCTTCCTGGTATGGATCCTGATGTGGATTAAGTGGACGTTCCCCCGTTTGCGTATTGACCAGATTCTGAAGCTGGAGTGGAAGTACCTGATGCCGCTGGCTCTCCTCAACCTCGTGATTATGACTGTTGTTGTGGCCCTCGGCCTATATATTAAATAAGGTATAGCAATGGAAAATAACAAAACATATTTCGGAGAAATCGGGCACGGCTTGAAGACGCTGGCTGTAGGCATGAAGACCTCCTGGAAGGAATACTTCAAGGACTTCTTCACCAACAAGTCAACGGAGCAGTATCCCGAAAACCGTAAGACCACACTTCACGTAGCCGCACGCCATCGTGGCCGCTTGGTGTTCAAGCGCAACGAAGATGGCAGCTACAAGTGTACGGCTTGCACACTGTGTGAAAAGTCTTGCCCCAACGGAACCATCAAGATTGTGAGCCACATGGCCGAAGATCCTGAGACCGGTAAGAAAAAGAAGGTGCTCGACGACTATCTGTACGACCTGGGCGACTGCATGTTCTGCCAGCTCTGTACTAATGCCTGCAACTTTGACGCCATCGAGTTTACCAACGATTTCGAGAACGCCGTGTTCGACCGTTCTCGTCTGGTGCTACACTTAGACAAGGAAGTCTATAAGGGTGGCTCGCTGCCCAACCTCCTGGAAGGTGGTGCCGCGTGGGAAGTCGGTAAGTTTAACACTAAAACGAAGTAACGCATTATGGGTAATACAATTATGTTTGTCATTCTCGCGGTGTTTATCATCGGCTCTGCGCTGATGTGTGTCACCACGACGAAGATTATGCGGGCCGCAACATTCATGTTGTTTGTGCTCTTTGGTGTGGCAGGCATCTATTTCCTGCTCGATTACACCTTCCTGGGCGCCGCTCAGATTTCCGTATATGCCGGTGGCGTTACGATGATCTATGTGTTCGCCATCCAGTTGGTTAGCAAGCGTACCCTTCAGGGTCTGGAGGAGCGTGTGAAGTCCAGCAAGATGATTGCCGGCGGTCTGGCAGCCTTTGCCGGACTGGTCGTCGTCAGTCTCATTCTGCTGAAGACCGGCTTCTACACGCAGGAGATTACCGGCGTAGAGGTGCCGATGAAGGAAATCGGTATGGCCCTCGTTGGTTCAGAGAAGTATCAGTATGTATTGCCTTTCGAGTTCATCTCAGTATTCCTGCTGGCATGTATCATCGGAGGCCTTGTTGTAGCAAGAAAGGAGGATAAGGCATGATACCCGTTGAATGTTATTTCGCACTTAGTGCCATTCTGTTCTTCATCGGCGTCTATGGCTTTGTGACCCGTCGCAACCTGATTGCCATGCTCATCTCTGTCGAGCTGGTGCTCAATGCCGTGGATATCAATTTTGCCGCCATCAACCGCCTGCTGTACCCTAACGGTATGGAGGGTATGTTTATGACGCTCTTTGTAATCGGTGTCGCTGCTGCTGAAAGTGCGGTGGCCATTGCTATCATCATCAATGTCTATCGCCAGTTCAAGAGCGACAGCGTTGACAGTATTACTAACATGAAAGGATAAAACGCTATGATCTACGAATTATCATTTTTGATTCTCCTTCTGCCGCTGCTGTCCTTCATCGTGTTAGGACTGGCTGGCATGAAGATGCAGCACAAGACTGCCGGACTCATCGGCACTTGCTCGCTGTCGTTGGTCACCATCCTGTCGTATTGGACAGCCTTCACCTATTTCACGGCTGACCGTACTGCAGAGGGTGTATTTCAGACCATCGTGCCCTTCAACTTCACATGGCTGCCCCTGGGCAATCTACACTTCGACATGGGTATCCTCTTGGACCCCATCTCGGTAATGATGCTCATCGTCATCTCTACGGTGTCGTTGATGGTACATATCTACTCTTTCGGCTATATGCACGGCGAGAAGGGTTTCCAGCGCTATTACGCATTCCTCTCGCTGTTCACGATGTCTATGCTGGGCTTGGTACTGGCTACCAACATCTTCCAGATGTACATGTTCTGGGAGTTGGTGGGTGTCTCCAGCTACCTGCTTATCGGCTTCTATTATCCTTTGAAGCCCGCCATTGCTGCTTCTAAGAAGGCATTCATCGTCACCCGCTTTGCCGATATGTTCTTCCTCGTCGGTATCCTGACCTTCGGTTACTTCACCGATTCGTTCAGCTTCTCATTTGCTGGCGACATCGTGATGGGCCAAGGTACCACACCGTTCATCGAGGGCAATATGGCCAAGGCCGTTGCTGCTGGGGGCTTTATCCTGCCTACGGCACTCGTGCTGATGTTCATTGGTGGTGCCGGTAAGAGTGCTATGTTCCCCTTGCACATCTGGCTGCCCGATGCCATGGAGGGTCCAACACCTGTATCTGCTCTGATTCACGCTGCTACGATGGTGGTAGCCGGTGTGTTCCAAATTGCACGTATGTTCCCCCTCTGGATTCAGTATGCCCCTGAGGCCATGTCGATTGTCGTCTGGGTGGGTGTCATCACCGCTTTCTATGCCGCTGCTGTGGCTTGTGCCCAAAGCGATATCAAGCGTGTGCTCGCCTTCTCGACCATCTCTCAGATTGCCTTTATGATGGTGGCCCTCGGCGTTTCGCTGCCTGGCCACGAGGCTATCCTCGACAACCATACACAGCTGGGTTACATGGCCGGTATGTTCCACCTGTTTACCCACGCTATGTTCAAGGCTTGCCTATTCCTGGGTGCCGGTTGTATCATCCACGCTGTTCACAGTAACGAGATGGCGCTGATGGGTGGTCTGCGTAAGTATATGCCTATCACTCACATCACCTTCCTCATCAGCTGTCTTGCCATTGCCGGTATTCCCTTCTTCTCGGGCTTCAGCTCAAAGGATGAGATTATCACCGCCTGCATGGAGTACAGTCCTGTGGTGGGTTGGATTATGACGGGTATTGCCGCTATGACCGCTTTCTATATGTTCCGCCTGTACTACGGTATCTTCTGGGGTACTGAGAACAAAGAGGCTCACGAGCACCACACACCACACGAAGCTCCTCTGACGATGACTATTCCTCTGATTGTGCTTTGCATCATCACTATGGGCGTGGGTATCTACTCTACTCTGGCAGGCTTCCTCGATTGGGGTGGTTCATTCGGTTCGTTCGTATCAGCTGCTGGTACCGACTATACAATCCACTTCAACACGCAGATTGCTGCTACCTCTACGGTGATTGCCATTCTGAGCATCTGCCTGGCCACCTATATTTATAAAGGTGAGAGTCAGCCCATCGCCGACCGCCTGTATAAGACGTTCCCCAAGTTGCACCGCGCCGCTTACAAGCGTTTCTATCAGGACGAGATTTGGCAATATGTTACCCACCGTATCATCTTCCGCTGCGTCTCTACGCCTATCGCCTGGTTCGACCGCCACATCGTCGACGGCACATTCAACTTCATGGCGTGGGGTGCCAACGAGGCCGGTGAGTCTATCCGTAGCTGGCAGAGTGGCGACGTCCGCCAGTATGCCGTATGGTTCCTCACGGGTTCAGTAGCATTAACGTTAATCCTATTAGCCCTATAGGCCCTATAAGCCCCATAAGAAAAGAAAATTATGACTATATTAAGTTTATTTGTTTTAATCCCCGCCCTGATGCTCCTTGGCCTTTGGCTGGCTAAGAACCTCAATCAGGTGCGTGGCGTGATGGTAACGGGAGCTTCATGTCTGCTGGCCCTCTCTATATGGTTGACCATCTATTTTGTCCAGGAGCGTTCAGCTGGCAACACCGCTGAGATGCTGCTTACCTATAGTGTGCCCTGGTTCAAGCCGCTGAATATTGCGTACAGCGTGGGTGTCGACGGCATCTCTGTTGTCATGCTGCTGCTGTCTAGCATCATCGTGTTCACCGGTACATTTGCCTCTTGGCAGCTCAAGCCACTCACCAAGGAGTACTTCCTTTGGTTCACCCTGCTTTCAACGGGTGTGTTTGGCTTCTTCATCTCTACCGACCTGTTCACGATGTTCATGTTCTACGAGGTGGCTCTTATCCCGATGTACCTTCTGATTGGTGTATGGGGTAGCGGTCGCAAGGAGTACTCGGCCATGAAGCTGACGCTGATGCTGATGGGAGGCTCAGCCCTGCTGATTCTCGGTCTGCTGGGTATCTACTTCTTCAACGGCCTCTACAGTGGCTCTTACACATTCGAGCTCACCACTATCGCAGCTAATCATTGTATTCCTGGTCATATCCAGAATATCTTCTTCCCATTCATCTTCAGCGGATTCGGTGTGCTGGGCGCTCTGTTCCCATTCCACACATGGTCACCTGACGGTCACGCTTCGGCGCCTACCGCCGTGTCCATGCTCCATGCCGGTGTGCTGATGAAGCTCGGAGGCTATGGTTGCTTCCGCGTAGCCATGTACCTGTTGCCTGAGGCTGCTCAGGATCTGTCGTGGATATTCCTCATCCTCACGACTATCTCAGTCGTTTACGGTGCTCTGTCTGCTTGTGTACAGACCGACCTGAAGTATATCAATGCCTACTCGTCGGTGTCTCACTGCGGACTCGTGCTCTTCGCCCTCTTGATGATGAGCCAGACGGCCGTTACAGGTGCTGTACTGCAGATGCTCTCTCACGGACTGATGACAGCCCTCTTCTTCGCCCTCATCGGTATGATCTACGGTCGTACCCACACCCGTGACATCCGCGAGCTGGCCGGATTGATGAAGATTATGCCATTCCTCGCCGTAGGTTATGTTATCGCTGGTTTGGCCAACCTCGGCTTGCCTGGCTTCTCTGGATTCATTGCCGAGATGACCATCTTCGTAGGTTCGTTTGGTGCTCACCCAATGAGTGGCGACCCCAACACGTCGTTCCGCATGGTGGCTACTATCATCGCCTGTACGTCGATTGTAGTGACGGCCGTCTACATCCTGCGTGTGGTTGGTAAGATTCTGTATGGTGAGGTGGAGAACAAGCACTTCCTTGAGCTCACTGATGCTACGTGGGACGAGCGCGTCGCCGTCATCTGCCTCATCTTCTGTGTGGCAGGCCTCGGCTGCATGCCGTTCTTCTTCAGCGACATGATCTCGCCCGCTGCAGGCACGATCTTAAAGTCTATTGGTGTAATGTAAAGATAGGAGGACAAAAGAAATGAATTACAGTCAATTCTTAAATATGGTGCCCGAGTATAACCTCGTGCTCATCCTGTTAGTGGTCTTCTTCATGGACTTCTGCTTCTCTGGCCGCTGTAGCGGAAAGAATGGCAGCGTCTTGGGAGGAGTCGCCATTGGCCTCATGGCCGTCATGCCCTTCCGCATCATACTGCTGTCAGGACCCTCCGAGGCCTTTGGCGGCCTCTATGTAGCTTCCCAGGCTGTCAACGTCATGAAAGCCATCCTCGCCTTTGGCACCGCTATCGTGCTCATCATGGCCGAGCCCTGGCTGAAGCAGAGTGCTGAGAAGCTGCGTGGCGAGTTCTACATGCTCATCATCTCTACCCTCCTGGGTATGTTTGTGATGATGTCCAGCGGCAACTTCCTCATGTTCTTCCTAGGCCTCGAGATGGCTTCTGTGCCCCTGGCCTGTCTGGTGGCCTTCGACCGCCAGCGTCGCAACTCTGCCGAGGGTGCCGCCAAGTACATCCTCGTGGCAACGTTCTCCAGCGGCGTCATGCTCTTTGGCATCTCGTTCATCTATGCTGCCACAGGTACTCTCTACTTCGACGATGTTGCCGCAAATATTACGGCAGAGCCCCTCACCATCCTCGGTCTGGTGTTCTTCTTCAGCGGCCTCGGCTTTAAGATTTCACTGGTACCTTTCCACTTCTGGACGGCCGACACCTACCAGGGTGCCCCCACACCCGTTACTGGTTATCTCAGCGTCATCTCCAAGGGTGCTGCAGCCCTCACGCTGTGCATCATTCTGATGAAGGTCTTCGCACCCATGATTATGTATTGGGAGTACATGCTCTACATCGTCATCGTGCTCTCCATTACCGTGGCAAACCTCTTTGCCATCCGTCAGAGCGAGCTCAAGCGCTTCATGGCCTTCAGCTCCATCTCGCAGGCCGGTTACATCATGCTGGCCGTTGTGGGCAATTCTCAGCTCAGCGTGGCTGCCCTGACCTACTATGTACTCGTCTACATCGTTGCCAACATGGCTGTCTTCACGGTCATCAACGTCGTCGAGCATAATAACGGTGGGCGCACTGAAATGTCAGCCTACAACGGTTTCTATCAGACCAACCCCAAGCTCTCGTTCCTCATGACGCTGGCTCTGTTCTCGCTGGCTGGTATCCCCCCGTTTGCCGGCATGTTCTCGAAGTTCTTCGTGTTCATGGCTGGTGTTCAGAACGGTGAGCCTATGGCTTATTTCGTCGTCTTCATTGCCTTGGTCAATACGGTAGTGTCACTCTACTACTACCTCCTCATCGTCAAGGCCATGTACATCACCAAGACGGACACGCCCCTGCCTACGTTCCAGAGCGACCAGTGCACCAAGATTGCCCTCGCTGTCTGCACCTGTGGCATCGCCCTCTTCGGCGTGGCCTCGTGCATCTACGAGTGGATTGCCGCTGCATCGCTGTAACGGCCGTTAGGTTTCGATTATCATAAAAGGAGTTAGAGCCTGATGCTCTGACTCCTTTTATTCTTCCTACTAACTCAATAGCTATGAAATCCTGCATTTCCTACACTTGATATTGATAATCAGTAAGTTACAGTCTGAAAACCTACACTGATCAGTGTAGGTTTTCCTGCACTGAGCCCCCAAACGACGAGAAGATCATATACATAAAAGGACTATCCTCTTAATATTGTACCAGATTTTGTGCGGTATTTTGGTACGGTCAGTACCAAAGCGTGGTACTTACTGTTCCACAGCTTGGTACTCGGGTTACCACGCAGCAGTAGTCGGGTCGATATGTAGTTTAACGACAGGTCGGAAAATGGCCCAGTGTAGGAAAAGTGACACTTTTAGTGTAGGAAATTTATACGTAACCAGCTGATACTCAACTTCAAGTGTAGGAAATGTAAGATTTCGCCACTTTGTTTTCATCATGTTCCTGTATCATTAAGGTGTTTGCAGATTTCCTCAGCCATGCCGTTTGGTGCAACACATTCAGAACGGCTGATATGGCGCTTCCTTTCGTCGTACGGCCAGCGACTGACTATCAGCACACGACCCGCCGCGACGGAATCGTCAGCGTGATATGATAGATGCCGACGCCCTTCCAGGCCGTCCCTTCCTCTTGCCATTGCCATTGTGCTTGTATATTCATAATCGAATGCAAATTTACTATTTTAAATTCTTAGAAGTTTTTTTTAACATATTTATTTAGGCGTATAATATCACCCCCCTTCTGACAATTGTCATCTGTATATTCAATTTTCTATTTCTTTTTCTTTGCGCTTTCAAAATTTCTTACTATCTTTGCATTAAGAAAAAAAACAAATATCATATACAACGCAAAATGCATAAATATATCTTTAAACTACTTATAATGCTCTGTTCCTTGGCAATAGGTGGAAGCGCATGGGCAGATACTGTAACCTTTACACCCTCGGATTTTATTGGTCAGGGAAGTTCTGGGTATGGTGGTGCGATGTCGGTCACCAAGAATGGTGTGACCTTTGCCTGTAATGACGGCTATGGCACCACGGACATACGTTGTTATAACGGAAGTACGATAACTATATCGTCTTCGAGTACTATCACTGCGCTCAGCTTTTCTTTTGCAGATAGCAATACAGGTGGACTGAAGGCTTCTTATACGGGATTGTCTACCACATCGTGGAGTCAGAGAATGTTCGAACAAGCTCGTTTGACTGAAGTGACAGTGACTTATACGGCATCAGGAGGCGGTGGGACATCCCATAAGGCTACGTTCTATGTGAATGGCGAATTGTATAACGAGGCAGCAGTGACCGAGGGCGCATCAGTTATTTTCCCTAATAATCCAAGCTCAGTGGGTGGTAAAAGCTTTATCGGTTGGGCAACAACTGCTATCGTGGGCACGACCGATGATAAACCATCAATGGTTACTTCAGCAAATATGGATGATGCGGATATGTCGTTCTATGCGGTGTATGCAAAGCGCACAGAACTCAATGCTACGTTTAAAGCTGCCGATGTGTCGAATTTGACAAAAGATGGTGAAAATCAGAGATGGACAGAGAATAACACGGGTATGGTATTATTCTTAGAAGATGGACTGCTATCTTCATTTACCCCTTATGTGTTTATTGTAACAGGAAGTGGTACTACTCCTCATTACTTTGAAATTACAGTTCCTACAGGTTTTTTCTTGTCCTCAATTGTGGTAAACTATACAAAAAACTATTCTACTTATTATAATATTGGGTCTGTCTCTACAGGAGCAAGTGTCAGTAATGACAATACGAATCTGGTATCAACAATTACATTTACGTCGGAGATGAACTCTGTTAAAGCCTATTCTGGAGCAAATCCGACTCGAGCCACTAAGATTGTTGTCACAGCATATAAGAATGAAGCATACTGCACCACTGTTACAGTTCCTGTAGCCATGGGGACTGCGGGCTATGCTACATTCGCCTGCACAGAGGCACTGGACCTGTCGACGCTGCCTGATGGGTTGACGGCTTACAGGGCTGTCGTGGATGGAAAGACTGTGACTTTCAAGCCCATCAGCCAGGCTGTCCCTGCTAACACGGGATTGCTGCTGAAAGGAGCAAACAACGGGAATTATGAGATAACGATTGCCAATTCAGGAGCAGAAGTTGAGGGCGGAAATGCTTTCCTGGTAAATACAGCAGGTACGACGTTTAGCGCCGATAATGACTATTACTACTTCGGACTGAAGAAAGATACATTTACATTTGGCACCTTTGACCCAGCCACCGTGGCTATTCCTGCTAATAAGGCTTATCTGAAGATTGCCAAGTCGGCATTTCCCGCTGGTGCACGCGAACTGAGCCTGGTCTTCGAAGAAGAAAGCACAGGGATGGATGCTTCGCTAGTGAATAGTGAAAAACGAATACTGAATAGTGAAATCTACGACCTGCAGGGTCGTCGTGTCGTTAAGCCTGTCAAAGGGCTCTACATCGTGAACGGTAAGAAAGTAATGGTGGAATGAAAAAGGGAACGACGATGAAAAAAGGATATGTGACTCCAGCAATAGGAATGATACGACTATACAGCGTACGTCTGATGGCGGGCTCGCTGACAGGCACGATGAGCACTAACAAAGAGGACCAAATAACAGATAGCGAGGGCTTCGGCTCACGCTGCTATGACTTCGACGAAGAGGAGGAATAAAGAGAGAAGCAGTGGGAGCTCAAGGCGCTAAGGGGCGCAGACGCTCGACCTGCTGACGAACAACAGCAAGGGTGGAAGTGTCGGTAACGAAGACACTGTTGAGACCCTGGGCTTCCTGGGCAGGATCACCAGTATAGGGGTCACCGACCTGCCACTGCTCGTGACGAGGAACAGCGAAGCCGCCCCACCCCCAGAAATTACAACCGGCGAAATGGCCTCCCTGCAGGGCATTGTCGGCCACCAGCGAGAAGACGTAGCGGTAGTAGCCGTCGCGCCCTTTGGTAGGCGTATCCAGCGAGAAGCGGAAGCCATCGCGCGGATAGCCAAACTCCTCCATCACCAACGGCTTGTTCAGCTTGTCACAGATAGCCAAGTGGCGGTCTATATATTCCTTGGTATTCTCGCACGAACGCTGCAAATGCTCAACCAGCGAGTCGGGTTTGGCCCATCCCCAATTGTAGGGCCACAGATGGACATTGCAATAGTCAACGTTGGGGTCGCTACAAATGCGCTCATAGCAGTCGTAGTCGCCCTCGCAGCCCCAGGCACCCTCGCTGCCAATGGAAATTAGATGATTCTTATCAAGCGAACGAATGAGGGCAGAAGCCTCAGCCAACCACTTCTCAAAAGCGGGCAAGGCCTCGCGAGAAAAAGCTCGCGGCTCGTTGCCTATCTGCCACGACATGATGGCTGGATCGTCAGTATATTTGATGCCGGTATAGCGGTTTGTACGCGAGAGAACGAAACGCACATGGTCGTAGAACAGCTGGTGGGCCCGGTCGTTGGTAGCATACTTCGCCATAGCCTCCATGAAGGCAGGATAGCCTACGTCGTCGGGACGCGGCTGAGGGCCCAAGCCAGCATGCTCGAGGTAGAAGCCATACCCCCCACTCCACTCCCATGAGTTATTCAGGTAGAGCACGGCCAACATCTGGCGCTTGCCCATCTCCTGAAGCAGATAGTCGAGACCTGCCAAGAGGGTATCGTTATAGACGCCAGGCTCCACCTGCAGCGTGGGCTCGACCTTGGTCTTCACACCACGCGGACCATCAGCACCAACAAGAATGCGCAGGTTGTCAATACCCATGCGCTTCATCTCGTCAAGTTCGCGGCAGAGGCGCTGGCGGTCGCCTCCCTGCCCCTCAGAGCCGAGAATAGCGCCATACCAGAAGTTGGTGCCCACATAGTAATAAGGTATACCATTGCGTACAAAATGTCCGTTCTCGACACGCACGAAGCCAGCATCAGCAGCGGGCTGATGGCAGGCTGCCAGCACCGTCAGTGCCACGGCTATGAGTAGCAGGAGCTTTTTCATTGGTTTCAAGATTCAAGTTTCAGGGCTATTCACGCCTCATGATACTGCAGGAGACCCTCCATAGGGCTCTGCAAGATGCGGCCAATGGTAAAACCTTCGGCCAAGGCGGCCTCCTCGAGTTGTGGCTGGTAGATACTGGCTACAGAACCCACACAGCCGACGGGCAGGTCGGGACGGTGGTAGGGCACCACGTTGCGACGCAAGAAGAGGCGGAAGTTGTCGACCACCAACGTGCGGATGGCGGGATGTGACAGATGGTCGTGGATGAACGGTGACAACGAGGCCAGCCAGCGGTTTGCCATCGGTTGGCGGTAGACACGCTGAATGACATCCTTCATCTGCATCTTGTTAGCCTTCAGGAACTCGTCGCGAACATCGGCCAAAGCAGGATCCTTGAAGATGGCATTGAGGAACGAACGGCCCAACACGGCACCACTGCCCTCGTCGCCAAGGATATAACCCAGCGGCGGCGTGTTTTGTACTATCTGCGTGCCGTCGTACAGACAACTATTAGCACCCGTGCCGAGGATACAGGCAATGCCTGCCTCGTGCTGACACAGCGCACGGGCCGCTGCCGTCAGGTCGCTATGTACCTCGACGGTCTTCGCCGACAGCACTTCGGCAATGAGCTGCGACATCATCGGCACCTGGTCGGGCGTACAGCCACTACCATAGAAGAACACGCTCATGCCTTGCAGCAATGGACTCTCGAGCAGTCCCAGTTCGATAAGCTTGGAACGCGGGAACGTGGAAAGCTGCGGCAACAGCTCGACAGTGAGAATCTGGCGAATATCACCTGCTGTCTGGTGAACAGGGGTGATGCCCTGGGTGTGAAACGTGGCGACAACAACGTTGCCACCCTGACGTACGGACGAGTGGAGAAGGGTCCAATCAGTCTTAGTGCTTCCGCTATCTGCAATGAGTATCATCATATCTTTAAAGGTTTAACACTGCAAAGATACAAATAAATTAGGAATTTAGAATGAAGAATTAGGAATTATTTTGTAACTTTGCACGCAAAACATACACAGAATGACAATGAAACGCTTACTGACCATACTGATGGTAATGCTTACCACGCTGACAGCCAATGCTGTGCTGAAGGAAAAAGACCTGCAGCAGACACTGGAAATACTGCGTAGCGAGCTGACGCACCATCACCGTGAACTGTCGCAACAGATAGAGATGAACAAAAAGCAGAGCGAGCGTGTGAGACAACGGCTGATGGAAACCATGCAGCACTCGAACCAGAACTCGCTGATGCTATACTCACAGAATCTGGACTACGTTTTCGACCTGACCTATGCCTGCCACGAGGCCACCGAGCAGTATCGCGAATTCCAGCGACAGCAGTTGCCATTCAACCAGTTCCTGGAAAAGGCAGAAAGCGAGATAGCACGCTACGACTCGCTGATAGGGTCGCTGAAAGCCATGCCTGTAACCTTGCTGGACGACCGTGCAAAGATAGACCGCAACGTCTGTATGACGCTCGCAACCAACATACGCAACTCGCTGGACGAAAACCGCGCGACGCTGAAGGACTACATACGCTACTACGACTTCACGGAGCAACGACTGGCACGACTGAACGACTATGCCCACAAGCGGTATAACGACATACAGACAAACATCTTCCGCAATGGCGGCGACTCTTATTTGACCATCATCAAGGAATGGGGACGCTACTGGCGGACCATGCAGCGTACTGTCAAGAAAAAATACCAACCCAACGACAGTTCGCAATGGGACAGCCGCTGGATATTCGGCCTGCTGTTCTCGACCATCTTCTACGCCATCCTTGCGTCGCTGATGAACTTTGCGCTGATACGATACCTCGTGCCTAAGCGACTGCGCACCGACGAGTTTATAAAGAAGCGCACCTGCATCACACTGGCCACTACGACCATTACCTTCGCACTGATACTGGGTATCACACTGGCCATCACCGACCAGAACTTCTTTATCATGGCGGCAAACCTGCTGGTGGAATATGCGTGGCTATTAGGCGTCATACTCATCTCGCTGCTACTACGCGTCAGGGGTGACCAGATCAAGAGCGCTTTCCGCATCTATACCCCTCTGCTGACAGTAGGATTCCTGGTCATCGGATTCCGCATTATACTTATCCCTAACGAGTTGGTCAACATACTCTTTCCACCTATCCTGCTAATCTGTGCACTATGGCAGTGGAACGTCATCAGACGACACAACAAAAACGTGCCGAGGTCGGACATGTTCTACACCTATATCTCGCTGATGGTATTCCTAACCAGCGTGGTATGCTCGTGGACAGGATACACACTGATGGCCGTACAGATACTGATATGGTGGGTAATGCAGCTGACATGCATACTGACCATCACCTGCGTGAGCCAGTACATGAAACTATATAGCGTGAAGCACCGTCTGGCGGAGAGGCCCGTCACACAGACATGGTTCTACTATCTGTGCTACCAGGTGCTACTGCCGATATTGGGCGTAGCCTCGCTGATGATCAGCATCTACTGGGCGGCAGACGTATTTAACCTCAGCGACCTCTGCTGGCGCATCTTCAAGACCTACTTCATAGACATGAAAAACATGAAGCTGAGCATCATCAGCCTGGCAATGGTGATCAGCCTGTGGTTCTTCTTCGCCTACGTCAACCGCACCATCCTGAAACTGATGCGCATGCACTTCGAGATTAAAGATCCTGAAACTGCTGCCAGCCGTGAAGTGATGGGCAGAAACGTACTGCAGGTTGTCATCTGGGGAACATGGTTCCTGATTACCATGACTATCCTCGGTGTGTCGATGGAGTGGCTACTGGTAGTCACGGGAGGCTTGTCGACAGGTATCGGTTTCGCTTCGAAAGACATCATCGAGAATATCTACTACGGTATCACGCTGATGACGGGACGTATCAAGGTAGGCGACCTCATACAGGTCGACGACACTACGGGAAAGGTGGTCAGTATCAGCTATACCTCAACAGTGGTGGAGGCACTGACCGGTGAAGTTATCACATTCCAGAACTCGCAGCTGTTCACCAAGAACTACAAGAATCTGACGCGCAACCACGAGTTCGTGTTGCAGATCATTCCCTTCGGCGTGGCCTATGGCTCGAACCTCGCACAGGTGAAGGAACTGGTAGAGAACACCATCAACGACCTGCACCTAGAGGGTATAGACCCTGAGAAAACCATCACAGCACGTGTCTACGAACTGGGCGACTCGAGCGTCAACTTCAGACTTTTCATCTGGGTAGAGCCACTGATGCGCAGCATCATCATCAGTCAGACGCTGTCGGCCATCTACGACACGCTAAACAAGAACGGTATCGAGATTCCGTTTCCTCAGCAGGATGTGCATATTAAGAATTAGGAGTTAAGAATTAACCATAACCATAGATATGAGAGAACTGATAAGAAAGACTGGACAGCGCCTAGTGAGAATCATGCTGATGACAGCACTCATCCTCACCATAACGACGACCAGCCAATATGGCCAGGCAAGGGGCGATACGACCAGCGACCTCAACGAACTGAAGACGCAAAACGAGCTACTGCTGCAACGCTCACGCTTCACGACGGGCGGTGTGGCCATGATATTGGGTATCGTGGCACTACTGGCATTCCTGGCAGTCAATGGCCGATGGACTCGCAGACTGGAGCTAAAAAACCAGCAACTACAGCGAGAGCGCAACGTCGTGGTGGCGCAAAACAAGCAGCTGGCCATCGAGCGAGACAGGGCGGAGGCGGCATCAAAAGCTAAGACGTCGTTCATACAGAGCATGACCCACGAGATACGCACACCCCTCAACGCTATCAACGGGTTTACACAACTGCTGACCACGACTGGCGTAGAGATTTCTGAAGCGGAGCGTATAGACTGTTGCCAGCGCATTGAGGAGAACTCACGTCTGCTGACAAAGATTCTCGACGACCTTATCTTCATCTCCGAGTTGGAGAGTAACAGCGAACTGCCACCAGCCGAGCCCTCACTGGGTATCACTATCATAGCACAAGCGATGGATTCCATCAGCCAGACAGCTGCCAAAGGCGTCAAGTTGAACAGCGAGTGCACCATTCCTGAGGACCAGATAGTGAACACCTATCCTCGCATGATTCATGTTGTCCTTAACAAGCTCCTCGACAATGCCGCTAAATTCACTACTGAGGGCAGCATCACCCTACGTCTGGGCATGAACGACGAACAGCTTCACTTCTCAGTAATCGACACAGGCCCCGGCATTCCCGAAGACAAAAAGGAGTTTATCTTCGAACGTTTCTCAAAGCTTGACAATTTCTCGCAAGGTATCGGCCTTGGCCTGACCATTGCACGCATGATAGCCGAACGCCTCGGTGGTTCATTGATACTTGACACCAACTATACCGGAGGCTCAAAGTTCGACCTTGTCGTACCAATTCATCATGCATAATTCATAATTATGAAAGCGAAGATACTATCACTCGTAGGATTCTCCACCATCCAACATAGCCTGAGAACAGAAATACTGGCAGGACTGACCACCTTTACCAGCATGTCGTACATCCTGGCACTCATGCCGGTGATGTTTGCACCACTTGCGGAAAAAGGCTATCCGATGGACTCGCTGGTGACGGCCACCACGCTGTCGGCTATCATCGGCACACTGTTGATGGCCTTTCTGGCAAAGCGTCCCTTCGGACAGGCACCAGGATTGGCACTCAACCTGTTTTTCGTAGAAACGGTATGTATCTCACTGGGATACAGCTGGCAGTTTGCACTCACCGCTGTATTCATAGAGGGTCTGCTCTTCGTACTGCTATGTATGAGCAACCTGCGACAGCTGATCTTTGACATGATGCCTGCATCACTAAAATATGCCATTGCAGCAGGTATCGGATTCTTTATTGCGACCATCGGATTCAAGAACAGCGGATTGTTGGCTGAAGGCACCATCTTCAACCACATCCATACACTGGTCAATCCCAACTCCCTGCTTTTCCTGCTTGGACTATTGCTCGGAGGAGCCTTCACCGTTATGCGCATTCGTGGCGGACTGCTGCTGAGCATTATCATCGTCACCATAGCTGGAATACCTGCAGGTGTGACCCAAATACCTGACAGCCTATTCAGCTTGCCAACGTCGCCTGCCCCACTCTTCTGCCAGTTTTCATGGGAAGAACTGCTGACGCCCGACTTATGGGTCTGCGTGCTCACCATGCTGTTCTTCGACATCTTCGACACACTGGGGTCTGTCGTAGGACTAATGGCAAACGCCGGACATATACGTAAGAATGGACGTATTCCACACATGAGAAGCATTATGCTTTCGGATGCCATTGCTACCATGACAGGTGCCTGTCTGGGATGCAGCACGGTGACTACCTACGTAGAGAGTGCCACAGGGGTAGCAGAAGGAGGACGCACAGGACTCACAGCCCTTGTCATTGCGTTGTGTTTCATCCTCAGCCTCTTCATGGCGCCACTCTTCCTGGCGATTCCATCAGCAGCTACTGCACCTATCATGGTCATGGCAGGATTCTACCTCTTCGGGTCTGTGCGTCGCATAGAGCTCTCAAAACCCGTAGAGACCATTCCGGCTTTCCTGACCATCCTGCTAATGCCTGCCACAGGCAGCATTACCGATGGCATCATCATCGGCCTCTTCACCTATGTAGCCTTCTCATTCATCGAAAACGGGCTCAACTGGATCAGGCGCCGCTCGACACAACAACCACTGGAATAAAAAAAAGCGCTTCCGTTTTTGGAAGCGCCTTTTTTTATTTGATAAATGTTTAGAGAGCGAACTTGTAACCAACAGTAAGAGAGATGGTGCTGTTACGGCCCTGATCAGCATCCTTGAAAATCTTGGTAATACCGATGTTGTAACGAGCGTCGATAACGAAGCTGGAAATCTCATAAGACAGACCTACAGGAATAGAGAAGTTGAAGCTGTTAACACCATCCATGTTTGCGCTGTTACCATCGTAAGAAGCCTTGTGACGTACGTTGAAACCAGGCTGAACACCAGCTTTGAGAGCTAGGCCCTTAGTTGGATAGAACTGAGCCAGAATGGGGATGTTGATGTAGTCAAGATTCCAGAACAGAGACTTATCCGCACCATCGGCCTTGAAGCGGCAACCTTCCATAGAATACAGAACGCCAAAATCAATACCAAAGTTCTCAGAAATGCCATACTCAGCCTCAGCACCTGCTACAAGACCAAACTTCATCTTCTGATCACCATCACCGGTAATTGTTGAGAGGTTCATACCAACCTTAGGCTGCAGTGTAATCACGCCCTGTTCATTCTGTGCATTTGCGCTTAACGTAGCTACCATGAGGGCAGCAATCATAAACAACTTTTTCATAATAATTTGGGTTTAGTTTAACAATAAAAATGGTAATATTTATAAATCTTAACTTAATATCCTTGAGTTGACGTTGCAAATATAAGAAAAATTTTTGAATAATGCCAAACAATTTCGTGACTATTTTTGTCAAAAAGTACTAAAATGGAAGCAAGCGTCGGCTTAAAACGCGAAAACCACACTTTATTACACAAAAATAGGTGTGCCGAAAGACACACCTATTAAGTTTATTTCTCGCTTCTAAAGCGCGTTGTTTAGAAGTAGAAGTTCAGAGTTACGTTAGCACCAAACTTCTGAGTAGCGAAGTTCAGGTTCTTGCTTGAAACGCGAGCATAGTTAACGCTCTTGTCGTCGGGAGTCAGCTCGTTCTCCTGAGTAGCCTTAACCCAGCGTCTTGCAACACCGAGGTCGATGTTTGCACCCAGAGAAATCTGAGGAATGATGAAATACTCAACACCAACATTGAAGATCAAACCAACAGCATTGGTGGCACCACCGGCAGCGCTAATAGTGTTGTTATAAATAGTCTTGTCCTTGTTGTCACCATCAGTCACCTTAGTGAAGTTCCAAGCGTTAGTGTGCTGATAGAACACAGCTGCACCGAAGATAGGCTGCAGACGCTTGCCGGGGAACAGACGATACTCAGCACCTCCCTTTACAAAGAAAGCAGTAGTAGCCTGACGACCATAAGAAGTCACCTTCTCAACATCCTGAGCATCAGCGTAGCTGTTGGTAACGTTGTAATTGTCGTTAACAGAAACACCGAGGTCCAGAGCGAGGTTGTCCTTCAGGAAGTACTTACCGGTGATAGAAACACCACCATTGAAACCGTCAACACCATTGAACTCAGCTACACTGTTATTCTGGGTACCGTTGAACATGTTACCAACATAGTTCAGAACGGGGTTAGCGTTGAAAGTGATAGCAAAACCGCCTTCCTTAGAACCATACCACTTTTCCTGTGTCTGTGCATTAGCAGTTGTGAATACTGCGAGGGCTGCAAGAGCCATGAAAATCTTTTTCATAATTCAAATAAATTAGTGAATACTAGTATAATCAATATTTGTTAATCTTAACTTAAATTTTGTTTTCACGCTGCAAAGATATAAAAAAAAAATAATATCTTCCAAATATTTTTCAAACTTTTTTGCATTTTAAGCAAATAAATGATAAAAAAGATGGTTTTTTTTAGGAAAATGCTTAACTTTGCAAGGAATAATGTATTAATGTGCATAACATGAAAACGACTTTGATAGCAGGTCCCTGCGTAATAGAATCAGCGGAGTTGTTAGACACCGTGGCAGCAAAACTGGTGGCGATTAACAGTAAGCTGGGGACAGACATTATATTCAAGGCTTCGTTCGACAAGGCCAACCGCACCTCGCTACGCTCGTTTCGCGGACCTGGCATTGACCACGGACTGCTGATGCTGAGTGACGTAAAAGCAAAATACGGCTTGAAGGTACTTACCGACATCCACGAGACATGGCAGGCTGAACCCGCCGGACAGGTGTGCGACGTGCTGCAAATTCCCGCCTTCCTATGCCGACAGACCGACCTGCTGCTGGCCGCCGCCAAGACAGGACGTACGGTAAACATCAAAAAAGCGCAGTTTCTGAGTGGCCGCGACATGCGCTACCCTGTAGAAAAGGTACGCGACGCGGGTGCTAAGGAGGTATGGCTGACAGAACGTGGCAACATGATGGGCTATAACAATCTGGTGGTGGACTTCCGCAATATTCCTGATATGCTGGAGATCACACCTACAGTGATCATGGACTGTACGCATAGTGTACAACGCCCAGGCGGTGCTGACGGCAAAACGGGGGGAGACCGCCGTTTCGTGCCACAGATGGCTATGGCTGCCAAGGCCTTCGGAGCGACAGGCTGGTTCTTTGAGGTACATCCCCACCCCGACGAAGGCCTCAGCGACGCAGCTAACATGCTGGAACTGGACAAGCTGGAGTGTGTGATAGCAAACCTCCTATAAGGCCTATAAGGCCCATAAGCCATATAGGCCCCATAAGAAAAAGAAAAAAGAAATGACAATAAGAGACTACGCGATACAATGTCTAAGGGACGAGGCACAGGCAGTGCTTGACCTGATACCCAAGATGGACGAGAACTTCGACCAGGCCGTACAACTGATATTGGACTGCCCAGGTAAAGTCATCGTTACCGGTGTAGGCAAAAGTGGTCATATCGGTGCGAAGATAGCAGCAACACTGGCCTCAACGGGTACGCCGTCGTTTTTTATCAATCCCCTGGATGTCTACCACGGCGATCTTGGCGTCATGGCACGCGGAGATGTAGTGATAGCCATCTCGAACTCCGGACAGACCGATGAACTGTTGCGCTTTATCCCAATGGTGCTACACATGGAAATACCCATCATCGGCATGAGTGGTAACCCACAGTCGCTACTGGCAAAATATTCGACGTATCACCTCAACGTCAGCGTCAGCAAGGAAGCTTGTCCGCTGAACCTGGCACCTACCAGCAGTACGACAGCTGCACTGGCCATGGGTGATGCACTGGCTGTAGCACTGATGGAGCAACGCCATTTCCGTCCGCAGGACTTCGCACAGTTCCATCCGGGCGGCGAACTAGGCAAACGCCTGCTGACCACCGCCCAAGACGTGATGCAGACCAACGATCTGCCCATCCTGACAGCAGAGATGCATCTTGGCGAAGCCATCATTCTGGTCAGCAAGGGCAAACTAGGACTGGGTGTGGCCATCGAAGACGGTCATATTGCCGGACTCATCACCGATGGTGATATCCGACGAGCCATGGAAAAGTGGCAGGCAGAGTTCTTTAACCGTACCGTGGCCGACATTATGACCCGTCAGCCGAAGACGGTAGGGCCACAGACAAAGATCTCGGAGATACAGAAACTGATGAACAAACACAAGATACACAACGTACTGGTAGCCGACAAGGACAACCGACTCATCGGCATTGTCGACCGCTACGCGTGCGTATTATAATAAGGTATAAGCGTTATGAAGATAATGAAAAGAATATTGGCGGTCATCCTACTACTCCTGCCCCTGACAGTGGCCGGTGTGTATCTGTTCAAGACACTTGACGCACGCAACGGACTGACCATCAGCCAGATTAACTGTGTAATGAAAGACTCCAGAGGTTATGTTTGGTTAGGAACACCTGCAGGGCTCTACCGCTTCGACGGCTACACCTTCCGCAACTTCCAGTGTAACTCACAGGACGGCTCGTCGCTGCCTGACAGCTACATCATCAGCATTCAGGAGACGCTGGAAGGTACCCTTTGGATAGAAACGGCAGCAGGATACTGCATCTATCACCCCCAGTCAGAAAACTTCGAGCGCGACATGAAACAGGTCTTCGGAAGAATGGGTATTGAGGGAAGTCCGAACGTCGTATATATAGATAGTCACAAAAATTTCTGGGCCGCAATACCCAACAAAGGTGTGGTGGCCTACAACATGCAACAGCAACTACTCTATGAATTCGGATATACCGACGATGCTCATGGTGTACCGCAAGGCACCATCTGTTCCATCAGCGAGTGTCGCGATGGTGCCATCATCGTCTATAACGACGGGCGACTGGTGTGTTGCGACATCATGCACCAGCAACATACCGTTTGGCAAACCGACTTTATTGCCCAGCAGCGCTTGCGAAAATCGAACACGCTGAAGGCGTTTGCCGATCAGATGGACAACATCTGGCTGTATGGTCAGGGCACGCTGATGCACTATAATAAAAACACAAACCAGTGGAACACCACCATCGGAGACCAACTGGGAATGACAGGTATCAGCACCGACCGTAGCGTCAACGGTATGGCAGGAGACCGCAAGGGAAACATCTGGATAGGTACTGATCGTAACGGACTGGTACGCACAAACGTCAACAACCACGAGATGGAGTTTGTGCAACCTCGTAACAGCAACAACGAGCAAGTGCAGCAGGATATCATCGGTATCCAAAGCGTTTATGTTGACGACACAGACTTGTTGTGGGTAGGAACAGAGAAGTCGGGACTAGCCTATTACGGCGACAATATCTACAAATTTGAGTCACTCCTTAATGGCGACGTTACCGCCATGGCTCAAGACAACGAAGGAAAAATCTGGTACGGAACAGGCGACAAGGGCGTTATCGGATATGACGGTCCACTGGCCAGTCTGAAGGTAACAGCCATGACCTATACTCCTGACGGAAGTTTGTGGGTGGGCTCCAAGCAGAACGGACTGACACGCATCAAAAACGGCACCAGCACCTTCTATTCTGCTGCCCGCGACAGTATGAGAACGGTGATTGACGACCACATCAATGCGCTCAGGAGCGACATATTGGGTAACCTATGGATAGCCACGAACGGCGGACTACAGGTCTACAATCCAAAGATGAACACGTTCTCATCATACACACGCGAGAATGGTATGTTGAGTACCAACAACATCACGTCGCTGTGTAACGGTAGCAACAACACCCTGTTGATAGGTACTGCCGAAGGACTCATCGTACTGAACCTGTCGACCCGTGAGAAAACAGTGCTGCGAGGCAATTCAACTAATATGAAGACGTTTACCAACAACTTCATCACACAGGTTTATGAAGACTCTCGCGGTCTGCTATGGATTGGTACGCGTGAAGGTATCAACATTCTCGACATGGTTAACGACGAGTTGAGCTACCTGACAGAGAAAGAAGGTCTGTGCAACAACTCCATCTGCGGTATCGTGGAAGACAAGAACCACAGCATTTGGATTACTACCAGCAATGGCATCAGCCGCGTGGTAGTACAGCGAAACCATGAAGACGGCACCTTCAACTACGGACTATATAACTACAACATCAGCGACGGACTGCAAAGCAACGAGTTCAACATGGGTGCCATCATGGCCGACAAAAACGGTGACGTGCTGTTTGGCGGACTATTTGGCGTCAACTGGGTAAAGAAAAACAATAAAGACGATCAGGCCACCCTGCCGCGCGTCATGCTGACACAGCTGTTTATCGGCGAAGAAGAGGTGATGACAGGTGTGGAATACGACGGCAATATCATTCTGCCACAGGCACTGAACGAAAGTAGCAAGATAGAACTGCTGAACGCCCAGAACAATATTACCATCAAGTTTGCCGCAGGCAACTACAACCAAGGAGAACGCTTGCAGTTCATGTACTGGATGGAAGGACTGGACAACGACTGGCGCAATGGTGATGCCCTGCTGCATGGCGTACGTTTCAAGGATATAGGCAGTGGCAAATATACCCTTCACGTAAAGGCAGTCAGCGCCGATGGTGCTGTCAGCAACCAGGAACGTACACTGGAAATTGTTATAGACCGCCCGTGGTGGCTATCATGGTGGATGTTGACATTCTACCTGATCGTCATCATCATCATAGTGGTAATCTGGCGCTTCGGTATCAATAAGTATAAAGCGGTATGGCGGAAAAAGAGCACCGTGATAGAAGAATTGAAACGACAGCGCGAGGAAATCAAGTTGGCCAGCGACGAGTTACGCCAACCAATGGCTCGCATGACGACTATCATCGGCGATATGTCGATGAGGGAACAGACACTAGAAGGACGCGAACAGCTCAACTCGCTACACTTCCAGTTGCTACAGGTCATCACGCGTATCTCGGAGATGCAGACCACACTGGAGAATCCAGAGAAAAAGGCAGAGTCTACAGCGAAAGATCGTATGGAACTCAACGATCATGGTGAAGTCGTATTGACTGTAGCAATGAACAACGGACAGACAAATGACATTAAACCGCTGAAACTTGAAGGACAGACCAAGAAATTCAGCGTGGTATTCATCGACGATAACCGCGAATTCCTGCACTTCATGAATGCACACCTGTGCGAGGTCTACAATTTCCATGTATACGACAATATCACGGACGCCCTGCCCGATATTGAGACGCTAAATGCCGATATTGTGGTCTGCAAGCAGAATCTGGACAAGGGAATGACGGGCAGTGAGCTTTGCAACAAGTTCAAAACAGACCCACGTCGCAGCAAGACCAAGTTTGTGCTGATGACCGATGGTGTGCTAAGTGAGAGCGATATGGAAGACCAGAACATCACATTGGCTGCCGATGACTATCTGGCCAAGCCGTTCAACGTCTACGAAGCCGTCATGCGTTTCAACAAGGTATTGGGTCTGGCACCGATAGAGATTGTACAAAACGTTATTGAGGGTAAGGAAACCCGAATGCTGGAAGGACAGAATGCCAGCATGACGACGGCCACTATGTCGTTTGAAGACTATGACCATCTGAAGCGTGAAGATGACACGGAACAACCTGACGTACAAGAAACGCCAGAGACCGAAGAGTCGGCAGAAAAGGAAGAAAAGCCCAACATCCTGGCAAAGTACTATAATGACTCGACGATTGGCGACTACTCTATGAGCAATCTCATGGACCAGCAACTGATGCGTAATGTTGAGCAGTTTGTACTGCAGAATATGAGCCGCGGACAAATCAGTCTGGACGAGATGGCAGCAGCCATGGGTATGGGACGTGTACCGTTCTTTCACAAGATACGCAACATCACTACCAAGACACCTGCAGAAGTGGTACGCGAGATTCGACTGAAACATGCTTGTACGCTACTTGTCACCACGAATATCAATATGAGCGAGTTGGCTATCAACATCGGATTTATGACGGCTGAGAACTTTAGCAATATCTTCAAGGAGAAATACGGTATGACACCTCTGGAATATCGTCTGAAAAACAAAAAATAATCATGTTTCGGACCTCTATTCTAACCTTTTTTACTATCATCTGCCTATCAGTGAGTGCCCAGAGTAGCGACTCACTGATAGTACAGACCTTACAAGAAAACGGTATCCGATTCACAGACAACAACCGCGTGACGCTGCTGATGTCGGGACAGGAGAAGTTTGACGACATGTTCCGTGCTATCCGACAGGCTCGGAGCAGCATACATCTGGAGTATTTCAACTTTCGCAACGACAGTATTGCCTCCCTCCTCTTTGACATCCTGCGTGAGAAGCGCCGCGAAGGTGTTGAGGTGCGGGCTATGTTCGATGGCTTCGGCAACGACTCTAACAACCAGCCGCTGAAGAAGCGCCACCTAAAGGCACTGCGTGAAGACAGCATCGACATTGTCGAGTACTCCCCTATCCGCTTCCCTTGGGTGAACCACATCTACGGCCGTGACCACCGCAAGATAGTTGTTATCGACGGACGCATTGCCTATACGGGTGGCATGAATGTAGCCGACTACTATATCAAAGGAACAGAGCAGGTTGGTGAGTGGCGCGACATGCACTGTCGGATAGAGGGTGATGCCGTCAACGAACTACAGCGCATTTTTATGCGTATATGGAATCGCACGACTGGCGAGAATGTCAGCGGCATGAAATACTATAATGGCGGGACGCTGACAAACTTTTCGGGTCTAAAGCCAGACACAACAGCCACATCAGGGTATAAGATGATTGGTATCATCAACCGAGAGCCGGGAGTCACTCCAAAGATTATGCGTACATTCTATCTGAATGCCATCCGACAGGCCAAGGACTCCATACACATTATCAATCCCTACTTTACGCTGATACCCTCTGTCACTAGGGCTCTGACACAAGCACTACGACGTGGTGTAAAGGTAGAAATCATGCTATCGTCCAAGAGCGACATACCGTTGACACCCGACTGCGCCTTATATCAAGCTCACAAACTGATGAAGCGCGGTGCGAAGGTATGGCTCTACAAGCCAGGATTCCACCATTCAAAGATTATGATGGTCGACGGTCTCTATTGCACCGTGGGCAGCACCAATCTGGATGCCCGTAGTCTGAAGTGCGACTTCGAAGAAAATGCCGTCATAATTGACCGTAACACTACCCGCGAACTGGATGAGATGTTTGCTCGCGACAAGCAAAAGAGTTTCTTGCTGACAGAACAATCGTGGAACGAATTCCGCACAGGATGGCAGAAGTTCCGCGGATGGTTTGCCCACTTGTTGCAACCATTTCTTTGACAGTTAGCCGGAAATAATCCAATCGGTCATCAGTTTGATATCGGTATCGCTGATGCCCTTCTGCTGTAACAGTTGACGCTCTGCCAGCCAAAAATCGTCGCTGTTGGTATTCGACAACTCCATCGACTTACGGAAACTGACTACAGCTTCAGCCCGCCGTCCCTGGAACCACAGACAATAACCCTGATTGAGGTAGTCCTCAGCAGTAGCTTGTTCCATGGCTGTCAGCTGCCGATAGAGGCTGACTGCCTGTTCCAGTTTATCGGTACACACCTGCGTCCATGCCAACACACGGTTAACCGAGACATTTTCCGGCTGTTTATAATTCAGTTCATAGAGCAGATGCAGCGCCTCTTCATATTCTTCCATTCGCGTCAGGCAAACGGCGCGATTGAGCATATAGCTGGTCTTATGAGGATGCAGCAACAGCAGTCGTTCATATTGTTTTTGAGCAAATTCGTAATGAGCATTTCTGAAAGCTATACGGGCAAACTCTACGAGGGCACGCTCGTTATCGGGCTCCAGTTCTAAAACCTTGATATAATCCTCCTTCCACAGATAATACTGCACATCATGCATCGCCTCAGGAAAAGTTTCCAGCAATGCATCGGCCGACCTCTTCAACTTGTGCTTCAACAGCATGGCCACTACCTCGCGCTTACGTTCCTCCAATGGGGTGCCACTGAACAGCTTTGAACCGAAAAAGAGACACTGTCCCATCTCGCGGCGAACAGTCGTGTCGAAGGGGTTGCACAGCGCAGAACGGTTGGGGAATAGGCGGAAGAAGCGGTACATGTCCATCAGGCAGTTACGACGGATATAGGCTGGTGACTGCGTCAGCTCTTCGTCGGCTTCAAACATCAGCGCAGCATCACCGTTCTTCATCAGTTGCCGCACATTTTCCGGCAGTTGACTGATCACCTGTTGGAAAGCAATAACCAATGAGTACTTGTCGCTGTTGCACAACGGTGTCTTCTTCAGCATGTTCCACAACATCTGCTGATCTTCCAATCGCGTAACGAACTGAGCAATGTCTGGATGCTGGCGAAAGAAAGGTACAAACCAGTTGGAAATGTCATAGAAGAACGGGAACCGCTTCATCTGCGAGAACTCCCAAAAGAAGACATCGGCGCCCTGCTGATGCATATTCTGCATACGGCGAACCGTCTGTTCCAACTGTTCCATGCGCTGTTCAGAGGCTTCGGGATGCAACACCTCTTCCAAGGGATCTTCCTCAACCTCTTCGATTCCACGTTCAGTCATTTTGAACTGATTGTTCTTCATCAGTTCGGGCAAGATCTCATCACGAAGGGTGGTCGTATCTTTCTCGGCATTCAGCGTATAGACCATCTGTATCTGCAGCTCCGTCAGTTCGTTGCACACCTGAGGGTCGCGCAACAGGTCACTGATGAGGTCGTACTGTTCAGGATAGACCGACAGATAGTCGTCGTCAATGCTCATCACCCATCCAATAAGGGCACGCTGACGTATATACTTATCAGCAGTATGCTGGTAGACATGAACCAGCAGACGGAACTTTGACATGTCGAAACGGTTCATCAGCGACAGCATGATGGCTGACACCAGCAATTGCTGATCAACGGTATCAACCGTCGGCGTAAGCAACAGCTCCTCCATCTGGTCGGCAATGCCTTTCGTCCAAATGTGGGAGGTCAGCACATAGTTAAACAACCGGTTCATCTGCTGCTGATGCTGCCGATAAACTGCCAGGCTTTTCTCCTTGCGCTGGCCATCGGCCTCCAACTCAAGCATAGCCACGTCGCTGACGAATCCCTCCATCTCACTACGCAGGTCTTCAATCGACCACGATGTGCCAGGTGTACGTACACTGGTATAGAGGGTGTTCAGGAAGGACGAACCCGTCATGTGGCGATAGATGGAGACATTAGCACACAAGACATATAGACGCTGCAACAGACGCTGGTACTGCTCCTTCAGGTGCGGGTCAGACACGCCTTGCTGCCAATAGCCGGCCATCAGATTATATTCACGCTTGAGAGTCTCCAGCTTTTCCTTGGTCTGCGCATGTGGCCAAGCCGCCAGATAAGTCTCCATTTCGGCAATACACAGGCCGACATTTCCCCATATCAATCGACGGAATACGCGCTCCAAAGCCACATCAGTAGTTCCCATCAGCGCGTCCCTCCCATCCATTTCTCAGCCGAAGTGACATCCTCCTGACGAGGTCCGCGGGCATGCTGATAGCGTATAGAAGCCGACAGGGAGTCAACAACCTCCTTCTTAACATGACAGCGCTTGGCTATCAGCGCACGATAGCGGCCCAAGCCATATTTGTTAATCGTGTCACAAGCCATGTTGTACGCCTTCAGTAACAAGCTCAACTGGTGGGCACGTGCCGAACGACGCATTTCCTTGTCGTTGAAGGCAATGGCTCCCAACTGTACACCCATGGAACGGGAATCTGCCACTACAGAATGTTTCTGCTGACGAGCGGCAGTAGCCTGCGGTTCAGGTAACCAGAGGGCGTCAATCTCGTTGTTGTAAAGCATCTGCATGCGTACGTTCAGGTCGTTCACCTGCACTTTGAATACATGGTCGGCATCGAGTTTCACAGAGTCAACCACACGGTCAGTCAACAGGTCGGTAGCCGAGAAGCGCGTCATAGCCACCATCTTGTCGTCCAATTGTTTCAGCTGACGCACACGTGAGTTGCGGTTGGTTACCAGCTGCCAATAGGTACCAGTAGCCCAATAGCGTATCTTCATACCGCGCTTCTCCAGCATCTTGGCACGCACCAGGTCGGTCACCATGCCTTCTACACGTCCTCGGTAAAAGGCCGTATCGCAATCCATCTGGGCCATATAGTGTTTCAGACGCACGCCACCATTCAACGTATCCAGCCAACCTTCCTGTTCAGCAACATAGAAGGGTAGGCAGTCGAGGGTAGGCAGAACAGCTACCTTAAAGGCTGCAGAATCCTTTCGCATAGCCTCCCTGCGCTGTTCGCGGGTCAGACGTTTCGTCTCTTCATACGACTGGCCACAGGCTACCACCAGCAGCAAGCCGATTATGATTATTGTCAGATGTTTCATAATTCGATGCAAAAGTACGAAATTATTATGAATTATGCATTATGAATTATGAATTATTTCGTACCTTTGCATCGTTATGGCAAAAGACAAGACGATGTATGTCTGCTCGGAATGCGGACAGGAATCACCCAAATGGATAGGCAAATGCCCAGCATGTGGCCAGTGGAACACCTTCAAGGAAATCAAGGTGGCAGATACCAGGAAGAAGATTGTGGCAACATCTGCCGCAGCTTCAGCTGGTCGTCAGTTGAGAGAGAACAAGGTATTGCGCTTGCGTGACATCTCGGCCCAGGACGATCCACGTATCGACATGCACGACAACGAGTTGAACCGTGTGTTGGGAGGCGGATTGGTACCTGGCAGCATTGTGTTGCTGGGTGGTGAACCAGGTATCGGCAAGTCGACGCTTACGTTGCAAACAATGATGACACTCACCGACAAGCGTGTGCTATACGTCAGCGGTGAAGAGAGTGCTCACCAGCTGAAGATGCGTGCCGAGCGACTTGCTGGAGGTCGAACAGCCAACAACGAGCATTTCCTCATTCTTTGCGAGAACTCCCTTGAAGCCATCTTCGAGCACGTTAAGGACGTCCAGCCTGAAGTGCTGGTCATCGACTCCATACAGACTATCTCTACCGAAGATGTGGAAAGTAGCGCGGGCAGCATTGCCCAAGTGCGCGAATGTGCCTCAGCCCTGCTACGTTTTGCCAAGACCAGCGGAGTGCCCGTCATTCTGATTGGCCATATCACTAAGGAGGGAACGTTGGCTGGACCGAAGATTCTAGAGCATATCGTCGACGCCGTCATCCAGTTTGAGGGTGACCAACACTACATGTATCGCATTCTGCGCAGTATCAAAAACCGCTTTGGCTCGACGTCAGAGTTGGGCATCTACGAGATGCAGCAGACAGGACTGCGACAGGTGAGCAATCCCTCGGAGCTGTTGCTTACCGACAATCACGACGGACTCAGCGGAGTAGCCATCTCAAGTGCCATTGAGGGTGTGCGCCCCTTCCTGGTAGAGACGCAGGCACTGGTCAGTAGCGCTGCATACGGCACGCCCCAACGCTCGGCAACAGGCTTCGACCAGCGCCGTCTGAACATGCTGTTGGCCGTATTGGAAAAGCGCGTAGGCTTTAAGTTGATGCAGAAAGACGTCTTCCTAAATATTGCCGGAGGTCTGCGTGTGACGGATATGGCGATGGACCTGAGCGTGATAGCAGCTGTGCTCTCGTCGAATGTCGACACACCCATCGAGGAAGGCTGGTGTATGGCTGGCGAGGTAGGCCTCTCTGGCGAGGTACGCCCCGTGGCCCGTATCGAGCAACGTATCTCAGAAGCCGAGAAGCTGGGCTTCCAGCATATCATCATTCCCAAATACAACCTTAGCGGACTGGACCGCAAGAAGTTCAATATCGAACTCGTGCCCGTCCGTAAGGTCGAAGAGGCTTTACGTGCGCTGTTCGGCTAAAACATCAGCCTTCAGACATCACACATCATACTTAGTAGCATCCTCAACACCTGCGGCAGCAAAGGCTTCGCGGCGTTCTACGCACGTGCCACATTTGCCGCAATGGTGCTCTCCCCCTTTATAGCACGACCACGTCTTAGCGTAGTCAATGCCTAATGCCTTACCCTTGCGGGCAATATCGGCCTTGGTGATATTGGTGTAGGGCGAGCGCAGGTGCACATTGACGTAAGTGCCGGCAGCTGCTGCCTGATCGAAGGCTTCCACAAACTCAGGGCGACAGTCGGGATAGATGGTGTGGTCGCCCCCGTGGTTGGCCATCATCACGTATTTCAATCCGTTCGACTCAGCGACACCAACAGCTATCGACAGCATGATGCCATTGCGGAAAGGCACCACCGTCGACTTCATATTCTCGTCGGCATAGTGGCCTTCGGGTATCTCTTCCCCACCCTGCAACAAGGAACTGACAAAGTATTTCGTCATGAAGTCCAGCGGGATGGTGATATGTTTAATGCCTAACTGCTGGCAATGCCACTGTGCAAACGGTATCTCCCGTGCATTATGCTTCGACCCGTAGTCGAACGAGATGGCCAGCGCAATGCGCTCCTGCTCGTCATATAACAAGGTGACAGAGTCTACACCACCGCTCAATATCAATACCGAATCTTTTTCCATATTCCTCTATGCAACGATATTATTTCAGTCTGAACGTGACGGGCAGCGAGTACTTCACACGAACCTTGTGGCCACGACGCTTAGCGGGTTGCCAGTTAGGCATCTTGCTGACTACACGCATGGCCTCTTCCTTCAGCTGGTCCTCGCCCTCTTCGCGCATGGCAAACTTCTCCTGCTCAGAGTACTTGCTAAACTTCTTGCTGGAGAGGCGGTCTTTAAACTCGGTCTTTGCCACCTTCACGCCTGAAACCGTACCATCCGTCTCCACAAAGAAATTGACCACCACACGTCCCTCAACGCCATAGTGCTCGGCCTCGACAGGATATTTGACGTTGTGTGACAGGAACGCCCTCAGCACAGGGATGCCGCCAGGGAACTGCGGAGCGTGGTCTTGACCTGCCAGCTCAGGAACCACCAGTTGGTTAGCTTTCTTCAGCTCTTCCAGCTTCGCCTTCAGTTTGTTAATCTCTACTGTTGCCAAGATGACGCGGCCTTCAGTATCGAGGAGATACATGGTAGGTATCCACTTGATGTGGTAGTCCTTCGCCATCTTCGACTCCTTCATCTTCTTCAGCTCGCTAAGCACACGCCAGGGCATCTTCTCCTTGTCCATAAAGTCTTGAAGCACAGAAAAGTCAGTATCAAACGATATGCCGATAAACTCCACGCCCTGCATATCATACTGCATGTACAGCTTCTTCATCTCAGGCAAGTCCTTACGACAGTCGCCACACCATGTTGCCCAGAAGTCGAGCACCACACAGCGTCCACGGAAGTCCGTTATATGATGAATGGAATCCTTGGCATCTACCAAGTCAGGAGCCTTTGTTCCTACAGGCAACAGGTCAGTAGCATACTTTGCGTCCAAGTCCTGTGCCATCATCGTGCTGACCATGCCTGTCAGCATTGCAACTATTACGAATACTTTTCTCATTATAATATTTCTAATTACTTACCTTCTCACTTTCTCACCTTCTCACCTTTATATACAAAATAGCTTCCCCCATCGCTCTGAGCATAGCTGCGAAGTAGCGCCTGTATGTATTCTGCATTCTCACGGACACGCTGCTCATTGCCGTCATAGCCATTGATCAGCACCACCAGATGGCGGGTGTCCAGCGTCATCTTTGTACGCTCGTGGTCACTGGTGGGCGTACCCACGCCACCCTCTGCATCACGATAGACGGGTAACCCGTGAATGTTGATCAGACCTCGGCCAATACCCTCGTAGGGCTCACCCTCACGTCCGATGCCCAGGGTCAGCGTATCGCCAACGAACCTGTCGGCGTCAAAGCCACCAATGCTGTAGCCAAAGGCTATCGAAGCCAGATTTACCAAGTCCACCAACGTATCGCGCTGATAGAGCTCCTTGCCCTGCAATGCCCTGCGAATCAGCGCCTCCGAGGCTGGACGGTATCTTGACGGATCCTTGCCACAGGCTTTGTACACGCGCCTCGTGGCAGCAATGCTCGTCATCTCCTTCAGCGACTCCGTTGTCAACGTCTGGCACAACTTGTTGCATAGCAGCTTGATCTCCTGCCACAACGCCTCTGAGTACGCTGTATTCACAACGTCCGCCTCGACACACGCCCCTACGAATTCAGGGCATATCTGCTCAATCTCTTGCGATACAATAACCTTCATATCTGTTGATGTCACTATTCTGGTTGGCAAAGGTACTCATAATTCTTCAGAATAATGCATACAGCACGAAAAAAAAACATAACAACGGTTAAAAGTGTAAGAAAAAAGTGCCGAAAATCGTGCTTGGTTTTTAAGGACATCTAGGAAGATGGGAAGCGAGATTACGGTTGTTAAGTCACGAAGTTACGTTTCGAGGGTCACGAAGTGCCACTTTCATGAGGACAAAGTGCCACCTTCACGACCTCAAAGTTACGTCTTCGTGATGCGAAAACGGCACTTTCGAGGTGCGAAAATCGTGGTTTTTAAGGAGGTTTAGATGATGTTTGTGGGCAAAACGGACAACGTCTTCGACTGACAAAAAGGATAAAAATTCGTAATGAACTATATGTCAATACATTGCGTATAACGCCTCATATTTCGCGAATTTGACCTCGGGTTAGCGTTTGGTGGATTTCGCGCGATTCTCAGCGGGTGTTTTGTCAAATTTATTCGCAGTTTCGTGTGACTTTGCTTGCACAATTCAGAAAGAATCATTACCTTTGCACCTGTTTTTTTCAAGGTAACATTTATGTATAAACCACTTTTCAATCAGCGCAAGGCCCTCCGCTTCCGCCAGTTTACGCGGAAGGGATATGCCCTGTTTGCCTGTTTGGGACGCGTCGTCACCATCGGCGTGCTGAGCGTAGCGACGCTGCAGTCGGCATCGGCTGCGAGCGACGACTTCAGCAGTACGGCAGAGGCAAGCGACGACAGTCACCAGAAGGTAGACAAGGAGGCGACGCTCGACGACATCGAGATAACGGGCTCACGCGCACCGCTTGCACTTGGGCAAGCCGCGAGAATGGTCACTGTACTGAGCCGCGAGGACGTTCAGGCGGCGCCAGTACAAAGTATTAACGACTTACTGAAGATGGCGGTGGGCGTCGACGTGCGCCAACGGGGAGCCATCGGCGCACAGACGGATGTGAGCATCCGTGGTGGCACGCAGGAGCAGATAGCCATCCTGCTGAATGGCATCAACATCTGCGACCCACAGACGGGGCACAACGCCTTCGACTTGCCGTGCGACCTCTCGGACATCGTGCGCATAGAAGTGTTGGAAGGGCCCGCAGCCCGTGTCTATGGCACTTCGTCGCTTGTCGGAGCAATCAATATTGTAACGAAAGATGTCAGAAGTCAGAAGGCTGAAGTCAGAGTAGAAAGCGGCTCGTATGGCTATCTGTCTACAGCAGGACGTGGCCAAATCGGAAGCCACAGCCTCAGCGCCAGCTTCACACGCTCCGACGGCTATAGTCGTGCTAAGTCTGGAGCGCTGAATGCAGACTACAACGGAGGTAAGGCATTCTATCAAGGCGCATATAAAAGCGAGCAAGTTTGCTTGAACTGGCACGCAGGCATCAGCACCAAAGGTTTTGGTTCAAATACGTTTTATAGCGCGAAGTATGACGAGCAGTACGAACGGACCACAAAACTGTTTTCGGCCCTTCAGGGCGATGTGAATGCAGGAGCGTTGCACTTCCGTCCGGCTATCTACTGGAATCGCTCGTTCGACAGGTTTGAACTGATTCGCGGCGACGAGTCGAAGGTGCCCTTCAACCACCACCGTACCGACGTGTTTGGCATCAATCTGAACAGCTACTTCGACTGGGCGGCAGGTCGCACGGCCCTGGGCGCCGAATTCCGCAACGAGGACATCGTCAGCGGCAACCTGGGCGAACCGCTGAACAGCCCTCACGGCAACTACAAATACGGGCTGAACCGCTCGAACCTCAGCTTCCATTTGGAGCACAACATCTTGCTCAGACGCTTCACGCTGTCAGCAGGTTTCGTGGCCATCAAGAACACGTGGAACGAGATGCCGTTCACCCTCTATCCCGGCATTGACGCCAGCTACCGCATCAGCGACCACTGGAAGGTGTATGCCTCGTACAACTCGTCGCTGCGTATGCCGTCGTTCACAGAGCTGTACTATAGCGTAGGGGGCCACAAAGCCGACAAATATCTGAAGCCCGAGGAGCTGCGGGCCGTAGAAGGGGGCGTCAAGTACGACTCACGCGCAGTAACCATCAAGGCCGCTGTGTTCCACCATCATCAGCGTAACACCATCGACTGGGTGATGGACACGCGAGACGCCGACCCCGTCTGGCAGAGCGTCAACCTCACGAAAGTGAACACGCTGGGCGAAGAGGTCACTCTCAATTCTCAATTTTCAATTCTCAATTTTCAATTGGCCTACTGTCATCTGCACCAACAGAAGCAGGAAGCCGACTACCTGCAGTCGCAATACTCATTAGAGTATCTGCGCCACAAGCTGACGGCACAGTTGAGGATGCGCCTGATGGAGCATCTCGACCTGACGTTAGGCTATCGCTGGCAAGACCGCATGGGACAGTATACCACCACAGACGGCGAGGTAAAGAGCTATCACCCCTACTCCATCCTTGATGCCCGTCTGGCTTGGTCGAACGACACCTATTCTATTTATATGGAGGGCAACAATCTGACGGCCCATCGGTATGTCGATTACGGCAACGTGCCACAGCCCGGATGTTGGGTAACAGGAGGTTTGAAGTTGATTTTGTAAAGTCGGCCTTACATTATTAAATATAGTACGCAAAAAAAGTATAAAATCTCCATTATCATTGCAACGCCACACCTTTTTTATTTAAAAAGAATTGTCAGATTACAATTATTATTTGTAACTTTGCAGTCGGTTTTGAAAGAAGTATCATTTAACAATACAACAATTATGACTATCAACGAAGAAGGCAATCGTACGTGTAGACTTCAACGTACCCCTCGATGAGAATGGTAAGATCACAGACGACACCCGTATCCGTGGTGCCCTGCCTACCCTGAAGAAGATTCTGGCTGATGGTGGTGCTACTATCATCATGTCGCACATGGGTAAGCCCAAAGGTAAGGTAGATGCTAAGAAGTCACTCGGTCAGATCCGCGAGGCTGTAGAGAAGGCTCTGGGTGTTCCCGTTGCTTTCGCTCCTGACTGCGCTAAGGCCGCTGACGCTGCTAAGGCTCTGAAGATGGGTGAGGCTCTGCTGCTTGAGAACCTTCGTTTCTATCCTGAGGAAGAGGGTAAGCCAGTAGGTATCGACAAGGCTGATCCTGCATACGACGAGGCTAAGAAGGCTATGAAGGCCAGCCAGAAGGAGTTTGCTAAGACTCT